>NZ_JBCARA010000012.1:0-190897 GCF_038419725.1 Roseateles sp. PN1 | reverse complement strand
CAGTTGGTGACAGCCTTGCCGCTGGTATCGCGGCAAGTCCTTCGGCAGCCGAGCCAAGCCTTCCGGCTTGGCTGTGCAGCCTCAGAGCTACTCGCTCGCTGTGCTCACTCGGGCGGTCTGTCACTCACAAACCCGCTCAAACAGTTGGAGACAGCCTTGCCGCTGGTATCGCGGCAAGTCCTTCGGCAGCCGAGCCAAGCCTTCCGGCTTAGCTGTGCAGCCTCAGAGCTACTCGCTCGCTGCGCTCGCTCGGGCGGTCTGTCACTCAAAGTTATAGGAATCGTTCCAGAATCTTCTTCGAGCCCTTGTCCAGCGCAAAGCGGTCCGGCACCAGCAGTTGCAGGCCATGGCTGCTGGCGATCAAGAGGCGGCCTTCGCCCAGGCGGCGGATGTCCTCTTCGGTGCGCAGGATGAATTGGGTTTCGCCGCGGTCGGTTTCCACCGTCCACTGGCTGGGCGTTGAGAAGGTCGACACCTTCTTGATGCTCAGCACGCTGGGCATGAAGTCGCGGCTGGCCAGCTCAGACTCAAGCAATTCGCGCTCCGGCGCGGGCAGGTCGCTGAGGCGGTTGACCCACAGCAGCTCATGCCCGTCCTGACCCACCAGCGAAACGCCTTCGTCAGGGGCTGAGATGGGGTGCGCGCGCACCGGCACCACGGCCTCGTGACGCTGGCCCGCCTCATCGGTCAGCACCAGCCGGCCCAGGGCGTTGCGCTCCAGCTTTTGATATGTCGTTGTTGTCATGGTGGCGGCGCTCGCTCAGGCGTTGAGGGTGTGGGCGGACAGATTAGGCGGCAGCAGGGGCACGGTTTCTTCCGCATCCACCCGGCGCGCCTGCGCCTCATACAAGCGCCAGTAGTGGCCGCGCTTTTCCATCAACTCGTCGTGCGGCCCAACTTCAACCACCTGGCCGCGATCCATCACCACCAGACGATCCGCCTTGCGCAACGTGGACAAGCGGTGGGCGATGGCGATGGTGGTGCGGCCTTGCACCAGGTTATCCAGCGCCTTCTGAATTTCCTTTTCGGTCTCGGTGTCCACCGAGGAGGTGGCTTCGTCGAGGATCAGGATGCGCGGGTCGATCAGCAGCGCGCGGGCGATCGAGATGCGTTGGCGCTCCCCGCCTGACAAGCCCTGACCCCGCTCACCCACCAGCGAGTCATAGCCCTGCGGCAGGCGCAGGATGAATTCATGCGCATGTGCGGCGCGTGCCGCGGCCACGATTTCTTCGCGTGTAGCGTCGGGCTTGCCGTAGGCGATGTTCTCGGCAATGGTGCCGAAGAACAGGAAAGGTTCTTGCAACACCAGGCCGATGTGGCGGCGATAGTCAGCCACGCGGATGCGGCGCAGGTCGACGCCATCCACACGGATTCCACCTTCGGTCACGTCGTAGAAGCGGCAGATCAGGTTCACCAGCGTGCTCTTGCCCGAGCCGCTATGGCCCACCAAGCCGATCATTTCCCCGGGCTTGATCTCCAGCGTCAGGCCCCGAATCACGGCCCGGTTGCCGTAGCGGAAGCCGATGTCATCGATTTGCAAGCCGCCCTGCACCTTGTTCATTTCCACCGGGTGGGTGGGTTCGGGCACATTGGATTGATGGTCCAGGATGTCAAAGATGCGCTTGGCGCCGGCGGCGGCCTTTTGCGTCACCGAGACGATGCGGCTCATCGAGTCCATGCGGCCGTAGAAGCGGCCGATATAGGCCAAGAACGAGGTCAGCACACCCACCGTGATGTCTTGATGCGAGATCAGGTAGATGCCGTAGGCCCAAACCACCAGCAAGCCCATTTCGGTCAGCAGTGACACCGTGGGGGTGAACAAGCTCCAGGTCTTGTTGAGCTTGTCGTTGACCTTGAGGTTGTTGTCGTTGGCGTCCTTGAAGCGCTTGGCTTCGCGGCTTTCTTGCGCAAAGGCCTTGACCACGCGGATGCCAGGAATGGTGTCGGCCAGCACCGAAGTCACCTCACCCCAGACGCGGTCGATCTTCTCGAAACCGGTGCGCAGGCGGTCACGCACCAGATGGATCATCCAGGCAATGAAGGGCAGCGGCACCAAGGTGGCCAGGGCCAGCCAATGGTTGATGGAGAACAAAATCACCGCCGTCATGGTCAGCATCAGCACATCGGTGATGAAGTCCAACGCATGCAGGGACAAGAACACGCTGATGCGGTCGGTCTCCGAGCCGATGCGCGACATCAAGTCACCGGTGCGCTTATTGCCGAAATACTCCAGCGACAGCGACAGCAGATGCTCAAAGGTATGGGTGCGCAGATCGGCCGCAATGCGCTCCGACACCAAGGCCAAGATATAGGTCTTGGCCCAGCCGAGCAGCCAGGACACCAGGCCGGCACCAAACAAGCCGCTCAAATAGAAAGTCACCAGCCAAGGATCAATCTTCTGCCCGGCCTGAAAGGGGATCAACACCTCGTCCATCAGCGGCCGATAGAGATAAGGGCCCACCAAGGTGGCGCCCGTGGCGCCCAACATCAGCAAGAAGCCCAGCAACAGCTGGCCCTGGTAGGGGCGAGCGAATTGCCACAGGCGCAGCAGCACCCAGGTGGACGGCGGCGTATGCAGCTCACGCGCACAAGTGGGGCACTCTTCGCTCTCGGGTGGCAGCGGCGCCTTGCAGCTGGGGCAGAACTCCAAGTCCTCGGCCGAGCCCTCGCCGACCACGGCGCGGTTCTCAAACGCTTCTTGCCAGCGCTGGGCTTGCAGATTGATCTGCAGGGTGAAGCGCCATTGCGCCAAGCGTTGCGCACCTTCAATCAGCTCCAGACTGCCAATGCCGGCATGGTCGCTGATGCGCATTTCCATGCCCGGGGTCAGCGCCCACTCGCTCCACACCGCCGTGGCCGGATCCCAGGCCAGCAAACGCTGATTCGTCAGCGCCAACAGGCCGCTGGCAAACTGCATCCGCGAGTCGAGGTCAACCTCCAGCTGGGCTTGAACGTTCTCATTCGTTAACAGGCGTGATTGCAAAGCGGCCCACTGGGGGTGCTGAACAGAAGCGTCGACGACAACAGGATGATGATGCTGCATTGTGTTTTTGAGCCAAGGTCTTTAAAAAGCCACCTGGCGTTGTTTGGAGTGAGATTTTCACTCATGCGCCGCCCCTCACCACTTTCCGCAGCAATTCTTGCGCTCGGGCTGCAGCGCAAGTGGACAAAAGCAAACAGTCACTTGGGCGCCTTGTAAGCCGCTGTCAGCCTTGACGCTTGCCAAAGGGCGCACAATGATGCCCTGCCGCGATACCCGCAAAAATTCCCCTCCCCCTCATCAGTCCATGCCATCCATGAGCAAGAAAGAAGACATCAAGCTGCAGCGCATCAATTATTTGCGCGGGCCCAATATGTGGACCTACCGTCCCGTGCTGGAGGTCTGGCTGGACCTGGGCGAGCTGGAGGACTACCCCAGCAATCTGCTGCCCGGCTTCACCGAGCGCCTGACCAAGGCCCTGCCGGCCCTAATCGAACACCATTGCGGCGTGGGCGAACGCGGCGGTTTTCTGCAGCGCCTGGTGGAAGGCACCTGGTGCGGCCATGTGCTGGAGCATGTGGTGATCGAGCTCTTGAACCTGGCGGGCATGCCCACCGGTTTTGGCCAAACCCGCAGCACCAGCCAGCGCGGCGTTTACCGCATGGTGTTCCGCGCCCGTGACGAGCAAGTGGCCCGCAGCGCCCTGGCCGAGGGCCATGCCTTGTTGATGGCCGCCATCAACGACCAAGCCTTTGACGTGGACGCCGCCGTGGCCCGGGTGCGCGACAAGCTCGACGACTGCTACCTCGGCCCCTCGACGGCCGCCATCGTTGCCGCCGCCACCGACCGCCGCATCCCGCATATCCGCCTCAATGACGGCAATCTGGTGCAGCTGGGCCATGGTGCCCGCCAACGCCGCATCTGGACGGCTGAGACGGATATGACCAGCGCCATCGCCGAAGGCATTGCCGGCGACAAGGATCTGACCAAGACCCTGCTGAAGTCCTGCGGCGTGCCGGTGCCCGCCGGTGTCGCGGTGAAGTCGGCCGAAGCCGCCTGGGAAGCAGCCGTTGACCTGGGCTTGCCGGTGGTGGTCAAACCATCCGACGGCAACCACGGCCGCGGTGTCACCCTGGACCTGAAGAAGCGCGAAGACGTCTACGCCGCATTCAAGCTGGCCGAAGAACACGGCAGCGAAGTGCTGGTGGAAAGCTATATCCCCGGCAACGAACACCGCCTGCTGGTGGTGGGCGGCAAGGTGGTGGCCGCCGCCCGCGGCGACATCGCTTTTGTGATCGGCGACGGCACGCAGACCGTGGGCCAACTGATCGACTCGCAAATCAACACCGACCCGCGCCGCGGCCTGACCGAAGAATTCCCGCTCAACCGCATCAATCCACTGGAAGATGCGGTGATCCTGCTGGATCTGGAGCGCCAAGGTCTGAGTATTGAGGCGGTGCCCGAATCCGGCCGCCAAGTGCTGATCCAGCGCAACGGCAATGTCGCCATCGACTGCACCGATCTGGTTCACCCCGAAGTGGCCCATACCGTGGCCCTGGCTGCCCGCGTGATTGGCCTGGACATTGCCGGCATCGACGTCGTGGCTCAGGACATCAGCCGCCCCTTGCAGGAGCAAGGCGGCGCCATCGTCGAAGTCAATGCCGGCCCAGGCCTGCTGATGCACCTGAAGCCCGCCGAAGGCATGCCCCAGCCGGTGGGCCAGGCCATCATCGACCATTTGTTTGCCGACGATGAAACCGGCCGAATTCCCGTTGTGGGCATCGCCGGCTCGCGCGGCACCCACACCATTTCCCGCCTGGTGGCCTGGCTGCTGCACCTCAACGGTCGCCATGTCGGCCTGGCCTGCCGCGATGGCTTGTTCCTGGGTACACGCCGGGTCGAACGCAAGAACAGCGCGCGCTGGGACGCCTCGCACCGCTTGCTGATGAACCGCGGCGTCGACGCCGTGGTGATCGAAAACAGCGCCGAATCCGTCTTGCGCGACGGCCTGGCCTATGACCGCTGCCATGTGGGCGTGGTCACGGATATGGGCGGCATCGCCGCCCTGGGCGACTTTGACGTGCAGACCGAAGATCAGCTCTTCAAGGTCATGCGCACCCAGATCGATGTGGTGCTGAGCGAAGGTGCGGCCGTCTTGAACGCCGCCGAGCCGCGCCTGCTGGACATGATGGAACTGTGCGACGGCGAGGTCATTTTGTACGCCGAAGATGCTCAGCTGCCGGCCTTGCAGGAGCACCGCGCCAAGGGTGGCCGGGCTGTCTTCTTGCAAGGTGGTGCCGCCATGCTGGCGCAGGGCCAATCGGAAACCCTGGGCGCCAATGTCGAGGCCTTGCTGCGCCGCTTTGCAGCGACGCCTGCCGCCGCGACGGCCGAGTTGGATAGCAGCGTTGTGCTGGCCGCCGTGGCCACCGGCTGGGCCATGAATATTTCGCCCGAGTTGATTTCCGCCGGCCTGGACACTTTTGTTCCTGACTTGCACGCCTGATCACACCCGGCCTCGTTAGCGATCCCCTTTTTTTCCAGATTCGAAAGACAGCAAACCATGGAAGTCTCTCGCACCCGTGCACTGCGTGGCCCCAATATGTGGAGCCGCCATACGGCCATCGAGGCTGTTGTGCATTGCCAGCCGCAAGAGCAATCAATCGCCGCCCTGCCCGAGTTCGAAGCCCGGCTGCGCGCCCTGTTCCCCCGCATTGGCGCCCTGCGTCCGGCCAGCGCCACGCGCACGCCGATCTCGCTGGCCCATGTGCTGGAACAAGCCACCCTGGCCCTGCAAGCCCAGGCCGGTTGCCCGGTCACCTTCAGCCACACCCACGTCACCTCCGAGCCCGGCAGCTACCAAGTCGTGGTGGAGTACAGCGAAGAAGACGTCGGCAAGCTGGCCTTTGACTACGCGCGCAAGCTGATCGCCGCTGCACTGGACGGCACTGCCTTTGATGCCGATGCTGCGCTCAAGGAACTGCGCGATCTGGATGAAGATGTGCGCATGGGACCAAGCACCGGTTCCATCGTCAACGCGGCCGTGGCCCGTGGCGTGCCTTATCGCCGCCTGACCCAAGGCAGCTTGGTGCAGTTTGGTTGGGGTGCCAAGCAGCGCCGCATCTGGGCCGCGGAGGTGGACGCCACCAGCGCCGTCTCCGAGTCCATTGCACAAGATAAAGACCTCACCAAGCGCTTGCTGCAATCGGCCGGCGTACCGGTGCCCATCGGCAGCCCGGTGCATTCGGTGGATGAAGCCTGGCAAGTGGCGCTGGACGTGGGCCTGCCCGTCGTGGTGAAGCCGCAAGACGGTAACCAGGGCAAGGGCGTGACGGTCAACGTCGTCACCCGCGAACACATGGAAATCGCCTACAAGGCGGCCGATGAAATCGGCACCGTGATGGTGGAGAAATTCCTGCCCGGCAGTGACTACCGCCTGCTGGTGATCGGCGACAAGCTGGTCGCCGCCGCCCGCCGCGACCCACCGCATGTGATCGGCGACGGCGAACTGACCGTCAAGCAATTGGTGGACAAGGTCAATGCCGACCCCAAGCGCGGCGATGGCCACGCCACCTCGCTGACCAAGATTCGCTTCGACGACATCGCCGTGGCGCGCCTGGTGCAGCAAGACCTGACCCCCGAGTCGGTGCCTGAGAAGGGCCGCCGCGTCATCTTGCGCAATAACGCCAATTTGTCCACCGGCGGCACCGCCACCGATGTGACAGACGATGTGCACCCCGAAGTGGCCGCCCGCGCGATTGCCGCAGCCCAAGTCGTGGGCCTGCATGTCTGCGGCGTGGACGTGGTGGCCGAAGGCGTGCTGCGCCCGCTGGAAGAGCAAAGCGGCGGCATCGTCGAGGTCAACGCCGCCCCCGGCCTGCGCATGCACTTGAGCCCCAGCTACGGCAAGGGCCGCAATGTTGGCGAGGCCATCATTGCCCACCTCTACGGCCATGGCCACAAGAGTGAAGATGGCCGCATTCCGGTGGTGGCCGTCACCGGCACCAACGGCAAGACGACGACATCCCGCCTGATTGCCCACCTCTTCGCCACCTGTGGCCTGAAGGTCGGCATGACCAATACCGACGGCGTCTATGTGGACGGCCGCCAGATCGACAGCGGTGATTGCTCCGGCCCTAAGAGCGCACGCAATGTGCTGATGCATCCCGACGTCGAGGCCGCCGTGTTTGAAACCGCGCGTGGCGGCGTGCTGCGCGAAGGCCTAGGCTTTGACCGCTGCCAAGTCGCCGTCGTCACCAATCTCGGCGCCGGCGACCACCTGGGCATGAACTTCCTCAACACCGTCGAGGAGCTGGCCTTGGTCAAGCGCGTCATCGTGCAGAACGTTGCACCCACCGGTTTCGCGGTGCTCAACGCCGCTGACCCTATCGTCGCCGGCATGGCCGCAACCTGCCCCGGCCAAGTGATTTACTTCGCCGCTGACCGGCATCATCCCTTGATGGCGACTCACCGCGCGCAAGGCAAGCGCTGCGTCTACATCGACGGCGACATGCTGGTGGCCGCCCAAGGCAGCTGGCGTGAAAGCATCCCACTGCGCGAAATCCCCATCACCCGCAACGGCGCCATCGGCTTCCAGGTCGAGAACGCCATGGCCTCGGTGGCAGCAGCCTGGGGCATCGGCCTGGACTGGGACACCGTGCGCCGCGGCGTGGCCAGCTTCGCCAATGACGCCGACAACGCCCCCGGCCGCTTCAATGTGATGGACTATCGCGGTGCCACCGTGATTGCCGATTACGGCCATAACGCCGACGCGATGCGCGCCCTGGTCTCGGCCGTTGCAGCCCTGCCGGGCAAACGCCGCTCGGTCGTGATCAGCGGCGCCGGAGACCGCCGCGACGAAGACATCCGAGAACAAACCGTCATCCTCGGTGCAGCCTTTGACGACGTGCTCCTGTTTGAGGACGCCTGCCAACGCGGCCGCCAAGACGGCGAGGTGCTGGCGCTCTTGCGCCAAGGCCTGGAAGGTGCCAGCCGCACCAGCCATATCGACGAAATTCGGGGCGAGTTCATCGCCATCGACAAGGCTTTGGCCAGATTGCAGCCAGGCGATTTGTGCTTGGTTCTGGTCGATCAGGTCGAAGAAGCCTTGGCGCACCTGGCCAAGCGAATCGCCGAAGGCTGATGCCTTACTAAGCTAGGGTTAACTAGGGTTATCACCAAGGGTTTACACGCCCCCTTGTTTCAAGGGCCATCAGGTGACCGTTTTTTTCTAGGCTTCGTCATAATCAATTCATCACTGGACCGCTACCGTTGTGGGAGCGGCTTAGTTGAGGCGCTGAAACGCTAGGCGAGTGGCGCTATCGCCCTGGTCTGTCTATTTGTCTGCCGTTTGTCTCAGTCATGACCTGAACGGCACCTTCGGCTGTCATTGGTTTTCGGGAGTAGTAAACATGTCTAGATTGACTCATTTGGTTCGTGCCCTGGCGCTTGCTGGTGTCACGTCCGCCCTGGCTGCGAGTGCGTTCGCAACCGTGACCGTCAAGGACGGCCTCGGCAATACGCTGGCCTCCGGCATCACGGCTTTTGACGAAAACGAGACGGGCAGCGGCGTTTTGAAGGGTGTCGGCTCAGCAGTACCCGTTGTCGGCGCTATTCAGGACTACCTGTATCAGGCCAATGTCGTGAGCTTCACCGGCGCGCTTTCGCCCACACTGAATGGCAGCTTTGCCGCTGGCGGCTATGAAGTCACTGTCGCAGCCCATGTTCAGCTGCAGGTGACGAGCGTGACCGCGGTTGGCTCAGGCTTCGTGGCAACATTCAAGACCATCGGCGGCTCCGCTGGCCTGTACTACGACAGCTTGGCGGAAGGCGGCTTCAAGTCAGATACCGCATCGGGCAAGGGCTTTGACGATGGTCATTTGTTCGGCATGTTCAATGTGACGCCCGGCGGTGTTTCCTCGTTCTTCTCACCCACCGTCGGTACGGGTATTGGCTCTGCGGCCTTCGACTTCAAAGTGGTCGGTGCCGTGGATGGTAACTACCTGACCAGCAGCACGGGTCCCGTCACTGGCATGAACTTCTCGTCCAACCAGAGCCTGCCGGTGGGCACCTCGGCCACCACGTCCTTCCACAACAACTCGTCCAATAATTTTGGCGATTTGTTCCCCACCTATGCGGTCGGCAACAATGACATGCTGCTTAAGGTGGACGGTTCGACAACCTTCACCACAGCGGTTCCGGAGCCATCGTCTTACTCCCTGCTGCTGGCCGGCTTGGGCGTGTTTGGTTTCTTGGCACGCCGCCGTCGCAGTGTTTGATTTGTAAAGCCTGAATAAAAAAAGCAGCCTTGACGGGCTGCTTTTTTGTTTGTGCGGCGCCAAGTTGGCGCCACTCTGCTTTCAACTAGGCCGAAGCCTTATTTGGCGCCTGGCAAATTGCCTTCCACGCCCTTGACGTAGAAGTTGATGCCGGAGAGGAACTTGTCGTCGGCCACATCGCCGGCCTTCAGCACCTCCTTGCCGTCTTGCGCCAGCAAGGGGCCCTTCCAGATCGCGAAGCTGCCGTCCTTGAGACCGGCCTTGACCTTGTCCAGCTCGGCCTTGGCTTCTGCCGGCACTTTGTCAGAGATCGAGACCAGATCGATGGCCCCCTCTTTGACGCCCCACCAGGCATGCTTGCCTGGGCCGGCTGTCCACTTGCCGTCCAGCACTTCACGCACGCTGGCGATGTAGTACGGTGCCCAATTGATGACGGCAGAACCCAGGTGAGCCTTGGGGCCGTAGCCGCTCATATCGGAATCCCAGCCGAAGGCCAGCTTGCCGTTCTTCTCGGCCGTCTGCAGCACGGCGCTGGAGTCGGTGTTTTGCATCAAGACGTCGGCGCCACCATTGATCAGGGTCTGCGCCGCTTCCGATTCTTGCGGTGGGTCGAACCACTTGTTGACCCACACCACTTTGACCTTGATCTTTGGGTTGCCGGTCTGCGCGCCGAGGGTGAAGCTGTTGATATTGCGGATCACTTCGGGAATTGGGATGGAACCGACCACACCCAGCGTCCCGGTCTTGCTCATGCGTCCGGCGATCACGCCAGCCATGTACGCGCCCTCGTAGGTGCGTGCGTCGTAGGTGCGCATATTGCCGGCCTGCTTATAGCCGGTGGCATGCTCAAACTTCACCCCGGGGCTGTCCTGGGCCACCTTGAGCATGGGTTCCATATAGCCGTAAGTGGTGCCAAAAATGAGTTTGGCATCCTGACCCACCATATCGCGGAAGACGCGCTCGGCGTCGGCCGCCTCGGGCACCTTCTCAACGATGCTGGTGACGATACGGTCGCCAAATTCTTTGTCCAGGGCCTTGCGTGCGTTGTCGTGCGCGAAGGTCCAGCCGCCGTCACCCACCGGGCCGACGTAGGCAAAAGCGATCTTCAAAGGCTGGGGCTTGGCGGCTGCGTCAGCGGCGCTGGCGGCGGATGCGGGAGCGGCCGGCGCTGCAGCCTCCTCCTTCTTGCCACAGCCCAGCAAGGCGGCCGTGGCGGCCAAACTTGTCCAGGCACCCAGTTTGAGCAGGTGTCTGCGCTTGTCTTGATTCATGGCATCTCCAAAAAATGAGCAACAAGGTTGCGGAGGAATGAGGGCAATCAGGAACCCGGGAAGAAGGGCTTGCCCAGTGAGGCCGGCATATTCGCCCGGATGAAATTGGCATTGCTGGAAATCAGCACCAGCACGGTGATGGTGGCCAGATAAGGCAGCATGCTGAGGAACTGGCTAGCAATTTGCATGCCCTGACCTTGCAGATAGAACTGCAACATGGTGACAAAGCCAAACAGATAGGCGCCCAACAAGACGCGCGCCGGCCGCCAGGTAGCGAAGGTAGTCAACGCCAGCGCGATCCAGCCCTTGCCGGCAATCATGCCTTCCACCCACAGCGGCGTGTAGATGACCGAGACATAGGCACCAGCCAAGCCGCACAAAGCACCGCCAGCCATCACCGCCGCCAAGCGCAGGCGGCGCACCGGGTAGCCCAAGGCATGGGCCGACTCGGGCGACTCACCCACGGCGCGCAGAATCAGGCCTGAGCGCGAGCGATACAAGAACCAAGCCAAGCCGAAGGTCAAAGCAATCGTGCCGTAGACCAAGGGATGATGTTTGAAGAAAGCCGGGCCGATGAAGGGAATATCCGCCAGGACCGGAATTTGGTGCGACAGCCGGGGCGACAGCTTCTCTTGCGTGTAACCCAGGCCCACAAAAGCCGAGAAGCCCGCACCAAACAGGCTCAGTGCCAAACCGGCGGCGTATTGATTGGTGTTGAGCCAGATTACTAGCAGGCCGAACAAACCCGCCAACAGCGCCCCAGCCGCCATGCCAGCCGCGAAGGCCAAGGTGTCGCTGCCGGTGTGAAAAGCCGTGGCATAGCCCGCCACCGCCGCCACCAACATCATGCCTTCAGCACCAAGATTGACCACGCCAGCGCGTTCATTGATCAAGAGGCCCAGGGCCGCCAGCGCCAGAAAGGTCCCGGCGCTCATGGCCGCAGCAATCAAGAGAGCAATCGATTCCATGCTGACTCCTGATTAAGCCTGTTGGCCCGCAGCCGGGCGCACCCAACGCAGGCGGTAATGAATCAAGGTGTCGCTGGCCAGCAAGGTGAACAGCAGCAGGCCCTGGAACACCCCGGTGATGGACTTGGGCAGGCCCAGGCGGGACTGCGCCAACTCCCCACCGATGTAGAACATGCTCATCAAGATGCCTGAAAACACAATGCCCACCGGATGCAAGCGCCCCACAAAGGCCACGATGATGGCGGCAAAGCCGAAGCCCGCCGGCACATAAGGCGTCAGTTGCCCCAGCGGTCCGGCCACTTCCAGGGCGCCGGCCAGGCCGGCCAAGCCGCCCGAAATCAGCAGCGCCGTCCACAGCGCGCGCTGCGATGAAAAGCCCGCATAGCGCGCCGCGGCCGGCGCCATGCCGCCCACTTGCAAGGCGAAGCCTGCGTAGCTGCGGAACATGAATAGCCACAAGCCCAGCACCGACGCCGCCGCAATCAACACGCCGATGTGCAGGCGCGAGCCATCGAACAATCTAGGAATCTTGGTCACCGCCAAAAAGCTGATGGACTGCGGGAAATTGAAACCCTGCGGATCCTTCCACGGCCCGTAAACCAAGTAGTTCAAGAGCAAATCAGCCACATAGACCAGCATCAGGCTGACCAGAATCTCATTGGCATTGAAGCGCGCCCGCAATGCGGCGGTAATGGCCGCCCAAGCCATGCCTCCCAAGACGCCTGCCAGCAGAATGGCCAGCACAATCATGCGGCTGCTGGAAGCATCCGCCTGCATGGCCACCCAGCCGCCAGCCAGGGCGCCAATGATGAACTGCCCCTCGGCGCCGATATTCCAGACATTGCTGCGAAAGCACAGCGCCAAGCCCAGCGCGATCAGGATCAGCGGCGTCGCCTTCAGCCCCAACTCGCTCCAGGCATAGGCCGAACGAATCGGCTCCCAAAAAAACATTTGCAAGCCACGCATGGGCTCTTTGCCCAATAGCATGAACAGGCCCACACCCAACAAGACCGTGACCGCCAGCGCGATCAGAGGCGAGCACAGCGCCATCAGGCGCGAGGGTTGCGGCCGGGCTTCCAGCTTAAGCATGCAAAACCCCTCCGCGCGTTTCGCTGGGCAAGGCTTCAGGCCAAAGCCCGCTCATCCATTCGCCGACCAACTCGCGGTTGGCCTCTGAGATCGGCAGCACCGGCGACAAGCGCCCTTGCGCCATCACCACCAGGCGATCGCTCAACTCAAACAATTCGTCCAACTCCTCGCTGACCAGCAGCACCGCGCAACCCTCGTCGCGCAGCTTGAGCAACTCGGCGCGGATCAGCGCCGCTGCGCCCACATCAACCCCCCAAGTCGGCTGGGCAATGATGAGCACCCGCGGCGCGGCCGAAATCTCGCGCCCGACAATGAACTTCTGCAGATTGCCGCCCGACAAGCTGCTGGCCGCCGCCCCGGCGCCACCGGCCTTGACTTGGTAGCGAGCGATCAGCGTCTCAGCCATGCGCTGCACCGCATGCACCCGCAGCCAACCCCAGCGAGTGACGTGGTCACTGCGCGTTAGCAAAGTGTTCTGCGCCAGCGACATGGCCGGCACCGCGCCACGCCCCAGCCGCTCCTCGGGCACAAAGTGCAAGCCCAGAAGGCGGCGCTTGCGCGCGCTGGCGCGGGCAATGTCCTGACCAAACAAATGCACGGCGCCGGGCTGGGCGCGGCGATCTTCGCCCGACAGCGCCGCCAGCATTTCCTGCTGGCCGTTGCCCGACACGCCCGCCACACCCAGGATCTCGCCCGGCTGCAGCTGCAATTCCAAATCCACCAAAGTGGTGCCAAAAGGCTGGGCCTTGGCCAGGCTCAGGCGGCGCAGGCTCAGCGCGGGCACCTGGCTGCGCTGGCGGGCCACCGAGGGCGCGGCGCGCAACGGTGGCGGCTCGCTGCCAATCATCAGGCGTGACAACTCAGCATTGCTCTGAGTGCGCGGATCCACCTCGCCCGTCACCTTGCCCGCGCGCAGCACGGTGCAGTGATCGCAAAGCGCGCGGATCTCGTCGAGCTTGTGGCTGATGTAGAGAATCGCGCAACCCTGCGCGGCCAGCTGGCGCAGCGTGGCAAACAGCTTTTCCACCGCCTGCGGCGTTAGCACCGAGGTTGGCTCATCCAGAATTAGAAGCTCGGGCTTGCCCATCAGGGCGCGCACGATTTCCACCCGTTGCCGCTCGCCCACCGACAGCGTATGCACCGGCCGCAGCGGGTCAACGTCCAGGCCATAGACCTGCGCCACCTCACGGATGCGCGCCGTCACCTCGGCCAGGCTGATGCTTTTATCCAGGCCCAGCCAGACGTTCTCGGCCGCCGTCATGGTGTCGAACAGCGAGAAGTGCTGGTAGACCATGCTCAGGCCCAGGGCACGCGCCTCGGCCGGGCTCTTGATGCGCACCGTCTTGCCATTCCAGCGAATCTCGCCGCCGTCGGGCTGCACCGCGCCGTAGACGATTTTCATCAGGGTCGACTTACCCGCACCGTTCTCGCCCAGCAAGGCATGAATCTGGCCAGCGCGCACCTGCAAATTCACCCCATCATTGGCCTTCACGGAAGGGTACTGTTTGCTGATGGCGATAAGTTCAAGCCGCAGGGTCATGCTGCAAAGGTCTCTTTGGGGGTCAGGTCTTGCGGTGATACGAGATTTTACCTGCCACGTAGCTGCTGACGAGATTGCGCTCATCCGACAAACACATCCACGCGAACACACGTTCATGCAAGTTCTGGGCCACCGCATCGCGCGCCTGCGCCACCGGGCCGCATGCCCAGTCCCACACGCACACATCGGCCAGCGTGTTGGTGCCGAAGTGGCCCAGCTCATGCGTCAATCCCAGCCCTTCAGCGGCACCACGCGTGGCAGCATGCAAAGCCGCCCAAGCGCTCAGACGCTGGCCGGCCAGCGCCTGCACCTTGTAGGCATCGAGCAAATTGCGCTGCATGCTCAAACTGGTGCCGCCGCCTACATCGCTGGCCACACTGACTGGCACGCCGGTGCCCGCCGCAGCCGCCCAGTCAAACAAGCCGCTGCCCAGGAAAAGGTTGGACGAAGGGCAAAAAGCCAGCTGGGCGCCGCGCCGCTGCAGGGCCAGCCTGTCTTCATCGTCCAGCCAGATGCCATGCGCCAGCACCGCGCGCGGATGAAGCAGGCCGAGCTGGTCGTACACATCGAGATAGCTGCGCGCCTGCGGGAACAAGTCGCTGACCCAGCGCACCTCGGCGCGGTTCTCGGCCACATGGGTTTGCATATAGAGCGACGCATCGGCACGGCAAAGTGCGCCGGCCATGGCCAGTTGCGCGGCACTGCTGGTGGGTGCAAAGCGCGGCGTCACCGCATAAGCCAAGCGCCCGTGAGGGCCTTGGCCATGCCAGCGGTCGATTAAATCGATGCAATCCCGCTCGGCACTGGCCACATCGTCCAGCAAGGCCGCGGGCGCGTGGCGGTCCATCAAGACCTTACCGGTGATTAGGCGCATGCCGCGCTCGGCTGCAGCTGCGAACAAGGCCTCGGCCGAGACCTTGTGAACGGTGGGGAAGACCACCGCCGCTGTTGTGCCATGGGCCAGCAAGGCGTCTAGAAAACGCTCGGCGCCCGCCTGCGCCACGGCCGGGTCGGCATAGCGGCATTCGGCCGGGAAGGTGTAGGTGTTGAGCCAGTCCAGCAACTCAGTGCCGTAAGAGGCGATCACATCGAGCTGCGGGCAATGCACATGGGTGTCGACAAAGCCGGGCATGATCAGCCGGCCACTGTGATCCACCTTGTGCCAGCTTTCATCGGGCTCGGCGGGCTGGCTGCCCTGGATGCGGCCATCGGCGATCAGCAACCAGTGGTCGGGCTGAAAACGCACGGCCGGGCTATCGAGCACACCCCAGGCAGGCTGGGCGCTGAAGTCAAGCAGATCGCCACGCAGGGCCAAGCGATTCGGCGGGGTCGAAGAGGATTTGATCGTTGTTTCAGATGGCATACGCTGCCATCGTATATCTTCGAGCCTGAGCAAGCCCGCCAAACAAGGCAAAAACATGAGTACCTCGACCCGCAACATTCGCTTCTTCCACCGCGGCGCCATCCGCACGGTGCAAGACCTGCCCCCCACCACCACCGTGCTGGAATGGTTGCGCGAGCATGCGCATTGCACAGGCAGCAAGGAAGGCTGCGCCGAAGGCGACTGCGGCGCCTGTACGGTGCTGCTGGGTGAGCTGGATGCCGCCGGCCAGTTGCAGCTGCGCAATGTCAACGCCTGCACCCAGTTCCTGCCCAGCCTGGACGGCCAGGCCCTGCTAACGGTGGAGGACCTGGGCAGCTCTGCCGCCCCCAAAGCCGTGCAACAAGCGATGGTGGAATGCCACGCCAGCCAATGCGGCTTCTGCACCCCGGGCATCGTGATCAGCTTGCAAGCCTGCCTGGAGCGCCACTGCGAGGCCGGCACCCGCCCGAGCCGCCAGCAATTGGCCGACGACTTGGCCGGCAATCTGTGCCGCTGCACCGGCTACCGGCCGATTCTGGACGCCGGCCAGCGCATGTTCGAGCTGCCGGCTCAGCGCCTTGACGGCCCCGCCATTGCCGCCGGCCTGCGAGAGCTGCAAAGCGATGCGCCCCTGCACTACGTGGCGGCCAATCCCGCACAGCCGAGCCAAAATCAAGCCCAAGGCCGCAGCGATCACTTCCACGCCCCGCGCAGCGTGGCCGAACTGGCCCAGCTGCGTGCGGATAAACCGCAAGCACTGCTGCTCAGCGGCGGCACCGACATAGGCCTGTGGCACAACAAACAGTTCCGCGACCTGGGCGACATCATCTACCTCGGCCAAGTCGCCGAGCTGCGGCAGATCCGAGCCCAAGCCTTCGAAGGCCGGCCCGGCTTGTGGATTGGCGCCGGCGCCAGCCTGGAGGCCGCCTGGGCCGCCCTGGCCGAACTGGCGCCCAATCTGCGCGAGCTGTGGCTGCGCTTCGCCTCGCCGCCGGTGCGCCAGGCCGGCACGCTGGGCGGCAATATCGCCAACGGCTCCCCCATCGGCGACGGCGCTCCGGCCCTGATCGCCCTGGGCGCCGACATCGTGCTGCGCAGCGCCCAACGCGGCCAACGCCGCCTGCCGCTGCAAGACTTCTACCTCGGCTACCAGCAAAAAGACCTGGCCGCCGACGAGTTCGTCGAGGCCCTGCACCTGCCCAGGCCCACGCCCGACTTGCAACTGCAAGCCTACAAAATCAGCAAGCGCTATGACAGCGACATCTCCGCCGTTTGCGCCGTGCTGGCGCTGCGCCTGGACGACGAAGCCCGCGTGACCGAGGCCCGCTTTGCCTTCGGCGGCATGGCCGCCATCGTCAAGCGCGCGGCGCGAGCCGAAGCGGCAGTGCTAGGTCAAGCCTGGAATGAGGCCGCCGTGCAGCGCGCGGCCCAGGCCTTGGCGCAAGACTTTCAACCGCTGAGTGATCTGCGCGCCAGCAGCACCTACCGCCTGCGGGTGGCGCAAAACCTTTTACACAAACTCTGGCTGGCCACGCGGCCAGACGAGCCACTGCCTGCGCCTGAGTTGAGCGTTTGGCAAGCCCAAGAACGAGGTGCAGCATGACGCGCGCGCTCAACTCTGGCCTGATCGGCACTAGCCCGCCGCATGAATCCGCCCTCCTTCATGTGACTGGCGAAGCTCGCTACACCGACGACATCCCCGAAGCCCAGGGCACGCTGCATGCCGCGCTAGGACTTTCACCCGTCGCGCATGGCCGTCTGCTGGGCATTGACCTGGACTTGTTGCGGCGCCAGCCCGGCGTGGTGGCCGTACTGACAGCGGCGGACATCCCCGGCGACAACAATTGCGGCCCGCTGGTCCATGACGACCCGATTCTGGCCGCCGAGCACTTGCGCTATCTGGGCCAGCCGGTGTTCGCGGTGATTGCCAGCAGCCGCTTGCTGGCGCGCCGCGCGGCAGCCCTGGCCAAGACCGCCATCCGCTGCGAAGCCCTGCCCGCCGTTTTGAACGCGCTGCAAGCCCATGCCGCCGGCGATTATGTCGTGCCGCCCATGCACCTGAGCCGGGGCGACGCAGCCACTGCGCTGGCGCAGGCGCCACTCAGCTTAAGCGGCGACTGGTCGGTAGGCGGGCAGGAGCAGTTTTACCTGGAAGGCCAGATCAGCTACGCCTTGCCGCAAGAGCAGCAGGCCATGCTGCTGCATTGCTCGACCCAGCATCCGAGCGAGATGCAGCAATTGATCGCCCATGCCCTGGGCTGGCAAGCGCATCAGGTGCAGGTGCAATGCCGGCGCATGGGGGGCGGCTTCGGCGGCAAGGAGTCGCAGTCGGCGCTCTTCGCCTGTGTGGCGGCCATCGCCGCGCAGCAGCTGCAGCGCCCCGTCAAGCTGCGCGTGGACCGCGACGACGACTTTCTGATCACCGGCCGCCGCCACGGTTTTGACTACCGCTGGCAGATCGGCTTTGATGAGCAAGGCCACATCCTCGGCGCCGAGGTGGACCTGATCGCCAACTGCGGCCACAGCGCCGATCTCTCGGCCCCGGTGATGGCCCGCGCGCTCTGCCATTTCGACAATGCCTACTGGCTGCCTCACCTCGCCCTGCACGGTTTTTGCGCCCGCACCAACACGCAAAGCAATACCGCCTTCCGCGGTTTTGGCGGCCCGCAGGGGGCGCTGGCCATCGAGATGATTCTGGACTCGGTTGCCCGCAGCCTGGGCCTGGACCCGCTGCTGGTGCGGCAGCGCAATTTCTACCGCAGCGAGGGCGGCTGTGATGTCACACCCTACGGCCAGCCAGTGGCCGACAACATCTTGCAGCCGCTCACCGATCAACTGCTGGCCAGCAGCGATTACCACGCCCGCCGCGCCGAGGTCGCGCGCTTCAACACCAGCAGCGCTGTGCTGAAAAAAGGCCTAGCGCTGACACCGGTCAAGTTCGGCATCTCCTTCAACGTGGTGCATTTGAACCAGGCTGGTGCGCTGGTGCATGTCTACACCGACGGCTCGGTGCTGGTGAACCATGGCGGCACCGAGATGGGCCAGGGCCTCAACACCAAGGTCGCGCAGGTGGTGGCGCATGAGCTTGGCCTGAGCCTGAGCGCCGTGCGCTGCAGCGCCACCGACACGCAAAAAGTCGCCAACACCTCCGCCACCGCCGCCTCCACCGGCACAGACTTGAACGGCAAGGCCGCACAGCAGGCCGCGCAAACCATCCGCCAGCGCCTGGCCATTTGCGCCGCCGCACTGTTTGGCTGCGAGGTCGCCGTGATTGAGTTCGCCAACGATGAGGTGCGCGCCGGCAGCCATAGCCTGAGCTTCAAGGACTTGGTCGCCAAGGCCTATCTGCAACGCGTGCAGCTCTGGAGCGAGGGTTTCTACACCACGCCAGGTCTGCAATGGGACAAGACCCGGCTGCAGGGGCGCCCCTTCTACTACTTCGCCTACGGCGCGGCGGTAGTGGAAGTTTTGGTGGACACCCTGACCGGAGAGAACCGCATCACCCGCGCCGACCTGCTGCATGACGCCGGCCGCTCGCTCAACCCGGCCCTGGACATCGGCCAGGTGGAAGGCGGCTTTGTGCAAGGGGTCGGCTGGCTCACCACCGAGGAATTGGTTTGGCACCCGAGTAGTGGCGCCCTGCTGACCCACGCGCCCAGCACCTACAAAATCCCCACGGCCAACGACAGCCCGCTCGATTTCCGCGTTAACTTGTTCGAGCAAGCCAATGCGGTGGCCAGCATCCACCGCAGCAAGGCCGTGGGCGAGCCGCCGCTGCTGCTGGGCTTTGCGGCCCTGTTGGCGATCAAGGATGCGGTGGCCGCTTGTGGGCCGGCGGGCTGCGACCCGCAACTGTGCGCGCCGGCCACGGCCGAGCGGGTGCTGGCCGCGGTGGGTGCCTTGGGTGCCCAGGGCAGCGCTTCAGGCTCAGCCCAGTAGCTGCTCCACATCGCTGGCCACATCGCCAGCGGCTTCCAGCTTGGCCGCCAAAAAGGCCAGGTCCAGGTGCAGGTGCTCGATCAACTCCGGCACGGCCACTTGCAGGGCATGGGTCGGGTTGTCCTTGTTTTGCGCGGCGTCGGCCAAGACTTCGGCCATATGCAGCACAGCCGCCATCAGCGAGAAGGGGCGCACCTCCATCGGCGTGTTGGCATCGGCAAAGGCCTCCACCATGGCGGCGGGGAAATGCCAGTGGCGCGCCAGCGAGGCGGTCACATCCGCATGGGTGCAATCGAAGCGGTGCTGCTCCAGCGAGAAGCGGCTGCCGGGCTCCACCGCCAGCGTTTCCACCTCGGCCACTTTGTCCGATTCGGCCAGCGCCATCAGGATCTGCCCGGTGCGCAGCATCAGGCCGGCCAGGTAAGCGGTTTCGGCATCGAGCTTGACCATCTTGGCCAGGACGCGCGCATAGGCTGCCGTGGTGATGCCATGGCGCCAGAACACGCCGCGGTCCAGGCCCTTGACCTTGGGGAAGGCGCCGGCCATGCAGGCCGCCAGCGACAGATTGCGCAGCGTCTCCATGCCTAGAGCTGCCGCAGCATCTTGCAGGGTTGAGATCTGGTGGGAGGGGCTGTAGCGGGCCGAATTGGCCAAGCGCAGCACCTTGGCGGACAGGCTGGCGTCTTTGCCGATCAAATCGGCCAGGGTTGCCAGGCTGATGTTGTCGTCATCAAAGCTGCGAATCAAGCGGCTGGCCACCTCGGGCATGGTGGGCAGGGCGCTGTTGTGCTGGAAAAATTTCTCGGCGGCTTGACTCAAGGCGGCTCTCCTCTGGCTTGGGCTGAACGGATGGCTGCGGGTCGATACAGCTGACCCTCAGGAACAGTCTAAGCGCGAGGACGCGGTGCCGGATCAAGAAATGGCGGAATTAAATGGCGGAATTGGTGGGTGGAATTGATGGGCGCAATCCGCGCCCGCACTCAAGCTTGCGCCAGGGCGCGCAAATCGGCCAGTTTGAGCAGCTTGATGGAGTAGCCCTTGACCTCAATCAGCCCCGCCGCCATCAGCTGACGCAGCAGGCGCGACAGCGTCTCGGGCGTGATGGCCAGTTGCGCCGCCAGCTCCCGCTTGCGCTCGCGCAGTGCCACCTCGCCGGCCGGTGCGGCCATGCGTTGCAGCAACCAGCTGATCAGGCGCTTTTGCGCATCTTTGGCCATCAGATCATGGGTGGCGCCGGTCAGGCTTTGCACCGTTTGCGCCAGCGCCAGCATGAAGCGGTCCTGCAGATCCGGGTAGCGATGCAGCAGCGGGCGCAAGCTCTTCACCGGCAATTCCAGCAAGAGCGCCGGGCCCATGGCTTGCGCGTCCTGGGTATGGCCTTGGCCGACCCAGGCGCTGCTGATGTCCAGCCAGGCGGGGCCGTGGGCGCTGCGTTCGAGGTGAAACTGGCCTTGCGGGCCGATAGAGCCCAGGCCCACCACGCCGTCCAGCACCGCGATCACATGATCGGCCCGGGTTTGGCTGCGAAACACCGATTCGGCCGCCACCACCGGGCGCAAGCGCACCAGCTCGGTCAAGGCGCGCATTTCGGAGTCGGCCACAGCTTGGCCGCCCAGTAGTTGCAGCCAATGCTCGGCCTTGATGCCGCTCTGCGCTTTGGCCGCACTCGCGGCAACGGCCCGCGGCGAAGCCTGTGATGGCCTCGCCTTGCTGCGCAGGGCCGCGGGCAAGACGAAGGATTCCACGGCTGAGGGGTCTGGAAGTCGGTGCATACCGACACTGTCAGGCAAAGCCGCTCCGCTGTCTTTGAGCGAAGTCAAACGCGGGCACGGCGGCGGCGCCGGGCCCCTAGCCCTGTTCAGGGGGTATCAGTGCGGCAGGCTGGTGAACCAGCGCCCGAGCAAATCGCGCTCGTCCGCCGTGATCTGGGTGGCGTTATTCAGCGGCATGAGCTTGAGCACCACCGCCTGCTGATGCAGGGCCTGGGCGTTTTGCAGCACCGCCTCGGGCGTGTCCAGGCGAATGCCTTTTTGCGCAATTTGCGCGTTGTGACACATCACACAGCGTTCGCTCAGCACCGCCTGCACCTGGGCCTGCGTGGGCGGCGCAGTCGCTGCGCTGGCCTCAGTTTTCATCTGCGGCGAGGGCGCCAAGGCGATCACCAAGGCCACTAAGAGCCCCAGCGCCGCGACGATCAGCCCCCAAGCATTCACGCCCTTGTGCCGTTTGACGAAGTACATGCGCACCAGCACGCCAATGGCCATCAAGGTGATCAGCACCGCCCAATTCCAGGCCGCGCTGTAAAGCATGCCGTAGTGATTGCTCAGCATGGCTGCGAGCACCGGCAGGCCGAAATAGGTGTTGTGCACGCTGCGCTGCTTGCCGCGCTGGCCGTAGATGGGATTGACTTGGCGGCCGGCGCGTATATCGGCGATGACCTGCTTTTGGCCCGGGATGATCCAGAACAGCACATTGGCGCTCATCATGGTGGCCATCATGGCACCGATGATGATGAAGGCCGCGCGGCCCGCAAACAGCTGGCAGGCGGCCCAAGTCGCCAGCGCCACAAACACCGCGACCAGGCCCAGCACCAGGCCGTCATTGCCGATTTGCCCGTCGCGCTCATGGCCGAAGCGGCGGCAGATCTGGTCGTAGACCAACCAGCCCGCAGCCAAAAAGCCCAGCGCCGTGGCCACTGCCGCAGGCACCGACCAAGCATGGACGCGCGGGTCGATCAAAAAGCTGCTGGCATTGAAGAGATACAGCACCACGAAGAGCGCAAAGCCGCTCATCCAGGTCCAGTAGCTCTCCCAGTAAAACCAGTGCAGATGCTGCGGCAGATCGGGCGGCGCCACCATGTACTTCTGCGGGTTGTAGAAACCACCGCCGTGCACGGCCCACAACTCACCATCCACACCGCGAGCCAGCAAGTCGGGCCGGGTCGGTTTGAGCAGATGGTTGTCCAGCCAGACAAAGTAGAACGAGGCGCCTATCCAAGCGATCACCGTCACCAGGTGCAAGCAGCGCAGCAGTAGATTGGCCCAGTCGAGTAGATATCCTTCCATCGGGCCAGTCTAATGCAGCCGCTGAATGCCACAGCCTCAAACGCTGAAGGGCGCTTGCTTGATGAAGGCCGCGGAAGAGCCCAGCACAAACAAATTGGGCGACTGCGTAGCAGGCAAACCGGCGCGAATGCGCTGATGGAACAAGTTGTAGTCGCCCTTGAACTTACCCTGGTTCCAGACCTTGAGCAGGCTCTCGGTGAAGGCGCCGTTGTGCAGCCCGTCCATCGAGGTTTGATTGTCCTGGCAGCCCGAGATCAGCAGCACCGAGGGCTTGAAGGCGCCCACCAAGGCCGTGGCATGCGCCGCCGCGCCAACTTGCGACAGCTGGGCCAGCGCCGCATCGGGGTCAACCACCGCGCTCTTGCGCGCGGCCGCGGCCTTGGCCACATCGGCCTGTAGCTTGTCGTAAAACGCCTGGTGAGCGGTGTAGACCCGCAGCGCCACGGCGGGCGGCATCAAGCGCGCACCCTGGCCCAGTGGCGCGGGCGGTGGCGGTAGGGCTCGCGTGACGGTGCCGCTGTGGCAGCTGTCCGACAGCACCAGCACGCGCACGCCGGTGGCGAAGCTGCTCAGCTCGAAATACAGCTCATCATCGATCAGCTGTCCGTCGTACAAGCACCAAGTCTCGTCCTTGCGGTCGGGCTCATCGCCATTGGCATCCGGCATCTGGCCGCCATGGCCGGAATAGCTGAGCATGAAGAAATCGCCCGCCTTCAGCGCCTTCGCGGCGGCGCGCAGATGGCTCAGCACGGCCGCGCGGGTGGCCTTTTTTGTCAGCAAGGTGCTGGGCTTCATACCGCGGCTCTTGGCCAGGGCGCTCATATCGTTGGCATCGAACTCACAAGCGGCCAAGGGGCCGTCCCAGCCGCCGTAGGCCGATGGATTGACGGCATTCAGGCCGATATGCAGCGACAGCGCCTTGGGCTTGGCAGCAAGCGCGGCCTTGCTGGGAACAGGCTTGCTTGCTGAGACGGTTTTACTGGCCATGGAAAACTCTCCTACCTGGTTGTGCCGCAATCCAAAAGCCATTGGCGTCCCGCCAATGTGCCCGCCAATGAGTTGGTCTCAGGTAGCCGCTGCGGCAGAGCGACTCGGGGCGTCCGCCGCATCATCGTCCATCGGCTCGCCCTGGTCTAGCGACTAGCACTGCCCCAAATCTGCATGAGTTGCGCCGCCACCGCCAGCGCAATCACCTCCGGCTGCTTGCCGCTGATGCCGGGCACGCCGATGGGGCAACACACACCCGCCAACTCGGCCTCACTGAAGCCACGCCCCAACAGGCGCTGGCGAAAGCTGGCCCATTTGCTCTTGCTGCCGATCAGGCCGATGAAGCCGAGATCGTCGCGCTCCCGCCTGCGCTGCAAGCAAGCGGCGACCAGCTCGATATCCTCAAAATGACTGAAGCTCATGATCAACACCAGCGAGCCCGGCGCCAAAGTGGCCACCGCGCGCTGCACCGGATCGGAGTGTTCGGCATGGACCTTGGCGGGCAAGCTTGCCGGAAAATCCTCCGCCCGGCTATCCAGCCAATGCACCCGGCAAGGCAGGCGGCTCAGCTGATCCACCAAGGCGCGCCCGACATGGCCGTTGCCGAACAAGGCCACCGGCATCAATTCCGCCTCTGGCGGGGTCAGGCTTTGCCGCAAGACCTGGCACTCCGCCTCGCTCATGGCGGGGTCAGCAGGCCCCGGCAGATAGCGCATGCTCACGGTGACCGCGCCGCCGCAGCATTGACCCAGGCTCGGCCCCAACGCAAAACGGCGCGAGACCGTATCGCGTTCGCCGCCGCCCAGTCGCGCGCGCGCCCAGGCCATGGCCTCGAATTCCAGCTGTCCGCCGCCCACCGAGCCGAGCGAAAAACCGTCCAGGCCCACGGCCATCCAGGCACCAACCTCGCGCGGGCCGCTGCCTTCCAGCCGGCTGACTTGCAGCAATTGCAGGGGCTGGCTGCGCAGGCGCAGCAGCAATTTCTCGAACGTGTCCATCAGCTCCCGCGATAGGTCGAATAGCTCCAGGGGCTGGTCAGCAAGGGCACGTGATAGTGAAGCGCCACATCGGCCAGGCCGAAATCCAGCGGCACCTGATCCAGGAAGGCCGGCTCGGGCAAGACCACGCCGGCACGGCGGAAATAGTCGGCCACCTCGAACACCAGGCGATAGCGGCCGACCTGACACTCGGCCCCGCTGAGCAGGGGCGCATCGGCCCGCCCGTCGGCATTCAGCGCCAGCGTTTGCAGCAGAACGGCCTGCTCGCCGTCTAGGCGATACAAGCGCACGGCCATGCCGGCGGCTGGCCGACCGTGCATGGTGTCCAACACATGGGTGGTGAGTTTGCCCATTGATTTTTCTCCCTCGCCAAGACTCGGGCCACTTGACCCATAAACTGCACAGCAGTGTAGGCAAAGCAGCGCAGCCCATGAATAGCAAGCTCCCATCCAGTGCCAGTAACTACCCTCGCGACCTGATCGGTTACGGCGAAAAGCCGCCGCATGCGCAATGGCCAGGCCAGGCCCGCATCGCCGTGCAGTTCGTCTTGAACTATGAAGAAGGCGCCGAAATGTCGGTGCTGCATGGCGATACCGGCTCCGAGCAGTTTCTGTCCGAGATGGCCAACCCGCCGGCCTATCCGGCGCGCCACCTCAGCATGGAGAGCATTTACGAATACGGCTCACGCGCCGGCGTGTGGCGCCTGCTGCGGGAGTTCGAATCACGCGCCCTGCCGCTCACCGTGTTCGCAGTGGCGCAAGCGCTGCAACGCCACCCCGAGCTGAGCCAGGCGCTGCAGCAAATGAACCACGAAATCGCCTGCCACGGTTGGCGCTGGCTCAATCACCAAACCATGCCCGAGGCGCAAGAGCGCGCCGAGATCGAGCTGGCCATGGACAGCCTGCAGCGCCTGACCGGCGAGCGCCCGTCCGGCTGGTACACCGGCCGCGACAGCCCAAACACCCGCCGCCTGGTGGCCGACTACGGCGGCTTTGAGTACGACAGCGACTACTACGGCGACGATTTGCCCTTCTGGCTGCAGGTGCGCAAGACCGACGGCCAACTCAGCCCACACCTCGTGGTGCCCTACACCCTCGATTGCAACGATATGCGCTTCGCCCTGCCGCAGGGCTTCTCGCATGGCGACGAGTTTTTTGAGTACCTGCGCGACAGCTTCGATGTGCTCTACGCCGAAGGCCAGGACGCACCCAAGATGATGAGCATCGGCATGCACTGCCGCTTGCTCGGCCGCCCCGGGCGTATGCGCGCCCTGCAGCGCTTTTTGGACCATATCGACCGGCATGAGCGGGTCTGGGTCTGCCGCCGTGTGGACATCGCCCGCCATTGGCGCGCCACCCATCCGTTTGACGCCGCCACGGCCTTTGTCTGGGAGTGAATGCTGATGAGTCAATGCCTGAGTTTTGAGGACCTCAACGGCGCCAGCGAGGCCGGCTTCGCGGCCCTGCTGGAGGGTGTGTACGAGCATTCGCCCTGGGTCGCCCAGGGTGCGGCGCTAGCGCGCCCTTTCCGCAGCCTCGCCCAGCTCAAACAGGCCCTGGCAGATGTCGTCAGCCAAGCCGGGCGCGAAGCGCAGCTCTTGCTGATTCGCGCCCACCCCGAGCTGGCCGGCAAGGCCATGGCCCAGCAAACGCTCACCGCTGAATCCAGCAGCGAGCAAGAACGCGCCGGGCTGGGCCACTGCACGCCGGAAGAGTTGGCGCGCATCCAAAGCCTCAACCAAGCCTATAACGAGAAATTCGGCTGGCCCTTCATCTTGGCGGTGCGCGGCCCGCGCGGCATCGGCCTGCGCCGCCGCGACATCATCGACACCCTGGCCCGCCGCCTGCAGGCCCAGCCTGAGCAGGAACTGGCCGAGTGCCTGCGCCAGATTCACCGCATTGCCGAACTGCGCTTGAATGACAAGTTTGGCGTCGAGCCCACCCTGGGCCAGCAGGTCTGGGACTGGGCGGAAGAGTTGGCCGCGCACACCGATGCCGAGTTCCGCCCGCTGGGCCAGCTCACCGTCACCTACCTCAGCGAAGCGCACCAGACCGTGATGCGCCGCCTGCAGTGGTGGATGGCACAAGAGTGCGGTTTTGACGAAGTGAACATCGACGCGGTGGGCAATGTGGTGGGTGTTTATCACGGCAGCTCACCCAAGGCCAAACGCCTGCTGACCGGCTCGCACTACGACACCGTGCGCAATGCCGGCCGCTACGACGGCCGCCTGGGCATCTTCACCGCCATGGCTGCCGTGCGTGAACTGCACCGCGCCGGGCGGCGCCTGCCCTTTGGCATCGAGCTGGTGGCTTTTGCCGAGGAAGAGGGGCAGCGCTACCCCGCCACCTTCTTGGCCGCCAGCGCCCTGACCGGCCAGTTCGACCCGGCCTGGCTGGAGCAGACCGACGATCAAGGCATCAGCATGCGCAGCGCCATGCAGGCCGCCGGTTTGCCGGGCACGCTGGAGGCCATCCAGGCGCTGCGGCGCGAGCCCGGCCAGTACCTGGGCTTTGTCGAAGTGCATATCGAACAAGGGCCGGTGCTCAATGAACTGAATCTGCCCCTGGGCATCGTCAGCTCCATCAACGGCAGCCTGCGCTACTGCGGCGTGATTCAAGGCCAGGCCGCGCATGCCGGCACCACGCCGATGAACCGCCGGCGTGACGCCGCTGCCGCCGTGGCCGAGCTGATTCTGTATGTGGAGCAACGCGCCAGCGCCACAGCCGCGAGCGCCGGCACTGTCGGCACCGTGGGCATGTTGCAAGTGCCGGCGGGCTCCATCAATGTGGTGCCGGGGCGCTGCCAATTCAGCCTCGACCTGCGCGCCACCAGCAATGCCGCGCGCGACGCGCTGGACGCCGACGTGCGCCAGGCCCTGGCCGACATCTGCCTGCGCCGTGGCCTGCAGCACAGCCTGGAATTGACCATGTCCGCCAGCGCCGCCCCCAGCGACGCTGCCTGGCAAGCGCGCTGGGAGCAAGCCGTCAGCGGCCTGGGCCTGCCCCTGCACCGCATGCCCAGTGGCGCCGGGCACGACGCGATGAAGCTGCACGAGCGCATGCCCCAAGCCATGCTGTTTGTGCGCGGCGGCAACGAAGGCATCAGCCACAACCCATTGGAAACCGTCAGCAGCGATGACGCGCAGCTGGCAGTGCAGGCCCTGCAAAGCCTGCTTGAACACATGAGCAAGGAGACGGCCGCATGAGCAGCTGGTTTGAACAAAGCGACGCCTGGATTGATGCCCACTTCGCGGAAGAAGTGGCTTTTCTGCAAGCCCTGGTGCAAGTACCCACCGACACCCCGCCGGGCAATAACGCCCCCCATGCACGGCGCAGCGCCGAGCTGCTGGAGGCCATGGGCCTGGCCACTGAACAGCACCCCGTGCCCGCGCCCCTGGTGCAGGCGCAAGGCATGGCGTCCATCACCAATCTGATCGTGCGGCGGCGCTACCAAGAAGGCGGCCCGGTGCTGGCCCTCAATGCCCACGGCGATGTGGTGCCGCCCGGTGAGGGCTGGACGCATGAGCCTTATGGCGGCGAGGTCGCTGGCGACCTGGAAAGCGGCCAGCTCTACGGCCGCGCCGCTGCCGTCAGCAAGAGCGATTTCGCCAGCTACACCTTCGCCCTGCGCGCGCTCGAAGCCATGCAGGCGCGCGGCGCGGCCCTGCGCGGCGGGGTGGAGCTGCACTTCACCTACGACGAAGAGTTTGGCGGCGAACTGGGCCCCGGCTGGCTGCTCAAGCAAGGCCTGAGCAAGCCCGACCTGCTGATTGCTGCTGGCTTCAGCTACCAGGTCATCACCGCCCACAACGGCTGCTTGCAAATGGAAGTGACCGTGCTGGGCCAGGCCGCGCATGCCGCCTATCCCGACAGCGGTGTCGATGCGCTGCAGGCCAGCGTTGCCCTGCTGAACGCGCTGTACGCGCAGAACACGCGTTATCGGCAGATCAGCTCGCAGGTGCCGGGCATCACCCACCCCTATCTGAATGTGGGCCGCATCGAGGGCGGCAGCAACACCAATGTGGTGCCGGGCCGGGTTACGTTCAAGCTGGACCGCCGCATGATCCCCGAGGAAGACCCGGTGGCGGTGGAGGCCGATCTGCGCCGCCTGATCCGCGACACGGCGGCCGGCCTGCCCGGCATCACGGTCGAGATCAAGCGCTTGCTGCTGGCCCATTCGCTCAAGCCCCTGCCGGGCAATGAGGCCCTGGTGGCCGCCCTGCAAAAGCATGGCGAGACGGTGTTTGGCGAGCCGATTCCCACCTCGGGCACGCCGCTCTACACCGATGTGCGCCTTTACGGCGCCCAGGGCATACCGGCGGCCATCTACGGCGCCGGCCCGCGCACCGTGCTGGAAAGCAATGCCAAACGCGCCGATGAGCATGTGCAACTGGCCGACCTGCGGCGCGCCACCAAGGTGGTGGCCCGCACGCTGCTGGAGTTGCTGCAGGCTTGAGCGAGCTGGCCTGCCGACCGAAAGGCCAGCGGGCGCCTGCCGCCCATCGACCAAAGCCGACTTGAAGCGGCGCCGTCGAACTGGTCCACAATTTGCGCCACCGCCCCCGCACTCGCGGGTCGGTGCACACCATTTTTCCGGAGCTTTTGAGCATGTCTACATTCATCACACGGCCACTGGGCGCCGCCTTGCTGGGCCTGGGCCTCACTTTGCTGAGCGCAGCATCGGTGCAAGCGCAACAGGTCGAAGTCAAAGACGCCTGGGTGCGCGCCACCGTGGCGCAGCAAAAAGCCACCGGCGCCTTCTTCAAGCTCAGCGCCAAGGCCGACTGCCGCTTGGTCGAGGTGCGCTCGCCGGTTGCCAATGTGGTGGAAGTGCATGAGATGGCGATGGAAGGCACGACCATGAAAATGCGCGCCGTGCCCGCGCTGGACCTGCCCGCCGGCAAGACGGTGGAGCTCAAGCCCGGCAGCTATCACGTCATGCTGATGGACTTGAAGGCCCCGGTGGCCGCCGGCGATAGCGTGCCGCTCACCCTGGTGTTCGAAGGCGCGGACAAGAAGCGCGAAACCATCGAGATCAAGGCCGAGGTGCGCCAAATGGGCACCAAGGCCGCCGCCAAACCGGCACCGATGGAAGACGCCCACAAAGGTCATCAGCACTGATTTGATGGCTTGATGTGCAACAAGGCCGCGGCGCTCGCCCCGGCCTTACACTTGCGCCCGTGCTGCTCCGCCCCCACCTTCCCCACCGCTTCGGCCGCTGGCTTGTCCTTGTGACTGTGCTGCTGGCCACGCTCGCGCCGACGCTGTCGCAAGCGCTGGCGCTGGCGCGTGGCGAGGTGATTGTGTGGAGCACGCTGTGCCGCAACTCGGCCGTGTCGCCTCGGGCGGCCGAACTGAGCCTGGCCGAGCAAAGCCGGCCTGAACCGCGTGAGCTCGGCAAGCATGGCCTGTTCGAGCATTGCCCGTTCTGCGCCCTGCAGACGCAAGACCTGGCCCCGCCACCCGGCAGCCCCATGCTCACCCTGCCGCCCAGCGGCCTGAGCTTTGAGATGCCCGAGCGCTTTTACAGCGCCCCCAGCAGCGCCCATGCCTGGGCACCCGCGCAGTCACGCGCCCCGCCTCTGAATCACTGAGTTTTTTGTTTCGCACGACCGCAAGCCCCAGCCACGCGCTGAGTCTGCTTGTGCCGTCGGCCTGCCCCGCGCTTTTTTTGTGCGCGCGGCATCACTCAGTTTTCAAAAGACATCATGACTTCCATGCCTTCCCGCGCGCGCGCCGGTTTTGCGCCGCGCCAGGTCACGCTGGCCTGCGCCCAGCTGTGCCTGACGCTTTGCCTGTCCCCTCTTTCGCCCTTCGCCATGCAGCAAGCCCAGGCTTGCGATGATTGCCCCGAGCACGCGCCCACCCCTGCGAGCGCAGCAGCTGCGCCAGCCGCAACAGCGGCAGCTGCTGCCTCCGGCGCGAGTGCAGACGGCACCGCTGCACCTACCCACAAGCTGGGCCTGGTGCTGGTCAGCGGCAGCGCCACCAGCAGCCTGCCCAGCAATATCCCCACCACGCTGGAGAGCATCACCGGCGTGGAAATCGCCCGCAGCATCAACGCCACCGATGCCGAAGACGCGCTGAAATACCTGCCCAGCCTTTTGGTGCGCAAGCGCTATATCGGCGACTACAACCACGCCGTGCTGTCCACCCGCGCTTCCGGCACGGGCAATAGCGCGCGCTCGCTGGTCTATGCCGACGGCATCCCGCTGAGCAATCTGCTGGGCAATGGCGCCACCTTTACCCCGCGCTGGGGCATGGTGACGCCCGAGGAAATTGAGCGCGTTGATGTGCTTTACGGCCCCTTCTCCGCCGCCTACTCGGGCAACTCCGCCGGCGCGGTGGTGGACTATCAAACCCGTAGCCCCAAGGCCTTGGAGGCCCATGTCAGCCTCGGTCTGTTCAGCCAGCCCTTCGAGCTTTACAGCAGCAAGGCGACCTACCAAGGGCGCCAAGCCAGCGCCTCAATCGGCAGCAAGACCGGGCCGCTGAGCTGGTGGATCAATGTCAACCACCTGGACAGCGATGGCCAGCCGCTGACCTTTATCACCAAGCCTGTGTCGACCACCGCCGCCGGCGCGAGCGCCACCGTGGTGACAGGCGCCGTGCCCGGCTTGGATAAGAGCAATGTGCCCTGGCTGATCATCGGCGCAGGCACGCAGTACAACACCGTGCAAGACCATGCCAAGCTCAAATTGAAACTGGAGCTGACACCCGAGCTGAGCGCCAACGCGGTGCTGGGTTGGTGGGGCAATGAGACCACCGGCAGCAGCACCAGCTATCTGCGCGACAACAGCGGCGCCCCCTTCTACGCGACGGCAGCCAATAGCGGCACGCTCAAGCCAAGCCCAATCAGCATCGACGGCAAGGCCTATACCCTGGCCAGCAATGACTTCGGCCAGAACCGCGACAGCCTGCGCCACCAGATGCAGGGTTTGAGCATCAAAAGCAATGGCCGTGGCGTGTTCGACTTCGAGCTCAGCGCCAGCCGCTACCACTATGACAAGGACCAGTCGCGCTCGCCCCTGACGGCGCGGCCCGGCGCTGACAGCGGCGGCGCTGGTCGGATTGCCGACTTGGCCGGTACCGGCTGGAACACCCTGGCCGCCAAGGCTGTGCTGAGGCCCAGCGGCAGCGCGCATGTGATCGACCTCGGCGCACAGCAAGAGAACTATCACTGGCAGCAGAACACCAGCAACGCGCCCGACTGGCGCGAAGGCGCGCCCAGCAGCTTGTTCACCGCCTTCAGCGGCCGCTCGCGCCTGAGCAGCGTCTACGCCCAAGACGCCTGGAGCATCAGCCCCCAGCTGAAAACCGTGCTGGGCCTGCGCCTGGAGGACTGGCAAGCGGCCGACGGCATGAAGACGGCCGCCAATGGCACGGTGGTCAACTTCGCGCGCCGCAATGAGCAATACGCCTCGCCCAAGGCCGCCATCGGCTATGAGCTGAACAGCGACTGGGCGCTGCGCCTGTCCACCGGCCGCGCCGTGCGCATGCCCACCGTGGGCGAGCTGTATCAGGGCGGCGTCAATGCCAACGGGGTTTATGTGCCTGCTGACCCCAGCACCAACGCTAACCTCAAGCCCGAACAAGGCTGGACCACCGAGCTGAGCGCCACCTGGGTCAAAGACAACCAGCAACTGCGCAGCACCTTGTTCCATGAGGACACGCGCGACGCCTTGTACGCCCAGCTCAGCGTCGACCCCAGCAATGCCAGCAAGACCGTCAGCAGCGTGCAGAACATCGACCGGGTGCGCACACGCGGCTTCGAGCTGGCTTATCTGGCCACCGACCTCGGCGTCCAAGGCCTGGATCTGCAAGCCAGCCTGACCTATGCCGACTCCACCATCCTCACCAATAGCGGCTTCGTCAGCGTGCCCGGCGACACCATCGGCAAGCAGCAGCCGCGCGTGCCCAAATGGCGCTCCAGCGCCTTGCTGAGCTACCAGCTCACACCCGCGCTTGCTGCCAGCTATGGCCTGCGTTACGCCAGCAGCCAGTACGGCACGCTCAATAACAGCGACCCGAACGGCTTTGCCTACCAAGGCTTCAGCAGCTACTTCACCACCGATCTGCGCGTGCAATGGAAGCTGGCCAAGCAATGGACCCTGGCCGGCGGCATCGACAACCTCAACAACGCTCTTTACTGGAACTTCCACCCCTACCCCCAGCGCACCTATCACGCTGAGCTGAAGTTCGATCTGTGAGCCCAAGGACAAACATCATGTTGAAAACAAAGCCGTTTCTGATCACCGCCGCCACGCTGGCCCTGACCATAAGCCTCGCCGCTCAGGCCCACGTCACGCTGGAGCAAGCCGAGGCTGAGGCCGGCCAGAGCTACAAGGCCGTGCTGCGCGTCGGCCATGGCTGTGAAGGCAGCGCCACCACCCGCGTCAGCGTCATCCTGCCGCCGGGTTTTCGCGGTGCCAAGCCCATGCCCAAAGCCGGCTGGCGCCTGGAGACTCGGCGCGAAGCGCTGAGCCAACCCTACGAGAGCCACGGCCGCCGCATCAGCGACGAGTTGGTCGAAGTGAGCTGGACCGCCCAGGGCGAGGACAACTATCTGCAAGACGCCTGGTACGACGAATTCACGGTGCGCGGCAGCTTGCCCAGCGAGGCCAGCGGTCCGCTGTGGTTCAAGGTCAAGCAGCAATGCGTCAAGGGCGAGTGGCTGTGGGTGGAGGTGCCGGCCTCGGGCGATTCCACCCGCGGCCTGAAGGCGCCGGCCGCGCGTTTGATGTTGCGCAAGGCGGGCGCTAGCGCCAACGTTTCGGCGGCGCCAGCAGCATCAGCGACCGCAAAACTGTGACGTTAGGGCGGGCGAGCAGTCGAGCCAGAACTGGGGGGCTTTTGCCGCCCTGCAAATTGCTTGATTTCGCCCGCCTTCTTCCAAGGTTTGCGCCGGCCGCTTGGCGGCGATGATGCATCCATGCCCCGCACTCATCGCCGCGGGGCACCGACCCGAAAGCCTCGCATGCCATCCATCCACTTCCCGCCCTCGCCGCAGCCAGCACCGCAACGCTTGATGCGCCCGGCGCCGGGAAGTCCGCATGCCAGCACGCAACTGCTGCTTGGCTGCCCGCTACCCTGCGGCAGCTAAAGGCGTCTGCACACATCGCCCAGGCCCTGTGTGCTGGCGGCGCCTTGATGCCCAACAGCCCACGCGTGGCCCGCTTTGCCCGCGCTAAACACAGTCTTTGTTCCACACCGCAGCCCCACGCGGCCCTCACGGGCCCTGTCCATGGGCGGTGTCCAGCGCTGCTCCGGCCCCGTGCATGTGATCCATGCCGGGGCCGTCTTTTTTCTTACGCGGCCAGCAAGGTTTCCAGGCACTGCTCACGCAGGCCGTAGAAGCGCTTGATCTCGGCAATCTGCGCCAGCAACTCGGGCCGCGCGGCCGCATGCGCCTCAGCCGCCGCACCGGTCTTCTTGATGGCCAGAATCATCTTGTTCTTGCTGGTGTGCTCAAGCGCGATGAACTCGAACACCTGGGTCTCATAGCCTTCGGCTTCCAGCAAGAGCGCACGCAAGGAGTCGGTCACCATCTCGGCCTCCTGGCCCAGGTGGATGCCATGCTGCAGCATCGGGCGCAGCATCTTGGGCATCTTCATCTGCGGGCGGATCTGCTTGTGGCAGCAGGGTGAGCACATGATGACTTGCGCCCCGGCGCGCAGGCCGAGGTGAATGGCGTAGTCGGTGGCGATGTCGCAGGCGTGCAGAGCAATCATCACGTCCAGCCGCGCCGGGGTATAGGAGCGCACATCGCCTTGATCGAAGCGCAGGCCCGTCAGGCCATGACGAACGGCCGCCGTGCTGCACAGCTTGACCATATCGTCGCGCAGCTCGACGCCGGTGACTTGCGCGTCCTTGCCCTGCTCGCGCAGCCAGTCATACATCGCGAAGGTCAGATAGCCCTTGCCCGAGCCGAAGTCGGCCACATGCACATCGGGGCTGTCAGCCAAGCCCGATGTCTTCAGCGCCGCCGCGAAGATCTCGATGAACTTATTGATCTGCTTCCACTTGCGCGACATGGCCGGCACCAGGGCCGGCTCGCCCTTGAGCTCATGGGTCAGGCCCAGATCCATCCAGAAGGGCTTTTGCAGGGACAAGTAGCGCTGCTTTTCCTTGTCATGCGAAGTCGCCGCGCCAGCGGCGGCCTGCTCAGCCGGAGCCAGGCGCGACACCCGCAGGCTGGGCTTGCCCTTGCGCGAGAAGGCCAGTTGCACCTCTTCGCTCGGGGTGTGCAGATGGGCGTTCTGGAACTGCGTGCCCAAGAGGTCTTGAATCAGCGCCAGCCCTTCCCCCATCGCATGGTTCTTGGTGACGTCCTTGGTTTGGTAGCGCCACAAAAAAGAGAGCTGGCGCTCGCCGCGCAAGACCACCTCGCGCACGGTAAGACGCTCCAGCTTGTCTTCGGCGCCGCTGTACTTGGACAGCAGCAGCTTGTGCAGCGTGCCCTCAGTCACAGCCGTTTGCAGCAGGCGCATAAAGCGCTGGCTGGCATCGGCTTGCGTCACAGGGGCTTGGGCGTCGGGAATCAGATGGGTAAACATGGGGAGGCAAGCAAGGCGGCCGCGGCTGCAGCAGCAACAAGGCCCGATTTTCCGTCATCAGGGCGCAAAGCCCTCAAGCACGCGAGTAATTTAGGCTGGACAGGCCGGCGCAAGACGATCTCACCGCCTTTGGCGCCCCCAGAAGTACTTTAAAGACGCGCACTGCGCCAGCCAGAGAAGACGCCTGAGGTTGATCGCGCTTGCCATGAGAAAAGGGGCCTAAGGCCCCTTTCCATGCTTTTTGAATGCCTGCCGCGCGTGAGCGACTCAGCCGACCTGACGCCGACGCGCCAGGGCGCCCAAGGCCGCCAGACCACCCAACATCAACAAATAGCTGGAGGGCTCAGGCACAGCGGCAGTCACCGAGCTGATGCTGTTGTCCCACTGTTTCAATTGAATGCTGGCGGGCGCTGCGCCGTCCATGGGCATCAGCTCAATCTGAAACAGATTGCCGCCCGGGTTGCCCAGGTATTGGTCCAGGCCGGCGCCGCCCAACAGGCCGACCGCGAAGCTGCTGCCCACATTGCCACTGGTGTTGTAGAAATCGCCCGAGAAGCTGATGTCGAAGCTGAAGCGGCCGCCCAGGGTCACCGCCTGGAACAGATCGTTGTAGCTGGTGCTGTTGCGCAGCACGACGGTGCCGGGCAAGGCGCCAGACACGTCGCCCTCGACCGTGATGACATCGCCCAGCAGGCCGCTGAAGTTGCTCAGCGTGACGCTGGCGCCAACGGCGGGCAGAGGGCCGGGGTTGAATTGAATGTCCAGTGCGGCGCGGCCGCTCATGCCGGTGGTGTTGATCACGGCGTGATAGTCGGCCGCTTGCGCTTGCAGTGCGGCGCAGATCAGGGCCAGGGCGCTCAGGCTGCGCAGCAAGGTGGCGGGGATGTTTTGGTTGAACATAGTGGGTGTCCTTGTGCGGGCTTAGAAGGAGCCGGAGAAGATTTGAGTGCTGTAGCTGATGCTCAGCTTGTTCGGATTGATGAAGCTGAGCGGCACCGTCACGCTGGCGCCTGCGGCCAGGCCCGTTGCGCCCAAGCTGATATAGGGCGCGCCGGCATGGCTGCCGGTGGCGCCGTCCAACGTCACGCCGCTGGTCAAACCATTGAATTTCAACTGCAGCGGGCCCTGGATGGCTTTTTGAGCCGTCAGGGTGAGGCTGCCGGTGAAGCGCTGCGTGACACGGTTGTAGACCAAGCCCGAACGGCTCACGCTGAACGCGGCGCTGACGTCACTGACATTGGCGACCGTGAAGCTGACATTGCCCGAGCTGCCCGCATTGTTGGCCGCGTCATAGGCCACGGCATTGACACTGTGGCTGCCGTTGGCCAACTGGCTGGAGTCCAGCTTGAGCGCAAAAGGCGCGGCGCTGCTGCTGCCCTTGAGTTGCCCGTCAACATTGAAGTCCACCCGGGTCACGCCGACGTTGTCACTGGCGCTGGCGTTCAAAGTGATTTGACCGCTGTTGCCGCTGACGCTGGCCGTTACTGTCGGCGCTTCGGTGTCGGCCACTTGCGTGACCCAAATGGGGGCCGACCACAGAATCTTGCCGTCGGTCTGGGTGATCTTGGCGTAGTAGAAATGCTCGCCCAAGGATGGCGTGAATTTGTTGACGGCCTGGCTCGACAGCAGCGTGACGGTGCCATTGCGCTTGGGCACGCCTTCGAAGATCTGCACCGTGGCCGCAGCCTTGCCCGCGCCCGGCGCGTAGTTGGCAACCAGGTTCAAGGGGCCAGCATTGCGGAAGCTCTCGCCCATCAGCCGGCCGTTGGCGGTCAGGATCAGCTGCGAGGTCTTGTCCATGGTGGCGAACACGCGGCGCGCCTTGATGGCCTCGATGAAAGCGTCTTTCGACAAAGGCGTGCCGGTGGGAATCAGGATGCCGTTGCGATTGGTGCTTGAAGCGCCCCAGTTGGCGCAGTGATTGTCTTGGTTGGTGGTGAAGGCGATCTTGAACCCTGCCTCAAGCGCTTTCTTGCAAGCGCCCTCATAGCCGCTGGTGCCGTTGTCGGACTCATTGGTGGTGTTTGAGAAGGCCGGTGTATTCATCACCTCGCACAGCGCGATCGCCTTCTCGCCATCCTGGGTGTAGCCCATGGCCACGCCGTTGACCAGATACTGGCCGCTGCTGGACGGATGGTTGAACTGACCCACCCAGCCGCGCTGCGCCATCAGGCTGTACAACTTGGCTGCGTTGTTCTTCTCGGTCAAGGTATCGGCCAACAACTCACCCTTGCCGTTGTATTCCCAGCCGAGCAACTCATTGGAGTTGAAGATATTCAGGTGGCCGCCGCCGCTGATCGTGCCCCACTCCATGCCGTAAACGCCCAGAAACTTGGGGTTGGCCGCATTGAAGTTGGCTGCTGCAGCCAAACCCGACTGGTAGAGATTCTTGGCATAAGCCGGTGTCTGCCCGGTGTTGGTGCCGGTGTCGCCGTCGAACATATGGTTGTGTTCGGAAGTCACCAAGATGTCCAGGCCACGCTCCATGGCGTACTGGTAGGCCTGGGTAGGGCCCTGGCCCATATTGGATTGCGGGTGATTCTCCCCGGTGCACTTGCCAATGGCGCCACCGCCATCGCTATGGCCGGTCTGGCTGTGCAGATTGCCGAAGTAGACGGTGTAGGCCAGGCCCGCAGCGCCGACGGCCGTCGCACTCAAAGCCGGTGCGCTGCGTAGCGTTCGCGCGTTAGGCGCGGCGACCGCGCTGCGTGCGGTGGACAAGGCCTTGAAGGCGGGCATGGCCGGTGCGGCGATGGCGCCGACTTGCATATCCCAGCTCTGTTCAACCAGTTCCGCATCCACTGCATTCAGCTGGTTTTCAACGAAGTCGGCTATCAGGCCGACCGAGGGAAGCTCGCCCTCAGCCACGGCCGAACTGGCCGTTAGGCGCACTTGGTAAATGCCGTCAGCGGCGGCCATGCCGAACTGGCGTCCCGCCCAATCCACGGTGACGGCGAGCTCCCCTTTCACCAAGGTCTCCACCCCATACCAACGCTGCACCAAGGCCCCGGTGGAGTCCAACAATTCCAGGCGCCACGAGACCGTCTGGACTTGCTCCACCTGGGGGTAGTCGAACTTCAAAGTGAAGCGACGCGCTTCGGCGATGGCGCCTGCCTCGGCCCGGAAGGGCACATGCAGCGTGGCCTCGAACTCCTGGTGATCGGGGCTGATGCCGCTGGCCAAAACCAAGCCGCTTGACGAGGCGCTCAGCAGCAGGGCGATGGCGCGTTGAAGGGTGTGCGTTTGCATAGAGGAGGCAATGGGGAAGCTTGGCCGGGCACCGCGTAGTGCGCCCAGCCCTTGAAGCTATGAGAATTCAGGCAAGGAGGGGCTGGCGTGCCGATGGAACGCCAGCCGCATTGAGCAGACGCGAGGTCCGCTTCTGCTGCTTAGGCCTTGCGGCGCTTGGCCACAAAGCCCATGGCGCACAGACCTGCCAGCATCAGGGCGTAGGAGCTGGGCTCGGGCACCGCAGCTGCCATCACGGTCAGGTTGACGTTGTCGATGGCCAGACCATGGTCATTGCCGGCATCGTTCTTCTCGACCCAGCGGACCCACAGGGTGTCGTTGGCGGCCCAAGGCGTTGTCACGGTGCCACCGAGGCCGGTGACTTTGCCTGCGACGTTGCCGTTCACTGCTGCGCCAGATCCTGTGTTGCTTTTGACTGGCGAGGCCCAGTCAAAGGACGCACCAGGGGCGGTCCAGTTGCTGACGGCCGCGAAGGTGGCGCCGAAGCCGTATTCCAAGATCATCTTCTGAGCCACTGGCGTTGCTGCGCCGCCGTCGCGCCATTGTTCGCCGGTGAAGCCGATGTTGAAACCCGTGAAGGCCGTATTGCTGGTGTTTTGAAACGCCACCGCAATCCAGCCGATAGTGAAGCTGCCGCTTCCGACGCTACCCAGGGCGCGCTCGCCGTCGGTGCCATAGCTGCGGATGCCGCCGGCGTTGGAGGTGCCTGCCTCGGCGCTATAGCTTGCCACCGCAGTGCTGGTGTTTGTTTTGAACAGGCTCCAGCCTGCAATCGTGCTGTCATTGACCCAGACATTGTTGGCACCGCTTGCGGCCAAGCTGTCAAACGTTTGGCTGTAAGCGAACTTGGCATCAGCCACCACAATCGATGCCTGCGCAGGAGCAGCAGCCAACAGAGCTGCCGCGGTGATCAGGGACAAGGAAGCCAGGGGTTTAAAAGACATCTTGGGGTCTCCAGTGAGCAAAAGAAAAACGAATGGATGAAGGCCTGAAACAGGCCGCTTGGCAAAAAATCGCAGGACTTCGCAAACGTTTGCGTAGCGCTGAAAAAAATAGCGGCGACGCACCGTTTCAGAACCAACAGCGTGATCAAGGCCCATGACCCAGCGCGCGCCTCACACAAACTCGATGTCTGTGAAAAACTGCCCAAACCAGAGTGATTTCTGCTGTTATTTCTGCAGTGCAGCATAGCGAGCGCTCGGTGACAGGCGTGTGTCAAGAAGCTCGGGCTTTCCCTTGAAACCCTCTATTCCGGGGGGGTCTTCATGGCGGCGCTTGCGGGCGCAAACGGGGCCTATCGTTTGCGCGGCGGACCTATCGAATGAGGCGAAGTCAGGACAAAGAAACTGGCCACTAGCCACTAGCTGCGGCACAGACGCCATCGTCTGGCACCTAGCCGCGCGCCGCGTCGAACTGCTGAGCTTCAGCCTCCCGTCACGACGTTCAGCCGTTTGCCCGCGCTTGGCGCACAGAGAAGCAGCACACAGCTGACCGCTGGCCGCCAAGAAAAAGGCGCCCCTCAAGGCGCCTTGTGGCCATGCGCATCACGCGCTGGGCTCCAGCTACTTTTTGGGCGCTGCGCTTGCTGCCGTTGCTGCAGCAGCAGATTTGGCGGCCTTGTCAGCCTTGGCTTGCGCCTTGGCCGCTTTGTCGGCTTCGGCCTTGGCCGCTTGCGCTTTCTTGGCCTCCTCTGCCGCTGCGGCCTTGGCGGCCTTCTTGTCTTCCTTGGCTTGCTTGGCGGCCGCCTTCTTTTCTTCCGCACTCATGGGCGCCGAGGCAGCCGCTGGCACAGAGGCAGGCGCTGACTTGGATGCCTTGGCCGCCGGCGCGACGGCCGCTTTGGCAGGCGCGCCAGCAAAGGCCGCGCCATTGACCGTCAGACCTTCGGTCGAGAACTTGGCGGCATTGCCGTCACCGACACCCTGGACGCGCTCCACCAGATCCGGCCAGTCCTTGAAAGCGCCTTTCTTGCGTTCCGCCAAGATCTTGCTGGAGATGGAAGGGCCAATGCCCTTGATGGTTTCCAACTCGGCCTGCGAGGCCTTGTTGGCGTCCACCGCCGCGAACGCGGTGGCAGCGGCAAACAGGGCCAGCCACATGATCATGATTCGTTTCAGCATCAGCATTTGATTCATCCTCGGCTAGGGTTGAATGGAAGCGATCAGCATTGACTGCGGCGATTGGCGCGCCCCGGCTTGAAGCAGGGAGCGCCTACCGCACAATCGCATCCCAGTATGCACAAGGCCGACTAAAAAATGCACCTGTCCACAGTCGAAATTTTCCTGCTCGCGATGCTGATCATCCTGAGCGTGCCCTACCTGACTTGGCGGCTGCTGCGGACCGACTATTTCGCGCCGCTGGTGGTGGTGCAAATCATCACGGGCATCTTGCTCGGCCCAGGCGTGCTGGGTGCGGCCTTCCCGGAGTACTACCGCTTTGTGTTCAACCCCGCGGTGGTGCAGTCGCTCAACGGCATTGCCTGGTGGGCGGTGATGCTGTTTGTGTGGATCGCCGGCATCGAACTGGACCTCAAGGCCGCCTGGCTGCACCGCCGCGAAAGCAGCATCACCGCCGGCCTGGCCTTGGGCGGGCCGCTGCTGCTGGGCAGCGCCGCGGCCTTGGCGCTCTTGGCCCTGCCGGGCTGGATAGGCCCCAAGGCCTTGAGCTGGCAATTCGTGCTGGGTGTGGGCATGTCTTGCGCCGTCACGGCCTTGCCCATTCTGATCTTGCTGCTGGAAAAGCTGGCCCTGCTGCGGCGGCCCATCGGGCAGCGCATCTTGCGCTATGCCAGCGTGGACGACATCGCCATCTGGGCGGTACTGGCCATGATTCTGATGGACTGGCATCGCGTCGGCCGGCAACTCGTTTTCATCCTCGCCTTTGCCGTGCTTGGCGCGGCCTGCCGTTGGCTGATGAAGCGCTTGCCGGCCAGTGACCGCTGGTATGTCGGCCTGATCTGGCTGGCCGCCTGTGCATTCGGTGCCGATTGGTCGGGCCTGCACTTCATGGTAGGCGCCTTCCTGGCCGGCGCCATCCTCGACGCCGAGTGGTTCGAGCAGACGCAGATGGACAGCCTGCGCCACCATGTGCTTTTGGTCATCATGCCGGTGTTCTTCCTGAGCACGGGCTTGCGCACCAGTTGGGAGTTAGGCGGCAGCATGGTCTTCCTGGTGGCCGGCTTGCTGCTGTTCGCCTCGGTGGCGGGCAAGCTGGCCGGCGTGCATCTGGCCGGCCGCATCCTGGGCTGGCGCGCGGGCGAGGCATCGCTGATTGGCTGGTTCTTGCAGACCAAGGCACTGATCATGATCATCTTCGCCAACATCTTGCTAGATAAGCAAATCATCACCAGCGCCAGCTTCACCGCCCTGCTCTTGATGGCCGTGGCCAGCACCATGCTGACGATTCCAGTGGTGACACCAAAGCTAAAGCGCATGGCGGCTTTGCTGGGGCGGGCGGCCTAGTTCTTTACCGCTTGTCTCGTGGAAAGAGCTAAATCAAACCCGCGCCAATATTGATCAACAGCGCCAGCACCATGGTGTTGAACAGATAAGCCAGGATGCAGTGCAAGCTGCCGATGCGGCGCAGGTGCTTGGCCACAAAAGCCACATCGGCGGTCTGGCCTGAAGTGCCGATGACGGCGGAAAAGTAGAAGAAGTCGCCATAGTCCGGCTCGTCGTCGCCGGGAAATTGCAGCGGCGGCGGGCGCCCGCGCTCCAGCTCGGCGTAGTACTCATGCGCGTAGTGCAGGGCAAACATCATCTGGATGAAGGCCCAGGAGGCCATCACCGTGTAGCCGCCCAAGGCCATATGCGCCACCTTCAAGCTGCCATGCATGTCCTTGACGATGGCAAGCTCAAAAGCGATGGCCGCCAGGCTGGCCACAGCGCTCACAAACACCATCGCCAGAATGAAGATCTGCGAGTTGTCCTGCAGCTTGGCGCGGCGCCGAATGCTGCTATGGCTGGAGCGCCACATCATCACCACCGCCAGCAGCACATAAAGCGTGGTGCCGGTGTTCCAGGCAATCAGGCAGCGCGTTAGGGTATGGGTCGACACCTGCGCCGGCAAAAACACCAGCACCAGCAAGGCGATGCCGGTGGCTAGAAACAAACGCGGCCGCGCCTGCAAGAGGCGCAGCAGGCTGCTGCGGGCGGACTCAGTGTGCATGGGGGTGAGCCGCTGCCGCATGCAGCGCGGGCTTGAACAGCGCGCAAGTGGCATGCTGGCTCTGGCCCAGTTCCACTTGCAAGGTGCTGTGCTGGATTGCAAACCGCTCAGCCAAGGTGTCGGTGATGGCGTCCAGGGCCGCGTCGCCGGGGTGGCCGGCAGGCATCACCAAATGGACCGTCAAGGCGCTCTCTGTGGTGCTCATGGCCCAGATGTGCAGATCATGCACGGCGCTGACGCCAGGCTGTTGCAGCAGAAAAGTCTGCACGGCCGCAAGATCGATGCTCGCCGGCACCGCATTGAGCACCAAACCGACGGCCTCGCGCAGCAAGCCCCAGGTGCCGACCAGAATCACGGCCACGATGAGCAGGCTCAGCAGCGGGTCCAGCCAATACCAGCCGGTGAGCAGCATGCCCAGGCCCGCCAACACCACCACCAGGGACACGGCCGCATCGGCGGCCATGTGCAGATAAGCGCCGCGCACATTCAGGTCGTTCTTGGCGCCGCGCATGAAGAGCCAGGCCGAGAAACCGTTGACCGCAATGCCTGCGCCCGCCACCAGCATCACCGTCAGGCTGGCCACCGGCGGTGGCGCGCTGAAGCGCTGGATCGCCTCCCAGGCAATCGCGCCGCAAGCCACAAACAGCAGCACCGCATTGCCCAGGGCCGCCAGGATGGAGCTGCTGCGCAAGCCGTAGGTGTAGCGCTGATCGGGCGCTTTGCGCGCCAGCAAGGTGGCGCCCCAGGCCAGCAGCAGGCCCAGCACATCAGAGAGGTTGTGCCCGGCATCGGCCATCAAGGCGGTGGAGTTGGCGGCAAAGCCATAGCCGAACTCAAGCGCCACAAACAAGCTGTTGAGGATGATGGCAAGGACGAAGGCGCGGCCCTGCGTGTTGGGGTCACCATGGTGGTGGTGACCTAGCCCATGCGAGTGGGCATGGCCGTGGCCGTGGCCGTGGCCGTGATCATGAGCATGAGCATGGGCGTGGGCATGGGCATGGCCGTGGCCGTGGTCATGAGCATGGGCATGGGCGTGCGCCTCGGCATGTTCATGGTTGTGTTCATGTGCATGCTGAGCGGAATGGTCGTGGCCACAAGCACCGTGGTCGTGGGAATCGGAATGGCTGGCTGTCATCGTGGCGAGAGGCTGGGAGTCGAATAGCGTATAAGCCCACCGCGCTTTGGCTGCATTTCTAGCCGCATTTCTGGCCGCGTTTTTCTGCCGAGCTTTGGCCGAGCTTTGGCGCCGCCAAAGGCGGTCACCGCGCCGGCAGTGTAGTGCGGCCCTCCCGGACATGCCTGCCGCAAAGCCCGCAATCATTTCGTGACATTTTTGTGAAAGTCCCGCGAAAAGCTCGCAATAGTCGCTAGCGCAGGCCGCGTCAATTGATATTGATCAATTTTTCGAGGTGACAATGCCCAGCGCACAAAATGTTGCACGCGTGCGAAATACGCCCTAAATCACGGCCAATTGGGACTTTGGGCACGAGGGTATCCCCCTAATCTGCCGGACCCTGCTCGCAATACTGGCCTCGCCGGCAACGCGTGCGCAAGCGTTTTTTTGGGCACGGCCTCGGTGCAGCGAGGTACGGCCCTTGCATGACTGTAGTTAGAGCCCTGGATCGCCCCCGCATGAGAAACAACCAACCTGTCAGCCAGCAAGAATTTGCCTTTCCCAAGGGCAAGACGCTGGTCTCCACCACCGACCTGAAGGGCCGCATCAAGCACTGCAACGCCGCCTTTGTGGAGGTCAGCGGCTTCACCCGCGAGGAGCTGCTGGGCCAGCCGCACAATTTGATCCGCCACCCCGATATGCCGGAAGAAGCCTTCCGCGATATGTGGTCCACCATCAAGACTGGCCTGCCCTGGTCAGGCATGGTGAAGAACCGCCGCAAGGATGGCGACCACTACTGGGTGCTGGCCAATGTCACGCCGCTGATGGAGAACCGGCAGCCGGTGGCCTATATGTCGGTGCGCACCGAGCCGACACGTGCGCAGGTGGCGGCGGCCGAGCAGCTCTACGCCACCATGCGCGGCGAAAAGCAGACCGGCCAGCAAGTTCATGTGCTGCGACAGGGCCAGTTGCTGCGCCAAGACTGGTTGGGCCGCCTGGCCGGGCAAAAGCGCCACATGCCCTGGTTGCGGCGCTGGGCCAGCTACGCCTTGTTGATGGCCGCCGGCTTGCTCGCCAGCGCGCTGCAACTGCCCGCGCTGGCGGATATCGCGGCACTGCTGGGCCTGAGCGCCATCATGGCCACCTTGGCCCAGCGCCAAACCCTGCGCAGCCAGCAAGCCTGCCTGGACTACGCCAACCAGCTCGCCGCCGGCGACCTCAGCCAGCCGCTGGCAAGCAGCGGCCAAGCGCAGAACCGTGCGCTGGAAACGGCGCTGAATCAGCTGGCCGTCAATATCCGCGCCCTGGTGTCCGACACCCGCAGCGAACTCGACGCCATGAGCGCCAGCACCCAGCTGATTGCCAAGGGCAATAAGGATCTGGCCCAGCGCACCGAGGCCCAAGCCGCCAGCCTGGAGCAAACCGCCGCCGCGATGGAAGAGATCACCGGCACCGTGCGCAGCAGCACCGACACGGCCGACCAAGCCAGCACCGTGGTCACCCAACTCAGCGGCATGAGCCAGCGCAGCGCCGAGGTGGTGCACCACGCCAGCCACAGCATGGCCGCCATTGCGGGTTCATCCAAACGCATCGGCGAAATCATTGCGGTGATCGACAGCATCGCCTTCCAGACCAATATCCTGGCGCTCAATGCGGCGGTGGAATCGGCCCGCGCCGGCGAGCATGGCCGCGGCTTCGCCGTGGTGGCCAGTGAGGTGCGCGCCCTGGCGCAACGCAGCTCGGCCGCCGCGCGCGAGATCGCCCAGCTGATTCACGACTCGGCCGACAAGGTCAGCGAAGGTGAGCGCCACACCGGCACGGCGCGCGACAGCATTGATGCCACCCGGCGCTCAATGGAGGACTTCAGCAGCCTGATCGGCCAGATCCACCACAGCGCGCAAGAGCAGCTGACCGGCATCACGCAGATCAACCAGGCCATCAATCACATGGAGCAGATCACGGTCCAGAACGCCGACATGGTGCAAGACCTCGCCGCTTCGGCCCAGCTCTTGCTCGGCCAAGTGGATGAGGTGGGCGCCGCGCTGCGCGTGTTCACGCTGACGCGGCGCTAAAGCGGACTTGGCGCGGGGCTACGGCCGCCTACTGGGCCAGATGTCGGCGCTGCAAAACCTGCGCCAGCGCCAAGCACAGCAAGGCCCAGGCCGAGCCAAAAGCCCAGCCGCCCAGCACATCGCCCAGCCAATGGGCGCCCAGCATGACCCGGCTCAAACCGACTAGAAAGCTCAGCAGCAGCGCGGTGCCCAGCAAGAACAGGCGCTCACTCGGCCGCACCCGCATGCTGGCTAGCAAGACCGCCAGGGTCAGATAGACCAGGGCCGACATGCTGGCGTGGCCGCTGGGGAAGCTCCAGCCCGCCCAGGCGGCATCGGCAAACGCAGGGTCAGGTCTTGCGCGGGCGAACATGCCCTTCATCAAACTCAGCAAGCTCACGCCGGACAAGGCCGCCACCGCCACCAGCAGGGCGCGCCCGATATGGCGGGTAAGCGCCAAGAACAGCACGGTCAAACCGCACAACAAGCCCAGCACCGCTGTGCTGCCCAAAGCGGTCAGATCGCGCATCACCTCGGCCAAGCCGGGATGCGCGGCGCGCCAGGCATGCGCCGCCAGCAGCGCCCTCTGCTCCAAGGCCGAAGCCCCACCGCTGGCGCTGCGTTCGCTGAGTTCAATGCTCAGCCAGGCAAAAAGCGCCATCAGCAGCAAGGCCGTCAAGGCCCAGGCCATGGGCTGGCGGGAGTTTGAGGTGGAGAAAGGCGTGGAAGCCGAAAGCTTGGGCATAAGCACCTAATTTGAAAGCGCGGCCGCGCCTTGCTTGGCTGCGTAGGCAGCACTGTCAGCGCTGATGGCAGCAATCTTGGCCGCGGTGCGCGCTTGCACTGCAGAGCCGCGCGCTAGTGCGGCGGTGTCGCACTGCAGTGGCGGCCGAAGGGCGTGGCCATTGGCAAGCCCGCCGCGAAAAGAGCACCGGCCGGCATGGCCATCATCAGGCCCAGCCGGTGCGCTGGATGAGGGCCAAAGCATTTGGCCCTCAGGGTCAGCGGTAGAAAGCCTCGACGCGGCCCTTGATCTTCATCATCAGCGGGCGACCCTTGCGGTCGCGCGTCTTGGGCGAGGCCACCATCACCCAGCCTTCGCTGATGCAGTATTCCTCAACGTCAAAACGCTCCTTGTCGTTCAGGCGGATGCCGATCTCATGCTCGAACACGGCGGCGTCGTGATGCGGGCTGCGCGGATCGACGCTCAGGCGATCGGGCATGGGGGGCAGTTCTTTTTTGACTTCGGTCATGGCGGCTATGTGTTCCAGCTAGGGACTAAGAATAAGCTGCGATTTTCCCGCATTTGGCCCCATTTGGCCGCCGGCATGCGCGCGCTGCGCGCAAACAGCGGTTCAGGCATGCTGAGGCTGGCAATGGCGGCATTCAGCGGGAAGCCGCCGAATGCCGCCGAATGCCACCTTTTCCCCCGTTCAGGGCGCGGTGAGGTGCAACTCGGTCACCACATAGCCCGGGTTGCCGCGCTCGGCCCGGAAGCGGATCTTGTCGCCGGCCTTGAGCGTTGCCAGCTGCGCCGCGTCCTTGACCCGGAACACCATGGTCATACCCGGCATGGCCAGATTTTTGATCTCGCCATGCTTGATGGTCAGCTTGGCCTGCTCCAGGTCGACCTTGCGGATCTCGCCTTCGGTCAGCGCCTCGTTCGCACTGCTGCCACTATTGCTACTCGCGCCGCTGGCCGGCGGCATTGCAGTCGAGGTCTGCGCCTGCACGGCCAGGCTGTTTGCGCTCAGCGCTATGAAGGCAGCCAGGAGAAATAGGGTGGAACTTTTTTTCATGGTCAGTGGGCTCAAGGGTAGGACTGGTAAACACGGCTGCTGCCATCTTTGGCGAGCAGCAAAACGTCGTAGGGGTCTTTGCGGCCGCGGTACTCCGGGCCGTCCATGCCGGGCGAACCCAAAGGCATGGCGGGCACGGCCAGGCCAATGGCCTTGGGGCGTTCTTTGAGCAAGCGCCAAATCTCACGCGCCGGCACATGGCCTTCCAGGGCATAACCGCCTACTAGGGCGGTGTGGCAAGAGCCGTATTCCAGCTTGATGCCCAGGCGCTCGCGCGCATCGGTGTTGCCGCGGTCATCCACCTGGGTCTGGAAGCCATTGGCTTGCAGGTACGCAATCCAATCCTTGCAGCAGCCGCAACTCGGGCCGATCCAGATTTGCACCACCGGCTTGCTCGGGCTGGCGGCCTGCGCCAAAGGCGCAAGCGGCGCCACCAGGCCCAGCACGGCCAAACTCAAAAGGGTTCGCCGTTGCTGGCGCTTTTCAATACTGCTGCGATTCATTTTGTTGATTCACTTTCTTTCAATTTGCATGGGCGATGGGACGGCCCCGCTTGGCGAGGCCAATCCTTCACAGCCGCCTCTCAGTGGCCGGCATGCGAGTTGGGTTTGCGGACCTTGAGTTCGGTGGGTGCGGCCGGGGCGCTGGCGGGCATGGACTGACCCCGGCTTTCGGCCCCGGCCACCGCGCGCTTGGCCGCCGGCATGGCGCCATCCCACTCAAAGGCGACCTCGCCCTTGGGGTGGGCGTACCAGCCGGGGTCGCTGTAGTCGCCGGGCTTTTGCTCCTTGCGCACCTTCAGCACCGAGAACATGCCGCCCATCTCCACCCCGCCGAAAGGCCCCTGGCCGGTCATCATCGGCAAGGTGTTGGCGGGCAGGGGCATTTCCATTTCGCCCATCTCGGCCATGCCGCGCTCGCCCATGCTCATGTAGTCGGGAATCAGCTTGCTGATCTTCTCGCTAACCCCGCGGGAATCCACCCCGATCATGGTGGGCAGGCCATGGCCCATGGCATTCATGGTGTGGTGGCTCTTGTGGCAATGAAAGGCCCAGTCGCCCGGCTCATCGGCCACAAAGTCGATCTGCCGCATCTGCCCCACGGCCACATCGGTCGTCACCTCGGGCCAGCGCGCGCTCTTGGGCACCGGGCCGCCATCGGTGCCGGTGACCATGAACTCATGGCCATGCAAATGGATGGGGTGGTTGGTCATGGTCAGGTTGCCAACCCGGATGCGTACCCGATCATTCAAGCGCACATTGAGGGAATCGATGCCCGGGAAGACACGGCTATTCCAGGTCCACAGATTGAAATCCGTCATGGTCATGATCTTGGGCGTGGCCGCACCCGGCTCCACGTCGTAGGCGCTGAGCAGGAAGCAGAAGTCACGATCCACCGGGCTGATGAGCGGATTCGGGGCCTTGGGATGGGTGACCCAGAAGCCCATCATGCCCATGGCCATCTGCACCATCTCGTCGGCATGCGGGTGGTACATAAAGGTGCCGGGGCGGCGCGCCACGAACTCATAGACAAAGGTCTTGCCGGGCTGAATGGAGGGCTGGGTCAGGCCCGACACCCCGTCCATGCCGTTGGGCAGGCGCTGGCCATGCCAGTGCACGCTGGTGTGCTCGGGCAGCTTGTTGGTGACGAAGATGCGCACCCGGTCGCCCTCCACCACCTCGATCGTTGGGCCCGGCGACTGGCCGTTATAGCCCCACAAATGCGCCTTCATGCCGGGTGCCAATTCGCGCACCACCGGCTCGGCCACCAGATGGAACTCCTTCACGCCCTGGTTCATGCGCCAGGGCAAGGTCCAGCCATTGAGCGTGACCACCGGGTTGTAGGGCCGGCCGCTGGTGGGAACCAGGGGCGGCATGGTGTCGGGCCGGGTTTGCAGCACCGGCTCGGGCAGCGCGGCCATGGCGACCTTGCTGACCGCAGCAGCCGAGACAGCAGAAACCGCGCCAGCACCCAAAACAAAATTGCGTCGATTGAACATTGGGATAACTCCAGATTCAGTGGGCCGGGGCGGCGCCAGCGCCGGTGGCCGCTGTGGCCGCGGGGCTGGCCTGCGCCAGGCTGGGCTTGCCGATCAAGGCCATATCGAGGTCGGCCTGGGCCAGCCAGAAATCACGCTGCGCCTCGATGGCGGCATTGACCGTGCCGATCTGCACCCGCGCGTCTGCCAACAACTCGAATACGCTGATGAACATGCCGTTGTAGCGCAGCAGGTTTTCCTCGGACACCTGCTTGGCCAAGGGCACCATCTCGTCACGGTAATGGCGGGCGATCTCGTAGCTGCTGCGATAAGCCTCAAAGGCTTCGCGCAACTCGGAGCGCGCTTCCACCCCGGTTTGCGCCGCCCGTTGCAGGCTTTGCATGTACAAGGCCTCGGCCTTGGCGACCCGCGCGCCACTCCAATCGAACAGCGGCAACTCCAGGCTGACTTCCCAGCCGGTCTTGCGTGGCGCCTCGTTCGACGAGGCATTGCTGAGGCCGAACTCCAGCACATTGACGAAGCGGGTGACCTGGCTCAGGCCCAGGTTCTTGGCCGTCGCTTCGGCCTGCAAGCGCGCGGCTTGCACGTCCAGGCGCTGGGCAAAAGCCTGGCTCTCCAAGCCCTGCGGCTGACGCAGCTGCTGCGGCAAGTCGGGCAGGCGAGATGGCAGGGTGAAGGCCGGCGCGGAGGACGCTGCTGAAGCGACCGGGACGATCGGCCCAGTGAGCCCCAGCAAACGGGTCAAGCGCTCACGCGCAGCCAGCTGCGCACGTTCGGCCCGCACCAAGCCCAGCTTGGCTTCCAGGGCCAGGTTTTGCTCGCGCATCTTCTCCAGCTTGCTGAAGTTGCCGACCTGCGCCAGGCGTTGCGCCAGCTCCCCGCCGGCATCTGCTGCAGCTTTCACATCGCGCTGATAACGCAGCGTTTGCTCGGCGGCGACCGCTGCGTAAAAAGCCTTCTTCGTCTCGGCCGCCAGCGCCAGCATCTGCTGCGTCAAGCCGGTTTGCACGGCCGCAAAACGGCGTTGTTCCAGCTGCACGCTCAAAGGCATGGCGATCAGGCGGGCCAGATCGAATGAGAGGCCACGGTCAATCTCGCGCTCATCACCTTGGCGCGACTTGCCAAAACTGAAATGCGGATTGGGCCAGCGCCCGGCTTGCACCAGGTCCGCTTCAGCCAATCCCAAGTCATGAAAAGCGGCCTGCAAGCCGGGGTTGTTGAACAGCGCGATCTGCACCGCGCTGTCCGCCGTGAGTTCTTTGGCCAGCAGCTCGGCCACGCGTTGCTGCAAGCGGCTTTGCTCGGCCGGGCTTTTGGCCCGTTGCAGGTCCTGGCCGAGATGCTGGCGGGCGGCATCTTGCACGGGGCCGATGCCGCCGTCTTTGCTAAAGCTGGCGCAAGCGCCCAGCAAGACAGGCAGGCCTGCCAACAACAGCATGCGCAGGGCCGAGCCCGGCCCGCCACGCTGGCTTAAATTTGGGAGCATGTTCTGAGACACCAAGATGTCCTTTCATACGAGTTCTTCGTCGCATGGGGCAACTCACGAGCTTGCGCCTGAGCTCAACGCCTCAGCGCCAAACCGGCATCGTGATGCTTGCCAAAACAGCAGCGCATGCCATTGCGAATGCGGCTGCCCGTGCGGCAAGACGCCGCAGCCAAGCATGCGAGAGAGTCGAAAGATACTGTGCCGGGCCAGGAAGACACCCTGGGCCGGGCGACGCGGCAATCAGGTGCGCGCGGGTCGCGGCGGCCGCTCGATGCCACCGCAGAGTTCGCGGTCATGGCTTTGGGGCAGGGGGCTGATCTGTGCCATCCCGGTGGTCTGCAGCACGGGCAAGCTCATCAGCACTGGGCCAATCACCGCTACGCCGCAGCAGGCCGCACAGGCGCTGCAATGGCCTTGCGCCTCTTGGTGGCCGTCCTGGCCTGGCGCATGATGGTCGGCCTGCTCAGCTTGATCGGCCTGACCGCAATGGTCGAACAGCGCAGCGGCTGCAGCAGCCATCTCAGCCTCTTGCTCATCCTGGCAGTCCGCCAACATCGCGGCGTGTTGAGCCGAAGGGCTAGCCTCACTCAGCGGCTCGGCCATCACCCCCGCCCCAGCATGGCTGGGCGCGCACATCAGCATGGCCGTCGCCGCAATGCCCTGAACGGGAATTGCCAGCGCCAGCAGCCAAGCCAGAGCGATGCGGATCAAGGTGTTCACACGGCAATTGTAAAGGCGGCCTTCGAGCGCCTCAGGCGGCGCAGCTCTTGGAGGCTTAAGCAACAAGGCTTGCCGCAATGAGAAACGCCCCGCAAGCGGGGCGTTTTCTTTTCATGTCCAGGCTAGACGGCTAGGGCTGGATCACAGTTGGCTTACTTGCCCTTGCTGGCCGAATGCGAGGCCTTGACGGCCATCTCGGTGGCAGTGGCAAAGCCCTTGCTGGCGGTTTCAACGGCTTGCTTGGTTTGGGCTTGCGCCGTTTCCAGGGCCGACTGACCGGCGCTCATGGCCGTCTTGAATGCGGACACTGCTGTCTCGCTGCCGGCAGGGGCTTGCTTCAGGGCAGCTTCGATGCTGGCTGCGGCTTGGCTTTGCACTTCGGCAAACTTGCCTTCGGCGGCCTTGCTCAGGGCGGTGCCGGTTTCGGTGACGATTTCCGCCACGGCGCGACCGTAAGCCGCGGCCTTCTCGGTCAAAGGCTGCACCTGGCCGGCGACGGCGCTCAAATCTTGCGGGGCCTTGGCGGCCATCACGGCTTGCATCTGTTCGGCCGATTCGGCCATGGCCGACTTGGCGACAGACAGATTCAGCTCAACCAGCTTTTCAAAGCCAGCCAGGCTGGTGGCGGCCATGCTGCTCATATCGGCCATGGCGGTCTTGGCGGCGTTCAGGAATTGTTCTGCGGATGGGTTGTTCATGCGAGCTCCAAAGGGTTTGAGCTGCAATCCGGAAAACAAGATATGTTGCGGTGCAGCATGAATCAATAGTAAGGGCGAAATCCTGCAATGCAAGCGAAATTTGCTGCAGTGCAGCAAATATTCTTTGGCGGCGGCTTTTCTGCAGGTAATCGGCCTTGCAGATTGGCTGGCAAGCGACTCTGCGGGCTGGGTGACCCGGCTATAGTGCCGCCCTTCCCACGCCATCGCATTCCCCTGGCCGCTGTTGCCTCTGCGGCAGCCCAATCCCAAGCCCTGGTCTTCCTCTGCCCTTCGCACCCAAGTCATGAGCCTTGCCGATCTGCGTGCGGCGCTGGACGCCGAGCTGGCGGCCACGCCCGAGTATTACGACTTCAAGGTGCTGCGCAGCGAGCGCGAAGGCCAGCTCTGGCGCGTCACGCTGGAAGCCGGTTACGTCTACGCCGAAGGCCAGCGCCCCGGCCAAGCCTCAGCCCACGCGCTGCTGGACGCCAGCCTGGACGGCGCCTCCGCCTGGTGGGGCGCGCCGGTCAAAGGCGGCGCCACGGTGCTGGCGGTCTTGGCCGAGGACGACCAGCTGCTGCTGCAAAACGCCAGCTGCCCGCCGCCCGGGCCGGACTGCCTGATCCGCCTCTACCCCAGCCGCTTTCTCAGCGCCGTGGCCGATGCCTGGTGGGACACGCCCTGGGCCGAGCGCGCGCTGGCCTGCCTGCCCGACTTGGCGCAGCCGCAGCGCGTGGATGAGGGCTCGGCCCTGACCGGCGCGCCTTTTCGCTGGTTGCGCCCGGCGCAGCGCCAGGCCCTGCCGCTGGTGGACTACAGCAGCGCTTTTCTGTGGGGCCCGCCGGGCACCGGCAAAACTACCACCCTGGGCGTGCTGCTGGCCGAATACCTCGAACGCCGCCCCGACGCCCGCGTGCTGTTGCTGTCCACCACCAACCAAGCCGTGGACCTGGCCACCTTGGCGGTGGACAAAGCCTTGCAAAAAGGCCGCCGCGATGCCCTGCGCAGCAGCGTGCAGCGCCTGGGCACCCGCTTCGACGCCGCCGCCTACGCCGGGCGCGAACACCTGATCCCCACCACCGACCAAGACCTGATCAGCCAACTCGCCCGCGCCGAAGCCGCCCGTCCCGCCAGCCGCGACGCACAGCAGCTCAAAGCCTGGGCCGACCGCGTGGCCGCCTTGCGCGAAGCCCTGCGCAGCGCCTCGCTGCAAGTGCTGCGCCGCTGCCGCCTGGCCAGCATGACGACGACTCGCGCCGCCTTCACGCTCAAAACCCTGCGTGAGCTGGCGCCCGACGATGCGCCGCCCTTTGACCTGCTGGTGTTCGACGAAGCCAGCCAAGTCAGCCTGGCCCATGCCTTGGCCCTGATGCCGCTGGGCCGCTGCCGCTTGTTCGCCGGAGACCCACAGCAACTTTCCCCCGTGCAACGCAGCCCAGACCGCGGCGCGCGCCGATGGCTGGGCCGCTCGGCCTTTGCCGAAAGCCCCATGCGTGGCCCCGCCGTGGCGCTGCTGAACGAGCAGTCGCGCATGGCCGGGCCGATTTGCGATCTGGTCAGCGAGATGTTCTACGACGGCGCCCTGCAAGTGGCCGCCGATGCCCAAGCCTCCCCCGCCTGGCTGGCTGAGCGCCAGCGCCCGCTGGGTGACATCAGCGCCGACACCCATGTGCAAGTGCAGCACGTCGCCAGCCAAGGCGCCTGGAGCGCCGCCGCCCGCGGCCCGCTGCGCCGCGAATCCGCCGAGGCGATTGCCAAAGAAATTGCCGCCGCCCTGAACAGCGAGCAGTGGCAAGCCCATGAGCTGATCGTGCTGACGCCTTTCCGCGCCCAACGCGCCCTGCTGCGCCAATGCCTGCAGGCGCATGGCGTGCCGGACACCGTGAAGGTCAGCACCGTGCACCGCGCCCAAGGCAGCGAAGCGGCCCTGCTCTTCTTCGACCCGGTGGACGGCAGCCAGCCTTTTCTGCAAAGCGAAGAAGCCCGCCGCCTGATCAATGTGGCGCTGAGCCGCGCCCAGGCCAAGGTGCTGGTCTATCTGTCAACGGCTGACGCCAGCAACCCCTTGCTCGCACCCATCGTGCAGCGCCAGCGCCTGGCGGGCGACAGCCGCGAGGCCATCTCCTTGCTGCAGCTGGCACGCCAAGCCAACTTCCCCGCTAACGCCCTGGGCCAGCGGGTGCAAGCCGGGCGGCACACCGGCGAGGTCAGCCGCCTGAGCGCAGACAAACGCCAGTTATGGTTGGTGAATGAGCGCAGTGGGGCTGAACAGCTGATTGATGCGGAGTTTTGGCGCGGCAAGGCGAGTGCGTCTTGATTTGCCGAGAAGGCGCGCGGTATTCGCTACGCCTTCACAGTTGGAATGAACATCATTGCAGCACCGGCGCTCATGAGCTAACTTGCAATTAACATGCACGCCTTTGACTTCGTGCTGAGCCCAACTCCGCAGGCATTATTTGCGCAAGTTCCGGGATCGCCGAATCAGGCCCGAGCTCTTAACAACTCCAACATTTTTTAGCATCGCCAATGCGCCACTCTGGCATCCTCCGCTCCTGGCATGAAGACCGTGGCTTCGGCTTTATCGCGCCAACCCAGGGCGGCCGTGAGCTGTTCGTCCACATCAGCGCCCTTCCGCGCGACGGCACCCAACCCACCGTCGGTGAAACACTGAGCTATGAGTTGGGCCGAGGGCCAGACGGCAAGATTCAAGCGGTGAAGGTGCTGCGGCAGGCCGTCGGAACGCCGATGAGGCGAACCCAAGTTGCGCCGACACAGCGCAAGCCCCGGGCCTCACGCACTCCGAAGCTGATCATGGCAGTACTCATACTTGCGCTTGGTGGCTATGGCTATGCCAAGTATGAACAACGCCTGTCAAAGTACACCCAAGATCCCCAGCCCCTCGCCACTGGAGAATGGGCACCGACAGTACCATCTGCGGCACCAAGCCGCTTCAGCTGCGATGGGCGCAAACACTGCTCACAAATGAGCTCCTGCGCAGAAGCCACTTTCTTCCTGAAGAACTGTCCAGACACGATGATGGATGGCGACGGTGACGGTGTACCCTGCGAGCAGCAATGGTGCACAAGCCCCTTCGCTAAATAGGCGGCGCCTCCTCAAGTGCGTCGCCAGCCTTCGAACTCTGTGCGGAATCCTCTTCAACCGCAGCACACATAGAGACAATCTCCCCATGGCACAAGGCAAACGAGTTTCTCTGGACATTGGCGCGGACGCTCTGCAATCCATCAAGGATCTGGGTGCGGCTGCCAAACAGGCGCGGCTACAGGCGGGCGAAGGTCAGGCGGCAGCTGCTGCCAAGCTGGGCGTGCATGTGCAGACCATAGGCCGCATCGAGTCGGGCGAGCCGGGCGTGGCCGTCGGCCATGTGATGGGCATGTTGGCCTTGTACGGCATCGCGGTGCAGGCGCATGCGGCGACTTCGGGCGCAGCGGGTGCCGCGGCCGAATCAGGGCCAGCAGGCGCGGACTGAATCGCGCCGGTGCTAGTGCGCTATCCGCAATATCACACTAGCCTCATCAAGTGCACACGGTTCAGTACAGCCGGATCGCCATATCGAAGTGCCAGGTCCGGCGGATTTCGATCACATCGAATTCGCGCGCCAAGTTGGGCTGGAAGGCTGGGTAAGGCGCGTGGCTTTGCACGACGCGGCGGATGGCCTCGTCCAGCTCGGCCGAGCCGCTGGAGGTGACAAAAGTGACCGCCTCTACCGAACCGTCACGGCGGATCGCCACCGTCACCAGCGGCTTGTTGTGAGGCTGTTTGAGGGCGTCACGCACCAGATCGAAGCTCATATTCAGCTCGATCTTGCGGCTCCAGGCTTCGGCGTAAAGCAGCATCTCGGCATTGGCGTCGCTGCGGCCAAACAGGCGGCCGCGCCGCTGGCTGCTGGCCGAGGGCAAGAGCGGCGCTGTGCTGGCTGCCCCGCGCATGCCGGGCGGGTTGGCATCAGCCCGGGCGGCATCACGCCGGGCCGCTTCTTCATCTAGCTGCCGGCCCATGGCCCGGCGCACGGCCTCGCGCTTGGCGTCTTGCTCGGCGCGCTCCGCTTGCTTATTGGCGGCGGCCAGCCGTGCGGCTTCCTGGCTGGCGGCGACCTGACGTTCGGCGGCTTGTTGCGCGGCCAGTTGCTGTGCCGCCTGTTCTTGTGCCGCCAATTGTTGGGCGGCCAACTTCTGGGCCGCTTGTTGACGCGCCGCTTCCTGAGCAAGTGCAGCCTGACGTTCCGCGGCTTGCGCTTCGGCGGCCCGGCGTTCAGCGGCTAGGCGCTCTGCAGCCAGACGTTGTTCTGCCGCTTGTCGGGCTGCGGCGGCCTGCCGAACGGCCTCTTGCTGAGCGGCGGAAGCAGCAGCTTGCGCGGCAGCAGCCAGTTGGCGTTCGGCCTGCAGGCGCTCGGCTTCCTGCTTGGCTGCGGCTTGCTTGGCGACTTCTTGCTGAGCGGCAGCCTGGCGCGCTGCGGCTTGCTGGGCGGCTGCGGCTGATGCAGCGGCCGCTTGCTGCTGAGCGGCCTGTCGCGCCATTTGCTGACGCTCGGCCTCCTGCCTTGCGGCGGCTTGCAGCTTTGCGGCGGCTTCACGGGCCGCTTCCTGGCGGGCAAGCTCTAACGCCTGACGCTGCGCTTCTTGGCGGGCTTCCACCTGCGCCTGCGCCTCTTGCCGCGCCGCCTCCGCCCTTTGCTCGGCCAGCACGCGCTGCGCCTCTTGTTGTTGCTGTTGTTGCTGCTTGGCTTGTTCAAGCGCCTCCAACTCCAAGGCGCGGGCCTTGGCGGCTGCCTCTTCTGCCGCCGCGCGCACTTGATCGGCGCGCACCGCGTCACGCAGCCCCGCCATCTCGGTCAGGGCTGCCGATGCGGCGGGCGATGCCGCATGCAATGCGGCCGGTGCCAGCCGATGCAGCGGCACGACTTGGGTTGCCACTTCCGAGTTGGTCAAGGCTATCAGTGGCGGCGCCGCGGGCGATGGCTGCGGCTCGGGATCCGAGGGCTGCGCGAACAAAGTTGGTGATGGCGCAGTTGCCGTGGAAGTTGTTGCTGTGGGGTTTGGCCTTGGCGCCGCTGCGGACATGGCCGGCGGCGCTGTGGTCACGCCGGCCTCGGCGGCTGGGGCATCCGCCAGGTAAACGGTGGCGGCGCCTGGCTCGCTCTGCGCCGGCAGCAGCGCCGTGGCCGGCTGGGCCGGGTCAATCTGCGCAGGCTGTTCAACGGGCGGCAGCGGGGGCGGTGGCGGCAGCTGAGCCGCGGCGCTTTGCTCAGGCGGCGTCGCCAGCACCACGCGCAGATCCACCGGCTCTTGCCCTCGGCGATCCTGCCAGGGCAGAACCAGCCCAGGCAAGCCTGAACCCTGGCCGCCGACAAACAGGCTCAACAGCAGGCCGTGAATCAGCAACGAAGCCAGCAGGGCGACGTTGACGCGGCGGCCGTCGGGGTCGGCACTCGTTGAACCGCGGCCAAAGCTCAGGCCGCGCAAGGCACGGCGCGCGATGCTCGCGGAGGCCAAGGCGCCGACTGACTCGCTACGCGAATCGCTGGGTTGTTGGCGGGGAGATTGACTCGGCGTGGTGCTCAAGCAGGCACCACCCAGATCGTGGCTGGCAGCTCGGGCGCGGAATGGTCACGCGCAGGCAGCCAGGAAGCCGCACAGCCGACGCTGCGCCCAGGCCACTGGCCGTGGCCTTGCTGGTACAGCTGGGCAAGCATTGAAGGCGCCGCAAATCGCATGCGGCGCATTCTCTCTCATGCGAACGGGGCGGCCGGCTTGGCGCTGATGCGGGTGCCGGGGCCACTCATTACGCGCGGCGCGGCTCGCTTTGGCGCAAGCTCAGAAGGAGCTCCAGTCGCCATCATCAACAGGCGCTGCGGCCTTGGTGGCTGCGGGCGCGGGGCGCTGGCTTGTTTGAGCCATTGGCTTGGCGGCGACTTTTGATGGTGCGCGCACCGCGGCCTTCGCGACTGCCTTATAGGGCGCCGGGCGGTTCATGGCGCTGCTGGTGCGCGCCGCAGCGGCGGGCTGCGAGGCACGCGAATGCGCGTCCAGCTTGAAGCTAGACACCGCGCCCACCAGGGTCTGGGCTTGATTGCGCAGGCTCTCGCTGGCGGCCGCACTCTCTTCCACCAAGGCCGCGTTCTGCTGGGTGGCGCGGTCGAGTTGGCTGATGGCCTCACCGACCTGGCTGATGCCCAGCGATTGTTCGCGGCTGGCACTGCTGATCTCGCCCACGATGTCGGCCAGCTTTTGCACCGAGCTGACGATGTCTTGAATGGTCTGGCCGGCCTTGTCGACCAGCTGCGTGCCGCTTTGCACCTGCTCAACCGAGTGGGTGATCAAGCCCTTGATTTCCTTCGAGGCCGCCGCCGAGCGCTGCGCCAGCGTGCGCACTTCGGCCGCCACCACCGCGAAGCCTCGGCCCTGCTCACCGGCGCGGGCCGCTTCCACCGCGGCGTTCAAGGCCAGGATATTGGTCTGGAAGGCGATGCCATCGATCACGCTGATGATGTCGGAGATGCGGGTGGAGCTGGTCTCAATGCCGCGCATGGTGCTCACCACCTCGCCCACCACCTGGCCACCATCACGCGCCACTTGCGAGGCGCTCTGGGCCAGCTGATTGGCTTGCGCGGCGCTCTCGGAGTTCTGCCGCACGGTGGCTTGCAGCTGTTCCATCGTGGCCGACGTTTCTTCCAGCGAAGACGCCTGCTCTTCGGTGCGCGAGGACAAATCGGCATTGCCCTGGGCGATCTCGGCGCTGGCCGTGGCCACCGAATCTGCCCCCATGCGCACACTGCCCACGGTGGCGATCAAGCTCTGCTGCATGCGCTGCATGCCTTGCAGCAACTGAGCAATTTCGTCATTGCCGCTGAAGCTGATGGGCTGGCTCAGGTCGCCTGCGGCCACGCGCTCGGTGGCCGCTTGGGCCTGGGTGAGTGGACGGGTGATGGCACGAATCAAACTCACTGACAGCAATGCACCGACGGCCAACGCGGCCAGGCTGATCAGGGTCAACCAAGTCAGGGCCGAGCGATAGACCTCCTCGCCGTGCTGCTTGGACGCAGCGGCGCCTTCCTCGTTAAAGGCCACCAGCTTGTCGATCAATGCGTCGGCGGTGGCGAAGACCGTGCGGGCCTCCTGGGCAGTTTGCTGCGCCTCTTCGGCTTTGCCGCCGCGCTTCAAGGTGACGGCCCGCTCGGACAGCTCAACATAGCGAGCCCAGTTGGCAACGAAGGACTCATAGGCCTTGCGCTCCGCATCGAGCGAGATCAGCTTGGCATAGTGCTCCCGCGCCTTATTGAAGGCCTCAAGCTTGTTGGACTTTTCGGCCCGCGCGGCCGCCAGTTCTTTTTCGTCGGAGCCATAGAACTCAAGCAGACCACCGCTGTGGTACTCCATCGCATGCGTGTTCATTTGCTTGACGGCGCTGACCGAGGGCAGCCAATTCGTGCTGATCTCATGCAGCTCGTTCTGCACCTGCTCCAGGCGGGAATAGGCAAACAAGGCCTGGCCGATCAGCAATACCAGCAGCAGGGCGAAGGCAGCGCGCAGCTTCCCGGCAATGGTCAAATTCTTCAGCATGGGGGCGGGTACTCCGGGAACAACGAGGGAAAGCATTCAGCGGGCGTGCCGCCGACAATGCACCATCATCCAAGATCAGCCTGGCCCGCAAGCCCCGAGATGCCGCTGGTTTACCTTGCAGTTGACACCCTTACCCAGCCAGGGCCAGCCTTAGGCAAGCCCTGGCACCGGGAGCGCTTGGCCGCCTCAATGCACCGAGCTAGTCGGCCTCGATGATCTTGCCCGCCAGCAAGGGCTCGGGCAGCTCGGTACGGTGGATGCGCAGCTTTTCCTTGGGTGCCATCACCTCGGCTTCGCCTTCGATCACCGCCTCGCCATGCTGGTTGAGGCAGCGGGTGTCCAGGGTCAGGCGGTGCCTGAGTTCATCGCGCGCCTTGACCGTGACGGTTACCGTCAAGGTGTCACCGATATGGACCGGCTTGAGGAACTTCAGGTTCTGGCCCAGGTAGATGGTGCCGGGGCCGGGGAAGCGCGTGCCCAGCACCGTGGAGATCAGCGACGCGCCCAACATGCCGTGCGCGATGATGCCGTGGAAGTGGCTGCTGTTGGCATACAGCGCATCCACATGGGCCGGGTTCACATCGCCCGACACAGCGGCGAAGAGCTGAATGTCGCGCATGCTGACGCTGCGCACCAGGCTGCCGCTATCGCCCACGCGGATGTCGGAAAACGGGCGGTTCTCCAGGAACTCGGAGGCGGGTTCGAATTGAATGATTTCTGCGTCCATGGCTTAGCCCATCACGTGGTAACCAGCGTCGACAAACACGACGTTGCCGGTCATGGCGCGTGCAGCATCGCTGCACAGCAAGGCGGTCACGGCGCCCACATCGGCGATCGTGACGAGTTGGTGTTCGGGTGCGCGAGCGGCGGTGTCGTCGAGCAGCTTCTCGAACTCACCGATGCCCGAAGCTGCGCGGGTCTTGATCGGGCCGGCCGATACCGCATGAACGCGTATGCCTGCCGGGCCGAGTTCGGCCGCCATATAGCGCACCGTGGCCTCCAGCGCGGCCTTGACCGGGCCCATGATGCCGTAGTTGGGCACCACCTTCTGGGCGCCGTAATAGCTCATGGTCACCAAGGCGCCGCCCTGGCTCATCAAGGGTTCTGCCAAGCGCGCCATGCGGGCGAAAGAGTGGCATGAGATGTCCATCGCGCGGGCGAAGCCGGCCGCGCTGCTGTCCACCACGCGGCCATGCAGGTCGGCGGCCGGGGCGAAGGCGATGGCATGCAGCACGAAATCGAGCCGCCCCCATTGCTGCTCGATCTGGGCGAACACGGCCTCCATCTGCCCGGGCTGCTCCACGTCCAGCGGGGCAATGATTTCCGCACCCAGCTGATCGGCCAGTGGCCGCACATGCGGCTCGGCTTTGGCATTCATAAACGTCACGGCGATGTCGCCGCCGAGTTGGCGAATCACCTGGGCGCAGCCGTAAGCGATGCTTTGATCGTTGGCGATGCCAACGATCAGGCCCTTCTTTCCGGCCAGGCTGGGCAGCGCGCTGGCTGGGCCTGGCTTGATTTGGCTTGTCATGCAGTTCCCTCTTTTCTTGTCAATTGATCATCAAGGCATCAGCACATAGCGGCCGGGCGCATCGTCCAGCGGCGCATAGCCCGCGGCCTCATTGCCCATGGCCGGCGGCGCCACGCGCGCGCCAGAATGCTGCTGCAGCCAGTTGGCCCAAGCCGGCCACCAAGAGCCCTCAAAGGCCGGGGCACTGGCGACCCAGCTGTCGGGGTCGATGTAGTTCGCGTCAGGCGAGTGCGTTGCCAGCTGGTAGCTGCGCGCCACGCCCGGCCCCGGTGGGCTGACCACACCGACGTTGTGGCCGCCGCTGCTCAGGCAGAAAGTGATCTCACCGCGCGTCAGCAAGTGAATCTTGTAGACCGAGCGCCAGGGCGCCACGGTGTCGCGCAGCGCGCCCAGCGAAAATATCGGCAGGCGGATATCGGGCAGCGCCACGGGCTTACCGTCGACTTGGTAGCGGCCCTGCGCCAAATCGTTGTCGCGGTAAAGCCCGCGCAGATACTCGCTGTGCTGGCGATAAGGCATGCGGGTGGCATCGGCATTCCAGGCACCCAAATCACTGGGCGCTGGGCGCTTGCCCATCAGATAGGCATTGACCAGGCGCGACCACAGCAGATCGCGGGCATTCATCATCGTGAAGGCGCCGGCCATTTGCCCGCCCTCGAGATAGCCCTTGTCGGCCATCATGTCTTCAAGCAGATGCAGCTGGCTTTCATCGATGAAGAGCGAGAGCTCGCCCGGCTCGGTGAAGTCCATCTCCGAGGTCAGCAGAGTCAGCGAGTTCAGGCGCTTGTCACCGCTGCGAGCCAGATAGGCCGCAGCAATCGACAGCAAGGTGCCGCCCAGGCAATAGCCCAGGGCCTGCACTTGGCGCTCCGGCACGATGGCGCTGATGGCATCGAGCGCGGCCAGCACGCCGGACTTCAGATAGTCATCCATACCCAGGTCTCTGTCCTCGGCGCCGGGATTGCGCCAGGAGATGATGAAGACGCTGTGGCCCTGCTCCACCATGTACCGAACCAGCGAATCGGCCGGCGAGAGATCAAGAATGTAGAACTTCATGATCCAGGGCGGCACGATCAGCAGGGGCTCGGCGAACACCGTCTCGGTCTGCGGCGCGTACTGAATCAGCTCGATCAGGTGGTTACGAAACACCACCTTGCCGGGCGTGATGGCCACGTCCTTGCCAGGCTGAAAGGGTGCGGCGCCATCGGCCTGCTTGCCGGTCAGCAGCTGCAGCGTGTCCTGCCACTGATGCTTGGCGCCTTGCAGCAGATTGGCGCCGCCGCTCTTCACCGTGGTAGCCAGCACTTCCGGATTGGTCCACAGAAAGTTAGAGGGCGAGAACATGTCCAGCCACTGCCGCGCCAGAAAGGCGGCCTGCTGCTCGTGATGAGGGCTGACGCCGTGCACACCGGTGGTGGCCGCCTGCCACCAGCGTTCCTGGCGCTGGAAGTTCTGGGCCAGCCGATTGAACGGCCAGCGCTGCCATTCCGGCGCGGCGAAGCGGCGGTCATGCGAAGGCAACTCGGCGTTAGCGCCTTCGGCCAGACTGGCCAAGGCCTGACGCGCCAGGGCTTGCTGCTTGCCCGGCGACAACGCCAAGTGGCCCAACCAGTCCAGCATCGCCGCGCCCATGGAGGCGGGTGACAGGCCCATGGTGAGCCGCGCCAGCTGGGCATGCACGGTGCGATCAATGTCATCCACCGCCGGACGTTCCGGCTGCGGGCTTGAGGATTTCAGCGCTTCGGTCATGGCGTTATCTCGTTAGGAATTTGGCGAATGAATGGGCTTGGGCTTGGGCTCGCGCTCGGCAGTATCGCCAAAGCCGGTAGGCAGCTCACAGCGTGCAACTCGGGGCTGGCGCTTCATGCGGCCGCGTCCACTGCAAGCTCGGCCACCTGGGCCGGCTGGCTAGCGTCTGCGCCTGCACGCAGCCGAGTGAGTCGCTGCTGCAAGTCAGCAAGCGGCAGCACCAGGGTGTGCACGGCGCCGGCGTAGATGGCGCCGTCATTGCCGTCCAGGGTCAGCAAATCGCCCTCGCGCAGGGTCAGCTCGCCGATGCTCAGGGTGCGGGCCTCTTCGTCCAGCGCCATCTCGGCGCAGCCCACCAAGCAGACCTTGCCAAGTTGCCGAGCCACCACCGCCGCATGCGAGGTGCGCGCGCCGCGCTGGGTCAGCAAGCCGGCGGCCAGCTCCAGGGCGGCGATGTCGCCCGTTTCAGCATCCCGGCGCACCAGCAGCACCGGCGCGCCAGCGGCATGGCGCGCCCGCGCGGCCGCTTCATCGAAAGCAATTTCGCCCACCGCCACGCCGCTGCTGGCACTGGCTGCATGCGCCAAGGGCCGCAGGGGCTGGCCATCGGCGGCTGCGGTGCCGGTGCTGACCAGCTCATTCAGGCTCAGCGCGGCGGTGCGCTCGCGCGCCTGCTCGGGCGTGATCACGCCCGCATCGCAGAGGTCCAGCGCGATGCGCGCCAAGGCCTGGGCGGAGCATTTGCCATTGCGGGTCTGCAGCAGATAGAGGCGGCCGTCTTGCACGGTGAACTCAAAGTCCTGCATATCACCAAAGGCCTGCTCCAGCGTCGCGGCGGTCTCGCCCAAGGCTTGCCAGACCGAGGGCATCACGGCGGCCAGCTCATCGTGGCCAAAGGCGCTGCGCCGGCCCGACACCACATCCTCGCCCTGGGCGTTGAACAAAAAGTCGATCCACAGCTTGGGCTCGCCGCTGACCGGGTCGCGGGTGAAGCCCACGCCCGAGCCCGAGCGCCCGCCGGCATTGCCGTAGACCATGGTCTGCACCGTCACTGCCGTGCCAATAGCATCGGGGATCTGGCGCTGGCGGCGGTATTCGCAGGCCTTGGCCGATTGCCAGCTGGCGAACACCGCGCCGATGGCGCCGCGCAGCTGCGCCTCGGGCTGCTGCGGAAAAGGCACGCCGGCGGCCGCCGCGTAGGCGTCGAGGTAGCGCCGGGTCAGCGTACGCAGTTCGGCAAAGTCCAGCTCGCGTTCATCGCCCACAGCACGCTCTTCCAACAGCGCGCTGCTCTGTGCCTCGAACACCGCTGCCGGCACACCGGCCACCACCTCGCCGTAGCTGGCCACCAAGCGGCGATAGGTGTCCCAGACCAGGCGCGGGTTACCGGTCTGGCGCAAAAAGCCCGGCAATGTGGCTTCGCACAGGCCGATATTCAGCAGCGTTTCCATCATGCCCGGCATGGACACCGGCGCGCCCGAGCGCACCGACAGCAGCAAGGGCTCCCGCGCGCAGCCAAAGCGTAGGCCGGTGGCCCGCTCCAGCGCGTCCAGGCCCGGCCGCCAGATCCCGTGCTCAGCGGCGGACGCGCTGGCCGCCGCATCGCGGCAATAGGCGGTGCCGATCGCAAACGCCGGCGGCACCGGCAAGCCAAGTTCGGCCATGCGCAGCAGGTTGTAGGCTTTGAAGCCCATGCTCTGGGCACTCGCGGCCAAGCCACCTGTTTGCTCGGCCTCGGGCGCCGTGCAGCCGATCAGGTACAGCGCCTGCGGCCAAGCCGGGCTCGGTTGAAGCTGGGCGCTCATGCCTGCGCCCCGACTTGCTCAAACGCCACATCGCGCAGCGCATAGCCCGCGACCAACAACCGATCCGAGGCCAGCTCCAGCGCCATCGCCAGATCATTGGCCAGCATCAGCGAGGCGGCATCCTTGATGGCACCCAGCATGACGCGGCGCGCGGCGCGCAGCAGTTCATCGCATTCGCGCTCGGAGCGCAGCACATGCCAGGAGGCGGCGAGGAAGGCGTCGCTGTCGGCGCCGTCTTGGCCCATTGCACTACCAGCATCGCCGCCCTCACCACGCGAGGCCAGGCGGCGCGCGATGGCCAGGGCCTTGATGTGTTCTTGGGTGGCCGACAGCACGGCTTGCGCTAGCTTGCCCAGCAACTGATGCAGCTCGGCGCTCCAGCCCTGGCGGTGGTCTTCGGCGATCAGGCTGATCAGAAAAGCGGCCTCTTCCAGCGCATCGGCAATATCGTCTGACAGCTCCAGCAAGCGGGCGATCGGCTGCCAGCGGCGCTGGCGCTGCGCCTGATCGCGGGCGCGCATGACCAGATGATCGGCCTGGCGCTCCCACACCTTGGCGCGCTCGGCCAAGCCGCGTGCGGCATGGCGTGCCGCTTTGTGATCGCCCTTGTGTTCCCCTTTTCCAGGCCCCCCGGTGACATCGTGGGCCAGGCCATCGCTGACCGCCTGGGCCAGCGCATGGCAGTAGGCCGCATGTTCTTCGATCAGGTCGAACTCGCTGCTGCGCTGGCGCATGCGGCGGGCCAGCAGCATGCGGGTCTCGTCGGCCACCAGGGCGGCAGGTTGGCCGGCCAGCAGCGCCTTGCTGGCCTGGCCCAGCACCTCCAGCATGAAGGCTTGCGCATCGGCTTGGCCGAGCACATTGTCCAGCCGGTCACCGATGCGGAAGGCACCCTCACCAGCAGCCTGCATGGCCGCAAAAATGATCTGCTCGCCGCCCGCCTTGAGCCAGGCCATATGACCCACATCCTGCGCTGCGGCCGCGCGCAGTACCTCGATGGCGCCTTGCTTGCCGACAAAAGGCAGCAGGCGTTTGCGGGCGCGGTTCCAGTCGATCAGAAAAACGATGCGTGAGCCTATGCCTTCAAGCGCGGCAGCCAAGGCCGCCTCGTCCGCACAGTCAAAGCGCGCACTGCCGAAGGTGTAGGCCTGACCATCATTGAGGCCGGCGGCAACCTTGGACTGCGTGTCGGCCCACTGCGCGCCAAAGGGATTGAGCAGTTCCTGAAAAAACTCGAAGCGCGGGCGATGCAGGTCGGAGTAGTTCAGCGTGATGCTCAAGCCCTCCACCTGCAGCACCAGCACATGGGCGTCGTTGGTGCCGATATCGTTTTGCAGCAGCAGGCGATCGCCGTCACGGGTGGCGGCGGTATCCAGACCGGGGTGGTCAAACTTCAGCCGCGCGGTGCGATTGAGGCCGCGCATAAAGGCTTGCACCCGGGCGTGGTCTCCGTCCTGCAATTGCCAGACATGGGCGCCATCAATGGTTTCGCTGGACAAGGTGCTGGCGAGTTGATTGAGCTGCTTGTGCAGATCCATCACCAGCAGATGCAGGCTGTCGGATTCGGCAGCATCTCCGACTTTGACGCTGCCGTGCGCGTGTTTGCCCTCGGCTTTGGCGCCCGGTTTGCCATGACTCTTTTCGGCACGCTTGCCGCTGGTCAGCAAGCGCAGCTGCTCGGCGCTAAGCGCTTCGGCGCCGCTGTGTTGCTCACCAAACGCGTCCAGCCATTGCAGCCAATGGGCCAGGCGCTCGCGGGTCGCATCAACGGCGGCGGCGCTGTCCAGCAAGGGGCGCGCCATCACGCTCAAGTCCTCGGCCAAGCGAGCGGACATGCGCGGCAGGTCAGGCACCAACAAGGCGCCGTCCACCTGCGAGGCCGCGCCTGGCAGTTCGCGCAACCAGCGGCCCTCGATACCGGCGGCGGCCACCTCGCGGCCGAGGTCCAGCGCTTCGGCCTCGGGGTGGGCCGCATGCGCTGCGGCGGCCTGCAGCACGCTCAGGTAGAGCTTCAAGCGATCATTGGCGGCCAGGGCGGCCTTGATCCACGCCGGCAGCAAAAGGCTGCTCTTCCCCATCGCGGCGACTGCGTCTGACTTCTGCATGCGAACCCCGTTGTGAACTGGTACGCGTCGCAGTCTAGGCAGGGCAAATGACTGTTTTGAGGCAATCGGGGCTGGCAGTACCTTCTTTTGAGCTAGATCAAGTCAGCGCGGCGATGCGGGGCGATTTGAAACGAATTAGACGCACATATCAGCACGCAGGCTGACGATCGTGCGAAAAGCCATGCCGCTCAAATCAAGGATTAGAGCCCCGCCATCGCCACGTACTTGGTCACCACATAGTCCTCGATGCCCTGGTGCGCGCCCTCGCGGCCGAGGCCGCTTTGCTTGACGCCGCCAAAGGGAGCCACCTCGTTGGAGATCAGGCCGGTGTTGACGCCCACCATGCCGTACTCCAGCGCCTCGGCCACGCGCCAGACGCGGCCGATGTCGCGGCTGTAGAAATAGCTCGCCAGGCCGAACTCGGTGTCATTGGCCAGGGCGATCACCTCGGCGTCGCTGCTGAACTTGAACAGCGGCGCCAGTGGGCCAAAGGTTTCTTCACGAGCCACCGCCATATCGGCCCGCACATCGGCCAGCACGGTTGGTGCAAAGAAGCTGCCACCCAGGGCATGGCGCTGGCCACCCAACAGCACCCGCGCACCCTTGGCCACGGCGTCGGCGATGTGGGCTTCCACCTTGGCCACGGCAGCCGCGTCGATCAACGGGCCTTGCTGCACGCCGTCCTCCAAGCCATTGCCGACCTTGAGGCGAGCCACAGCGGCGCAGAGCTTGTCGGCGAATGCCTCGTAAACCTGCTCATGCACATAGATGCGGTTGGCACAGACGCAGGTCTGGCCAGCATTGCGGAACTTGGAAATCATCGCGCCCTCGACCGCGGCGTCCAGGTCGGCGTCTTCAAACACGATGAAGGGGGCATTGCCGCCCAGCTCCAACGAAAGCTTCTTGATGGTGGGCGCCGACTGCGCATACAGCAGGCGGCCCACCTCGGTGGAGCCGGTGAAGCTGAGCTTGCGCACCACCGGGTTGCGCGTTAGCTCGCCACCAATGGCGCGCGCGTCACCGGTGATGACCTGCAGCACGCCACCGGGCACGCCGGCCTCTTCCGCCAAGGCCGCAAGCGCCAGGGCCGAGAAAGGCGTGCCTTCGGCCGGCTTGACGATGATGGGGCAGCCTGCCGCCAGCGCCGGCGCGACCTTGCGCGTGATCATGGCCAGCGGGAAGTTCCAGGGCGTGATGGCCGCGCAAACGCCGATGGGCTCGCGCAGCACCAGCAGGCGGCGGTCGCTCAAGGGGCTGGGAATGGTCTCGCCGTAAATGCGTTTGCCCTCTTCGGCAAACCACTCGATGAAAGAAGCTGCGTAGGCCACCTCGCCGCGCGCCTCGGCCAGAGGCTTGCCCTGCTCGCGCGTCATCAGCTGGGCCAGGGCCTCGCTGTGCGTCAACATCAGCTCAAACCAGCGGCGCAGCACGGCCGCGCGCTCTTTGGCGCTGCGGCGCCGCCAAGGGCCCCAGGCTTGATCGGCGGCAGCGATGGCTCGCTGCGTTTCCGCCTCGCCCATCAGCGGCACATGGCCCAGGCGCTCGCCGGTGGCGGGGTTGTGGACGTCAAAGTGGCGGCCGTCATCGGCGCCGACCCAGCGGCCAGCCAGATATGCCTGCTCACGCAGCAAAGAGGTGTTGGCGTCCATGGTCTTAACCTTGTTGCTGGGCTTGTTGCAGGGCTCGGCCGAGGATGGTGAGCGCCTCGTCAAAGACCGCGTCCGGCGTGGTCAGCGGGTGAAGGAAGCGGATCACATTGCCGTAGCTGCCGCAGGTCAGCAGAATCAGGCCTTGCTCCAGCGCCAGGGTCTGAACGCGCTTGGTGAAGTCGGCATCGGGCGCGCCGGTGCTGGGGTCGCAGAACTCGGCCGCCAGCATGCTGCCCACACCACGCACCTCGGCGATCTGCGGCACCGTGGCGCGCAAATCATTGAGGCGGTGGCGCAGGCGCCCGCCCAGGGCTTCGGCGCGTTCGCACAGGCCCTCGTCGGCAATCACGTCCAGCACCGCATGCGCGGCCGCCACGGCCAGCGGGTTGCCGGCATAAGTGCCGCCCAGGCCGCCCGGTGCGGGTGCGTCCATCAACTCGGCACGGCCACACACGCCGGACAAGGGCATGCCGCCGGCCAGGCTCTTGGCGAAGGTGATCAGGTCCAGCGGCACATTGTGGTGCTGCGACGCAAACAGGCGGCCGGTGCGTGCAAAGCCGCTCTGGATTTCATCGGCAATCAGCACAATGCCGTGTTCATCGGCAATGCGGCGCAGGCCGGCGACGAAGGCCTCGGGCGCGGGGTAGAAGCCGCCCTCGCCTTGCACCGGCTCAAAAATGAAGGCCGCCACGCGCTTGGGGTCGATGGAGGACTTGAACAGGCGTTGCACACCGGCTAACGCATCATCCACGCTGATGCCATGCAACTCGCTGGGGAATGGGGCGTGAAAGACTTCGCCCGGGAAGGGGCCGAAGCCTGCCTTGTAGGGCTGAACCTTGCCGGTCAGCGCCATGCCCATCATGGTGCGGCCATGGAAGGCGCCGTCAAAAGCGATCACACCGCTGCGGCCGGTGGCGGCGCGGGCGATCTTGATGGCGTTCTCCACCGCCTCAACACCGGTGGTGAAGAAGGCCGTCTTCTTGGCCCAGTGGCCCGGCGTGGCGGCGCTAATGCGCTCGGCCAGCCTGACGTAGCTGGCATAGGGCACGACCTGGTAGGCCGTATGGTGAAAGGCCTCCAGCTGCGCAGCGATGGCGGCCTGCACACGCGGATGGCGGTGGCCGGTGTTGAGCACGGCGATGCCACTGGCGAAGTCGATATAACGCTTGCCCTCCACATCCCAGAGTTCGGCATTCAACGCTCGCGCGGCGAAGAAGTTCTCCAGCACGGCCACGCCGCGTGGGGTGGCCGCCAGGCGGCGCGCGTGCCAGTCACTATTGAGGCCGTGGGTGTCGAGCTGGGGCATGGGATCTCCTGTGTGGGTTGGCTGGGTCGCTTTTGACCATGCTTGCGAATGTGCGCCAAAGTGGATCTTTTCAAAAGATCCAGTTTGTGATTTCTAATAGAACCACTTTTCAGTCAAAAAGGGTGCCGCCGTGATTCCGATTGACCTGGCCGATTGGCTGCAGCAACACCTGCGTGAAGGCCAGGCCGTCAACCGCCAGCTGCATGAGTTGCTGCTGCAGGCGGTGCTGCAAGGCCGGCTGGCGGCCGGCAGCAAGCTACCGAGTTCACGCTGGCTGGCGCAGCAGCTAGGGGTCTCACGCAACACGGTGATCGACGCTTACGACAATCTGCGCGCCCAAGGCTGCCTGGACACCCGCCAGGGCAGTGGCAGCTATGTGGCCGAGGTCGAACGCGAGGCACCGCAGCTGCCGCCGAAGCCGGGCCGCCCCAAGGAGGCGCCGGCCCTGTCAAAGCGCGGCCGCCTCTTGCTGGAGCAGGCTGGCGTGTCGGCGCGGCAATGGGGTGCTTTCATGCCCGGCGTGCCGGATGTGACCGAGTTCCCGGTGCGCACCTGGCTGCGCCTGCACAACCGGCGCTGGCGCGAGGCCCAGCCGGAGCGCCTGAGCTACGCCCCCGGCGGCGGCCTGCCCGCGCTGCGCGACGCACTGGCCGAGCATTTGCGCGGCGCCCGCTCGGTGCAATGCACGGCCGAGCAAATCATCGTCACCAGCGGCAGCCACCAGGCTGTCGACTTGGTGGCGCGCTTGCTGACCGACCCGGGCGACACCGTTTGGCTGGAAGAGCCTTGCTACTGGGGCCTGCGCAGCACCCTGCAAAGCCTGGACCTGAACCTGGTGGCCCAGGCCGTGGACAGCGAAGGCCTGCGCTGGCCGACCCGCCCGCGCGGCGCCATGCCGCGCCTGGTGCTGGCCACGCCCTCGCATCAATACCCCTTGGGCATGGTGATGAGCCTGGCGCGGCGCCAACATTTGCTGGAGCAATGCCGCAGCCACGGCAGCTGGATCGTGGAGGACGATTACGACAGCGAATTCCGCTTCGGCACCCGCCCGGTGGCCAGCTTGCAAGGCCTGGACGGGGGCGACCGTGTGCTCTACGTTGGCAGCTTCAGCAAGACCTTGTTCCCCGGGCTGCGCTTGGGCTATCTTGTGGTGCCGGCGAGCCTGGCGCCGCTGTTTGCCAAGGCCTCGGCCGAGCTGTATCGCGAGGGTCAATTGCAGCAGCAAGCCACCCTGGCCGACTTCATTCAGCAAGGCCATTTGGGCAGCCACACCCGGCGCATGCGCACGCTTTACGGCCGCCGCCGCGAGGCCTTGCTGGCTGCGGTGCACGAACAGTTCGGCGCGCAGCTGCCCGTGCTGGGCGACAACGCCGGCCTGCACCTGGTACTGCAACTGCCAGCGGACACCGACGACTGCGCACTGGAGACCGCCGCCGCTGCGGCCGGCATCGCCGTGCGGGCGCTGAGCCGCTACTACAGCCGCCCGGCCAGCGTGCAGCGCGGCCTGCTGCTGGGCTATGCCTGCGTGCCGGAGCACAAGATTGGCCCGGCCTTTCAGACCCTGGCCGGGGTGATTCGGCAGCATTGCCCACATCTGGCGACACGCAAACGAAGCTAGGCGCCTCGCAGCAAGCCGAGCTGCCGTAAGGGCAAGTGCCATACGGACTACGCGGCCGCACGCGCCCCCATTCGGCTTGTCAAACAGCGCTGCCAGACTGCGCAGCCATGCGCGCCGGCATCCTCCTTCGCGCGCTGCCAACGAAAGATGAATATGGGCCGCCCGTCACAAGTCAAGCCGCTGCGCACCGGCAGCACTCGCCGCGAATTTTTCAAGCGCTCCGGCGCCAGCACGGTGGCCATGGCCGCCGCCACGCCCATGCTGCTGCCCCTGGCAGCACAGGCCGCTGCCGTCGTGCAGATCTTCCAGCACGGCGTGGCCAGCGGCGACCCGCTGAGCGACCGCGTCATCCTCTGGACCCGCGTCACGCCGCCAAGCCTCAAGCCCGCCGTGCCGGTGAGCTATGTGGTAGCCACCGATGCCGCATTGACCAACGTGGTGCTGCGCGGCAGCAGCAAGACCAACCCGGGCCGTGACTACACGGTCAAGGTGGACGCCATCGGCCTGCAGCCAGGCACGACTTACTACTACCAGTTCACCGCCGAAGGCGCTACCAGCCCCATCGGTCGCACCAAGACCTTGCCGGTGGGCAGCACCAGCAGCCTGCGCATGGCCGTGGTCAGCTGCTCCAACCTGGCCTATGGCTATTTCAATGCCTATGCCCGCATCGCCCAGCGCGCCGATCTGGATCTGGTGGCTCACCTGGGTGACTACATCTACGAATACGGCAGCGGCCAGTACGGCTCGGCGCGCCCATCGGAGCCCGCCACCGAGATCGTCTCGCTGAGCGACTACCGCCAGCGCCATGCCCAGTACAAGCGCGACGCCGACTCCCAAGCCATGCACCGCCAGCACCCGCTGATTGCCATCTGGGACGACCACGAAATCACCAACGACGCCTACAAAACCGGCGCTGAGAACCATCAGCCCGCCACCGAGGGTGACTGGGCCACGCGCCAGGCCGCCGGCCTGCAGGCCTATTACGAGTGGATGCCGGTGCGCCCGGTCAACACCGCCAAGCTCAATGACAACCATCGCAATTTCGTCTACGGCGACTTGGTCGACCTGCTGATGCTGGAAGAGCGCCTGAGCAATCGCTCGCAGCAGATCAAGGGCAGCATTGCGACGCCGCTGGGCCAGGGCTTTGTGCAGACCGGCCCCTTTGCCGACCCCAGCCGCACCCTGCTCGGCAGCGAGCAAGAAGCCTGGCTGGCCCAGCGCCTGCGCCAAAGCGGCACGCAGTGGAAGCTGCTGGGCCAGGGCGTGATGTTCGCCCAGCTCAAGGGCGTGGCCGCAGCCAATGCGGCCGGCGGCGGCGTCTTCTTGAACAGCGACCAGTGGGACGGCTACCAGCCCGCCCGCAACCGCATCTACGACGTCATCAAGGGCGATGCCAGCCATGCCCGCGTCAACAACGTCGTGGTGCTGACCGGTGACATTCATAGCTCCTGGGCCGCCGACCTGACGCAAGACCCGAACAACGCCAATGTCAGCACCGGCGGCTACAACCCGGCCACAGGCGAAGGCTCGCAGGCGGTGGAATTCGTCGGCACCTCGGTGACCTCGCCCGGTGTGGACAGCGACACCAGCGGCGGCACCGCCGCCTATCTGCGCTCGCTCAACCCCCACTTCAAGTTCATCAATCTGCACCGCCGCGGCTACATGCTGCTGGACGTGAACCGCCAGCGCGCCGTGTGCGAGTGGTGGTATGTGGACACCGTCGCCAGCCCCAGCCATGTGGAGAGCTTCGGCGCTGCTTTCGAAGTGCAGGCCGGCAGCCAGCGCCTGAGCCCTTCGGCCCAGACCCCATCCCGCGCCAACCCGCCCCTGCTGGCCCCCTGATGCTGAGGCGAGTGCCGGCGCAGAGCAGTCAGCTGCGCCAGCACTCGCCAGAGTCGCCCCCTATTCCACCGAGATCACATCCATGAAAACCAATTTCGCGCTGCGCAGCCTTGCCGCCGCCACCCTGGGCTTCGCCGCCCTGGCCGCCCAAGCCGCCGACTTCACGTTCAGCGGCCAGTTCAGCCATAACACCGACGTCGTGCAGATCGACTTCAGCCTGAACAGCAATCAAGCCGTCACCTTGTTCACCGACTCCTGGCAATCGGGCCTGAACTTCGACCCCACGCTGGGCCTCTACGACGCCCAGCACGCTTGGCTGCAAACCATTGACGACAACGACGGCAGCTTCGCCGGCCCGGGCTATTTCGACGCCGGCGCCGTGCTGCTCGCCCTCGCCGCCGGCCACTACCGCCTGACGCTGAGCCTGGCCGGCAATGACCCCATCGCCGGTGCCAAGTCCATTGGCTTCACGCTCGACGGCAGCAGCCCGGTGGCCCTGGCCGACTGGGTGCAGCCCAGCGCCGACATCAACACCGGCGACCAAAAAGGTGGCTACTGGTCCGTGCATCTGAACGGCGTGGACCAAGCCGCCATCGCCACTGTGCCCGAGCCCGGCAGCGTGGCCTTGATGCTGGCGGGTCTGGCCGGCTTGATGTTGCGCCAACGTCAACGCCAAGCGCGCTGACGCACCAAATGGCGGCGACTGGCCCAAGGCCAAGGCCGCCGCCATGAGGTGGGGGCGTTCCGGCTGGCCCGCAGCAGCGCCGCCCAGCGTCAGCAAACATACAGGGTCAGCAGCTATAAACTCAGCCCCACCCGGATTTGCTGATCGCCCCGTATGACTCCCCTGCCCTCTGTTTGGATCAAGGGCGCTGTATTTGCCATGCTTCTGGGCATGCTGCTCGGCCTGCCCCTTGCTGCCTCGGCCCAAGCCGAGCGCTTGACCTTCCCCTTGCCCTCCGACGGCGACCGCAGTCGCTATGGCTTTGAGTTCGCCCTCTTGCAGGCCGCTCTGAATGCCAGCCGAAGTGCAGACGCCCTGGCCGATCAGCCGCATTGGTCGGCCCAGCCCATGACCCAAGGTCGGGCCCGCTCTGAAGTGGCGGCCGGGCATTTGTCTGTGGTGCACAGCTTTGCCACCCCGGAGTTGGAGCGCCAACTGACGGCCGTGCCCTTCGCCATCGACAAGGGCTTGAACAGCCAGCGCATCCTGCTAACCCGGCGCAGCCTGCTGCCCAGCTTGGCCGACGTACGCACGGCCGATGATTTGCGCGAGCTGCGCTTTGGCGTGCTCGGCAGTTGGAGTGACCGCCGCACCTTGCAAGGTTTGGGCTTCAAGGTGGAGGCGACCGAATCATTCTCCGGCTTGTTCAAGATGTTGAGCCTGGAGCGCAGCGATGTGATCATGACCGGCCTGCTGCATGTACAGCAGGTCAATTTGCTGCTGGCCGAGCCCAGCGACCTGGAGTGGGAGCCGACGCTGCTGATCAGCGTGCCATCGCAGCAGCGTTTCTACACTGCCCGCTCGCCCGCAGGCAAAGCACTGGCCGAGCGCCTCCTGCGCGGACTGCGGCGCTTGCAGCAGTCCGGAGAGTTCGACCGCTTGCACGCCGGCCACTTCGGCGAGCAAATCACCGTCGGCAACGGGCGCCGCTTGATTCAACTGCGGGACAAAGAGGCCGCCGCGGTGGCCCCGGCACAGCCCTAAAGGCGGCCGGGCCGCTCAGGAAAGCTGGTTCAGCGCCTCAAGCACCTCAGACCACGCCGCTTGCAGCGGATCAATCAGTGCGAAATGCCCGGCCTCCGGCACCGCCACCAGACGGGTACGAGGAAATGCCGCGCAGTAAGACTGAGCGACCGCCGGCGGCACCACCTCATCAGCGTCGCCCTGGACGATGGTGATGGCAACACGCGGGGCGGGCAGTTGCATCGGGTCAACCATCGGATGATGCTCGGGCGCCGAGCCCAAGAATTTTCTGACGGCCCCGTCGCCCAGATTGAGCGCATCGGCCAAACGCAAATCGGCCGCCGGCGCCAGCGCCACGACGCCGCGCAAGGTCGGCAGGGTCAAGGCCGCCGCCGCCCACAAGACCAAGTGCCCACCGGCCGAATGCCCGATCAACAAGAGCTGACCATTGTGCGGTGCCACGCGCGCCGGCAAAAGCGCCAGCGCCGCCGCCACATCGTCCAGGCTCGCCTGGGCCTGGCCAGGGATACGCCGGTACTCCAAGGTCAGCACCGACCAGCCCGCCTGCGCCAAAGCTGCACTCATGGCCTGGGCATGAGCGCGGTCATACGCGGGCTTCCAGAAGCCACCATGGACGAGCACCAACAGCGGACGCTGCGCCCCCTGCTGGCCACGCCGGAAGTCGGCGCACTGATCCTCATGATCACCATACGGCAAGGTCAGATCAGGCGGGCTCGCCAGGCGGGTGAGGATGGACAAGTCTTCTGCCATGGGATTCTTTGGTGTGATGGAGCGACTGAGTTGAAGGCCAATTCGCGAGCAGCGCATTGTCACCGGCTCAGCGCGCCGGGCGACGCTATCGCCTGCGGGCCTGGCCATGTGCAGCCGTCATGCAGCATTGCCCACGCCTTGCTCCGGCTGGAGCGCATGCGCTGGCTGGGTAGGCCGTGTGGTCCGGCCGCTTGAGGCCAATCAGCAAAGCGAAAAGCACCGCTTGCACGGCCAAGAAAAAGCGACTCAGATAATCGAATATCTCAACGGCAGAAAATCTCTGCGGCGCGGCGGTCAAGTTCAGCGGCCGCGCCTGGCCTTCATGCCGAAGCTTGACCCGCACCTGCTCCGGGCCCGTCCGCCCGTCCAAGCTGAGCTTGCGCCAGCGGTCAACGTGGTGATCGAAACCCAGCTGATCCCCCAGCTGCGCGCCCATCAGCGCTAACTCGGAACCGGGCGGCAGATGCTCAATCGGCACCCGGTGTGTGCCCGTTCGGTGCGGGTCAATGCCGAAGCTCTCCTCCATGCCCACCGAACCGTAGCGCCGCTCCAGCAAGGGATTGATGCCGAAGGAAAACTCGACGGCGAGCATCAACAGGCAAAGGCCGCACAAGCCGCCAATCAGCTATTTCCAGCCCCGGTCGCCCAGGCGTCGATGCGGCAGATGCCTGCCCATTTTTCTAATTCTCCCTTGGGGCCGCTGGAGCGAATCCCGAAAGTGATCGCAGGTGAGGCCAAGCGCGCCTGTCCAGCCCCGGGTCGGCGGGAAGGGACCGCGCCTCGCGCACGCCGCGTCGTCAGCCGTCGGCCGTCATCGCCCGTACCGTATTCACCAGTCAAGCCGCGCTTGGCAATTGCCGAGGTCAAGCCGGAGTTGCCGGACACCATGGACGACAGCAACACTGCCGCGCCAGGGTCGATCAGGGCATCCGGCACCTAGAAAGAAACATCACTTTTCTTGAACAAGGCGAGATGAAATGAAGCGACCTGAAAGTCAACAATGCCGGACGCCGGTCTCGCTTGGGGCCGCTGCAAACGGATGATCAAGCCGACAAAGCAGGGTTGATCTGAGCCCACGCGCATCTCAGGACAGGCGGTCGCAATCGCTCGCACGACGGCACCCGGCATAGAGCCCTCACGCCAGGTCGGATGGGAAACACCACTCGCTGCCCAGTTCTGCCGCGATGGCCGAGAGGCCTGGCAATGCGCCCACGGGCAGGCCGATGTCATGCGGTGTCGGCACCTTGAACTCGCTGGGATTGATCCGAACCAGCCGCCCACCAAACTCATGAATGATGCTTTGGCTGAACCAACGCACCGAGGGGACAGCGGTACCGGCGCCGATCTCAATCACCACCGGCCGTCGCACCGATTGCAGCCAATGCGCCTGACGCTGCTCCTGCGCCCTGCTGCGGTCGGCGACCCAGGCGCCGTCACCGAACATCAAGATATTGGGCCGGGCCAAGCCACCGCAGTGCGGGCAGCTGGGCGCCGCGTTCAGCAGACGGCAGCGGCCCTCATCGACCTGCGGCACAAAGTCTTGTGCGGACCAGATGGCCTCAGAGCAAGGACCCAGGCACTGCAGATGATGAATGGAGCCGTGACATTCGTGAACCTGCTCGGGCGCGAATCCGGCCTTCTGGAATTGCCCATCCACATTGCTGGTGAACACCGTCCAGCCATGCAGCATGCGTTCGCCCCACGTGCGCAGCCACGCAAAGCCCGGATGGGGCTGGACCTGCCGATACAGATTCAATCGGTGCCCGTAGAAGCCCCAGGCCAGCGCTGCATCGGCGCGAAAGGTCGCGGGCGAGGCGGCACGCTGGAAGTCGATGCCAGCTTCGCGCAAAGCCGGGTAGGCGTTCCAGAAGCCCTCTTTGCCGCGGAAGTCTGGCAGGCCGGAATCCACCCCCATGCCGGCCCCAGCAGCAATGATCAAGGCATCGGCTTGCTCGATCAGCTCCGCCGCATGGCGGGCGGCGCTTTGTAGATGTTGTGACATGGCGTTTGACGAAAAGTTCGCGGGATAGAGCAAGGAGTGGGGGCATCAGACCATGGTGCCATCGGCCCGGACGCAGATCTTGCCGCGTTCCTAGCTCAACCGCTGAGCCCGCAGCGCCGATGAAACGCATCCTGATCGTCTCAGATAGGGATGTACACCGAGGGCGCAGACGACCACCATGCCAAGCTCGCCCTCCAGGTCTTGGTCGGCGAGATTCACAACAAACTTCTTGAACAGGACATAGCATGAACAAATCCGCACTCGGCTTGCTGGTGATTTGCGCAAGCACGCTGGCAACACCTTCGCTGGCCGCTACCAAAGCGTTCATTCAGTTCGATCAGATCAAGGGATCGTCCACGGACAAGGACCACACGAGTTGGAGCGATGTCGTGAATTGGTCGTGGTCTTTGTCGGCTGACACGTCCTGGACCAAAGGGGGCGGTGCCGCAGTGGGGAAACCTCAACCCGGCCCCTTCTTCTGGACGCAAGCCAACGACGGCGTTTTCAACAGCCTGTTCGTCAATATGGCCACGGGTAAAGCTGTCAATAAGATCAAGTTGGATGTCAGCAAAAACACCGGCGCAGCGAATCCTGAGGTGTTTTTCACGATGGAATTCACCGGGGCCTTTTTTACCAAGCTGGACATGAAGGGGTCAGCAGAGGGCAACGTCGACTTTGCAGGCCAGTTCGTCTTCAAGACCATCAAGATCGGCTACCGGCCACAGGACAGCTCGGGCAGGCTAGGTGCAGCCAAGTTCGCGACTTGGGACATTCCGGCAGGCGTAGCCAGCGGCTCCGGTTATGAGTTCAGCGGCGATGCCACGGCGTTGATGGGGCTGGCCGAGGCCATGCCCCCCGCAGCCGTGGTGCCGGAGCCTTCCAGCTATTTACTGATGCTGGGTGGTTTGGCCGGCGTTTTGGCCTTGGCCCGTCGCCGCTCGCTCGCCTTGCGCCGCTGATCTCGGCGAGGGCCACCCGAGTCCTAGGCAAGACCTGACCCTTTGGGAGCTTTTTCTCAAAGGGTCAGGTGCGGGAATTTGGCGACCTACAGGATCGCCATTTGAAACCTGCCTTGGAAAGCTCTGAGCCTGGGACTGCACACATGCGTGTATGCAAGCGCTCATGCGCAGCGGCAGGAGAGAGCCCAAGGGCGGCTATCCGTGCCCCGCACCGGCCGACGCACGCCACTCAATCCCGCGTCTTTGATACATCGGCGCACGCCGCCCGGTAGTCCGAGGGCGACATGCCTTGCCAACGCCGGAAGGCACGGCGGAAATTGGCCAGGTCGGTGTAGCCCAAGAGGTAGGCCACTTCCTGCACCGTCAGCTGGCCGCGCTGCAGATGCTCGCTGGCCAAGCTGCGCCGCAGGTCTTCGGTGATTTGCCGGAAAGAGGTCCCCTCCTCCAGCAGCCGCCGATGCAAGGTGCGCTGACCCAGATGCAGCTGGCGCGCCACCAAGGGCAGGCCTGGAAGGCCGGCGCTTGATTCGAGCAGCAGGCGCTGCACCCGCGCCGTGGTGCTTTGCTGGCTCGCGAGGCGGAGCCGTTCGCGCTCACACAGCTGCTCGGCTTGCGCATAGGCGCTTGCATCCGCGGCGCTCAGGGCTTCATCGGCCCGCGCGATGGGCAAAACCAGGCCGCTCCAACTGCTGGACCAGGCCAGCTCGCAGCCCACGAGCTGGCGGGCAAAGTCGGCATAGGCGGGCGCCGGCATGGCGAAGGCCACGCGGCTGACCGGGCCGCTGGACAGCCCGCTGCTCATTCCATGCCCCACCCGGTTGAACTCCAGCGCATGTTTGAGCGCCAGCAGCACCGCCTCCAGCACCGAGCGGCGCGCGCTGCCCAGGGCAATCGGCTCCAGCACCACCAGGCGCAGCTCATGGCGATGCACTTGCACGGCCAGCGAAACCAGCGAGGTGCGCAGCCCGATATAGCGCACCAGCAACTCGATCACCTGGCGCAAAGAGCCGCCGCTCATGGCCGCAAAACCCAGCACGCCAAGGGTGTTGATGCGTAGCCGGTCGCCGACCAACAAGCCCAGCGCCGGCTCCTTGGTGATCGCGATGGCGCCCTCCACCAAGCGGGCAAAAGCGTCCATTGGCAGCTCGGGCAAATCGAGCTCCAACTGCGCCGGCCGCAGGCCGCCGCGCGCCAGCCACTGCGCCACATCGCCCCCCACGGCAGCCACATGCTCAGCGATCTGGCGGATGTAGAGCGACTGCAGCTGGATGGTTTGGATGTGCTTGGGCATGCGTCCGACTCTATCGGGTGAACCCGGGGCGGGCGCCGAATTGTCAAAAAATGACCTCCGCTTGTCAACGCTGGACCTCGGCAAAGCAGGGCCGACTTTCTAGCATCGAGACACAACAGCCGTGATGCACACGGCCAGGAGACAAAGACATGCCGATCAATACCAAGACCACGATCAAGACCGCGCCCAAGCCGGCGCCCCATGTGGCGCTGATCAATGCCACGCGCATCCTCGTGCAGGCCGACGAGACTCTGCTGCAGGCCGCGCTGCGCCAAGGTGTGGAGATGCCCTACAGCTGCCGCGTCGGCGGCTGCGCCAGCTGCAAGTGCAAGCTAACCAGCGGGCAGGTCAAACAACTAACCGAGACCAGCTATCTGCTCAGCGACGAAGACCTGGATGCCGGCATGATCCTGGCCTGCCAAAGCGTCCCTTTGTCCGATGTACGCATCGAGCTCGCACCCCTTGCCCAAGCGCAGCGCCAGCGTGTGGCCGGGCATGTCATCGCGCAAGAGCGCCTGACTCAGGACATCACCCGCCTGCGTATCCAACTGGCGCAGCGCTTGAGCTTCCAGGCCGGGCAGTTTGCAGAGCTCGAACTCGCCACCTTGCCGGGTGTGCAGCGCAGCTACTCTTTTGCCGCGCCCTGCAGCGCGGATGCACAGGTGGAGTTCTTTGTGCGGCAGGTGCCGGGCGGCGCCTTCTCCACCCTGGTCAATCAACAAGAGCTGCTGGGCCAGTCGGTGCAAATTGAAGGCCCGCTAGGCCAGTTCACCCTGCGGCCGGCCGATGCGCCTCTGCTGATGGTGGCTGGCGGCAGCGGCCTAGCGCCGGTGCTGGCGATCTTGCAAGAGGCCCTGGCCACCGGCGTGACGCGCCCAGTGAGCCTGCTGTTTGGCGCCCGCAAGGCCAAGGACTTGTATGCGCTGGACGAGATCGCCGAGCTCGCCGCGCTGTGGCCCGCAGCCTTCAACTTCGTGCCGGTGCTGTCCGAGCCCGAGTCCGAGGCCAATGACGCCTGGAGCGGCGCTCGGGGCTTGATCACCGAACACCTGCTCGCCGCCCTGCTGCCCGGCGCCCACGCCTATCTGTGCGGGCCGCCAGCCATGATTGATGCGGCAGCGGCCCTGCTGCAGCGACACGGCGTGGCGGCCGAACACATCCATGCCGACCGCTTCACCACCCAGCACGATGCCGCCGCTGGCCTCACTACTGCTGCGGCAGCGGCTGCGGCTGCGCCCGCATCTCAGAGCGAGGCGACGACGCAGCGCGCCAGCATCCCTGCACCTGCCGCGCCAACGCCGGCGGGTGTGCTGGATTATCTGAAGTACGCCTTGTTTCACGCCGTGGGCCTGAGTGCAGCGGCAGCGCTGCTGGCCGGCGGCAGCTGGATCACGCTCTGCCTGCTGACGGTACTCGGCTTCTACATCGTGGGCGACGCTGTTCTGGGCGAGGACAGCCGCACACCGCAGTTCAAGTATCCGGGCCTGCTGACCGCGCAGCTCTGGCTCGCCTTGCCGCTCTTGCTGCTGATCTGCTTCGCCGCCGTGTGGGGTGTATCGGAGGGCGACCCGCTGGGCTTTGGCGCCTGGCTCAGTGGCTGGAGTGGCTACGACTTACTGGCCGCGCGCGCGGCCACGGACTGGCCTCACCATGTGTCGGCCGCCATCCTCACCGGCCTGATGATTGGCATGGTGGGCACCATCACCGCCCATGAGCTGACACACCGCACCTGGGACCCGGTCTCGATGGGGGTGGGCCGCTGGTTGCTGGCCTTCAGCTTCGACACCATCTTTGCCATCGAGCATGTCTACGGCCACCACCGCTATGTCTCGACCATTGACGACCCGGCCACCGCGCCGCGTGGCCGCAATGTCTATGCGCATGTGCTGATCTCGACCGTGCGGGGCAATGTCAGCGCCTGGCAGATCGAAACCCGCAGCCTGCGCCGCCGCGGCCTGCCGCGCTTCGGGCTGCACAACGCGGTGATCCGCGGCCACCTGATGAGCTTGGGGCTGGTGGCGCTGGCCTGGGCCATGGGCGGCGCAGCGGCGGCGGGCTTCTTCGTGCTGTGCGCGCTGTGGGGCAAGGCTCTGCTGGAGATCGTGAACTATATGGAGCACTACGGCATGGTGCGCGACCCGGCCACGCCGGTGCAGCCGCGCCACTCCTGGAACACCACCAAGCGCATCAGCTCCTGGTCCATGTTCAATCTGACCCGCCACTCGCATCACCACGCGCAGGGCGAAGTGCCCTTCCACGAGTTGCAGCCCTTGCCCGACTCACCCCAGATGATCAGCGGCTACCTCACCACCATCGTCGTGGCCCTGATCCCGCCGCTGTGGCATGCGCTGATGGCGCCCAAGCTGCGGGAGTGGGACAGCCGCTTTGCCTCGGAGGACGAGCGCGACTTGGCCCGCCGCGCCAATGCGCGCATGGGCTTGGCACCGTTTGCCTGAGCAGTTAGTGCCAGGCAACGCAGTGATCTGCCGGCCATTCATGAGAAATAGTGCCGGATTAGTGATTACCCTAGGTTTTGTCATAGGGTTTTCACCAAGTTTGTCGACACTTCTTCCATCGACAAGCCATTCGCGCTGTCATTGAAGAGGCAAAGCACATCATGAGCAGCATCCCCAACTTCCTGAGCCAATCAGAGCAATACTTGATCCAGATGGGCCTGCCCCAAATCGGCGAGACCAGCGGCAAGACACGTGGCCTGGGCGAAATGACCGAAAGCCTGGGCTTGGCGGCCCTGTGCGTGGGTTTCAGCCTGACCAGCTTGGTGGCGGTGCTGAGTCTGTAACTCTCTCGGGGCGCGCATATACAAACCCGAGCCTGGAGCAGGCTCCGGGTTGAGAAATTGACTGAGCGGCAGCAAGCCCGCTTTCAGGTCCATCAGTCGGCATTACGGTCGCAGGGAGCGACACCACCAGCGGCCATTGCAGCCAAGCCAAACAGACCCCTGATGGCGGGCACGAGACAATCGCCAAACGCCTGACGAAAAAGAGTCCGGCCCGCAAGGTGGAGCACCACCTCATCGCTGCCAGCGACCCATGCTGGCGACGCTCAAGGACTGATATGCCGGACCACTTTCCCAAATTCGTCGCCATCGGCGAGGCGCTGACCGATTTGATTCGGGTGGAGGGCGAGCAATGGCTGGCCAAGACCGGCGGCTCCACCTGGAATGTCGCTCGCGCCGCAGCCGCGCTCGGCCTGCCCAGCGCCTTTGCCGGCGCGATCAGCCAATGCCATTTTGGCGATGCGCTTTGGCAAGCCAGCCAGGCCGCCGGCCTAGACCTGCGCTTTTTGCAGCGGCTTGACCGCGCGCCCCTGCTGGCCGTGGTGCCGCAGAGCGCGCCGCCCAGCTATTTCTTCATCGGCGAGAACAGCGCCGACTTGCATTTCGACCCGGCCGCGCTGCCCCCGGGCTGGCAGGCCGAGTGCCAATGGGCGCACTTCGGCGGCATCAGCCTGGCGCGCGATCCGCTGGCGCCGCGCCTGCTTGATTTGGCCGAGGCATTGCACGCGGCTCAAGTCCCCATCAGCTATGACCCCAACTTCCGCAACGCGATGGGCCCGGGCTATTTGGCGACCTTTGAGCGCATGTGTCGCTTGGCCCAAGTCATCAAGCTGTCCGATGAAGACTTAGGCGGCCTGCTGCCCGACGTAGCGCCAGAGCAGGCCTTGGCTCAGGCGCGCGCCTGGAACCCTGCCGCGTGGTGGCTCTACACCTTGGGCTCAAAAGGCGCGGAGTTGTTGACGCCTCAAGGCTGCTGGCGCGCAGTGCCCCCGCCCATTGACGTTGTGGACACCGTCGGTGCGGGTGACGCCAGCATTGCTGGCTTGGTCGCCAGCCTGCTGCGCCAGCCTTCAGACTTGCCACCCAGCCATCTGGCCTACGCCGTGGCTGCCGGTACAGCAGCGTGCACGCAAACGGGAGCCACACCACCGTCACTCGATGTCGTGCTGACGCTGAAGTCTCAGGTCAGCATTTCGGCGTGCAGCCCGCCCACAACGGTGCGATGAGCGAGGTGAAGGCTTAGACCCGAACAGCCACGGTGCGAAGCGCCTCTGCAAACCAAGGCTCACGCGACGGTTCGCATTGCGCAAGTGAGCGCCTTGGTCTGCAAGCCCTTACGCTTGAGCTGAAACCGTGGCCCCACACCAGGCCGCATCAGGCCGCCACGTGGCCACCCACGCGGGCATCTGCTCCGCGGGCATGGGCCGGGCAATGCCGTAGCCCTGCGCTAACTCACAACCCAGTTGCAGCAGCGCCGCGCCATGCGCCACGGTCTCTACGCCCTCGGCAATGACCTGGCGCCGAAAGGCCACGGCCAGCCCGATCACGCCTTGCAGAATGGCCAGGTCATCGGGGTCGTCCAACATGTCCCGCACAAAGCTCTGATCGATCTTGAGCAAGGCCACGCGCAAGCGTTTCAAGTAGGTGAGTGAGGAGTAGCCGGTGCCAAAGTCGTCCAGCGCGCACTTCACGCCGAAGGCGGCGCAATCCTCAATCACACTGGACACTAATGCGATGTCTTCCAACGCGCTGGTCTCCAGCACTTCCAGCTCCAGGTCGCTCGCACGCACCTGGGGATGCTTCGCCAGAATCGCTTTCAGCCGATCCACAAAATTCATTTGCTGCAACTGGCGTGCGCCGATATTGACGCTCACCGGCAGATGCAAACCGCTGGCCTGCCACACGCCCATTTGGTGCAAGGCGGCGTCAATCACCCACTCGCCCACGGCGACGGCCAGCGGATGGTCTTCAATCAGCGGCAGAAAGGTGGCGGGGGCCAACAAACCTTTTTCCGGGTGCTGCCAGCGAATCAAGGCCTCGGCACCCACGACCTGGCCACTGCGCATATTGACCTTGGGTTGGTAGTGCAGCACAAACTCGCCTTGCGCCAACGCCAGGCGGATGCGCTCCAGGCTTTCATGGTGGCCGCGCAGATTGCTGTCTTTTGCGGCATCGAAGACGTGGTAACGACTCTTGCCTGCCACTTTGGCCTGGTACATGGCCTGGTCGGCCTGACGCAAGAGTTGATCGGCATCGATGTCCTCGGCCTGCGGGTAGAAGGTCACGCCCAGACTGGCCGAAACCTGCAGCAGCAAGTCGCCCACCTGCACAGGCGATGCGGCGGCCGTCAGCAAGCGATTCAACAAGGGCTCACCGATGGCGGGTTCGGCCAAATCAACCAGCACCGCCACGAACTCGTCCCCACCGATGCGTGCCAGCGTATCGCCATCACGCAGCGCGTCTTTCATGCGGGTGGCCAGATCAATCAACAAGCGGTCGCCGACGTTGTGTCCGTGACGGTCGTTCACGGCCTTGAAGCCATCCAGATCCAGGTAGACCACCGCCAGCTGTTGGCCGCGCCGGTGTTCTTGCGCCATGGCCAGCTGCAGTCGATCGGCTAGCAAGGATCGGTTGGGCAGATTGGTGAGCGCATCAAAGTGGGCGATGTGCTCAAGCTGGTTTTGCTGCTCTTTGCGCTCGATGGCGATGCTGGCCAGGTTCGCGACTTGTTCAATCAGGTTGATATCGGCCTGCTCAGGCGTGTTTGGCCCGCGGTGGTAAATGGCAAAGGTACCGAGCACCTTGCCCACCGAGCTGTGGATAGGCTGCGACCAGCAAGCACCCAAGCCCGCACTGCTCGCAAGCCCCTTGTACAGAGCCCAATAGGGGTGCGTGGCAATGTCGTCCACGACAACGCGCTTGCCGGTAAAAGCCGCGGTTCCGCAAGAGCCCACGCCTAGGCCGATGGTCACACCGTCGAGTGCCGCGTTGTAGAAATCAGGCAGGCTAGGCGCCACGCCTTTGCCGAGATGGAGGCCGTCAGCGTCGAGCAGCAAGATGCTGCACAGCATGCCTGGGTGGAGTTGCTCAACCCCCCGCACAATGGTTTCAAGCAAGGTGGCCAGAGGCTTGTTTGCGGCAAGCAACTCCAGGGTTTTGCTGCGGAAGCGTTCGTAGTGCTCGGCTAATTTTCGCTCGGTGATGTCTTGCACCAGCCCGGCCAAACGAACGACCCGGCCGCTTTCATCGCGCTCCGGAAACCCCCTGACCAGGCAGGGGCGCTGCTCTCCGTTGGGCTGCACGGACATCAACTCCATCTCGTACGGTGTGCCGTCCAACAAGAGTTTGTCAACGGCGGCATACAGCAGCTGCACGGACTGCGGCGTGTACAGCTCGACCTGCTCCTCCAGGTTCGGCGTCCCCAGGGCGGGGTCGCGCCCGTAGATGCGGAACATTTCCGGCGACCAGGTCGTGATGTTGCTGCCGACCTCCCACTCAAAACTGCCGATACGCGCCAGCTTTTCGGTGCGCTCCAGCATGGCCTTGCTGCGCTGCAAGGCCTCTTCCTTGCGCTTACGCTCGGCGAGTTCTACGCACGAGTTGGCAACACCCTCAAGCGCCTTGTCTGGCGCGCGGGAGGTGGCATCGAGGGAGACAGCGTCGGCGGGCGATTTATCCATGCTGGACGAGCTATTTGGGGCCGCGCCGATAGAGCCAAAAGCGCGGTACAGGGGTGGCAAAGTGCCCTCGATTCATCTCGCGGGCACTTTGCGATGGTAGCCGCCTAGGGTTTGGACGGTTAGGAAATTCAACTGTTCCGTTGAAAGTATCTCCGCACGGGAACCGCCGCCCCGTCGAGCAATCTCCTTGGAAAGGCCGGCTGGCCACGGCTAAGCCGGCTAGCGGTGAGGCAAGAGCTAGCAACTGAAAATCAGCTTTGCCGACATGGCAGCAGCGCTCAGCCTGCTGCCCGATAACTGCAACAGCAGTTTCAGCCTCAAGCGACTATTTAATCCTTGTGAGCAGCATTTCAGCAGCCGCTTCGGCCCCAGGCCAAAAGGCGGCAGTATTTGGCAAATGAGGATCTGCACCCCTCTACTGCAGGGATAGACCGCTGACAAGGGCCCCAGACAATGGCTCTGCGTGGGACGGTAAGCAAGACCCAGCAACCCCTTGGGCTCTTGTGGCCTTGCTTGTCAACTAACCTGAATGGAATTTATCCATGTTGAAGAAATTTGCCGTGATTGGCACGGCATCCCTGCTGGCGCTCAGCCCTTTGGCCGCTCAAGCCGGCCTGACCTTGAGTAGCAGCTATGCGCTGGCGGCTGGCTTGGGCGCATCGAGTAGCAACTTCAATCCTCAAGGCATGGGCTTTGATGCCTCGGCCAATGAATTGCTCTTCGTGCAGCAATCAACGAACAGCATTGTGCGCACAGACTTGAGCGGCAACATCGTCGGCAACCGCACCATCGGAGCGATCCAGTATTCCGGCAGCGGCACGACGAATACAGCCAACCATGTGGTCTCGGTGGCGGCCGACGCGGACTACTACTATTTCAGTGACTACACCGCCAACAGCAACGGCAAGGACATCTACCGAATCGGCAAGACCACCGGGGCCGCGAGCGTCATCTCGGCCGAAACGGCGGCCTTTGGCGGCGACCCGATCGACGTTCGCGGCGGCATGCTCTATCGCACCAATTCATCCTCAACTTACGGTTTCAGCAATCTGCATCAGATTCGCACGTCATCGATCGCCGCCCCCGACACCACCCTGGCCACTTTGACCCTGGGCGGCGCTGGCATTGCCGACTTTGCGGTGGACACCCTGCACTCGTCGATCTGGGTGCTTGACTACCTTGCCAGCGCGTCCATCCGGCGCTTTGACATCAGCACCGGCGCTTTGCTTGACACTTATGCGCTGGGCGTGGATGGCCTCACTGCCGGCCTGACTTATGCCAATAACAAGCTCTATTATTACGACTGGAACCAGGGCAACGGCAGCGTTTTGAAGACCTACGCGACTGGCCTCGCAGATGCCCCTTCTGCTGTGCCTGAGCCTAGCTCGCTATTGCTGCTAGGTGCGGCCATGGGTGCGCTCTTCTTCGTCCGCCGCCGCAAACAAGCCTGAAATCCCGCCAATGCCTCGCCACTCGATGCGAAGCAACGCGACTCAGACGAGGGCTGCTGCGGCAGCCCTTTTTTCATTGAATGCCCGCCGCTGCAGTTGGGCCTTGGCGGCGGGCATTCAGGCCAAGCTCGGCTGCAATCACACAGACGCCGACAGGGAGCCAGTCGAGGAGCCTATAGAGCGGGTCAGGTCTTGAACTTGACGCCCCCTCGCGTGCCGCCAGTTGGCGGCGAGGATCAGGCGATGACCCTCGCGCTTGCAGGGGGGCTGCTACTCGCGCATGATGCCAAGGGCTAGCCGGCCCCCGGTCCGCCCTCGACCACTCGACATCGGAGACTCATGATGAGCAAGACTTCGCACCGCCCTCGCTTCACCGCCTCGCTCGCCGCACTCGTCATCACCCTCGCATCCGGGGCTGCGCTTGCAGCCGACTTGGTGCTGACCGGTGCCAATGAAGTCCCGCCGGTGACGACGACCGCGAGCGGTACGGGCAGCATCAACATCGCGGCCGATGGCACGGTCAGCGGCAGCGTCAAAACCACTGGCGTCAAAGGCACGATGGCGCACATCCACCGAGGCGCCGCCGGCAAAAACGGCCCGGTCCTCATCCCGCTGACGGCGGGCTCGGAAGGTGAATGGCTCGTGCCCGCAGGCGCCAAGCTCGACGCCGAAGGCATGAAGGCCTACCAGGCCGGCGAGCTCTACATCAACGTCCACAGCGAGGCCAACAAGGGCGGTGAGCTCCGCGTGCAGCTGAAGCCTTAAGGCTCGTCGCCCTGTCGGCGCGCGCGTCAGCTCAAACGCCGATCGCGACGCACCGTCACTCGAAAAGAAGAAAAGGCGCCGCGGCGCCTTTTCCTATTTGTCGACTACGTCGAGTCAGCACGGGTGCGCTGAGCCCTCATCCCAATGCTGCATCTCAGGGCACTGACATTTCGTCATTTGCCCTCCTGCCCAGTGGCTGTTTTGCCGCGAAGCGACTATGTTTCTTGGGAGCAGATTTGGCTCTTTTTGGCACGACTCTATTTCACAAGAACATGCCAAAAAATGCGCCCCTAACGCTTATTCCACAGTGACACTTTTTGCGAGGTTTCTGGGCTTGTCGACATCGGTACCGCGCGCGCAGGCGGTGTGATACGCCAGCAACTGCAGCGGCACGGTGTGCAGGATGGGGCTCAGGGCACCGTAGTGTTCGGGCATGCGGATCACATGCAAACCGGCTTCGCTTTCAATCTGCGTGTCGCCGTCGGCGAACACGTACAGCTGGCCGCCGCGGGCGCGGACTTCTTGCATATTGCTTTTCAGCTTTTCCAGCAAGGTGTCGTTGGGGGCCACTGTCACCACAGGCATCTCGGCCGTCACCAAGGCCAGCGGGCCGTGCTTGAGCTCACCCGCGGGGTAGGCCTCGGCGTGGATGTAGCTGATTTCCTTGAGCTTGAGCGCGCCTTCCAGGGCGATGGGGTAGTGCAGGCCACGACCCAAGAACAAGGCGTTTTCCTTGCGGGCGAATTCTTCGCTCCAGGCGATGACTTGCGGCTCCAGCGCCAGCACGGCTTGCACGGCCACGGGCAGATGGCGCAGTGCCTTCAGGTGCTCGGCTTCTTGTTCTTCGGTCAAGAAGCCGCGGGTTTGCGCCAGCGCCAGCGTCAGCATGAACAGGCCCACCAACTGGGTGGTGAAGGCCTTGGTGGAGGCCACGCCGATCTCGGCGCCGGCGCGGGTGATGTAGGCCAGTTCGCACTCGCGCACCATGGCGCTGGTGGCCACATTGCAAACCGTCAGCGTGTGCTTCATGCCCAGGCTGCGGGCATGTTTGAGGGCGGCCAGCGTGTCGGCCGTCTCGCCGCTTTGGCTGATGGTGACAACCAGGGTACGCGGGTTGGGCACGCTGTCGCGGTAGCGGTACTCGCTGGCGATCTCCACGCTGGTGGGGATTTTGGCGATCGATTCCAGCCAGTACTTGGCGGTGGAGCCGGAGTAGAAGCTGGTGCCGCAAGCCAAGATCAACACCGAGTCGATTTCTTTGAAGATGCTGTAGGCGCCGTCACCAAACAACTCAGGGCTGATGCCCACCACGCCTTCCAGGGTGTTGGCGATGGCCTCGGGCTGCTCGAAGATTTCCTTCTGCATATAGTGGCGATAGGGGCCCAGCTCGGCCGCGCCGCTGTGGGCGTGCACCGTGCGCACGGGGCGCTCGGCGGGCTCATAACGGCCTGTCTCAGCGTTCAGCGTGCTGATCCAGTAGCGGCCCAGCTGCAGGTCCACCACATCGCCCTCTTCCAGGTAGACGATCTGGTCGGTCACACCGGCCAGGGCCATGGCGTCGGAGGCAACAAAGTTCTCGGCGTGCGCGGCGTCCATGCCAAGGCCCAGCACCAGGGGCGAGCCCTCGCGGGCGGCAATCACGCGGTGCGGTTCATCGCGGCAGAACACGGCCACGGCATAAGCGCCCTTCAGGCGCGGCAAGGCTTGCTGAACGGCTTCGAGCAGGTCGCCGTTGTAGAGGTGGTCCACCAGATGGGCGATCACCTCGGTGTCGGTCTGGCTGCTGAACTGGTAGCCCTTGAGCTTGAGTTCGGCGCGCAGCTCATCATGGTTCTCGATGATGCCGTTGTGGACCAGGGCGATGCGACCGACGCTGTCGGCGCTGGCGCCCGGGCCTTGCGAGAAATGTGGGTGGGCGTTGTGCACGGCCGGCGCGCCATGAGTGGCCCAGCGGGTGTGGGCGATGCCGGTGCCGGAGACGATGCCGTCCTCGGCCGCCAAGCCCATCAACTCGGCCACGCGGGAGGTGCTGCGGGCGCGCTTCAGGCTGCCGTCTTGATGCACGGCCACACCGCAGGAGTCATAGCCGCGGTATTCCAGGCGCTTGAGGCCTTCGATCAAGATGGGGACGATATTGCGCTGGCTGACCGATCCGACGATTCCACACATGATTTGCTGCTCTCGCGTTGACTTGAATGGCTTGCATCGTAGGCAGTCAGGCGAAATCTTTGCTTTCAAAATATATGCATTTTTGAAACAATCATTCAGCAGTCAATTTTCAAGAACAATAATTTCACGAATGACAAAAATATGAATGAATTATTGAATCTCGACGCCGCGGACTTGCGCATCCTTGATCTGCTGCAGCGCGATGCGGCGCAGTCCAACCAGGACTTGGCGGCCGCCGCCCATGTGTCGCCCGCCACCTGTTTGCGGCGCGTCAAGCGCTTGGTGGATGCCGGCATCATCACCCGGCGCATTGCCTTGCTCGCGCCCGAAAAGCTGGGGCCTAGCCTGAGCGCCATCGTCGAAATCACCCTGGACCGCCAAGGCGCCGAGCATCTGGCCGCCTTCGAAGCCAAGGTGCAGCAAGACGCGGCGGTGCAGCAGTGCTACCGCGTCTCGCCGGGGCCGGACTTTGTGCTGATCTTGCAAGTGGCCGATATGCCGGCCTATCACGCCCTGGTACAGCGCCTATTCACACAAGACGCCAATGTGCGCAATGTGAAGGCGTTTTTCAGCGTGTTCCGCGCCAAGTTCGAGCCCAGCGTGGCGCTGCCTCAGGGCTGATCGGGCTGATCGGGCCAGCAGGCCAGCGCCGGCCAAAACGGCCCTGCTGCGGCCCAGCAGCCACCGAGCCAACTCAGGTTCAGGCGGCCTTCAGCACCAGCAAGCCCTTGAGGTACTCGCCCTCGGGGAAGTTGATGGTTTGCGGGTGATCGGGCGTAGCGCCAACGCGGTCGAGGATGTAGCCGTCAGCCTGCGCATCCAGGCCCGCGCCTGCAACGATCTTGTGGAACAGATCGGGACTGATGCCGCCCGAGCATGAGAAAGTAAACAGCAGGCCGCCCGGCGCCAGCAGGCGCAGACCCAGGCGGTTGATGTCTTTGTAGGCGCGCGCGGCGCGCTCGGCGTGCGCCACGGTGGGCGCGAACTTGGGCGGGTCGAGCACGATGGCGTCGAAGGTCCGCCCTTCCTTGAGGAAGTTGCGCAAGGTGGCGTTGACATCAGCATCCAGGCTGCGGTGGTGGCCGGGCTCAAAGCCGTTCAGGCGCACATGCGCATCGGCTCGCGCCAGGGCCGGCGCAGAGGAGTCCACGCTGATCACCTCGGTGGCACCGCCCGCCAAGGCCGCCACCGAGAAACCGCCGGTGTAGCTGAAGCAGTTCAGCACCGACTTGCAGCCGTACTGGCGCACGCTGTCGGCAAACTTCTTGCGGTTATCGCGCTGGTCGAGGTAGTAGCCGGTTTTGTGGCCCTCGGCCACATCCAGGCTCAGGCGCCACTGATGCTCTTGGATGATGATTTCGGTCTCGCCCTCGCCACGCAGCCAGCCGGTTTGCTGGGGCAGGCCTTCCAGTTCCCGCACCTGCGCGTCGGAGCGCTCGTACAAGCGGATCAAACCCGTCGCAGCCATCAAGGCGTCGATGATGACGGCCTTCCAGCGCTCCACCCCGGCGGACAGGAACTGCGCCACCAAGGTGTCGCCGTAGCGGTCCACGATCAAGCCCGGCAGGCCATCGGCCTCGCCGTGGATCAGGCGCACGGCGTCGGAGGCAATCGGCAAGCGGGTGCGCATGGCCAGGGCCTTGGCAATGCGTTGCTGGAAGAAGGCGGCGTCAATGCGCTGAGCCTCGTCAAAGCTCCAGGCCCGCACGCGGATATTGGACTTGGGGCTGAAAGCGCCCCAGCACAGGAACAGGCCTTCGGCCGACTCCACCCGCACCGTCTCGCCTGCATCGGCACCGCCGCGCGCGACCGAGCCTTCAAACACCCAGGGGTGGCGGCGCTGCAGTGAACGCTCTTTACCGGCGCGTATGACAACTTTTTTCATGGCAATACTTTCTAAGACTCGGCTTGAACGCCGTGGCGCTGCTCTTGAGCGTCAGCGCCTTTCAAATAATCAACGGGCCAGCGTGCCGTAGGCATAGCCCACCGAAACGCTGAACAAAGGTGAGGACTGCTCGGTATGCCGCAAGCTGCGCCATTGGCCCAGGCCGGCGCGCAGCCGCAGGCGCTCGCCTTCCCACTGCGCCCACAACTCGCCCTGCCCCACTGCGCCGCCGCCCACGGCCACACCGCCGCCGCCGGCCGCGCCCACCAGGGCTTCAGCGCCCAGGCGCCACGCACCCCAAGCCTCACTTTGCACGCCCAGCCCAAACAGGCCGATGGAATAGGCCCCAGCTCGGCCCACCGCCGCGCTGCCCGCCTGGGCAACGCCGTAGACATGGGGCGACAAGTCGCGGGTCAGAATCATGTTGTACTGGCTGATCGCCTCGCGCGTGCCGTCTTTGAACAGCACATCGGGCAAGTGCACGACGCTGGCAAAGATCTGGCTGGTGCGCACCACGCCTTGATCCACATCGCCGCGGCCCCAGGCGGGGGAACTCGAGGGTGTAATGTCCAGCGGCATGCCCAGGCCTAAGCGCACAAAGCTGCCCGAGAAATGCCCCGTCAGCGCCTGCGTCCACCCCGCCTCCAGGCGCAGGCTCGGCCCCCAGGGCGTGACCCAACGCAGGCTGGGGCCGGCGCGCAAGAGCCAGCCGTTGCCGGTGTCCACATTGCCGCCGCCGCCCAAGCCCAGACCCAGCTGCCCACCCAGGCGCAGCTTGGGCGAGCCGATGGCCCAGTCCTGGCCGGCATTGGCAAGAATTTCCATATAGCCGTCGGCGCCACCCTGGGCCGCGCCGGCCGCTTCCACACCCCACCAGCTGCCGTCGGCAATGTATTGGCGCAGGTCGGCACCGGCCTTGCCCATGCGCCCGGTGCTGGGTACGCCGCTGCGGTTTTGGGTTCGACTGCTTGGTTTATCCACGCCACCGTAAAGCATCACCTCATCAAAGCCCAAGCCGGTGCGCGCGCCGGCGCGGCCGCGGCGGCCCGAATCGCTGGGCAAGAAGCTGGCGAAGTTATTGGCCTTGCCCAGCACCACGGTGTAGCTGGTATCGCTGACCGTGCCGCTGGGGAAGCGGATCATCGCCACGCCCACGCCCGCGTACCAGTCGCCCATCTCGGTACGAATGGACAGCTCCGGGCGCAGCATCAGGCCGCCGCCAAAGCGCAGCTTTTCCGAACTCAGGCCACCACCGGCGCCGACATAAAGGCCGGCCGCGAAATGGGTGCTGCTGCCGATATTCCAGCGCCGCTGAGCCGTCAGGCCGAGGGTAAAGATGCCGCCGTAATTGCCCTTGGCCGTACCGTAGGCGCTGGGGCCAAAGCCCCAGCTATCGTCCACCGCCATCAAGTAGCTGCCGCCCAGCATGGCGGTCTTGCCGCCATCGGGCAGAGAGATCGGTGTCCAGTTCATCTCCACGGCGGCGGGGCGGCTCGCGCCCAGGCGGGCCGGCGTGCTGTCGGCCGGCTTGGCTGCGCTGCTGCCGGGCTCGATGGCATCGGGTGCCACTGGCCCTTTGGCGGCCCAGGCGCACGTCGGCACCAGCAGGGCCAGGCTCAAAGCGCTCAACTTCATGACTACTCGAACAGGCATATCAACTCGTCTACTTTTTTTTGCTCGTCAACTTCGCGCGGGGATGCGCGGCGTCGTAAATCTTGGCCAGGTGCTGGTAGTCCAGCTGGGTATAGACCTGGGTGGTGGTGATGTTGGCGTGGCCCAGCAATTCCTGCACCGCGCGCAAATCACCACTGGACTGCAGCAGATGCGAAGCAAATGAATGCCGCAGCATATGCGGATGCACATGGCTGGGGCTGCCCGCCGCCAGCGCGCGCGCCTTCAGCCGTGCGCGAATCTGCGATGCACCTAAGCGCCCGCCGCGTGCCCCCACCAGCAAGGCGGGCTCATCCGGCCGGGCCGATTGTCCACGCAGCGCCAGCCAGGCCTGCAGAGCCTGCAAGGCCGCTCGCCCCACCGGCACGCTGCGGCGCTTGCTGCCCTTGCCCAGCACATGCACTTCGCCCGCTTGCACATCCACCCAGCCGCGCGCCGTACCACTGGCAGCCACGTCCAGCCCCTCCAGCTCGGACACACGCAGGCCGCAGCCGTAAAGCAACTCAACAATGCAGCGGTCCAGCGCCTCGCCCGCAGGCTCCGCGTCGGGATCGGCATGCTCGGCCAACTGCACCGCGTCATCCACCGCCAGCGCCTTGGGCAAAGGCTTGGCAGCCTTGGGCGCACGCAGACCGTCGAAGGGGTTGAGATCCACCAAACGCAAGCCACCGAGGTAGCGGTACAAGCCCCGCCACACCGACAGTTGCAAAGCCATGCTGCGCGGCCCCAGGTCTTGCTCGCCATGCATGCGCATCAGCAAGCCCCGCGCCTGATTGGGCCGCAAACGCAGCAAATCCAGGCCCTTGCCCTCCAGACTGAAGGCATGCAGCCGACGCAGGGCCTGCGTGTAAATCACCAAGCTGCGCGGTGCCAGGCCACGCTCAACCCGGGCGTGGCGCAGATAGTCCTGCAATAAGGCGGGCAGCGCCTCAAGCTCAGGGCCAAGCTCGGCGACATGCTCAGACTTGGCCGAGTCGGCCTCAGTCCGGGCGGCCACTCTCGGGCGCCAGCAAGCGGGCCAGCGCCGCGCTGGCAATCTCGCCCACGCGTTGCAGGAACTCGGTGCCCATTTCGGCGGTGTAGCGGGTCGGGTCGGGCGAGCCCAGCACCAGCAGGCCAAAGCTCTTGCCCGGCTTGGCGGCGTCGCCACTCTCGGCCAGCGTCAAAGGGATCAGCGCCAGCGAGGTGACCGTACCCGCAGCTTGGCCGGCCTCATCGGCCTGCTGCAACCAGCGCGCCGCTTCGAAGCCGGAATTGACGCCGCAGTAAGGCTGCGACAGGCTGTTGGCAAAGCTCTTCACATCGCTGCTGACGGGCTGGGCATAGCTGGCATCGGCATACGCAGCATCCACGCCCCACAAGCGCAGGCCGGCTTGCGGAATCATGAACTGGTGGCGCAACTCCTGCACCAGCACCTCGGGCAGGCTGGCCGCATCGGCCGTCAACATCAGGCCACGGGTCCAGCGGTGCAGGCGATCGGACAAGGCCAGGTTCTCTTGGCCGTTGCGGATCATCTCGATGATCTTCTGCTCCAGGCCCTTGATCTTGTCGCGCAGCATTTCGGCTTGGCGCTCTTGAAGCGAAACCGTGCGCTGGCCCAGCGGGTGGCTCAGTTGCACGGTGGCCAGCAGTTCAGCATGACGCTGAAAAAAGCTCGGGGTGGCGAGCAGGAAATCGGCGATGTCCTGTTCGGTAATGGCTGGCGTGGTGTTGCTGTTCACAGCGAAATCTCTCCTTCAAACACGGTTTGCGCCGGCCCGGTCATGCGCACCGGCGCGTGCAGGCCGGCGCTCTGGCCGGCCCATTCAATTCTCAAATCTCCGCCGCGCGCATGCACTTCCACGGCCTCGTCCAGCAGGCCTAAGCGGATGCCTGCCACCACCGCCGCGCAAGCGCCGGTGCCACAAGCCAGGGTCTCACCGGCATCGCGCTCGAACACCCGCAGCTTCACCTCGCTGCGCGAGATGATTTGCATAAAGCCCGCATTGACCTTGCGTGCAAAGCGCGGGTGCGCCTCCACCAGCGGGCCACGCGTCAGCACCGGGGCGCTTTCAACATCGTCCACCAACTGCACCGCATGCGGGTTGCCCATCGACAGCACGGCCACTTCGCAATCGGCCTCAGTCAAGGGCCACAGCGCGAAGCCATTGCGCTCGTGCGGGCTCAGGCCTTGCGCGTCAAAAGGCACACGGCTCAAATCGAACACCGGTGCGCCCATGTCCACGGTGACGCGGCCATCTTCGCGCAGCTGCAACTCAAGCACGGCATTGACGGTCTCGACCCGCACGGTCGTTTTGTCGGTCAGGCCCTTGTCCACCACATAGCGCACAAAGCAGCGCGAGCCATTGCCGCAATGCTCCACCTCGGCGCCGGAGCTGCCGTTGAAGATGCGGTAGCGGAAATCCACGCCGGGGTTGCTGCTGCGCTCGATCACCAGGATCTGATCGCAACCCACGCCAAAGCGGCGGTCGCCCAGCACGCGGATTTGCGCGGCGCTGAGTTGCAGGGGTTCGCGGGTGGCGTCAATGACCACGAAGTCATTGCCGGCGCCCTGCATTTTGGTGAATGAAAGCTTCATTGGCAGATTATGGCCTTGGGTGTCTGGCGCTCCTGGCGCGGCAAAACTCGGCGATGCGGCACTCAATACACCGAGGGCTCGCCCTGCGGCCGCGTCTTGAAGCGCCTGTGCACCCACAGATACTGAGCCGGGTTGCGGCGGATGCGCGCTTCCAGCCAGGCGTTCATGGTGTGGGCATCGGCCAGCGGGTCCTCGCTGGGGTAGCCGGCAGGCGGCTCACAGGCCTCAACTTCATAGCCTTGGCCGCCCGGCAACATGGTCACCACCAGCGGCTGCACCGGCATCTTCATGCTGCGCGCCACCTTGGACGGCGCCAGCAAGGTGCAGGCCGAGACGCCAAAGAAAGGCACGAAGGCAGAGTCTTTGATGCCGAAGTCTTGGTCCGGCGCATTCAAAAAGGAATAGCCCTGCTTGATCAAACGCATCACCGGGCGAAAGCCTTCGCTGCGGTCAACAAACGCGGTTTTGCCGAAGCGCTGGCGGCCGATCAACAGGTATTTGTCGAACACCGGATTGCTCTGGCTTTGGTAGATGTCCACGCCCGGCGCTTTTTGATTCAGCATGATGGCCGGGCCCACCCACTCCAGGCCCACGAAGTGCGGCAGGTACCACATCACCGAGCCGCGCTCGGACAAGGTGATGTCGCCCTTCACATGCAAGATGCGGCGCAGGCGAGCAGGCGAGGCAAACCAGATCAGGCCGCGCTCCAGCAGGCTGCGCCCCATCCAGCCGAAGTGCTCACGCGCCAGGCGCTCGCGCTCGGCGGCGTCTTTTTCCGGGAAGCAGAGTTCCAGATTGCGCAGCGCGATGCGCCGCCGCCGCCCCGCCAGCGCCCACAGCAAAGCCCCCAAGCCACGGCCAAAGGCAGCCAGGATTCCCAAAGGCAAAAAGTGCAAGAGCCACAGCAGGCCGATCAGCAGATAGGCACCCAATTTCGACAACATGCGCTTAGCTTTCCTTGTTCTTATTTGAGGCTGCGGCGGGTGCGGCGGCTGCCACTGGCGCCGCAGCGATATCGAGTTCGCGCGGCTGTTTGTAGCGGTGATAGCCCCACAAGTACTGCGCGGGCGCCAGGCGAATCAATTCTTCCATGGCTTGGTTGATCGCCGTCGCGGCAGCCTCCGGAGAGGCCTCCGCCGCAATCACCGGGCCGGGCCGCACATGCACCACAAAGCCGCGGCCCTTGGGCAGGCGCTCGCCCCACATCAGCAAAGCGGCCGCGCCGGTTTGCTGCAGCAGCTTGCCGGCCATGGTCATGGTGTAAGCCGGCTCGCCGAAGAAGGGCGCCCAGACGCCGAGGCCCTGAGGCGGCACCTGGTCGGGCAGCAGGCCGATGGTGTGGCCTTGGCGCAGGGCACGCAGCATCTGCCGCACCCCGGCCAGATTGGCAGGCGCCGTATTCAAGCAGGGCCGCTCACGCGAGGCATCCACCACCTCGCGCAGCCAGGCCTGGCGGGCCGGGCGAAACAGCACAGTCAGGGGCGCCACGGCGCCAAAGCGCTCGGCCACCGCCTGCGCGCAGATTTCAAAGCAGCCCAGATGGGGCGTGAGCAGCATCAGCCCCTTGCCCTGAGCCATGGCAGCCTCGACCAGCTCCGCGCCCTGCCACTGCACCGCATCGCCCAGGGGTTGACCCGGTGGGCGCATCCACAGCCAGGGGGTCTCCACAATCATGCGCCCGGCATGGGCGATGCCGCCGCGCGCCGCCGCCCAGCTCAGGCCGGCCACGCGCACATTGGCCTGGAAGCGGCGCCGGTAAGTGGGTGAAGCCCAATAGGTCAGCCAGCCGGCAATCGCACCGACGGCATGCAACCAACGCAGGGGTAATTTGGACAGTAGACGAAACAGCTGCAACATATTTCTATAATTGTCCCATCGCCGAGTTATTGGACTACTTGCGGGGCGATGCGGTTGTTTTTTCCTGGGCTTATTCCAAGATCAGATTTCCGCCGGGCAGCGATGCTGCTCAACAAATGCTGCTAAAGCGTTCGCCGCGTCTCCCGACAGCACGGCAACGCCGATGAACTGTTGAAATATTAGGAGTGTAAAAGTGGCGAACAACGATTTTCTTTTTACGTCTGAATCGGTTTCCGAAGGTCACCCCGACAAAGTCGCGGATCAGATCTCCGACGCGATTCTCGACGCAATCTTCACCCAAGACCCGCTTTCCCGCGTCGCGGCTGAAACCCTGTGCAACACCGGCCTGGTGGTGCTGGCGGGTGAAATCACCACCAACGCCCATGTGGACTACATCCAGGTGGCGCGCGACACCATCAAGCGCATCGGTTACGACAACACCGAGTACGGCATCGACTACAAGGGCTGCGCCGTGCTGGTGGCCTATGACAAGCAGAGCAATGACATCGCCCAAGGCGTTGACCATGCCTCCGACGACCACCTCAACACCGGCGCCGGCGACCAAGGCCTGATGTTCGGCTACGCCTGCGATGAAACGCCCGAGCTGATGCCCGCGCCGATCTACTACGCCCACCGTCTGGTGGAGCGCCAGGCCCAGCTGCGCAAGGACGGCCGCCTGCCCTTCCTGCGCCCCGACGCCAAGAGCCAGGTCACGCTGCGCTACGTCAACGGCAAGCCGCACAGCATCGACACGGTGGTCTTGTCCACCCAGCATGCACCCGAGATGAGCCTGGGCGACAAGATGACGCCCGAGTTCTACGAGGCCATCCGCGAAGAGATCATCAAACCGGTGCTGCCCAAGGAATGGCTGACCGAGGACACCAAATACCTGATCAACCCCACCGGCCGCTTCGTCATCGGCGGCCCGCAGGGTGATTGCGGCCTGACCGGCCGCAAGATCATCGTCGACACCTACGGCGGCGCCTGCCCGCACGGCGGCGGCGCCTTCAGCGGCAAGGACCCAACAAAGGTGGACCGCTCGGCCGCATACGCCGCCCGCTATGTGGCCAAGAACATCGTCGCCGCCGGCCTGGCGCGCCAGTGCCAGATCCAGGTGGCCTACGCCATCGGCGTGGCCCGCCCGATGAATGTGACCGTCTACACCGAAGGCACCGGCGTCATCAGCGACGACAAGATCGCCGCCCTGGTGAACGAGCATTTCGACCTGCGCCCCAAGGGCATCATCCAGATGCTGGACCTGCTGCGCCCGATCTACAGCAAGACAGCGGCCTACGGCCACTTCGGCCGCGAAGAACCTGAGTTCACTTGGGAAAAGACTGACAAGGCTGCGGCGCTGCGCGCAGCCGCTGGCCTGTAAGGCCACCGCGAAGCGGCTTGAACGTTCGCGGGCGCCGCTCATATCCGCGTAGCGGATGTGAGCGGAGACCAAAAGACTGACATAGCGCGGTGTCACCCATAAAGCCAACAAGGCGACCCTCCAAAGGGTCGCCTTTTTTCATGGCCGAACGGCAAACACCACCCCGCCACACATCCAGGGTCACTACGTAGATCCAGCCGCGCCACGCGGCACATAATCGTCAAGCACCCTCCCCGTGCGCCAATACCAACGCCCGCCCGCTTACCGCCGGATCGTCATGCAGCTGCCCTTGATGCCCACCGCCCTGCCGCCGCTGAAGATCTTGGTCGTCGATGACCAAGCGACCACGCGCTTCGTGCTGAGCCAGCAGCTGCAAGAAGTGGGTCACATCGTCGTACAGGCAGACTCCGCGGAAACCGCCCTGGCTCGATTCCAACAACACCAGCCCGACCTGGTGCTGCTGGATGTGGAAATGCCCGGCCACGACGGCTATTGGGTCGCCAGCCAGATGCGCGCGGCCGAAGCTGGCGGCTGGACGCCGATCATCTTTTTGTCCTCGGTGACGCAAGACCACAGCATTTGGCAGGCGATTGAGTCGGGCGGCGACGACTATCTCGTCAAGCCCGTCTCCAGCACCGTGCTGCAGGCCAAGTTGAGAGCCATGCAGCGACTGCGGCGCATGCAGGGCCGCTTGATCGAACTCTCCGAAGAATTGCGCATTGCCAATGAGCAACTGACCCGCATCAGCGTGGAAGACGCCCTCACCGGCCTACCCAACCGGCGCGGCTTTGACAGCCGCTTGCAGCACGAGATCGTTGCCGCCCAGCGCGAGCAGCAGCCTCTGACCCTGGTGTTGTGCGATATCGACTTCTTCAAGGGCTATAACGACAGCCTGGGGCATGTCGAGGGCGATGCCTGCCTGCAGCGGGCCGGCGCCTTGCTGCAAGGCATGTGCCGGCGGCCACGCGACTACCCGGCGCGCTACGGCGGCGAAGAATTTGCCCTGATCCTGCCCTGCACGCCGCGCTCCGGCGCCATGACGTTTGCGCGCGCGCTGATGCGCACGCTGGAAGTGACCGCCCTGCCGCACCCGCGCTCCGCTGTCGCCTCCCACCTGACCATGTCGGGCGGCATCACCACCTGCATCCCCGACGCCAGCACCTCGGTCGAAGGCCTGGTGCGGCGCGCTGACGAGGCCTTGTATGCCGCCAAATCACGCGGGCGCAACTGTTTTTTCAGCTTCGAAATGCAGATGGACACGCGCGAACAGCGCTCTGCCGGCCGCACCGCGCCTGGCTCCGCAGCGGAATCGGGCCCACAACCGCCCACACCCCGCGATCAATGAGCCCCAAGCCAACCGGCCCCAGCCTAGAAGATTTGCGCCGCTACGCCATCGCGCGCAGCTTGTTCAAACCCACCACCTTGCCCGCCGCAATCAAGCGCCTGGGCTTTGTGCAGGCCGATCCGATCCGCGCCCCGGCGCGTGCGCAAGACCTGACCCTGAGGCTGCGCGTCAAGGACTACCGCGCCGGCGAACTGGAACAGCGCTACGCCCGCTTGGGCGTGGAGGAAGACTGCTTCGTCAACTATGGCTTTGTGCCACACGAGCATCTGGCCCTGCTGCATCCCCGTGTGGCGCGGCGCAGCTGGGATGCCAAGACCCAGGCGCAGGCGCAAGCGGTGCAGGCCTTTGTGCGCGGCCGGGGCGCCACCCACCCGCGGGAGGTGCAAGCCCAGTTCCAACTCGGCCAGACCCGCAATGCCTGGGGCGGCAGCAGCAATGCCATCACCCATTTGCTGGACGCCATGCATTACCGCGGCCTGCTGCGCGTCAAGCGGCGCGAGCAAGGCCAACGCATTTACGAGGCAGTGCAACACGCGCCCGACGAGACCAGCAGCCCGCAGCAAAAGGCCGAAGCCCTGGTGCGGCTGGTGCTACAAAAATACGCCCCACTGCCGGCACGCAGCCTGGGTCAGCTGTGCAGCATGAGCCGCTACGGCGCACCGCAGCTGCAAGCCGAAGTCAAGCGCGTACAAGCCCAGGCCAAGCACCTCTTCGCCCACACGCAGGCGGCGGGCCACACCTGGTTCTGGCCGGACGATGAAGACCCGTGCAGCCGGCGTTGGCGGCTGGATGAAGAGCTGCGCCTGCTGGCGCCCTTCGACCCCATCGTCTGGGATCGCCTGCGCTTCGAGTTGTTCTGGGGCTGGGCCTATCGCTTCGAGGCCTACACGCCCGCGCCCAAACGCAAGCTGGGCTATTACGCCCTGCCCATGCTGTGGCGCGGCGAGGTGCTGGGCTGGGCCAATGCCAGCGTGGTGGCGGGTGAATTACAGCTGCAATGCGGCTACCTGAGCGGCAGTGCACCGAGCGATCCGGCCTTTGAGGCCGCTTTGCAAAGCGAGATCGAGCGCCTGCGCTTATTTCTCGGCGTGGACCTCGCATAGCTTGCGGAAGGGCCCCAGCACGGCATCGCCGCGGAAAGGCTTGACGATCCAGCCGGTCACGCCAATGGCCTTGCCGCGCGCGCGCATGGCGGGGTTGTCTTCGGTGGTCAGCATGACGATGTGAACCACCCGGCCGGTGACGTCCTGACGGATCTTTTCTGCCATCGCCAGGCCATCCATATTGGGCATATTGACGTCGCTGATCACCAGCCGGATGGCGGGGTCGCTCTGCAGTTTGAAAAGCCCGTCGCGGCCATCGGTGGCCACGGCCACTTCAAAGCCGTTCTTGCTCAGAAAGCTGGCAACGATTTCCCGCATCGTGCTGGAGTCGTCAACCACAAGAACATTTGCCATTTCAAAAACTCCTCGCGTCACCACCACTGCGGTGACCTCATTGCTTAGATCGTAATCACGTTCTTGCTGCTCAAAACAATTCCAGCTCGCCGGTGGGCCCAACTTCTGGCGGATTGCTGTCAAATTCGGCGAATTCGTCGGGTGACCAGTGCAGATTGAAGATGAAGCGCTGCACGATCATCAAGGGCGGCAAGCCCGGTCGCGCCGGGTCCGAAAGCTGGTAGCGGATGCACAGCTGCGGGTCTTGCGAGCCAAACGAGATGTATTTGTGCTCATGGTTGATGACGATGGGCACCTGGGTCTGCTGATTGGTGAAGGCCTTGGGCGGGATGTAGCGATTCTTGAACGCGCCCCAGATCAGATTGGTGGTCTCGCCCAGCATATTGTTGAGCTCGCGGAAGTTCAGGTCACCGCCAATGCCTTCGTAGCTGAAGCCCTGGATCAGCCCTTGCCGTAAGGCGCGCTCCTCCGTCTGCAGCATCATGTAGCCGCGGCACCAGGTGCTTTCAATCGCAATCAAGGTGGACACCTCGCCGTGAATGATGCGGTCGTGCACCACATAGGGCGACTCGGCCTCCACGCGGGCAAAGGGGAACATCGCCCCCAGCGCCTGGCTGGTCAGATTGACCACGCCCTGCACCAGCCGCGTGGGGTAGCGCAGGCTGAAGATATTGTGCTCAACAGCGGCTTGCAGCTGCGCCAGGTCGCCGGTGGCCCAGCTGTGGCGGATGCGGTTTTGCTCCTCGGGCGTCAAGGGGCGGTCGCTGCAGCGGCGCAGAAAAATCGGCAGCTCGGGTCGCAGCTTGTGAATGGCGCGGGCCAGTTGCATGGCGTCGCTGCCCTCTTCACAAGGCAGGTCTTCGGCCAGCAGCACGCCGCCCAAGTCTTTGTGTTGCGCCAGCGTTGCCAGGGCATCCACGGCCGAGCGGGGCAAGGCCAGCAGGCCCACCGACAGGCAGAAGTCGCTCAAGGCTTGGTACTGGGCCGAGTCATGCTCCAGCAACAAGACCTTGGCCTCAAGTTGGGTGGTTTCAGTCATGCGCCACATCCCCCGGGCCCGACGGAGCCTCGTACACGTGCCAGAGCTATCGGCAGCCGCGCCTCAATCTGTAGGGCAATTCTGCTTTGCGCTCAAAACAGCCCTGGCCAGTTCGGCAAAGCCATCACCACGCTCGGCTTCGGTGACAAAACCCGGCAGGCTTTGCAGTTGTGGCACAAAGCGGGCGATATTGGCCACGCCCACGCTGTGGGGCATATGGGCAAACATGATCTGGTCGTTGCTGGAATCACCCACATACAACCAGTCCTCGGCCACAAAAGGCTTGCCCGTCAGTTCAGGCACGGCCCACTGGGCAGCGGTCCACTTGTTGTGCGCGCCGATCCAGCCGTTGATGTGGATGGAGCTGACCGTGGCCTGCAAGCCATGCTCACGCATCACTGCGCAGACGGCCTCAATCTGCGCCGGCGCCAAATGCGCATGCTCGCTGTGGTCGACTGCAATATCAGTCAGGCGGCCGGCGCTGTCGCTGGCCAACTGACAGCCCGGCACACGCAACAGCAAGTCGGCAGCGCAACGCTGCAGGCGCTCAAAATTTTCAGCCCGCGTCGCAGCGTCCTGGGTGAAGTCACGCTGCAAACCGCCATCTGCCCTGCGCCTGAGCATCACCGCGCCGTTTTCAGCCACGATGGCTTTCACCGGCCAAGCCAGCGCGAAGGGCTCGCTCCAGCCCGACGGGCGACCGGTGATGGCAATGACCGGTACGCCCGCAGCGTGCAGATCAAACAAGGCCTGCAGGGCCGCGGGGGCGATGGCGCCATCGGCCGTCAAGGTGTCGTCGATATCGGTGAGCAGACCCACAAGCGGGCGCAAACGGGCGGGAGGGCAAGAAGAAAGTGCGTGCATGATGGGTCGAGATTGTCTTCATTTCGGGCACTGTTCCTGCGACCGACCGCGGCAATGCGACTAGAATCACCGCATTCCGAGGAGCGTTGCAACCGCATGCCTAACATGCGGCCAGGCTCGGGATCGAATCTTGCACCGCCGTTTCCACCCGAAACAGCACTTGTGCCGATTCATTGCAACCGCGCTCACCCGCTGCTGTTTTTTTGTGGGTGATCGTGCGTCCAAGGCGGAGTTGCTTGTGCAAATTGACGAGCAAGCCAAATGCCAGCGGCTCACACCTCCCCTGCATCAAGCGACAGCGGCTTCAACCCCTGAAGGAGCTCGCTCGCCATGACTGCCACCAACACCACCCTGTCCCCCGACCAATACCTCATTGCCGACCTCTCGCTTGCCGCCTGGGGCCGCAAGGAACTCAATATCGCCGAGTGCGAAATGCCCGCGCTGATGGCCATCCGCAAGGAATACGCCGCCAGCCAGCCGCTCAAGGGCGCACGCATTGCCGGTTCGCTGCACATGACCATTCAGACCGGCGTGCTGGTCGAAACCCTGCAAGCCCTGGGCGCCGAAGTGCGCTGGGCTTCGTGCAATATCTACTCCACCCAAGACCAGGCCGCTGCCGCCCTGGTGGCCGCAGGCACGCCAGTGTTTGCCTACAAGGGTGAAACGCTGGAAGACTACTGGGATTACACCCACCGCATCTTCGACTTCGGCGCCGCCGGCACCCCCGGTGAAGGCCCGAACATGATTCTGGATGACGGCGGCGATGCCACCTTGCTGATGCATCTGGGCCAGAAGGCCGAGAAGGATCTGTCGGTGCTGGCCAACCCCGGCAGCGAAGAAGAGCGCGTGCTGTTCGCGGCCATCAAGGCCAAGGTCGCCGTTGACCCGACCTGGTACACCCGCAAGAGCCGCGAAATCATCGGCGTCACCGAAGAAACGACGACCGGCGTGCATCGCCTCAAGGAAATGTCGGCCAAGGGCAGCCTGCTGTTCCGCGCCATCAACGTCAATGACTCGGTCACCAAGAGCAAGTTCGACAACCTCTACGGCTGCCGCGAGTCCCTGGTGGACGGCATCAAGCGCGCCACCGACGTGATGATCGCCGGCAAGATCGCCGTCATCGCCGGCTACGGCGATGTGGGCAAGGGTTCCGCCCAAGCCATGCGCGCCCTGTCGGCACAAGTGTGGGTCACCGAAATCGACCCCATCTGCGCCCTGCAAGCCGCGATGGAAGGCTACCGCGTTGTCACGATGGAATACGCCGCCGACAAGGCCGACATCTTCGTCACCACCACCGGCAACAAGGGCGTGATCCGCCACGAGCACATGGCCGTGATGAAGCACAACGCCATCGTCTGCAATATCGGCCACTTCGACAACGAGATCGACATCGCCTCGATCGAGAAGTACGAGTGGGAAGAGATCAAGCCGCAAGTCGACCATGTGATCTTCCCGGACGGCAAGCGCATCATCCTGCTGGCCAAGGGCCGCCTGGTGAACCTGGGCTGCGGCACCGGCCACCCCAGCTATGTGATGAGCTCCTCGTTTGCGAACCAGACCATCGCCCAGATCGAGCTGTTCGCCCACAAGGACGCTTACGACATCGGCAAGGTCTATGTGCTGCCCAAGCACCTGGACGAGAAGGTGGCACGCCTGCAGCTGACCACGCTGAATGCGCAGTTGTCGGAGCTGACCGAAGAGCAAGCGGCTTATATCGGTGTGCCCAAGCAAGGCCCCTACAAGCCCGACGCCTACCGCTACTGATCGTCACGGGCTACTGCGCGCCTGCCATGCGGCGTTGTGGGTCCCTCCGCAGATCCTCACGTAGCGCTGCTACGTTCCGGTCTGCGGATCCCCCCACGCCTTGCCTGACAGGCGCTCGCGACGCCCGGGTCCGATGATCTCGATCAACCGGCCAAAGCGCAGCTGCGCTGCGCCCTTTCCCATCGTCTCCAAAGTTCCATGCGCGCTGATCAACTCCTGGTCTCACAAGGCCTCTGCACCACCCGCTCAATCGCCCAAAGGCTGATTGCGGCGGGCTCGGTGGAGTGGCACTCAGCCAAAGGCTGGGCGCCGGTGGCCAAAGCGGGCTTGGACTTGCTCGAAGGCGTTGAGCTGCGCATCAATGACGATGCCGAGTTGCGTTATGTCTCGCGCGGCGGGCTCAAGCTCGAAGGTGCGCTCAAGCACAGCGGGCTGTCGGTCAGCGGCCTGACGGTGTTGGACATGGGCCAAAGCACCGGCGGCTTTTCGGACTGCTTGCTCAAGAGCGGCGCAGCCCGAGTGGTCGGCGTGGACGTGGGCCATGGCCAGCTGCATGAGCAACTGAAGAACGAGCCCCGCATCGTCGCCCTGGAAGGCCTGCATGTGCGCGAGCTGGCGGCATCCGCTCTGAACGAACACAAGCCGGCGGCGGGTTTCGATCTCATCGTCGGCGACCTCAGCTTTATCTCCATGCTAGGCGCGCTGCCCGAGCTGCTGCCCTGGCTCAGGCCTGAGGGTCAGGTCTTGCTGCTGATCAAGCCGCAGTTCGAACTCGGCCCCAAAGCCGTTTCGCGCGGCGGCCTGGTCAAGGATGCGGCGCAATACCCCTTGCTGGAGACGCGCAGCCGCGAGGTTTGCGCCAGTCTGGGGCTGAGGGTCAAAGACTATTTCGACAGCGCCATCACCGGCGGTGACGGCAATAAAGAATTTTTCCTCTGGGCGCAGCGCTCGCCCGAGGGCAAGGAACAAGCATGAGCACGCCCAACAAGACCCCTGTCAGCTTCGAGTTCTTCCCGCCCAACACCCCGGTGGGCACCGAGAAGCTCAAGACCGTGGTGAAGGACCTCAGCGTTCTGAACCCGCACTACTTCAGCGTTACCTACGGCGCCGGCGGCTCCACCCGCGAGAAGACCCTGGCCACGGTGATGGACATTGCCGCCAGCGGCTATGAAGCCGCGCCGCATCTGAGCTGCGTGGGTTCCACCCGGGAAAACATCGCCGAAATTCTGGCCACCTACCGGGCGCAAAACATCCGCCGCGTCGTCGCCCTGCGCGGCGACCTGCCCAGCGGCACGGCCACTGCGGGAGAGTTCCGCTACGCCGCCGAGCTGGTGCGCTTCATCCGCGAAACGCAAGGGCCAGACTGGCAAATCGAAGTCGCCGCCTACCCCGAATACCACCCGCAGCAGCGCTATGCGGCGAAGGACTTGCAGCACTTCGCCGACAAAATGAAGGCCGGTGCTAACGCCGCCATCACCCAGTTCTTCTTCAACCCCGACGCCTACTTCAACTTCGTGGATGAAGCCCGCAAGCTGGGCGTTGACGCCCCTATCGTGCCGGGCATCATGCCCTTCCACAACTACGCCCGCATCGCCCAATTCGCAGCGCGTGACGGCATCGAAATCCCGCGCTGGATCGCGCTGAAGATGGAAGGCTTCATGGACGACGCCGCCTCCATCCGCGCCTTCGGCCTGGACGTGATGAGCCGCGTGTGCGAGCGCCTGATCGAAGGCGGCGCGCCCGGCATCCACTTCTACACTCTGAACCAATCCGGCCTGACGCTGGAGTTGTGCAAGCGGCTGAATTTGGGATGAGTTGAGTTGAGCCCTGCCTAGCCGGTGCTGTATGAACCGGCGGCAGTGGTGCTCGGCCCCTCCATCACTCACCAATTCAGTCGGTCAGTCTGTTCGGTTCTGTGGCCGACCATCGATGGACTGCCATCGCAACGCTTGTTCATGCCTTAGCCGTGCAATGCAGCAGACCTGAGCGCGGCCGACCGGCGCGGCTCATTGCCGACGCGCTCAACAGCCGCCTCAGGCTCATATCATCAGTGCAGACGCGATTCGCTGGCGGGTCTAGCACTTCCTTGCCTGCGAAGCACCGACGCGAGCAATGCAACACCAGCAAGCATCAGCAAGTATGTCCCTGGCTCTGGGACGACGGAAATCTGCGCAATTTTGAAGTTCACTCCGGCGAGCTCACCCGCGCCATCAGCGCTGGCGGAGTCCAACTTGAGCGTCAAAACATCTCCTGCACTAACAGCTAAGCTGGAAAACGCAAATGTCTGCGGGTTGATTCGTCCATGACCGCCACCGTCGACAAGAGTACCCGTTGCTAGCGTGGTTCCGTTATGCAACAAAGTCCAGACATTGGCGCGACCGATGTCTCTGATTTCCCAAAGTGCGCCAGAAACGTTGGCAGTCCCAGAGAAGGGGCTCGTCCAAGTGACGTTCGCAAACCCACTTCCGGCGCTGTTGTAGCGACCGGTCGAATGAACCAGAACATCACCGACTTGCCAGGAGTCGGCGACTGTCGCTCGGGCCTTCATCCACATTGGCAGGAAGTTTCCAAGCGAATTGGACGGTGCCCATGCAGGCTGGGCCGGGATCCCACTGGTGTCGGCGGCGGTGAAGTCAGGAATGTTCGTCAATGGCGTAGAGCCCTGATTCAACGCCCATGCGCCGTTCGGATTGATCGTGTCGCTCCAGTCGGCCGCAAGATCCCAGATCGCGCCTGCCCACGACCCGAGAGCCGCTCCGCTCAGCACACAGCCAACAACAATCTTCTTGAACATCTTTAGTCCATCCAAAAGTTATAGAACAGAAGAGCGAGGGTTCGACTTTGAACCCCTGCAAGAGTGCCTGACGCCGCCGCCTAAGCAACGGCAATATGAGTTTCTGCCGCAGGGCGTGGGTATTACTCCCTGATTCCGAGATTTACCCAACTCTCTGAAACCAATTTGAGCTGCCTCAAATGCAATCGTCGCAGTCCGGCAACAAGCCCAATGGAACCGCCGCTCCCCCAGAAATGCGAAAGGCCGAGCCCTTGAGGGGCCCGGCCTTTTTCCAAATGGGGGATGAGGACTTAGCCCCGCTCCTCCGCATCAATCTGCGAATGCTTTTGCGTGTCGCGCATGCCCAGGTAGACCAGCAAGGTGCAGGCGATGACGGCGGTGGCGTACCAGTAGAAGCCGCTTTCGTTGCCGGCCTGTTTGAACCACAGGGCGATGTATTCGGCCGTGCCGCCGAACACCGACACCGCCACCGCATAGGGCACGCCCACGCCGGTGGTGCGGATGGCAGCGGGGAACATTTCGGCTTTCACCACCGCGTTGATGGAGGTGTAGCCCGACAGAATCAACCAGGCGCAGGCGATCAGGCCGAAGGCTTCCCAAGGACCTTGCGCATGGCGAATCGCCGTCAGCAAGGGCACGGTGAACAAGGTGCCCAGCACGGCGAAGCCCAGCAGCAAAGGCCGGCGGCCGATGCGGTCCGACAGGGCGCCGTACAGCGGCTGCAAGCACATGGCAAACACCAGGGAGGCGGCCGAGACAGCCGTGGTCTGCGCGTCCGTCAGGCCCACCGAGAGGCGCAGGAACTTCTGCATATAGGTGGTGTAGACGTAGAAGGCCAAGGTGCCGCCCATGGTCAGGCCCACCACCACCATCACCTCTTTGGGGTAGCGAGCCAGCTGACGCAGTCCACCCAGGGCCTCCTTACCGCGTTGGCGCTTGGCCTTCTCAAACGAGGCGGTCTCGGGCATCTCACGGCGCATGGCCAGGGCCACCAGGGCCAGCAAGGCGCCGATGAAGAAGGGAATGCGCCAGCCCCAGGCCTTCAGCTCTTCGGGGCTCAGGAAGACGTGTTGCAGCAACAAGAGCACCAGCAAGGCCGTCAGCTGCCCGCCGATCAGGGTCACATACTGAAAGCTGGCGTAAAAGCCGCGGTGCTTGGAACTGGCCATCTCGGACAGATAGGTGGCGCTGGAGCCGTACTCACCGCCCAGGCTCAGGCCTTGCAGCAAACGGGCCAGCAGCAGCAAGGCCGGCGCCCAGGCGCCGACCATCGCATAGGTGGGCGCGCAGGCAATGATCAGCGAGCCCAAGCACATCAGCAGCACCGAGGTCATCAAGGCCTGGCGGCGGCCCAGGCGGTCGCCGATGCTGCCGAACAGCAAGCCGCCCAGCGGGCGCACGAAAAAGCCCAGCGCAAAAATGCCTGCGGTGGACATCATCTGCGCCGTGGCATCTTGAGCGGGGAAAAAGGAGTTGGCGAAGTAGAGCGAGAAGGCCGCGTAGCAGTAGAAGTCGTACCACTCGACCAGATTGCCGGCCGAGCCCACCAAAATGGCTTTGAGCCGGCCGGCGTCGATGCGCTCCGGCGCGGCAGCGGGCGCGCTGGTGCCGCTGAGATTGGGGCTTAAGGTCTTGTCCATGATGCGCGGTCTCCTGTTGTTTTAAGGTGGGCGCAGTCTCGCAAGCCGAACTCGTCCGCACATCCGTTCGAGCCACTGCGCCCGCCTGCGTAGTTCTACGCAGCGCCAGCTCGGCGGGGCGCCGCCGACAATGTGGCCGCCGCCTCCGAACCTCATGCCTCGACCCCACTTGCCTCCCGTGCTGCGCCGCAGCCTTTTGCTCCTGCTGGCCGCGCTGGCCTTGGCGGCGGCTGCCTGGGCGGCCGGCGTCTGGGCCGAACGGCGCGAGCTGCAAAGCAAGGTGCAAGGCCTGCAGCGCGCGGTGGAAGTCCACGCCCTGGGCCTGCGCGGCGCGGCCGAGAAGTTCGACTACCTGCCCTTCACCGCCGCCCAGCACCCGCTGATCCTGGCCCTGTTGCGTCAGCCCGAAAGCGCCGCCGCGCGCCTGCAGGCCAACCGCTATGTGGCGCAGGTGCAAGCGCACAGCGGCGCCGCAGCGCTCTATTTGCTGGATGCCCAGGGCAAGGCCCTGGCAGCCAGCAACTGGCAGACGGGCGACAGCTTTGTGAACCAGAACTACGCCAGCCGGCCCTATTTCGAAGAGGCCATGCGCGGGCAGCGCAGCGTGTTTTACGGCGTGGGCCTGACCACCGGCGTGCCGGGTCTCTTCATCGCCGCGCCGGTGCGCAGTTCAGCGGCTGGCCCCGTGCAGGGCGTGATGGTGGCCAAGGTCAGCCTAGATGCGCTGGAACGCACCTGGGCCAAGGCGCCAGACCCGGTGCTGCTCTACGACGCCCGCGGCATCGCATTTCTGGGCTCGGTGAAGGACTGGTACTACCGCAGCCGCCGGCCCCTCAGCCCGGCCGATCTGTCCTGGCTTGACCAGCATGGCCAGTACGGCGCCCAGCACAGCTATGCGCCCATGCCCTGGGCCGAGGCACGCGAGCTCGGCCGCGCCGAGTACCGCATCCAAACCCGCATCGCCGGCAAAGCGCGCCAGTTTCTGGCTCTGGACCAGGCCCTGCCAGAGCTGGGCTGGACGCTGACCGTGATGAGCGATCTGGCCGAGCTGCGCCAGGCCCGCCGCCAAGCGCAGGCCCTGGCCGCCTTGGCCGGTGGCATCACCTTGCTGGCGGGCCTGTATTGGCGCTTGCGCGAGCGCCGCTTTGCCGAGCAAAGGCACGCTCGCCTAGAACTGGAGCAGCGGGTGCAAGAGCGCACCCGCGAGTTGCAAGAGGCGCATGCCTTTCGCAAGGCCATGGAGGATTCGCTGCTGGTGGGCATGCGCGCGCGGGCGCCGGATGGGCGCATCATCTACGTCAACCCCGCCCTGTGCGAAATGGTGGGCTACAGCGCCGAGGAACTGCTGGGTGCCAAGCCACCCTACCCTTACTGGCATCCCGACGATCTGGACAAACACTGGCGCGACAGCGAGGCCGCACTGAGCGGCCAGGCCGCGCTACACGGCTTTGAGTCCCGCGTGCGCCACCGGGACGGCCATGAGGTCTACACCATGGTCTACACCGCGCCCTTGATTGACGCCGCCGGCCAGCACAGCGGCTGGATGAGTTCGGTGGTGGACATCACCGCGCAGAAGCAAGCCGAGGAGCGCCAGCGCCTGCAAGACGCTCAACTGCAGCGCAGCGCCCGCTTGGCCGGCCTGGGCGAAATGGCCTCCACCCTGGCGCATGAGTTGAACCAACCGCTGATGGCCTTGTCCAACTTCGCCCTGGCGGCGCGTGCTTTCGCGGAGCAAGCCTCGCCCAATAGCCAGGGCTTGCTGATCGAAAGCCTGGGCGAGATCGTAGCCCAGGCGCAGCGCGCGGCCGAGATCGTCAAGCGCTTGCGCGGCCTGGTGCGCCAGCGTGGCGGCGTGCATGAGCCGGTGGACATGCCCGCCCTGCTTGAACGCGTGCAGTCCCTGCTGGAGCCCGAGCTGCGCCTGCGCAAGGCCAGCCTGCAGTTGCAGCTGCCGAACGCCTTGCCGGCCGTGCGCGGTGACCCTTTGCTGCTGGAACAGTTGATGATCAATCTGCTGATGAACGCCCTGCAGGCCTGCCAGGATCTGCCGCCCGAACGCCGCCAGATCGAAGTCACCGCCAGCGTCGAAGGGCAGACCATGACACTGCAGGTTCTGGACCGCGGCCCCGGTATTGCGCCCGAACTGCTGGGCCAGCTCTTCGACCCCTTTTTCAGCACCAAGCCCGATGGCTTGGGCCTGGGCTTGAAGATCTGCCGCAGCATTGCCGAAGCCCATGGCGGCGCGCTCAGCGCCGCCAATCGCATAGACGCCCCCGGCGCCCGTTTCAGCCTCAGCCTGCCCATCTCCTCATGAAGAATCTCGCCAGCCACCGCCATTGCCTCTACGTGGTGGACGACGACGAAGCCGTGCGCCGCTCCCTGATGATGCTGCTGTTCGCCAGCGGCCAGCCGGTGCAGGCTTTTGCCTCGGGCGAGGCCTTTCTGGAGGCGCTGAATCCGCTGCAACCGGGCTGTGTGATTCTGGACCTGCGCATGGGCCAGGGCATCAGCGGCCTGGAGGTGTTCGATCGCCTGCTGACCTTGCGCAGCCCGCTGGTCGTCTTGTTTTTGTCCGGGCATGGTGAGATTTCCATGGCCATCGAGGCGGTCAAAAAGGGCGCTTTCGACTGGGTGGTCAAGCCCAATACCGCCGAGTTGCTGGCCAAGCTGCCGCAGGCCCTGGACGCCGCACATGCGCGCGCCGAAGCACTGGCCCGCTGGACCCTGCTGACCCCGCGTGAGCGAGAAGTGGCCCGCCATGTGGCCCTGGGCACACCGAACAAGGAAATTGCGCGGCTGCTCAATCCCCCCTGCAGCCCCCGCTCGGTGGAGAGCCACCGCGCCCATCTCTTCGCCAAGCTGGCCTTTGCCAATGACAACGAGCTGGGTCGCTGGTTGCAACAGCACGCCTGGCTGCAGGACTGAGGGCGCCGGAGCCTTCTCCCCATACGCCTGTTCCGCCCCGCTGTGGCCCACAGTTGCGCAAACGCCGCAGCTGCCCAGAGGCTTTCTTGAGCTAGCTCAAACAGGTCCGGTCAGACAGGCACCAGCGTTTTTGAGTTTGCGAAATATCAAGGGTTAACCCCTTGCAGGCCGTTTCAATAGCGTCATCGGGACTCAAACCCATCACTAGGAAACCTTGCAAACATGAACAAGCTCGCTACTTCCCTCGCCGTCATCGCCCTGGCCTGCACCACCTTCGCTGCCCAAGCCCAGCAAGAAGGCAACTGGATGGTTCGTGCCCGTGCCGTCAACCTCGACTCGGCCAACAAAGACACCACCGGCCTGGGCCTGAGCGTCAACAACAAGGTCATCCCTGAAGTTGACATCACCTACTTCATCACCCCCAATATCGCTGCCGAACTGATCCTGACCTACCCGCAAGGCCATGACCTGAAGTCCAATGGCGCCAAGATTGGTACCCTGAAGCACCTGCCCCCGACCCTGTCGCTGCAGTACCACTTCATCCCCACCGGCACCTTCCGTCCTTATGTGGGCCTGGGCGTGAACTACACCAACTTCTCTGAAGTGAAGTTCGACGCCAGCCTGGAAGGCGCCGGCAAGCTGAATCCTTCGATCGACAACAACAGCTTCGGCCTGTCGGTTCAAGTTGGCGCTGACGTGCAGATCGCCAAGAACTGGTACCTGAACGTGGACGTCAAGAAGGTCCAGATCGGAACCAAGGTTTATGCCAACGGCGTCAAGGCTGGCGACTTCAAGGTTGACCCCCTGCTGGTCGGCGTTGGCGTCGGCTACCGCTTCTAAGCAAACAATGGCTTGAGCCGAAGCCTGCGCGCACCACAGCGTGCGCTCAACTTCTGCCCCATTTGAAAACCGCAGCCTCGGCTGCGGTTTTTTCATTTCTGGCGCTGCTCTGTCCCGGCGCCGTCACCGGCAACTATGCGCCGAGCTTCCGGGTGCTGGACTCGGCCGGCCGCCAGGCCAGCGCCAATATGCCCATCACCATCACGACCAAGTAAGCCGCGGGCCGAGCGAGGCAAACCACCACCCCTCCCCCAAAGGAGGGGCCGAAATTGAGAGGCCAAAACAGGACTTGTGCCGCAGAATCACAAGCCTGTTTTTAGCCATTTTTCGCTGCCCGCCATGCCCCTGCGTTACCTGCTCTGGATTGCTATTGCTTTGCTCACCCTAGCCGCCGGCTGGCATGTCAGAAACACCGAATTTGTACGCGACTTGATCAACCCCGGCGCCGGCAAGGCCCGCCCGATTCAATTCGACAACGGCAGTCGCCGCGAGATTGCTGAACCTGTCAAGCCGCCGCCCGGTGCCGCCAAGCCGCTGCCGCAAGGCGTGATGCGCAAATGCCTGCGCGGCCGCGAGGTGGTCTACACCGATGTGGCTTGCCCAGCAGGCTATGCGCAGGGCGATGTGTCGGGCGGCACGGTCAACACCGTGGCCGAACCCGGCCGCCAAGCGGGTGCAACGGGCACGCCCGCATCAGCTGGCGGAGCCGCGTCGGCGCCGGGCAAAAAGGCGGCCTTGCGCGAGGTGCTGGATATGAACAGCAATAACGATTTACGTCAGCGCATGATGGATCGCGCCATCGACCAAAGCACGCGCTAGTCAGCGCTGCACTTCAGCTAGCCGGCTTTGCTAAGCCTGCTGGCTGAAGTCACAACACAGGTCGGCCGAAGCAGCCGAAACCAAGCCCGCTGATCAGGCCTGCGCCGCGAACGCATCCCGCGTCAGATTCTCCGGCCCGCCATCGGCACGGCAGACCACATCGTCCTCGATGCGCACGCCACCGAAGCGGCTCAGGTGCGCCACCAAACTCCAATCCACCGCGGCGGCCGCGGGCGTGGCCTTGAGCTTGTTCAGCAAGGTCGGGATGAAGTAGAGGCCAGGCTCGATGGTGACCACCATGCCAGGCGTCAGCGTGCGGGTCAGGCGCAGATAGGGATGGCCTTCGGGCTTGGGCGACAGCGTGCCGCTGTCGTCAGCCATGAAGCCGCCCACATCGTGCACCTGCAGGCCGATCAGATGGCCGATGCCATGCGGGAAGAAGGTGGAGGTCACGCCCTGCGCCAGCTGCTCAGCAACGCTCAGTTTGACCACGCCGAGGTCCTGCAGAATGCCCGCCACCTTGGCGTGAGTGCTGAGGTGGATGCTGCGATAGTCCACGCCCGCGCGCACCTCATCCACCAGCGCCAGCTGGGCCGCTTCCATGCGCGCCAGCAAGGCGTCGAACATGGCATCACCGGCGCTCCAGGTGCGGGTGATGTCGCTGGCATAACCGTTGACTTGAGCGCCAGCGTCGATCAGCAGCGCGCGGGATTCGGCCGGGGCTTGCGCCTCTTGATACTGGTAGTGCAGCACCGCGCCATGCTCGTTGAGTGCCACGATATTGGTGTACGGCAAGTCACGGTCGGTGTGGCCGCAGGCAGCCAAATAGGCGCGGTGAATGTCCAACTCGGAGGCGCCGGCCAGGAAGGCGGCCTTGGCGGCCAGATGGGCCGGCACAGCGCGGCGCGAGGCCGCGCGCATTTGCTCCAGCTCGTAGCCGGTTTTGTTGGCGCGCTGATAGTGCAGGATATTGAGCAGATCGGCCGGGTTGTTGGGCGTCACGCCGTCCAGGGCGGCGTCCGCCTCGCCAATGATGGCCAGGCGGCCGGGCACTTGCAGATGGGCGAGCGCCTCTTCGGGCTGGCCGATCACCACCAGCTCCACCAGGTCCGTCCACTCGCCGGCCGGGTCGCTGGGCGGCACATGCCAGAAATCATCCGGCTGGTAGTACACCACCCGCGGCTTGTGGCCGGGGCGGATCAGCAGCCAGCTGTGCGGGTGGTTGACCAGCGGCAGCCAATGCTTGAAGTGCGGGTTGGGCGCAAACAGATAGGGCCGGTCGTCCAGAAACGCGTACTTCTCGATGCCCGAGGCGATCACAAGCGCATCAAAGCCACAGCGCGCCAGCGCCTGTTCGGCCTGGGCTTGCAGCTGATGGAGGTGGTGGGAGTAGGTCTTAGTCATGACTGAATTGTGAGCGAAATTCCGCCCAGCTTGTATTTTGTAAATATATTAATGCATCGCGGCGAGCAGGATCTGAGGCGAACCGATGCGTCAAGCAGGTGCGGCGCAGTTGCAATGTGCAGCGCGGCGCCCTGCGCACTCAGCCATTCTTGTCCCACACCACGCCCTCCTCGGTGAGCATGGCGTCCAGCGGCACGTCGTGAGGCAAAGCTTTCAGTAGCGGCTGGAAGCCGTGGGCATAAGCCAAGCCTGCCGTGGCCGGGCGCGGTGTCAGCGAGGCCAAGGTACGGTCCATGAAGCCACCGCCATAACCCAGGCGCAGGCCAAAGGGTCCGTAGCCCAGGCAAGGTACCAGCACCAGACCGGGCTCAAACACCTCGGTGTCTTTGGGCTTCAAGATACCGTAGGCATCCTCCTCCATCGGGCAGCCCGGATACCAAACCTGAAAACTCAGCGTGCCATGGACCTTGTCCACCACCGGCAGGCCGATCTTGCGCTGCGGGTCAGATTCGCTCCAGCGGTACAGCGCCGGCAGCGGATCAAACTCACCCTTGATGGGCCAGTAAGCGCCGATGGTCAACTCATCGCGCGGAATCAGCCAGGCGCGCAAAACGCTCTGCAGCACCTCGGCGCGCTCCAGGCGGTCGGGCATGTCCAAGCGCTCACGAATCAGCTTGGGGCGCAATTTCTGGCGTTCAGCAGCACGGTCATCAGTCAAGTCCACGCGGTACTCCAGCAGCAAAGACATATCTGAGGGCATTGTGCAGTGCCGGCGCGGCAGGCGTGAGCGGGTTTCCGGTGGTCTTGGCTTGACTCATCTTGCGCCGGCGCCCGTTCGGCCATCTGCGCTTTTCAGACCTGCGTGATCCGAACATCCGCCAAAAGCCGCTGCACATCGCTGGCCTGGCACAGCGAGGTGCCCGATTTCAGCAGCGCGGCCGCACCCGCCGCCATGGCGTGGCGCAAGGCCAATTCCAATTGATCATGCTGATCATGCTGAGCAAGCGACCACACCAGCGCGGCCAGGAAGCTGTCGCCCGCGCCAATGGTGCTGGCCACCTCCACCTTGAGCGCCTGGGCGCGCCAAGCCTGCTGGGCCGAGACCAGCAGCGCCCCCTCCTCCCCCAAAGACAGGGCCACGATCTCGGCTTGGCCCTGCTCGATCAGCGCGCGCGCCGCATCGCGCCACTCAGGCTCGGCAGTCAAAGGCAGGCCGGTCAGTTCACGCAACTCACGCAAGCTGGGCTTGACCAGATAGACCCTCGCCCGCAAGGCCGCCAGCAGCGCGGCGCCCGAGGTGTCGAGCACCATCTTGCTGCCCTGCTGCCGGGCCCGGCCGGCCACCTGAGCATAAAAGTCTTCCGGCGCGCCGGGCGGCAGGCTGCCGCTGGCCACTAGAAAGCGCGGGCGGCCAAACTGGCTCAGCGCATCGAGGCAACGCTGGCATTCAAGCGCCGACAAGCGCGGGCCGGGCAGCACAAAGCGATAGTCCTGCTGGCTGCTGTGCTCGTGGGCCGTGAAGCTCTCACGCGTTTCGCCCGCAATCGGCAGCGCCTGCGCGGGCGTTTGCTCCTGCGCCAGCAACTCAGCCAGCAGGCTGCCCGTGATGCCACCAGCGGCATACAGCGCCAGCACATCGCTACCCAGCCGGTGCAAGACCCGCGCCACATTGATGCCCCCGCCACCGGGGTGCATCTGCGCCGGCTCACAACGCAGCTTGTGCCCTGGGATGACGCGGTCCACCGAGGTGAACACATCGACGGCCGGGTTCATGGTCAAAGTCAGGATGTCGCTCATGACGCACAGTTTAGGCAGGGAAAAGCCAGTTGCCGCTCGACCGTGGGTTGCTACCGGTTCCGGGACACACCCACATTTGCTATGTTGAGCGCAGAAGTGCTGGCTAGCCAGTCGCACAAACCAATCCGCACGGAATTCAAGTTACGTGCCAACAAGCAGGCCTCCTCCGAACCCAAGGTGATCCATGCAACTCGACCCAATAGCCACTTGGCACAAGCTTCTCAAACAACGCGATGTTCAAGGGCTTGATGCCCTGCTGGCAGATGACGCCGTGTTTTATTCGCCGGTCGTACACAAGCCACAAGTCGGCAAGGCCATCACGACGATGTATCTCGCTGCGGCATTCCATGTCTTTGGCAACGAGTCTTTTCGATACGTGCGGGAGCTGAAAGCTGATCGAGATGCCATCCTGGAGTTCGAACTCGAGCTCGACGGCATCAGCATCAACGGCGTGGACATGATCAAGTGGAACGATGATGGGCAAGTCACCGAATTCAAGGTGATGCTGCGGCCGCTCAAGGCCGTCAATCTGATCCACGAAAAAATGGCTGCCATGCTGCAGGCTGCGCGCTAGCAAGGCCAGCGCTGGGACGGCGAAGCGTTGAGTGGAGGATTGATGGGATTCAGGCCCTTGACGCTCGCGGGTGCTGCCGCTGAGTCGCTTAGAGTCCCGCCATGAGCCAAGAATTCGCCCGACATTGCGCCGAACTATTGCAGCCCCTGGGGCCGGTGCGCTTGCGCCGCATGTTTGGCGGACACGGCATTTATCTGGACGACCTCTTTGTCGCGCTGATTGTTGACGAGCAGCTTTACCTGAAAACCGACGCGCAAACACGCGGCCAGTTCGAGGCCGCCGGCTGCCAGCCCTTTTGCTATCAGCGCGAGGGCGAGACCATGACCCTGGGCTACTTCCGCCCGCCCGAGGAAGCGCTGGACTCGCCACCACTGCTTGCGCCCTGGGCCCGCTTGGCGATGGCGGCAGCCTTGCGCACACAGGCGCAAAAGCTCGCCAAGGCCAATCAGAAGGTGGCCAAGCGCGCGGCAGCGATCAAGCCGCCGGGCGCGCTGAGCCCCAAGACGCGGGCAGCCGCGCCAGGCCGCGCCAAGAAGAAGCCAGCAGGTGGCGCATAGCGCCCTGCTGCGCACGCCCCGCCGTGGCGCGACGGCGCTGCTGCTGTTCGGCCAATTCAGGGCATGGCGGCACCAACAATTGAAACTGTGCCGACGGCCAGCCCTCCAGCAAGACTTGCGTGCCGGAGGCCAGGCGCAGGCTCTCGCCGGCTTGCAGCCAAACGTCGGCCGGCAACTGACCTTCTTTCCCTGCGCCTTGCTTCGACGCTTGGCCTGCGGCCTCGGTCAACCAGACCCGCCCCGCCGTCACCTGCAACTCACGTGCGCCCGGCCCGATCTTGAAACTCAGCGCCTGACCCGGGTCAAGCCGCCACAATGCTTGCTGATTACTCATCACTGCTCTCCTCATCATCCGCCGCGACCGCCTTTACCTGTGAGGCATTGTTCGCATCGATTAGGTGTGAATGCTAGAGTTGGCGGGCTGCAGCGTCCAATGAGATCGGCGGCCATGATTAATTCCGTTCAAGCATGAATCAAGCCTCCAACCTGCCGCCAGCGCCTGCCACCAAGCCTGTCCCCAAAGCGCTGCCCCGCCAACGCCCGCTGGCGATTGGCCCGCTGCGCGCCTTCGAGGCGGTGGCGCGGCTCTTGAGCTTCCGCGCCGCGGCCGAAGAGCTGCACCTGACCCAATCCGCCATCAGCCGCCAGATCCGCGCGCTGGAGGAGGAAATCGGCACGGCGCTCTTTCTGCGCGGCACCCGCTTTGTGGAGCTGACCAGCGACGGCGCCGTGCTCAAGCCCACCGCCGAACAAGTCTTGCAACGCCTGGACCAAAGCGTGCGGCAGATCCGCCAGGCCCACGGGCGCCAGGTGGTCAACGTCACCACGTTCGCGTCCTTTGCATCGCTGTGGCTGATCCCGCGCTTGGCAGCGTTTCAGCAGGCGCACCCAGACATCGACATCCGCGTCTCGGCCAACGACAGCGTGCTGGAGTTGGAAGACAGCGAGGTCGATCTTGCCCTGCGCTACACCTCGCCGGACCGCGTACCCAGCGGCGCGCTGCGCCTGTTCGGCGAAGTGCTAACGCCCGTTATCAGCGGCATGCTGGCGACGCAGGCCGCGCAAGGCAGCAGCCCGCCCTTGCGCAAGGCGGCCGATCTGGCCGAGTACACCTTGGCCGAAGAGGATGATCACCGGCCCAGCGCCGAATACCTCAGCTGGCGGCGCTGGCTGGCCGGCCAAGGCCAGGCCGAGTTGCAGCCGCGCCGCTGGATGTATCTCAACTTCACCTACCAGCAGATTCAAGCGGCACTGGCCGGCCAGGCCGTGGCCCTGGCCCGCTTGGTGCTGGTGTCAGAACAATTGCAGCGCGGCGACTTGGTCGAGCCCTTCGGCGCCGGCGCCCGCATGGCCAGCCCCTTTGCCTATTGGATGCTGCAAACGGAACAGGGCCGCCAGCGGCCCGAGGTGCAGCAATTCGCCCATTGGATCGAAGCGCAAGCAGCGCTGTCGCGGGCGGAGGTGGGCGAGGTCTAGATCACTCGGCGCACAGCGCCAGCCAATGTTGATGGGTGGCATCCGTCAGGTCTGCAGGCACGCTTTGCCGCGCTTGCAGATAGCGGGTGCTGAACACATCCAGATAGGCCTCCAGGCGCTGCGCCAGCTGAGCCTCGCCGGCCAGGGCCAGGCAGAGTGCGGCCACTTCGGCGGTACAGAAATGGTTGGCGTGAATGTGGCGGCGCAGGCGATAACGCGACAACTGCTCGGGCTGCAGGCTCAGCACCGGCAGACGATCAAGATACGGGCTTTTTCGGAAGATCTTGCAGGCTTCAGCCCAGGTGCCGTCCAGCAAGACAAAGAGCGGGCGCCGGGTCGTGGCGCCGACTTCGCCTGCGGCAGAAGCAGCGACGCCTGCCACCAAAGCCTCCGGCAGCAAGTCGCTGCGCACCCGATCAGGGGACGCGAATTCGCCGGGGAAGACCAGATAGGGTTGCCACTGCGGATCATTCAAAAGTTCGGGCAAGGCCGGATCGAGCACCGTGCGCGCCCAGGCGAAGGCCGAGGTGTCGGCCAGCAAGTCGGCGATCAACCAACCGGTGTTGCTGGGCTTGAGCGCCTCGAACTCGGCCATGATCAGGCAGACCCCGGCGCGCGCCAGTTGCGGCGGCGGCCGCAGTGCGCACATGCAGTGACTGAGCAGCAAGCGGCAATTGGGGCAGCGATCTTGGCGCACGCTGCGGTCGAGATAGGGCCGGGTTTCGCGCGTCAGCGCGGCATGGCGCAGGCGGGCCACGGCATGCTGGGTGGGCGCAAGGCTTGCCACCGCAGCGGGGCGCAAAGACTCGGTCAAGGTGAGATCACTTCTTTTTCCGTCAGCAGCAGGGTCAGGGCCTGATCATGCGACTCGACCGCGAACGCGGCCTCGCTGACCGACCAAGCCAGGCCGATGCTGATGACGCCGGGGTGCGCGGCCAGCCAGCGGTCGAAATAACCGCCGCCGTAGCCCAGGCGATAGCCCTCGCGGGTGAAGCCCACGCAGGGCACCAGCACCACATCGGGCAAGACCGGCGCGCCCGTGCTGGTGGGAATGCCGCATTCGTCGTTAGCGCTGGGCGGATGGCCATCCCAACGCCGGTACTCCATGCGGCGCTCGCCGGCCTTGTAGGCATAGGGCAAGGCCCAGTCCAGGCGGTGCAATTGCAGGCAGCGCGGGGCATCATCTTCGTCCTCATCGGCCGCCTCATCGGCATCAATTGCCGGCGCAATAGCTTGTGCAAAAGCGGGTGCATCCTGCAAGGCCAGGCCCTGCAAATACGCGGCTGCGTTAAATTCACCCTCCAAGGGCCAGAAAACACCCAGGCATTGCGGTTCCAATTGGGTCAACACCTCGCGCAGATGGTGGCCCAGGGCGGCGGCGGCGGCATGGCCAGCAGGGCTCAGCAGCCAGGCCGCGCGGTCCGCAAGCAATTGGGTGCGCAGGGCTTTGCGGTCGTGCGGTGCCATCAGATGTTCAGCCATGATTTGTTTTTGAAGGACTCAGTTTTGTCAGTATATGAAGCGCAGCCCTTGGCCAAGACCTGGAAGCGCCTGGGACTCTCAACTCTGGTGACCCTGGCCTTGAGTTTGGCCGGCTCAGGCCTCTGCCATGCGCAAAGCCCGGCAACGCCCAGCAAGGCCGAACAGGCAAGACCTGACCCGCTGCTGATCGAAGCCCGCGAGGCCCTGCGGTTGAAGGACAAAAAGCGCGCCAGCGCCGCAGCGGCTACGGCCATCGAACAGCGCCACCCGCTGGCGCCCTGGATGGACTATTGGCAGCTGGGCCTGCGCCTGGCTGAAACCAGCCAGCCGGAGCTGGAGGCCTTCTACGCCCGCTGGCCCGGCAGCTATGTGGAAGACCGGCTGCGCAATGACTGGCTGCTGGAGCTGGGCCGCCGGCGTGATTGGAGCAACTTCGCCGCCGATTACCCGCGCTTTCAGATGCGTGACGACCGCGAAGTCACCTGCTACGCCCTGCTCACCGAGCATCTGGCCGGCCGCAAGGTCAAGGACGCCGCCCGCGCCGCCTGGATGGCGCAGCGCGAGGGCGATGACGGCTGCCAGCTGCTGGCCAGCAATTTGGTGGACGCCAAGCAGCTGAGCAGCGCCGAGCTGTGGATCAAGCTGCGCCTGGCGGTGGAGACCAACAAAGTGCGCCTGGCCAAGCAAACCGCGAGCCTGCTGGGCAAGCCGGTGGAGTTGGCGCTGGCGGAGATTTTTGACAACCCGACACGCTATCTGGCCCGCAAGGCCAAGACCGGCACGCGCATCCATGATGAGCTGAACACCCTGGCCTTGCTGCGCATGGCGGCCAATGATGCCGGCGTGACGGCCGAGCAGCTCAGCAGCCGCTGGCAGCGCCAGTTGCCTGCCGAGCTGGCTGCCTGGGCCTGGGCGCAGACAGGCCGCCAAGCGGCCATCAAGCTCAGCAGCGATGCGCCCGACTATTTTGAGCGCGCCCTCAAACTCAGCGAAAAGCAAAAAGGCGGCCCGGACTGGAGCGACGACACCCTGGCTTGGGCCACGCGCGCGGCGCTGCGCGATGGGCGCTGGTTCCAGGCCCTCAAAAGCATGGCCTTGCTGAGCGAGACCGAGCAGCGCGACGCTACCTGGCAGTACTGGCGCGCCCGTGCCCTGCAAGCCACGGCGGCCGATGGCGCAACCGGCGAGCCCCTGCACAAAGAGGCACGCGAGCTGCTGCAAGCCATTGCCTCGCCGATGACGTTTTACGGGCGCCTAGCCGCCGAAGAGCTGGGCACCCCGCCCACGCTGCCGGCCACGCCGACGGCGCTGGTCGCCAGTGAGCGCGCGGCGGCGCAGAGCCATCCTGGCCTGAAGCGCGCCCTGCTGCTGATCGCCAGCGACTTGCGCAACGAAGGCGTGCGCGAATGGAACTTCAGCCTGCGCGGCATGAGCGAGCGCGAGCTGCGCGCCGCCGCCCAAGAAGCCTGCGAGCGCGAGATTTGGGACCGCTGCATCAATAGCAGCGAGCGCACCCGGCGCGAGATCGACATGGCCCAGCGCTTCCCCATGCCGCACAAGCCCGAGCTCACCACCAAGGCGCGCCAGGTCGGCGTGGACCCGGCCTATGTCTACGGCCTGATCCGCCAGGAATCACGCTTTGTGATGGACGCGCGCTCGCATGTCGGTGCCTCCGGTCTGATGCAGGTAATGCCGGCCACCGCGCGCTGGACGGCCAAGAAAGTGGGCATCGCCTACAGCCCCGAACTACTCAATGACCGCGACTTCAATGTGCTGATCGGCACCAGCTACCTGAAGCTGGTGCTGGACGATTTTGGTGGCTCCATGGCCATGGCAGCGGCGGCCTACAACGCGGGGCCGGGCCGACCACGGCGCTGGCGCGAGGGCAACACAGTCGACGCCGCCATCTGGGTAGAGAACATTCCCTTCAACGAAACCCGCGACTATGTGAAGAAGGTGCTGACCAACACCACCCTTTACGCCCAAATGCTCAATGAAGGCGCCGAGGCCAGCAGCCTGCGCAAGCGCCTGGGCCAGCAGATTGGGCCCAAGCAAAGCATTCCGGCGCCATCCTTGCCGGGCGAGCAATAAAGCCATGCCGATTGCTCACCCATGGCCTGCGCAGCTGCCCTTAAGCTGAAGCTCTCTGTCATCACCCAACCCACCGCCCGCACATGAAGCTCGTCATTGGCAACAAAAACTACTCCTCTTGGTCCATGCGCCCCTGGGTGCTGCTGAAGGCTTTTGGCATCCCCTTCGAGGAAGTGAAGCTGCGCTTCGACTTCACGCCGGGCTCCAGCTTTTACCGCGCGCTGGCCGAGATCAATCCGACCGGCCAGGTGCCAGTGCTGGTGGCGGATGACGGCTTTGCTGTGTGGGACACCCTGGCCATTACCGAAGCCATTGCCGAGCGCTTCCCCGCCCATGCCATCTGGCCGGTGGACGCCAAGCAGCGCGCCTGCGCCCGCAGCCTGTGCGCCGAAATGCACGCCGGCTTTGGCAAGCTGCGCGGCCTGTGCCCGATGAATATCGAAGCCGATCTGAGCCACATCGGCCCAGACTTGCTCGCCAAGGACGAAGGCCTGCGGAAAAACCTGCAACGCCTGGACGCACTCTGGAGCGATGCGCTGGCGGCCAGCGGCGGCCCCTTCCTGTTTGGCGCCGCTTTCAGCGCGGCGGATGCCTATTTCGCGCCCATGGTGATGCGCGTCAGCCGCTACGGCCTGCCGCTGAGCCCGGCCGCTGCAGCCTACTCGCACCTCATTCAAGCCCAACCGGCCGTGGCCGCCTGGGTGGCAGATGCCATGGAAGAAAAAGACTTTCTGGACTTTGACGAGCCCTACCGCAAGTCCAGGGACTGAGCTGGTTTCACAGGCCCCGGCACTGCCAAAACGACGGACAAACAAAAAGCGCCCTCAGGCGCTTTTTTCTTGTGCGATGCAGCCTCGGACGACTGCGGTGCAACTCAGACCGACTTGCGGCGGCGGGCCACAAAGCCCAGCACACCCAGGCCAGCCATCAGCAGCGCGTAGCTCTCGGGCTCAGGCACCGGCGTGGCTGCCACCGTCGTGACGTAAGTGGTATTGCGTGCGCCAGAAATGCCGCTGAGGTTCACGGTGTAAGTGCCGGCTGCCAACAGGCCCGACCAGTTCAGATTGGCCTGTGTATTAGCCGGATTGACCGTCAGAGTCAGCGGGCCGTAACCGGCCAGAACACCGGCAAAGCTGGTGATGCCATTGCCGAATGAAAAGGACTGCTGCGCGCCGAAAGACACATTGGACGCGGTGTCCAGTGTGAAGCTCCAGGCGTCACTAATGGCCTCGCCCAGGGCGAACTTGCCAGAGAACCCCCCTGTCGAATCAAAACCCGTGCCGTCCAGCGTGCCCAAATCGACCGAGGCGGCCGAAGCGGCGACAGCGGAGAGGGACAAAACGGCGGCGACGATAAGTTTGAGCTTCATACGACTTCCAATCTTGATGTGAATCCAGCGTGTTTTTGGCAGGCTAGATTCTTGAACTCGACTGAGTTTGCTCGAATGTACCCGGCTTGCCCGCGCGGCACAGCCCCCTAGCTGCGGGTGCAAGCCGGGTTTTGGCCTCAAATCGCCCGAAACTTTGTAAAGATTGGTTCGGTACATAGCGCCCAGCGAACAAAGTGCGGCGATTCACTGGCCCGATCCGTTTTCTGGCTGCCGCACCCGGCTCATGGGCCTGCGCAAGTCGCAGCAGGCGGCGCCCTGCGTAGCCGAGACACAAGGCGACGGGCGTCATTCCCTATGATGGCGGCGCACAGGGCACCGCGAATGCCTAAGCGGCCCGGCCCAGTTTGGGCCGCATGACAAGCCATCGCCGGCCGAACAAGCTTCGCCGGCAGGAAGTTTTTTGAAGGAATGATGAGTTCGATGCAAAGCTATCTGGTGGGCGGCGCGGTGCGCGACAGCTTGTTGGGCCTACCCCAGAGTGACCGCGACTGGGTGGTCATTGGCGCCGATCCCGCGGCCATGTTGGCGGCGGGCTTTGTGGCCGTGGGCCAGGACTTCCCGGTTTTTCTGCACCCGAAGACCCATGAGGAATACGCCCTGGCCCGCACCGAGCGCAAGACCGCGCCGGGCTATCGCGGATTCGCCTTTCACGCCGCGCCCGAGGTCACGCTGGAGCAAGACCTGGGCCGCCGCGACCTGACCATCAACGCGATGGCGCAGGCGGCTGATGGCCAGATCATCGACCCCTACGGCGGCCAGCGCGACTTGGCGGACAAGGTCTTGCGCCATGTCTCGCCCGCTTTCGCGGAAGACCCGGTGCGCATCCTGCGGCTGGCCCGCTTCGCCGCCCGCTTTGCGGACTTCAGCATCGCCGAGGAAACCACCGCGTTGATGCGCGAGATGGTGGCCGCCGGCGAGGTGGACGCGCTGGTGGCCGAGCGCGTCTGGCAAGAAATCTCACGCGGGCTGATGGAGGCCAAGCCCTCGCGCATGATCGAAGTGCTGCGCGACTGCGGCGCGCTGGCCCGGCTATGCCCGGCATTGGACCGCCTGTTCGGCGTGCCGCAGCCTCCCGCCCATCACCCCGAGATCGACACTGGCCTGCATGTGCTGATGGTGCTGGACCATGCCGCGCAAGACCTGGCCCCGCTGCCGGTGCGTTACGCGGCACTGTGCCACGACCTTGGCAAAGGCCTCACCGCGCCCGAACTGCTGCCGCGCCATATCGGCCATGAAGGCCAGAGCGCCAAGCTGGCCAAGCAATTGAGCGAACGCTGGCGCGTGCCGAATGATTGCAAGGAGCTGGCCGACTTGGTGGCGCGCGAGCACACCCATGTCCACCAAAGCCAAAGCTTTGGCGCCGAGGCGCGGCTGCGCCTGCTGGAGCGCTGCGACGCCTGGCGCCGCCCGGAGCGCTTCGAGCAAATGCTGTGGGCCTGCGAATGCGATGCGCGTGGCCGCCTCGGCTTCGAGGACCGGCCCTATCCGCAGCGCGAGCGTCTGCTGGCCGATCTGAGCCAGCTGTTGGCCCTGGATTTGAGTGCGGTCAGCGCCCAGGCCCTGGCCGAGGGCAAGAGCGGCCCAGCCATCGGGCGGGCGGTGCAGCAGGCGCGATTGGCGGCCTTGCTGGCGCTCGGTTAAGCGATTGGCTGGTTTCTGCTGAGCCCGGCGCTGCTAACGCCCAGGGCCAGCAGCGCTTACAAGGTGTGGCTGCGGTCGCCGCGCACGAAGCCCAGAGCCTCGAACTCCTCGCCTGCGGCGAAGCCGATCACCTTGAACAGCTCGCCCATCTCATGCTCGGCGATCAGGCGGTGGGCCATGGCGCGCTGGGGCAAGGTGGCAGCTTCCATCAACTCGGCCAGGCCGCAGTTGATGAGGAAATTAGCCTGGTTGCAGTAGCCAAGCACGGTCAACCCGGCCTCTTGCCCAGCCAAGGCGATGCCGGTGAAGTTGACATGGCTGGTGATGTCTTTCTCACCCACCAGCTGCAGCGGGTCGGGGTCGGCGCGGTGCAGGTGGTGGCACATCAAGGTGCCGCCGTGGCGCTGGGGGTGGTAGTACTCGGCCTCGGGGAAGCCGTAGTCGAGCAAAAACACCGCGCCGCGCTTGAGCTGCTGCGCCAGGGTGCGCACAAAGGCTTCCGCTTGGGGATGAATTTCGGTCACGCTGCCGGGCACGCTATCCAGCAAGGGCGGGCGCAAGGGCGTGGGCCGGTCCTCGAAGGCAAAGCCCGCACCGTGGCTGACCACGCCACGCTCGGCCCAGGCCTGGCCATCAAAGGCCAGCAATTGCACCGGCATGGCGTCCAACACCTCGTTGCCGACCACCACGCCCTCGAACTCGGCGGGAAGCTGCTGCAGCCATTCCACCTTGCCCTGCCAGCGCGCCAGGCGCTGAGCCTGAACGGCGGCCAGGCTGCCGGACAGATCGACGATGCAGTAGCGATCAATGCGATCCCCCAGCGCCTGCAGCAACTGCTCGGCCAGGGCGCCGGTGCCGGCACCAAACTCCCACAGGGTGCGGGTGCCCGTCACTTGTAGCGCCTGCGCCAGTTGCGCAGCCAAGGCTTGGCCGAACAGGGGCGAGATTTCGGGTGCGGTGACGAAGTCAGAGCTGCCCTGCGGCCCGTCTGGCATCAAGCCGAATTTGGGCCGCGCGCCGCTGTAATAGCCCAGGCCGGGCGCATACAAGGCTTGGGCGATGAAACGATCGAAGCCAATCCAGCCACCGGCGGCGGCAATGTCTTGCTGGATCAGCTGCGCCAGATCGCTTGTTTCGCTTGTTGGATGGGCGTCGCTGGGCTTCAAGACTGCCCCTCCAAGCTGGCCAGGGCCAGGCACAAATCGGCCCAGGCGCGCGGCTTATCGGCCTGCTGGCGCAGCAGATAGGCGGGGTGGTAGCTGACCACCACCGGGATATTGCGATAGCTGTGCACGCGGCCGCGCAGGCGGCCCAGTGGCTCCGGGGTGCTCAGCAGCGCCTGGATGGACAAAGGCCCGAGAGCCAGGATCAGCTGCGGCGCCAGCAGCTCAATCTGGCGAGCCAGCAAGGGCTGGCAGCGCTGCAACTCAGCCGCTGCGGCGGACTTGCCCGCCTGCGGCCGGCATTTCAGAGGACTGGTCACAAAGGCCAGTGGGCGCGCATCAGCGGGGTCAGCCCCATCCGCAGCCTGAGCAAGGTTCAGACCCATGGCCCGCAGCAGATTGGCAAGCAAGGTGCCGGCTTCGCCACTCAGCGGTGACTGGCCATCGCCATCGCCCAACTCAGCGGCCGCATCAACCACCACCAGGCATCTCACCTTCGGCATGAGCCCAGGTGCCTGGCCTTGGCCAAACAACTTGGCGCCGCCCTCACCCAAGGCGCAGGCGCGGCAGGCTTCTGCCGCCGCCTGCAAGCCCGCCCAATCCAATGCGGCAGCATCAATGAGGGGCGCAGTGCCACTTGGCGAAGCCGTGGGCGCAGGTTCGCCGCGCAGGGCTGCGGGTAGAGCTTGAACGGCCGCGACAGCGGGTGCCGAGGGGCGTGAGGATGGCGCTGGCGCGGCACGGGTGTCGCGTTCAACGCCTCTTGCTGGCGCCGGATCGTCCACCGCTTCCGCGTGCGGCTCAGCCTGCGCGGCAACTGTTTCGTCAGCATCGGCCAGCGCTTCGGCACGTGGCCAGACCCGCAAGCCCATGGCCGCCAGCATGGCGCGTTGACGCTCGTCCCAAGTCATGGCTGTGGCTCCTGGCCGGCTTTCTCAATCGCAATCGGCAAACTCATCAGCACCGCGTCTTCACGCAGGCCAAGATGGGCCGGGTAATAGGCGCGGCGCAAGCCCACCTCGCTGAAACCGTAACGGCGGTAAACCATGCGGGCGCGCTGGTTGCTGTGGCGCACTTCCAGCCAGAGCTGGGCGCAAGCCAGCGCGCGGCAGCGCTGCACCAAGTGGGTCAGCATGGCTTGCGCCAAGCCCTGGCCTTGGTAGGCGGGGTGCACCGAGATATTGAGCAAGTGCATTTCGTCCACGCCGGGCATCGCCAAGCAATAGCCGCGCAATTCGTCCGCTTGCGCGTCACTTGCATGGGCTGCAGGCCCCCACAGGCCAAAAGCTTCGTAGCCAGAGGCCAGCGAATCCTTGAAATTGCCCTCGCTCCAGGGCTGGGCGTAGACCTGGGTCTCGATGGCCATGATGGCGGGCAAGTCGAGCGGGCTGAGGGCGCGCAAATGCAGGCCCGCTGCAGCAAGAGCTGAAGCAGCAGCGCTTTCCGGCTGGGACATTGAATTCGGCAAGGCGCTCATGGGAGAAGACGGGCTCAGAGAAAGGCTCACGGCGCTGCAGCCGCAGCGGCGCGCAAGGCCAGGCGCTCCTGCGTGGTCTGTGCCACTTTGTCGCGCACATAGACCGGCATGGCCTCGGCGGCATCAAGCAACTCGCCATTTGCCCAGGCCTGACGCGCCAGGGCCGCCAAGGCTGCGGCGCGTGAGCGGCTCTGCGGCCAGGCGCGGCCTTCGAACAAGGCTTGTGCCGGCGCCAATTCGGCAGCGAACGGGGTCAAGGCCGAGCCCGCCAACGCAAATGCCTCGCCTTGCGCCAGCCAATGCGCGGCCAGATCGGCCGGTTTGTAAAGTGCTGCGGCCTGTTCGGTTTGCCAGGCGCCGTCGGTGCTGCACTGGAAGGCGGCCGCGTAAATCTCGCCCATGCGGGCATCCATCGCCACCCAGACCCGGCCACTGAGCGGCGCGCCGGCCAAGACGGCTTGCTGGCGCGCATCTTCGGCCACCAGGGCCAGGCTATCAATCGCCAGCACCGGCTTAGCCGCACCAAAAGCCAGGCCTTGCACGACGGCGCAGGCCGCCCGCAGGCCGGTGAAGGCACCGGGGCCGCGCCCGAAGGCGATCGCATCAACATCCGCCAGGCGCAGGCCGGCGCCAGCCAGCAGCGCCAGCGCTTCGGGCACCAGGCGCGCGGAGGCGTTGGCGCCGCCTTCGGCCTCGAACAAGGCCTCACCCGCCGGGCTGCTGAGTGCCAGGGTCATGATTTCGGTGGAACTGTCGAGAGCCAGCAGAACGGTCATTGAAGCAGTGTAGCGAGGCGTAGGTGATGACAAGAAAAAGCCCGACCGCGTCGCCGCAGCCGGGCCAAGGACCAGCCAAAAAATCAGAAGGGGTTGTTGCGCGCGCGGCTCAGGGCGATGGAGCCCAAGCGCGCCTGGCCGCCAGGCGACATCAAGGTGTCCGAGGCCCACAACCAGGTTGTGGCACCACTGTCGGCGATCAATGTATTGGTATTGCAGTTCTCGATCGCCACCGTGGTCAGGCAAGCAGCATCGACCACATTGCTGAAGCCGAAGGACGAAGGGAACTTGACCACGGTTTCCAGGTTCTCGTCGGCCAGCACCAGGCCGATCTTGCGGCCATCATTGAGGATGTTGACGCGCATTTCGAGATTGAACTCGCGCGTCAGCTCGGTCAGGAAGGCGGCGCGGTCGATGTCACCCTTGCTCGAACGCTCTTTCAGGGCGAACGGGGTTTGGCCCTGGTCGAGCACGGTGGCCAGCACGATGCGGCCATTCGCATTGGCGATGCGGTTGATCTGGTCGGCCAACACGCGGGCGCGGGCCCGCACCTCGTCCAACAAGGAGGCCTGGTTCTGCGCCGGGTAGGCGGCATACAGCTCCAGAATGTCGTTGGCACCCACCATCACGGTGACCATATCCTTGGGGCCGAAGGTGCTGACGGCGAAATGCGCGTCCAGCTTGTTCTTCATATCGGCCACTTTGCCGCCCGCCATGGCGTACATCAGGCCTGTGGGCGTGGCGATCTGGTTGGGATTGCACTCACGGAACACCAGGCCGAAGGACGATGCCAGAGTCTGCACCCACAGCGGGTTCAGGCTGCAGTCCAGGGTGTTGGTGGTCGCGCTGAGGCCGTTGATGGTGTACTTTTTGCCGTCGCTGGTGATCAGGCTGCTTTCGTCGCCGAAGCTGATGATGCGAGTGGGTGCGAAGGGCTCAATTTGCGAAGTGCCACCGCCGCAGCCGCTCAGCAAGGCCAGGGACGTCAGGGCGGCGAAGGCCAGACCGGCAATACCGTGGCGACTCGAGCGGGCATCAAAGCCACGCGGGCCAGGTTTGAAACTCTTCATGAACTCTCCGTACCAAAAAACCAAGCCAGCCGGGCCGGTAGGCCCCTAAGCTGACGCTCTTAAGCTTCAAACGCCGCCGCCGCGCGGGACAAGCGGTCTCTGACCCCATCCCACGCCACATCAGCAGGTGGCGCTTCGATCCAGATTTGGCTGGCGCCGGCGCCGTCCAACTCTCGCAAAACTGCAAACAACTCATGCGCCGTGGCCTTGGCCTCGGCGGGCATCTGGCGCCAGAGGATAGCCGAGCCAGTTGACGCGGCCTCGGCAGAGGCCACGCGCGAATATACCGCCAGCCCCTGCGGGCGCTCGCCTGCCAGGGCTTGTGCCAGGGCCGGGCTGCTCATCAAGCGCACCACGGCGCGCGGCGCGTAATGGGCCACCAGGGTGCCGGAGGCACGCGGCGCGGCCGGGTCGCCCTGATGCGCAGGCGCCAGGGGCTCGCCCAACGCGGCTTCGATTTGCTGCGGCGTCAACACACCGGGGCGCAGCAAGACCGGCCGCTCGCGCGAGCAGTCGACGATGCTGGACTCGATGCCCACTTCGCAGTCGCCACCGTCGAGCACCAGCAGGCCGGGTTCGAACTCATCCGCCACATGTTGCGCCTGCGTGGGGCTGACGCGACCAAAGCGGTTGGCGCTGGGTGCCGCCACGCCGGCCACACCGCGCTCGCGCGCGGCCGCCAGCAAGGCGCGCGCCACCGGGTGCGCCGGGCAGCGCAGGCCGATGCTGTCTTGCCCGCCTGCCGCCGCTGCGGCCATGCCGGGCTGGCGTTTGACGATCACGGTCAGCGGGCCGGGCCAGAAGGCCGCCATCAGGCGCTGCGCCGTCGGCGGCAAGGCCAGAGCGAACTGCGCCGCGTCGGCGGCATCCAGCACATGCACGATCAAGGGGTGATCGGCCGGCCGGCCCTTGGCCGCAAAAATCTTGGCCACGGCCGTGTCCACATCGGCGCGCGCACCCAGGCCGTAAACCGTTTCGGTCGGGAAGGCCACCAGCTCACCGGCCGCCAGGGCAGCGGCGGCCTGGGCCAGGGCTTGCGGGTCTTGTCCGTCCAACAACATGGGCTTGGCGCTTGGCGCTGTTACCACTGCGTGGGCAGGCCGAGCAGCGCGGCGGCGGCACGCGCCGTGGCCTCGGCTTCGGCCGCCGTGGCGGCGGTGATGTTGAGGTGGCCCATCTTGCGCCCCGGCCGGGCCGAAGCCTTGCCGTAGAGATGCAAGTGTGTGCCGGGCAGCGCCAGCACTTGTGCCCAGGCGGGTGTGCGCTCCTGCCCTTGCTCTTTCCCTTGCCCATCGAACCACAAATCGCCCAGCAAATTCAGCATCACGGTGGGCGAATGCAGGCGCGGCTGATTCAGGGCCAAGCCGGCCATGGCGCGCACCTGCAAATCGAACTGCGACACATCGCAGGCGTTCATGGTGTAGTGGCCGGAGTTGTGCGGGCGCGGCGCCATTTCGTTGACCACCAGGCTGCCGTCCTGCAACACAAAGAACTCCACGCACAGCACGCCCACATAGTTCAACTCGGTGGCGATGCGCGCCGCGGCCGCCAGGGCCTGGGCTGCCAAGTCCGCGCTGACGGCGGGTGCCGGCACTTGCGTGACGGCCAGAATGCCGTCGCGGTGCAGGTTCTGCTGCACCGGGAACTGCACCATTTGGCCAGCCGCGTTGCGGGCGCTGATCACGCTCAACTCCAGCGCCAGCGGCAGCATTTGCTCCAGCACGCAAGGCACTTGCTTCAGCTCGGCCCAGCCAGCAACCAGTTCGGCGCGGTTGCGTACGCGGATCTGGCCCTTGCCGTCATAGCCCATGCGGGCGGTTTTCAGAATGCCGGGCAGCAGCGCATCGCTCACCGCCGCCAGCTCAGCCTCGTCACGGATCTGCGCATAGGGCGCGCAAGCCACGCCGCTGGCCTGGAAGTGGGCCTTTTCGTCCGCACGGTCCTGGCAGATCGCGACTGCCGCGGCAGCGGGCGCCACAAAGCGGGTCTGCGCCAATTGCTGCAAGGCTTGCGCGGGCACGTTCTCAAATTCGGTGGTGATGGCATCGCACTGCGCGGCCAACTCGGTCAGGCCGGCAGCATCCGCGTAATCAGCGCAAATATGTTGATGGGCCACCAGGCCGGCCGGGCTGTCGGCATCGGGGTCCAGCACCACGGTGCGGTAACCCAGGGCCTGCGCCGCGTGCACAAACATGCGACCCAACTGGCCGCCACCCATCACGCCCAGGGTGGCTTGACCCGGCAACTTGGCGGCGGACATCAGACCAGATCCTGCGTCATCGCCTTGGCGACTTCGGTCTGGCGCACGCGGTAGGCCTGCAGCTTGTCGCGCAGGGCTGCATCGTGGTTGGCCAGCATGGCCACAGCGAACAGCGCCGCATTGGCCGCACCGGCGGTGCCGATGGCAAAGGTGGCAACCGGGATGCCCTTGGGCATTTGCACGATGGAATGCAGCGAGTCTACGCCTTGCAGATGGCGGCTGGCCACCGGCACACCCAGCACCGGCACCACCGTCTTGGCGGCCAGCATGCCTGGCAGATGGGCGGCACCGCCGGCGCCGGCGATGATGGCTTGCAAGCCCCGGCCAGCAGCGGCCTCGGCATAGGCAAACATCTCGTCGGGCATGCGGTGCGCACTGACCACCTGGGCCTCAAAGGCGATGCCGAACTCGGCGAGAATGTCGGCGGCCTGCTTCATGGTGTCCCAGTCACTGCTGGAACCCATCACCACGCCAACCAAAGGAGATGCTGCACTCATTGGAAAATCCGCTCAATTGAACAGCCCAGGCGCTACACCTTGCAGGGGCTGGAAAACCTTGAATTGTAGGCGGGTGCCGCCACTTGCCCTGCACGCTCTGCCGCATTTACAAACCTTGACGCCAGCAAGACGCCGTCATTCGCCACCACCCGCTACCGCCCAACACTGCCCACCACTGCCAGCCATGATCGATATCACCCTCCAGAATTTTGAAGCCGAGCTGATTCAGGGTTCGATGCAGCAACCCGTTTTGCTGGACATCTGGGCGCCCTGGTGCGGCCCCTGCAAGAGCCTTGGGCCCGTGCTGGAGAAGCTGGAAGTGGCTTATGCCGGCCGCTTCACCCTGGCCAAGCTCAATGCCGACGAGGTGCCCGAGATCGCCTCGCAGCTGAGCAAGATGTTCGGCGTCAAGAGCATTCCGTTCTGCGTGATGTTTATCGGCGGCCAGCCGGTGGACGGCTTTCTAGGTGCCGTGCCCGAAGCCGATATCCGAGAGTTCCTCGACAGACACGTGCCCAGCGGCGAAGCCCTGGAAGCGCAGGAAGACTTGGCGGCTGCTGAAGAACTGCTGGCCGAGGGCGATGTGAGCTCGGCCCTGCAAAAGCTGCAAGCCGCGGTGGAAACCGACCCCAGCAATGAAGTGGCCCGCTTCGACTTGATCAAGGCCCTGCTGGAACAAGGCGAACTGCCCGCCGCCCAACAAGCCTTCGCCCCGGTGGCCGCGCAGGCGGCAGACACCATCATCCGCCACGCCCGCTTTGCCGCCCTGGGCCATTGGCTGGCGGCATGCGAGCGCGCCGCCGCAGGCCTCAACGCGACCGAGTTGCAGGCGGCGATCGCCAGCAATAAGCGCGATTTCGAAGCCCGCTTCGCCCTGGCCCAAGGCCTGCTGGCCGGCCATGACTTCACCGGCGCGATGGACGAGTTGCTGGAAATCATCATGCGCGACAAAGCCTGGAACAACGGCCTGGCCCGCATCACCTATGTGGCGATTCTGGAGTTAATGACCAAGCCCGCCGCCAAGGCTGCGGCAAGCAAACCCGGCGCAGATGCCAAGGGCACGCTGGAGTTGGCCGGCCACACCGTGTTGCCGCCCAGCGACCCAGTGCTGGACCAGTACCGCCGCAAGCTGAGCATGGCCTTGAATTGAGGCTGAAAGCGCCGGCCTGATGTCTGTGCGGCTGGCGCTGCCAGTTACCACCGGACGGCGCGGCAAGCAGCCCTCAGGCCACCTTCACGCCGCATCCGGCCCGACCTCAGCGCGGCTGCATCCCTGCCGCTGCCAGCGCTTGGCCCCAAGCGGCTTGCTGGCTCGCAAACTCCGCCCACTCGGCCGCAGCCGATTTGGCATGGCGTTCGGCATTGGCGGTGTCCCCCAAGGCAGCGTAGATCTGCGCCAGCCGGCTGTAAGTGATGGCGCGATCGTCCACATCGCAATGCGGGTCCAACTCCAGTTCGGCCTCCTGGGCTTGGCGCAAGCCTTGCTCGGCCTGCCCGGTGTTGACCCGGCACCAGGCCAAATCGGCCAGCAAGCTGCTGCCCAAACGCGAGAGGCCAGCGGCCATGGCTTGCGGCAAATGCGCCTCGAAGAGCGAACGCGCCTGCGCAAAATCGCCCTCAACGGTGAGGATCTGTGCGCGCAGCACGGGCGTCAGATCCGGCATCACCGAGCCACCCACAACGGCGTCGAAATGGCTGACCGAATCCGCCCCCAGCAAGAGGCCTGAATTCGCGACAGCGCTGGCGGAGAACTGGCTCAGCAATGAGTCGCGACGGGCCTGCGCGGTACGCATTTCGGCCATGTTGTACATCAGGGCGGAGATCGCGGCATCGTCACCATCGGCCTGCGCATGCACGCGCGCTTTGGCAAACCAGCCGCGTGCGCCGGGCTCTTGACCGGCGTACAAATGCGCCAAACCCATCACCGTGCACAGGCGGTAGCGGGCCGCATGGTCATCCGGCGCGGCTGCCGCATCACAGGCCTGCGCAAACGCCACCATCTCGACTTGCTGATGCTGCACATAGGCGATTTGCGCCAGCCAGGCAGCGCTCAAGGCCTGCAGCTGCGCCAGGTTTGCCGACTTGGCGATGGCATAGGCATGCGCAATCTTTTCATGCGCGGCGACGCTGAAGTCGGTGTAGTAACTCATCAGCCCTTCCGCGAAGTGCAGCCAGGCGCCGACCTCGGGATGGGGGTGCTGAAAGGCCAGCTGATGCAATTCGGTGAGTTGCTCGCGCGCCTCGGCCATATGACCGTGCCGCGCCAGCACCAGCGCCCGCTGGGCCTTCAGGCAAGAGCTGGCTGCAAAATTCTTGGACGCGGCAATTTGCCCCTCCAGACGGAGCAGCAGCCGACTCTTGAGGCGTTTCATGCCTGAGTCAGGCGCTGCAGCGCTTCGCCGTACTTGGCGGCCGTGTTCTCAATCACTTCGGCCGGCAGGGCCGGTGCGGGCGCAACCTTGCCCCAGGGCTTGCCGTCCACCTGAGCTTGTTCCAACCAGTCACGCAAGAACTGCTTGTCGTAGCTGGGCGGGTTGCTGCCCACGGCATAGCTTTCGGCCGGCCAGTAGCGCGAGGAGTCGGGCGTCAGCACCTCGTCCATCAGCGTCAGCGTGCCCTCGGCATCCAGGCCGAATTCGAACTTGGTGTCGGCAATGATGATGCCCTTGCTCAGCGCGAAATCAGCGGCACGCTGGTAGAGCTGGATGGAGATGTCGCGCACGCGCTCGGCCAGGTCCTTGCCGATGATCTCGACGCAGCGCTCGAAATTGATGTTCTCGTCGTGATCACCCATCTCGGCCTTGGTGGCGGGGGTGAAGATGGGCGCGGGCAGCTTGCTGGCGTTTTGCAGGCCGGCCGGCAGCTTGACGCCGCAGACTTCGCCGTTGACCTTGTACTCGGCCCAGCCGCTGCCGGCCAGATAACCGCGCACCACTGCCTCGATGGGCAGGGGCTTGAGGCGCTTGACCAGCATGGAGCGGTCGCGCACTTGGGCCTTGTCGGCCTCGCTCACCACCGACAGTGGGTCATCGCCGGTCAAATGATTGGGCACGATGCCGTCCAGCTTGGCGAACCAGAACAAAGCCATTTGCGTCAGCAGCGCGCCCTTGCCGGGGATGGGCTCGCCCATGATGACGTCGTAGGCCGAGATGCGGTCGCTGGCCACCATCAGGATGCGATCCTCACCGACCGCATAGTTTTCGCGCACCTTGCCGCGGGCGATCAGGGGCAAGGAGGTCAGCGAGGAATTCAACAGTGCAGCGGTCATGGCAAGGAGAGAGGCAGGCAAATGAAGTCACTGATTTTAAGGACAAAAGGCATGAAAAAAGCCCGCCGGCCCCGCGGTCGGCGGGCATCGGCAGGCTTTCAGCGCGAATGAACCGGCTTACTGCACGACTTGGTTCAACTCGCCACGGGCGTAGGCAGCAGCCACATCGATCAGGCTGCGCGCCTTGATCTTGCCGGCCTGGCCTTCGCAGCCGAACTCTTGATAACGCTGCTTGCACACCAGCTTGGCGGCTTCACGAGCGGGCTTGAGCCATTCGCGGGCGTCGAACTTGTCGGGGTTCTCAACCAGGAACTGGCGCACCGCGCCAGTCATGGCCAGGCGGATATCGGTGTCGATATTGATCTTGCGCACGCCGAACTTGATGGCTTCTTGGATCTCTTCCACCGGCACGCCGTAGGTCTCTTTCATCGCGCCGCCGTATTTGCGGATCTGCTCCAGCAACTCTTGCGGCACGCTGGACGAACCGTGCATGACCAAGTGGGTGTTAGGGATGCGAGCGTGGATTTCCTTGACGCGCGAGATCGCCAGGATGTCGCCAGTGGGCTTGCGGGTGAATTTGTAAGCACCGTGGCTGGTGCCGATGGCGATGGCCAGGGCGTCCAGGCCGGTGGCCTTGACGAATTGAGCGGCCTCTTCGGGGTCGGTCAGCATCTGGCTGTGGTCGAGCTTGCCGACGGCGCCGATGCCGTCTTCCTCACCCGCTTCGCCGGTTTCCAGCGAACCCAGGCAGCCCAACTCGCCTTCGACAGTGACGCCAACCTTGTGCGCCAGGGCAACTACTTGGCGGGTCACGTCGATGTTGTAGTCGAAGCTGGCGGGCGTCTTGCCGTCGGCCATCAAGGAGCCGTCCATCATCACCGAGCTGAAGCCCAGATCGATGGCACCCTGGCAGATCGCCGGGGTTTGGCCATGATCTTGGTGCATCACCAGGGGGATGTGCGGGAAGGATTCGACAGCGGCCTGAATCAGGTGCTTGATGAAAGCTTCACCGGCGTACTTGCGCGCGCCAGCCGAGGCTTGCAGGATCACCGGCGCACCGACTTCGTCGGCTGCGGCCATGACGGCCTGCACTTGTTCGAGGTTGTTGACGTTGAAGGCGGGGATGCCGTAGCCATGCTCAGCAGCATGGTCCAGCAGTTGACGCATTGAAACGAGAGCCATGATGAGAAGTTCTCCGGGAGTTTGAAATCTGGTGTTCTTGAATCAAACGCTGCTCAGAACGGACTCGCACATCAACTTCATGCTCCGCCTGTAACCGCGCTGTAACTTCGGGCGATTCTAGCGGTGCGCCATGACGGCTCGGCCGAACTCAGCTCGGCACAGCGTAGTCGCGATCCGTCATCAGGTCGATCCCGCAAGACAGGGTCTCGACCCAGGTGATGAACTCCTGCACCGCCGCGCCGCGCAAAGGCGCGCCATGCTGAGGCACGATCATCTTGATCGGCAGGCCACGCACCATCTGCACCCAGTGGCGCAACACCTTGTTGGAGACCATATAGCGCCGATGGAAGGCCTCCATGCGCGGGATGTGCTCCGCCAGCGAGGTGATGGCTGTTTGCGCCGCACTCGCCCCCACCATCGATGCCCCCAGATCGCCAGAAAACAGGATGCGGCTGACCGGATCAAAAAACTGGAAATTGCCTTCGGAGTGCAGGAAATGCGCCGGCAAGGCAATCAGCTCGCTGCTGCCCAGGGGAATGCGCATGCCCAGGTCGGGAATGCCCACGATGCGTCCGGTGGTCTTGCCGGCCTTGCAAAAGTGCGGGACGAAACGCTCCCAGATCTTCGAGATATAGAGCTTGGCGTCGGTGGTTGCCGTCATCCAGCGGTCCAGCGAGGCGATGATGTCGGGGTCGGCGTGCGAGGCCAAGATGGCCGAGAGCTTGTGCGGCGCGAAATGCCGGGTCATGGACAAGTACAACTCGCCATAGGCCAGATTACCGCCCGGATCGATGATGGCGCCGGTGCCGGCGTCGATGACCAGGAACTGGTTGGACTGCACCGCCTCGCCCCCCTCCACGCAGAGGTCGGTAAACATCAGGCAGATATGCCCGTTCTGATTGAAGAGTTCGATTGGCATGTCGGCGTGACTCGGTGTAACTGGGGGCACAAGAAGGCGCCCAATGTAGCGGCCGCTAGGCCTAGTCGGTTTGACAAAAGGCAAGCCAAAGCCAGGGCGACGATCGCCTAGCGACCCGGCATGCGCCAAGGCTGACGGGCGAATTCAGCGCATCTTTGCCAGCAGGGCTCGGCACATTCATGCACACTGGCGGCGCCAACCACTGGGGCGAACTGCTATGCCGATTCGACTTTCCATCGATCAACTCACGCTGTGGATCACCGCAGCCGCCAACGAGCATTCACTCGACCTGGCCAGTCATATCGAAGACCGTACCGGCGCCAGCCGCCGCGCCAGCTTGGCCGCACTGCGCCGCTTGGTGGATGCCGGCTGGCTCGCCCGCAGCGGCAGTGACCGCCATCCCGTTTATTCGCCAGGCGCCTTGCGCCAAGTGGCGCGCTCCTACACCTTGCACGGCCTGCAGGAAGACCTGCCCTGGCAGCGCGACTTCGCACCGCACTTCGCCCTGCCCCCTAGCGTGGCACGCATGATCCGGCACGGCTTCACCGAACTGGTCAACAACGCCGCCGACCACAGCGGCGGCAGCAGCGTGACGGTGTCGCTGCGCCAAACACCCAGCCATGTGCAACTACTGGTCTCGGATGATGGTTGCGGCGTGTTCGCCAATATCTGCCGCGCCTTCGGCATCGAAGACGCGCAACACGCCATGCTGGAACTGAGCAAAGGCCGCTTGACCAGCCAGCCCGAGCAGCACACCGGCCGCGGCCTGTTCTTCAGCTCACAGCTGGCCGATGTGTTCGACATCCACGCCAACAACACCGCATTTCAGCGCCGCGCCTGGGAGTCAGCCGGTTGGCAGGCCGGCCGCCCCATGCCGCGCCAGGGCAGCTCCATCTATATGGCGATTGCGTTGGACACCCAGCGTACGCTGGATCAGGTGCTGGAAGCCTGGAGCATGGACGGCAGCGGCATTGAGTTCGACCAGACCGTCATCGCCCTGCGCCTGCTGGCCGGGCCGGGTCAGGCCCTGGACTCACGCGCCCAAGCGCGCCGGGTGGCCGCGCGACTGCCGCAATTCAAACGGGCCGAAATCAATTTCGACGGCGTCAGCGATGTGGGCCACGGCTTCACCGACGAGTTGTTCCGCGTCTTCGCACGCGCCCACCCGCAAGTGGAGCTGCTGCCCACCCATATGACGGCGCGCACGGCGGCTTTGATCAAGAGCGCGCAGAGCGCATAAAGCGCCAAAGAGCGCTGAACCCGCCTGAGTCAACTCAGGCAGGCCACCCGCCGGCTCAAGCGACCCGGCAAACCTTGAGCATATTCGTGCCGCCGGGGTAGCCCATGGGCTCGCCGCAGGTGATGGCATAGGTGTCGCCGGGCATCAACACACCCTTGTCGACGAGGATCTTCTCGGCCGCGGCCAGGGCGGTGTCCCGATCCTCAAACTTGGGCATCAGCAGGGGCTGGACATTGCGATACAGCGTCATCTTGCGCTGGCTGATGGCCGTGGTGGTGAGCGCAAAAATCGGCACCTGAATGCGGTGGCGGCTCATCCACAGCGCGGTCGAGCCCGATTCGGTCAAAGCCAGAATGGCCTTGCAACCCAGGTGGTGGGCGGTGAACAGCGCGCCCATGGCGATCGACTGGTCGATGCGGGCAAACTGGCGGCCGGCAAAGTCGGTGTCCAGGGTGACGAATTCGGCGCGCTCGGCTTCCAGGGCGATGGCGGCCATCTGCTCGATGGTCTCGACCGGGAACTTGCCCGCCGCAGTCTCGGCGCTGAGCATCACCGCATCGGTGCCGTCCAGCACCGCATTGGCCACATCGCTGACCTCGGCGCGGGTGGGCACCGGGTTGACGATCATGGACTCCATCATCTGCGTGGCGGTGATGGCCACCTTGTCCAGCTCACGCGCCAGCTTGATCATGCGCTTTTGCAGCGCCGGCACGGCGGCATTGCCCACCTCCACCGCCAAGTCGCCACGAGCCACCATGATGCCGTCGCTGGCGCGCAGGATGGCTTCCAGATGCGGGATGGCTTCGTAGCGCTCGATCTTGGCGATCATGCCCGGCTTGTGGCGATAGGGCTCACCGGCCACATTGGCCAGTTGGCGCGCCATCTCCATATCGGTGGCGTTCTTGGGGAAGCTCACAGCCAGATATTCGCACTGGAAGCTCATCGCGGTCTTGATGTCTTCCATGTCCTTGCCGGTCAGGGCCGGCGCGGTCAGGCCACCGCCCTGCTTGTTGATGCCCTTGTTATTGCTCAGCTCACCGCCTTGTTTGACGATGGTGTGCACGGCCGCGCCGCGCACCGCCTCCACCGTCAGCACCAGCAGGCCGTCGTTGAGCAGCAAGGTGTCGCCGGGCTTCACATCGCGGGGCAGCTCTTTGTAATCGAGGCCCACCACATCGTCATTGCCCAGCTCGGTGCGGTCGGCATCGAGGATGAAGGGGCGGCCGTTGATCAGCTCGATCTTGCCGTTCTCGAATTTGCCGACGCGGATCTTGGGGCCTTGCAGATCGGCCATGATGGCCACCGACTTGCCGGCCGCCGCGGCCACCTCGCGCACCATGCGGGCGCGGTCGATATGGTCTTGCGCCTTGCCGTGCGAGAAGTTCAGCCGCACCACGTCGACGCCGGCGCGGATCATGCGCTCCAAGACCTCGGGCGACGAGGAGGCGGGGCCGAGGGTGGCAACGATCTTGGTGGCACGGGACATGGCAGGCTCTCGCTGAAATAAAGTTACAAGCGAGTGATTATGGAGCGCAAATCGGCGGAAAGTCGATTACAGCGGGTTACCAATGCAGGCCCCGTGCGCGAAGCGCCGCAGGCCCCAAACGACAAAGGCCCGGCAATGCCGGGCCTTTGATTTCATTCCGGATTCAAGCGCTGGCTTCAGCGCTCAATCCCCCTCATTTCGCGCCGCGCAAGGCCAGCACATCGGCCACCGCCAGCGCCGTCATATTGACGATGCGGCGCACCGTGGCCGAAGGCGTCAAGATGTGCACCGGCGCCGCTGCGCCCAGCAGGATGGGTCCCACCGTCACGCCGTGGCTGCTGCTGATCTTCAGCACATTGAACAAGATGTTGGCGGCATCCAGCGAGGGCAGCACCAGCAGATTGGCCGCGCCTTTGAGGCGGCTGTCTGGCAAGAAGGTCGCGCGCACCGAGGCGGACAAGGCCGCGTCGCCATGCATCTCGCCGTCCGCCTCGATCTCGGGGTGGGCGGCGGCGAACAGCTCGTAGGCCTGGCGCATCTTCAGCGCCGAAGGCCGCTTGCTGGAGCCGAACATGGAATGCGAGACAAAAGCCAGCTTGGGCGGCAGGCCGAAGCGCTGCACCTCATCAGCGGCCATGGCGGCGATTTCGGCCAGCTGCTCGGCATCGGGCGCATCGTTGACGAAGGTGTCGGTAATGAACAGGGTGTGCTGCTCCAGCATCAAGGCATTCATGGTGGCGAAGCTCTTGGCACCGGCGCGCAAGCCGATCAGGTCGCGCACATGATCCAGATGCGAGTCATAGCGCCCCACCATGCCGCAAATCATCGCGTCAGCATCGCCCAGCTTGATGGCCAGGGCGCCAATGGTGGTGGCCGAGCGGCGCACCGCCGCCTTTGCCATATCGGGGGTCACGCCTTGCCGGCCCAGGGCCTGGTGATAGGCCTCCCAGTATTGGCGGAAGCGGCTGTCGTTTTCGGGGTCGATGATGGCCACGTCCACGCCCAGCTTGAGGCGCAAGCCCGCACGCGCAATGCGCGCTTGAATCACCTCCGGCCGGCCAATCAGCGTGGGCTTGACGATGCCCTCATCCAGTGCCACCTGCACCGCGCGCAGCACCCGCTCGTCTTCGCCCTCGGCGTAGATCACGCGTGCGGGATTGGCCTTGGCCGCCGTGAACACCGGGCGCATGAACATGCCGGTCTGGTAGACAAAACGCTCCAGCGACTGGCGATAAGCCTCCAGATCCTTGATCGGCCGCGCCGCCACGCCCGACTCTTCCGCCGCCTTGGCCACAGCCGGGGCGATGCGCAGGATCAAGCGCGCATCGAAGGGCTTGGGGATCAGGTAGTCGGGGCCGAAAGCCAGCTCTTCGCCGGCGTAGGCGGCCGCCACTTCATCGCTGGTCTCGGCTTTGGCCAGGGCAGCGATCTCGCGCACGCAGGCCAGCTTCATTTCCTCGGTGATCTTGCTGGCGCCGCAGTCCAGCGCGCCACGGAAGATGTAGGGGAAGCACAGGACGTTGTTGACCTGGTTGGGATAGTCCGAGCGGCCAGTGGCCATGATGCAGTCCGGCCGCACGGCCTTGGCCAGCTCGGGGCGGATCTCGGGCTCGGGATTGGCCAGGGCCAGGATGATGGGCTTGGGCGCCATGGTCACCACCATCTCCTGCGTCAGCACGCCAGCGGCCGAGCAACCCAGGAACACATCGGCGCCATCGACCACATCGGCCAGCGTGCGCTTGGCCGTGACCTGGCAGTAGCGCTGCTTGCTCTCGTCGAGCTTACCGGCCTTGGCGTCCTCACGCTGATCCTGGATCACGCCCTTGGAGTCGCAGACAAAAATGTTCTCGCGCTTGACGCCCAGACCCACCATCAGGTCCAAGCAAGCAGTGGCCGCGGCACCCGCGCCCGACACCGCCAGCTTGACGCTCGCAATGTCCTTGCCCACCAGTTCCAGGCCGTTGAGCAGGGCAGCGCTGGAAATGATGGCCGTGCCGTGTTGGTCGTCGTGGAAGACGGGGATGTTCATGCGCTCTTTGAGCTTCTTCTCGATGTAGAAGCATTCGGGCGCCTTGATGTCTTCCAGATTGATGCCGCCAAGGGTGGGCTCCATGGCGGCAATCATGTCCACCAGCTTGTCGGGGTCGCGCTCGGCCAACTCGATGTCGAACACATCAATGCCAGCAAATTTCTTGAACAAGCAACCCTTGCCTTCCATCACCGGCTTGGACGCCAGCGGGCCGATATCACCCAGGCCCAGCACGGCCGTGCCGTTGGTGATGACGGCCACCAGATTGGCGCGCGAGGTGTAGTCCGCCGCCAGCGAGGGGTCTTCCTCGATGGCCAGGCAGGCATAGGCCACACCGGGCGAATAGGCCAGCGACAGATCGCGCTGATTCGACAAAGCCTTGGTGGGCGTGACCGCGATCTTGCCGCGCGTCGGCGCACGGTGATAGTCCAGCGCGGCCTCGCGCAAGGCCGCTTCGGCCGGGGACAAGGTCTTGGTGTTCTTGCTGGTGATGTCGGTCATCGCGTCTCTTTCGTTGTGTGGCTTGCCGCTCGATGGGCTCAAGCGCCAAAAACAGGTGCCCGAATTTACCTCGGCGCACGGGCCGACTTGATGCGCAGACCACGTAGTCCCATGCAATCAATCTATAACCTTGGCCAGCGCTGAGCTGCCCAGCCAAGCATTCGGTCGCGCGCGCAAGCGATCAATCGGGCGCTGTGCCCCGCTCCGCCGCCTTGAGTTGCACCCGGTTGCGCCCCTGCTGCTTGGACTGATACATGGCCGCGTCAGCCGCTTTCAGCGCGGCCTCCATCGCTTGCGCCCCATCGGCCTGCGCCACGCCGAAGCTGCTGGTCAGCGTCAATCCAGCTGGCCAGCTGGCTTGCTCAATGCATTGGCGCAAGCGCTCAGCCACGGTCATGGCTTCGCCCGCCACGGTCTGCGGCATCAGCAGCAGAAACTCCTCGCCGCCCCAACGCGCCAGCAAGTCCTCGCGCTGCACATTGGCTTGCAAGAGCTGGGCAAACTGCTGGAGCACCGCATCACCCACATCGTGGCCATGCGCATCATTGATTTGCTTGAAATGGTCGATGTCAACAAACACCACGGTCAGAGGGAAGAACAACTCCTCCTGCGCCTGAGTCAGCAGGGCCACATCATGCTGCAGGCCCCGGCGATTGCGCAGGCCGGTCAGGGGGTCGTGATGGGCTTTGGCTTCGAAATCCTGTGAGCGCGCCTTGAGCTTGGCGTTCGCCTGCTGCAACTCATTCTTGCGCCGCAGCAGCTGACCCAGGGTCTTGCGCGAGCGGCGCCAGTCCCACAGCAAATAGGCAGTGATGACCAGCATCCAGGCGCCGATCACGCCCAGGCGGAAGGTGGCAGGTGCCACCCAAACGCCGTGGAACTCGGCCGCCTCTAGCTCAATGGTGTGACTGCCGGGCGGCACCGCGCCGCCGGTGGTCAGGCTCAGCAGCTTGACCTGGTTTAACTCCGGCCCCGAATCCTTCAGCGGCTGCGGATGCGCTTGCACCCACCACGAGGCCACCATGAAGCGGCGCAGTTCCACATCGACCGGCATGCGCTCCTTGCTGGCGTCAAACACCAGCTCATGCGGCTTCAAGTCGGCCAAAGCGCCGCTGCGGGCATAGGCGGCATCGGCATTGCGCAGAAAAACGCGCAACTCATGCCGCTCACCGGGCCCGCTGACGCGCACCCACAAACGCATGCGGTCAAAATCGCTCAGATCAACATTGGATCCGTCGGCGGCCAAGGGCAATTGCAAATCACAAAAGGGCCACTCGTAGCCGGGGCGGATCTCGCAGGCCAGCACCAAGCGGCCCTCGCGTACCTCAAGCCGCGCGCTGCTGCGGCCGCCTACTCCGCGATCGTCCACCGCCTTCGCCAACTGCGCATGGCTGCGCGCATCCACGCGCAGGGTGCGGCTCATCCAATGCTCGTTCGCGTAAAGCGCCAGCAAGGTTAAGGCCAGCAAGAGCAGAAGCAGGCGGCGCAGCAGCAAAAGGCATAACTCCTGAATCAGGTGGGCGGCCGAGCACCCTGCCCGACCACCTAACAGCCTAGCCCACGCGAGCGCGCCGGGCTAGGTAGTCAGATCAAGAACGCGCGCGGGCGCTCAGGATTTCCAGCGCGGGCAAGGTCTTGCCTTCCAGGATTTCCAGGAAAGCGCCGCCGCCGGTGGAGATATAGCCCACGTCCTTTTCGATGCCGTACTTGGCAATCGCCGCCAGGGTGTCGCCACCGCCAGCAATCGAGAACGCGCTGGACGCCGCGATGGCGCGGGCGATCGTTTCGGTGCCGTGGGCAAACGCGTCGAACTCGAACACGCCCACCGGGCCGTTCCAGACGATGGTGCCGGCGGCCTTGAGCTGCTCGGCCAAGATGGCGGCCGTCTTGGGGCCGATGTCGAGAATCAGGTCGTCTTCACCGACGGCATCGGCTGCCTTCACCGTGGCCGGCGCATCGGCCGCGAACTTCTGCGCCACCACCACATCGACCGGAATCGGCACCGCGGCGCCGCGCGCCTTCATGGCTTCGATGACGGCACGGGCCTCTTCCACCAGATCGGGTTCAGCCAGGGACTTGCCGATCTTCAGCCCAGCCGCCAGCATGAAGGTGTTGGCGATGCCGCCGCCGACGATCAGGCCGTCCACCTTCTCGGACAAGGCTTTCAGAATGGTCAGCTTGGTCGAGACCTTGGAGCCGGCCACGATGGCGATCAGCGGGCGCTTGGGCGCGCTCAGTGCCTGGGTGATGGCGTCGATTTCAGCGGCCAGCAGCGGGCCAGCACAGGCGATGGGCGCGAACTGGGCGATGCCATAGGTCGTGCCTTCGGCGCGGTGAGCGGTGCCGAAAGCGTCGTTGACATAGATGTCGCACAGGGCGGCCATTTTCTTGGCCAGGGCTTCGTCGTTCTTCTTCTCGCCCTTGTTGACGCGGCAGTTCTCCAGCAGCACCAGCTGGCCCGGAGCCACGTTCACACCGTCCACCCAATTGGCGATCACCGGCACCCCGTTTTCATAGGGATGGCCCAGCAACTCGCCCAGGCGCTTGGCCACCGGGGCCAGCGAATCGGCGGGCTTGAACTCGCCCTCGGTGGGGCGCCCCAGGTGCGAGGTCACCATCACGGCGGCGCCGGCCTTCAGGGCTTGCTCGATGCAAGGCACCGAGGCGCGGATGCGGGTGTCTTCGGTGATGTTGCCGGCATCGTCTTGCGGCACATTCAGGTCGGCGCGGATGAACACGCGCTTGCCGGCCAGCTGACCGGATGCGAGCAGATCGGAGAAACGAATCACATTCATGGCAAGTCTCTTAGTTTGAGTAAAAAAGGAAAACGAAAACGGGGGGCTACCAGCCCAGGCCAATGCGCAGGGCCAGCATCACCGCGGTGCCGCTGAGGATGGTGCCCAGGATGTCGCGTCGCCAGAAAAAGTAGGCGCTGGCCACGGCGGTGGCATAGAGCCGCGCATCGCGCCAGGTGTCGATCAGCTGGCCCTGGCTCATCACGATCTCGGGCACGATCACGGCCGCCAGCGCGGCCAGCGGCGCGTAGCGCAGGCCTTGCTTGGCCCAGTCGGGCATAGGCAACTCTTCTTTTGGCAGCATGAAAAAGGCGCGGGTCAGCAAGGTGATCACGCCCATGCCGACGATGCCCAAAGCCACTTCCCAGATCGACAGCATCAAGGCACCAGCTTTCTTTGCGGGAAGCTGCGTTCCATCAGCAAGCCCATGGCCACGGCGGCGGCAATCGCCACCAGAATATTGAGACGCAGGGGCAAGCCGTAGGCGGCCACCGCAGCGCAGCTGGCCACGCCCGCCGAGACCCAGGCATTGCGGTCCTTCAACAGCGAATACGCCAGGCCCAGCAAGGCCAAGACCCCGGCAAATCCCAGGCCCCATTGCGTGGGCACCCGGTCGGCCAGCAAGATGCCCAGCACCGAAGGCACTTGCCAGGCGGTCCAGTTCATGCAGACACCGCCCCAGTAATATGGCAGCTGCTCGGGCGCGGGCTTGCCATCGGGCCAGCGCTTCAAAAAAGCCACGTAGTTGAGATCGGCCGCGAAGTAGCCGATGCGCAGCCTTTGCGCCAGCGGCAGATGGCCAAAAAACATGCGCCACTGCGCGCTGAAAATGACGAAGCGCAGATTGACGCAAAACGCCGTGGCCCACAGCACCCAGAGCGGCGCGCCGCTGGCAATCAGCGGCAAGGCGGCCAGCTGCGAGCTGCCGGCAAAGACCACAAAACTCATCAGCAGGGCCAGGCCAACGCCGAGGCCGCTCTTGACCATGGCCACGCCGGTGACCAGGCCCCAGGCTGAAATACCCAGGGTGATCGCAGCCATATCGACTGCGCCGCGCTTGAATTCGGGGTGGCGCCAGAGCGGCGCCGGAGTGTCAACGGAAGAAAAGCCCATAGACGCATTGTCCTATGGGCTTTGGTGGTTTGCGGGCCCGGCGGCCCGCTACAGTTTGGCGCGCTCGAGAAAACTCAGTTCAGCTTCTTGACCTTGCCATTGCCGGCAACCGACAACTTCAGCTCAGGCGCGCCCAGATAGGCCACATCGCCAGAGCCAGCGATCGAGACGTTGAGGGTCTTGCGGGCAAACACCTCGGTGTTGCCGCTGCCGGCGATGCTGACCTTGACCTCTTCGGCCTGCAGGCTGCGGGCCCGAATATCGCCCGAACCGGCCACCGACAAGCGCAGGACCTGCGTCGTGCCGCTGGCCTTGATGTCGCCGCTGCCGGCCACGTTGAAGGCCAGGCTCTCGCTCTCGATGTTCACGAAGCTGATGTCGCCGGAGCCGCCGATGCTGGCGTCCACGCTCGGGGTCTTCATCGCCTCGACCTTGATATTGCCCGAGCCGCCAATCGCGATGGCACGCAGCTGCGCCATGTCGATGATGATTTGCGGCCGCACCGAGCCGTTCAGGCTACTGCCCTTCTTGGGCGCGATCTCCAGCGTGCGGCCCTTGCTGCCATCAACGATGCGGGTTTCCAGCAGCGGCTGCAGGTTTTTGTCGGTACGCACCTCGACCCGCGAATTGGGGTTCTGGCGCACGATAACTTGGAAGCCGCCCGCCAGCGAGATGGCATCAAAGCTCGGCAGCTCGCGCACCTCACTCACGACTTCACCCGAACCATTGACCGTCTCCGAACCCCAACCCCAGCTCCAGGCGTGCGCGCCGGAAGCCATGAGAAAACTGCAAGCAGCGACTGCGAAAAAGCGGCGATTCAGCATGATGGTGGGGCTTTCGAAAGAGATGTCGATCAAGGAATGCCGCCATCTTGCCGGAGCACGGCACCGGCTGGGTAGCGCAAGAAGACAGCCCGTCGGTTTGTGGGCGCCAGATGCAAAAAGGCCGGATTGAAAGGCAAGGTGCTCATTCAATCCGGCGCTTTCAATTCAGCCCGGGTGTGGTGCGATGCGGCTCGACCCCTCAGTGCGCGGCCTTGGGCTTGGCCGCAGCTTTATCGCCGGGTTTCTCAGCCGCCTTGCCGTCTGGTTTGGAGGCGGCTTTGTCTTCGGCTTCCGCCTCATCATCGGCTTTGGGCTTGGGCTTGCCCAACACCGGGCGCGGCACCACGGGAACAATGCCTTCCAGCTTGTTCTCACGCATGTACTCGTCCATCTCGCGCCAGCCCGCAAACATCGAGGCCTTGTGGGCCTTCGGATTGAGGTTGTAGCAGTCCTCGATGGCCCGCATGGCGTGCCGGCAGCCACTGCCCAGCGCCTTGCCCTCGGCCTCTTTGGCCGCCTGAACCTTGGCGGGATCTTCAATCCCAAGCTGCTCGCAGGCCGTCAGGCTCAGCAAAACAGCGGCCGCGGCGGTGAGACGAATAAGAAGCTTCATGCGGCAGATATCGGCAGCAAGACCTGACACTTGAACGGGCTGATTCACACCCAAGCCCCTGGAGGCTGGGCAGCGCTCAGCGGCCGCGGGCCATTTCCAGCAAGCGGGCCACGCGCTCTTCGGTGGGCGGATGGGTGCTGAACATGCCCGCCAAGCCTTTGCCGGAAAGCGGGTTCATGATCATCATCTGCGCCGTTTCCGGGTGGCGCTCGGTGGTCTCCAGCGGCAGACCTTGGGCGATGCGGTGGATTTTGTCCAGCGCCGAGGCCAGCGCGGCTGGGTCGCCGGAGATTTCGGCACCACCACGATCGGCCTCAAATTCGCGCGCACGGCTGATGGACATCTGGATCAAGCTGGCCGCGATCGGCGCCAGGATCGCCACCAGAATGCCGGCGATCGGGTTGCTGCGACCTTCGCTGTCACGCCCGCCAAAGAACATGGCGAAATTGGCCAGCATGGAAATCGCACCGGCCATGGTGGCGCTGATGGTGCTGATCAAAATGTCGCGGTGCTTCACATGGGCCAGCTCATGCGCCATCACGCCGCGCAACTCGCGCTCAGACAGGGTGCGCAAAATGCCCGTGGTGGCGGCCACCGCCGCATGCTCGGGGTTGCGGCCGGTGGCGAAGGCGTTGGGGGCGTCTTCGTCGATCAGATAGACCTTGGGCATGGGCAGCTGGGCCTTTTGCGCCAGCTCGGCCACCATGGCGTAGAACTGCGGTGCCGACGAAGCATCCACCTCGCGCGCCCGATACATCTTCAACACCATGGTGTCAGAGAACCAGTAGCTGAAGAAATTCATGCCCAGCGCGACGAGCAGCGCCAGCATCATGCCGCTGCGCCCGCCCAGCATGGCACCCATGGCCATGAACAGCGCCGTGATGGCAGCCATCAAAATGGCGGTCTTCATCAGATTGAACATATGCATTTCCCTCCGAGGTCGCGGCCAAACAACTAATTAGCTGAAACAAATGAAACCAATTGAATCAGCAAGAAACGCTCGCCTCCTATTTGGAGGCTAAGCCAAGCAATTCAAGTTGCGGCCGCGGCGGGCACTTCAACAGCGGCAAACACGGCGCCCACGGCAATCGGCTTGGCCTGCAAAAACGCTGCGGCGGGCAGGCGTTTACCACCGGCGCGCTGCAACTCGGTCAGGCGCAGAGCCTGCTGGCCGCAAGCGACGGTGATGCCCGTTTCGTCCACCCGCAAGACCTGACCCTGCGGCCCGCTGCCTTCCGCCACCTCGGCGCGCCAGACCTTGATGGCCTCGCCGTCCAGATGCGCCAAGCCGCCCGGGAAGGGGTCGAAGGCGCGCAAGCGGCGCTCCAACTGTGCCGCGTCCTGGCGCCAATCCAGTTGGGCCTCGGCTTTTTCGATCTTGTGCGCGTAAGTCACGCCCTCGGCGGGCTGCGGCACGGGGCGCAAGCCGCCCGCAGCGGCAAGTTCTAGTGCCTCAACAATCATGCGGCCACCCAGCACGGCCAAGCGGTCGTGCAGGCTGGAAGTGGTGTCGGCAGTGGCAATATCCAGGCGCTCGATAGCGAGCATGTCGCCGGTATCCAGGCCGGCGTCCATCTGCATGATGGTGATGCCGGTTTGCGCATCCCCCGCCTCGATGGCTCGGTGGATGGGCGCTGCACCACGCCAGCGGGGCAGCAAGGAGGCATGGATATTGAGGCAGCCGCGGGCGGGCAGATCCAGCACCCATTGCGGCAGGATCAGCCCGTAGGCAGCCACCACCATCACATCAGCCTTGGCCGCCAGCAGCGCCTCGCGAGCTGCGGCGGCTTCCTCAGGAAACTTGCCGTCCAGGCGCAGGCTGCGCGGTTGCGCCACGGCAATGCCATGCTGCAAGGCCACTTGCTTGACGGCTGAGGCCTGCAGCTTCATGCCGCGGCCGGCCGGGCGGTCGGGCTGGGTCAGCACCAGCGGCACCTCGAAGCCGGCCGCCAGCAAGGCCTGCAAGGCGCTGGCGGCAAACTCCGGCGTACCGGCGAAAACAACGCGCATGGCCGGGCTGGAGGCACTCATCAGCGGCGCACCGCCTGCTCTTCGCGCGTCTTCTTGATCATCTTGGTCTTGATGCGCTCGCGCTTGAGCGGGCTGAGGTATTCGACGAAAACCTTGCCCATCAGATGATCCATCTCGTGCTGCACGCACACGGCCAGCAGGCCCTCGGCCTCGAACTCGTAGGTCTCGCCTTCGCGATTGAGTGCCCGCACGGTGACGCGCGAATACCGCGGCACTTTGTCGTAGACCTGAGGCACCGACAGGCAGCCTTCCTCGCCTTCGGTGAACTCGGCGCTGGTCTTGATCAGCTCGGGGTTGATCAGCACGCGCGGCGTGTCGCGCTCATTCGAGGTGTCTATCACCAGCACCCGCTCGTGCACATCCACCTGGGTGGCGGCCAGACCCACGCCTTCGGCGTCGTACATGGTCTCCAGCATGTCGTCGACCAGGGCACGGATGCGCTCGTCGACTTGAGCCACAGGTTTGGCCACCGTGTGCAGACGGGGATCGGGGTAACGCAGAATATTCAGTATTGCCATGAAGCGAGCCAGAGGGTTTGAGCGGTCAAGATAGAGGGGGAAAGCCCTTTGCTTGACTCTTTGCGACGAGCCATATTTGGGGGCAGAATCGCCGCGCAAGACCGAGATTTTCGCTGAAATACGATCAGTACATGATCACGCCCGCGATCAGCCACAATTTGCTCACGCATTTACCCGCGCAGACCGCCCCGGCGAGTTGCGCCAAGATCATCCCAATCAACTCGCCGCGACGGCTGCGAAAGAGAAATTGATGCCCCAGTTCCTGCCCCAGTGCGATATGTTTCCCGGGTCTGCCAGCTCACGCCGCCACCCTCTGGCCCTGGCCTTGCTGGCCCTGTCGCTGACTTGCGCCGGCGCAAATGCACAGGCTCAAGCAGCCAAACTGCCGATCAGCGATGCCCAGCGCGCTACCGCCGAACGCGTGGCGCAAAGCGGCGTGCCGCTGTCGGAGCTGACCCCCGACGCACCCGACACCTACACGGTCAAGACCGGCGACACTTTGTGGGGTATTTCCCAGCTCTTCCTCAAGAGCCCCTGGCGCTGGCCCGAGCTGTGGGGCATGAACCGCGAGCAAATCAATAACCCGCACCTGATCTACCCCGGTCAGACGCTGATGCTGGTCAAGCAAGACGGCATGGCGCGCCTGCAGATGGCGCAAGAGCGCGGCGGCTACGGCAGCGGCGTGGCCGGCGACACCGTCAAGTTCTCACCGCGTATTCGCAGCGCTGCCAACGATGGCTCCGACATTGCCGCCATTCCGCTCAATCTGCTTGAGCCCTTCCTCAACGACGCGGTGGTCTTTGACACCGACGCCTTGGCCGCCGCGCCGCGCATCGTGGCCGCACCCGAAGGGCATGTGAACCTCGCCAAGGGCCATACCGCCTATGCGCGCGGCGATCTGAGCAAGGCCAATGACTACCGGGTGTTCCGCAACACCCGCCCCTTGAAGGACCCCGTGACCGGTGAAATCCTCGGTTACGAAGCTCGCTATCTGGGCACGGCCGACCTGATCCGCGAGGGCTCGGAGCAGACCAATAGCGATGGCAAAACCGAAATCGTGCCGTCCACGCTCTTGATCAAGACCGCCCGTCTGGAGATCGGCGTGGGCGATCGCCTGGCCCCGGTTTTGCAACGCAACTTCCAGCGCTATGTGCCGCATGCCCCGACCCAAGAGATGCACGGCCGCATCGTGTCGATCTACGGTGACGGCGTCAACGCCGGCCAGAACCAGATCGTGGCCCTGAATCGCGGCAGCCAGGACGGCATGGAACGCGGCCATGTGCTGGCCCTGTGGCAAAAGGGCCGCGCGGCGGTCGACACCACACAGGAAAGGCGCCAGGACATTCAACTGCCGGACGAGCGCCACGGCGTGCTGTTCGTGTTCCAGGTCTATTCGCGTGTGTCCTACGCCCTGATCATCTCGGTGAAGGAACCCGTCAAGCCTGGCGACCGCTTCAGCCAGCCTTGAGCGACTAATCCGCGGCCCAGCCACACACTGGCGCACCCAGGCTCAGCATGGACCGCAGCGAACTAAGCGCTTGGCTGCGGCTGCTGGAAACCCCGGGCCTGGGGCTGGAGGCCGCGCGGCGCCTGCTGGCTGCCGCCGGCTCGCCACAAGCCGCGCTTGAACTGCCGGCACCAGCACAGCGGGAGCTATTGACTCCCAAACAGCGCCAGGCCTTGAGCGAGTTGCCACCGCTGTGGCCGGACTTGCTGGACAAGACCTGGGCCTGGCTAGAAGACAACCCCGCTCACAGCCTGCTGACGCTGGGCGACCCCGACTATCCCGCTGCCCTTCTGGCCACGGCCGACCCGCCCTTGCTGCTGTATCTGGCCGGGCGCCGCGAGCTTTTGGCTTGTCCGGGCCTGGCCATCGTCGGCAGCCGCAGCCCCACCCCGCAGGGGCGCGACAACGCCGAGCAATTCGCCCGAGCACTCAGCCAAGCCGGCCTGACCATCATCTCGGGCTTGGCCCTGGGCATTGATGCGGCCGCCCATCGCGGCGGCTTGGGCGGCGCGGCCAGCAGCATCGGCGTGCTGGGTACCGGGCTGGATCAGATTTACCCCAGCCGGCACCGCGAGCTGGCCGCTGAGATGCTGCAGCAAGGCCTCTTGATCAGCGAATACTCACTGGGCACACCCGCCCTGCCGCCCAATTTCCCGCGCCGCAACCGCATCATCGCGGGACTGAGCCAGGGCTGCCTGGTGGTGGAGGCGGCCCTGCGTTCAGGCTCGCTGATCACGGCCCGACTGGCCAGCGAGGCCGGGCGCGAAGTCTTCGCCATTCCCGGCTCCATCCATTCGCCACTCAGCAAGGGTTGCCACGCGCTGATCCGCCAGGGCGCCAAGCTGGTGGAAACGGCGCAGGATGTGCTGGAGGAGTTGCCGCCGCTGGCCACCACGACCGCAGCCTGCTCTCATTTGCCAACGTCAGGCGATGCCGGGGCCCTTCCAGCCGGCGCGCCAGCCAAGGTGCTGGCCGAGATGGGTTTCGACCCAGTCTCGCTGGACAGCCTAATGGCGCGCGGCGGCTGGCCGGCCCATGAGCTGAGCGCCTATTTGCTGGACTTGGAGCTCGACGGCCATGTCGAGCGCCTGCCCGGCCAGCTATTTCAAAGGCGCGCCAAGGCCTGAGCGCGGTGGGGCGAAAGCCTGGCCTGCGCCCCACTCAGTTATAGTGCTGCCCATGCTCGACGTGCTAGTCTATCTCTACGAAACCTATTGGCGCCCCGATGCATGCCCGGATCATGCACAGCTGACGCGCAAGCTGTCGGCCGTAGGTTTCGAGCGCGATGAGATTCAAGAAGCGCTGACTTGGCTGGACGGATTGGCCGCCGGCGCTGCGTCTTACCAGGGCACACAAGGCCCGCTAAGCCTGCGCGTCTACTCGGTCGCCGAGCAAGACCATCTGGGCGAGCCGTCCATCGGCTTCATCAGTTTTCTTGAAGCGGCCGGCGTGCTGCCACCGCCCATGCGCGAAATGGTCATCGACCGCGCCATGGCCATCTCCGGCGGCCCCATGGACCTGGAAGACCTCAAGATCATCGTGTTGATGGTGTTCTGGAGCCTGGGCGAAGAACCCGATGCGCTGATTCTGGACGAGTTGTTCGTGGCGCCCGAGGACCGGCTGATCCACTGAGAACGAGCCGTCGCAGCGGATGATCCGTTGCACATGGCCCTCCTCCTGCGGCCCCGCCGAAAACTTCGGCAGGCTTGCCGCCTAAAACCCTAATTCAACAAACGGCCTGGATCCCCATCCAGCTTGGCCAAGGCATTGCGCGTAGCCTTGACCGTCAGGGCTTCATCCTGCGCCGGCAGCAAGAGGCCAGCCTGCAAGAAAGCCGCCATGCGGCTGATCGAGAACAGCACGCAACGGCCATGGGTGGTCACGAACAAGGCCATCTGGCGACGGTTGCCGCGCCAGGCCAGCTGCACCGCTTCGTTGCGGTTGCGGTAGTCCAGCATGTACCAGCCGCCCACTTGCAACTCGCGCGCCCAGGCCAGCATGGTGGCGGTTGGGGCACTGCCGCCCTCGGCCACCACTTCCAGGCCTTCTGATTCATGGCCAGACAAATCGCGCACCAGCGACTGGTTGATTTGTTCCTCGTCCATGCCCTCTTCGCCCGCCTCGGGCAGCAGAGCTTCCAGCGTTTCCAGCTGGTCCATCAACTCATCCAGGCGCTCACGCGGAATCGCGGCGGTCTTGGCGGTGAAGGCCGCGGCCAGGGCGTTATTGAGGTGGCGGATCTGTTCGTCTTGCTTGTCCACCGGCAGGCCGACATCCAGCATGCCGTCGCGCAGGGTTTTGAGCAGCGGCGGCAGGCGGCGGATCACTTCGGCCCGCTCCTCGCGCGTGACCTTGGCGCTGGCGGACCAAATCAGGTCGGCTGCGGCACGCTTCATCTGCTTGATGCCATCGGACTGAGCGCCGCTGCGCACCGCGGTGACGGCCAGCACATCGGCCCAGATCTGAAACAAGAACTCGCGCACACCGTCTTGCACCGGCACTTCGGCCAGCATCTTGCGCAGCTCGATGGTGTACTGGATGGCCAACGTCTCGCGCTGCTCCACCTGCTGGGCCAGCGAAACGCCGCGGCGGGTGTTCTGGTTTTCGTTCTCGAAATAGTTATCGAGGAACTTCTCGAACTCGGTCAGCACCGTCTGGAAGACGCGGCGGCCGGTATCCGGATAAGCCTCCACCACCTGCACCACCCGCTTGATCTCGCGCTCCAGCGGGTCGCCGCCCGCATTGGCGAAGGCGCCGCTACCGGCGGCATGGTTGGCGCTGGTGTTGAAACCCATCACGCAAGCGCCCATGCGGTCAATCAACTGGCGCGCGGGGTGATCGGTGGTGGCGAAAAAGTCGGGCTCGCTGACGGCCACACGCAGCACCGGCATTTGCAGGCGCGCGAACCACACCCGTACCGTCGCCGGGATATGGTCTTCCATCAGGATGCTCTGAAACATCATGGCCACCAGCTCGATGGTGGCGCGCTCGGCCGGCGTGTCCGCCGCCTGCTTGAGCACCGTCTTGACGTTTTGATGGCGCTGCTGCCATTGCTCCAGGCGCTGCGGCGCTTCGTCGGAGAGGCTCAGCACATCGCTGGAGAGATTCAAGTCCAGGCTGGGGTCTTCCTGCCGCATCGCCTCTTGGGCTTGCTGGATGGCAGCGCTCAGACGTTGCGGCGCCTGGGCAGAACGGGACTGCGGCGCCGGGCTTACCGATGCAGGGCCTGCACCTTGCTTGGCCGTGGCGGCAAAGGCCGGCACCTGGCTGCCGACAATGCGCTGCAAAAGGCGCAGAACTTCCTCGGCCTGACTGCTGGCGGGGCTTTGCACCGTGATCGGCCCCGGCACCGTGCCGGCCTCAGGCAAGCCCGAGCCAGCGCGGATCGCCCCACCACGCGGACCAGCAGCGCCGCCCCAATCAGCTGACGCGGTAGGCCCGGTGTTCAGGCTGCGGCGAATAAAGGGCCGCAAATCCACCTCGGGCATCACGGCCTGATTGACCAACCAATGGTTGACCTCGTGGTAGGCCTCGGCCAGCAGGATCGCGAATTCCTCGTGCAATTGCAGGCGCAGCATCTGCCATTCCGACACGCCCATGCCGCTGCGGCCCCAGGCGTCCAGCACCAGCTTGGCCAGTACATTGGCGCGCAGCAGGTCTTGCGGAGCCAGGTCTTCGTGCTGCTCCAGCATCTGGATGCGGGTACGCAGATCGGTGAACTCCCAGCTGGCGCGGTCCATCATGGCCAGCGCCAGGCGCGAGGCGGTGATCTCGCGCTCGATGGTGTCATCGTCCACCAGGGCCAGCTTGGACGGGGTGATGCCCGCCAGCGCCGGCTCGGGCGGCCTGCCATCTTCCTGAACGCCGTAAACGGCGGCGTGGCGCAGGCCGCTGAGCACGCTGCTCAGCCACGCCGGGCTACAGCGCTGCCAAGCCTCGACGCCTTCACGGCGCGCATGCATCAGTACCGGAACGCCGCTCTGCGTCAACAACTGGGTGGCCGCATCGCTGATGGCCTGGCCCAGCGTAGCCATGCCGCGCACCAGCGCTTCGACATAGATGCGCCGCGCCTGAATTGCCATAGCCTTGTTGCGGGCGGCGACAGTCATGGATGGTTGATTACGCGATCAAATGCGGGGGTCCGACTGACTCTACTACACCACCGCGCCGGCGTTTGGGTCGTCCGGATCTTCACGGTTCACCGGGGCCTGGATCAGGTCTTCGCGCTTGACGCCCAGCCACATGGCGATGGCCGCGGCCACAAACACCGACGAGTAAATACCGAACAAGATGCCGATGGTCAGAGCGACGGCGAAGTAATGCAGGGTCGGGCCGCCGAAGATCAGCATCGACAACACCATCAGCTGCGTGCTGCCATGGGTGATGATGGTTCGGCTCATGGTGCTGGTGATGGCGTGGTCAATCACCTCATGAGTGCTGAACTTGCGGAACTTGCGGAAGCCCTCGCGCACCCGGTCAAAAATCACCACCGACTCGTTCACCGAGTAGCCCAGCACGGCCAACACCGCCGCCAGCACGGAGAGCGAAAACTCCCACTGGAAGAAGGCGAAGAAGCCCAGGATGATGACCACGTCGTGCAAGTTGGCGATGATGCCGGCCACCGCGAACTTCCATTCGAAGCGGATGGCCAAGTAGATCATGATGCCGATGACGGTGACGCCCAGCGCCTTGGCCGCGTCGCGCGCCAGTTCTTCACCAACGGCCGGGCCTACCACCTCGCTGCGCATCAGCTTGATGGGTTCGGCATTGGCCGCCGTGGTGCAGACCTGCTTGCTGATGGCCTCACCCTTGTCGCTGACCATCTGGCGCTGGCTGATGCTGCCGGACTCGGCCTTGCACAGCTCGCTGAACACCAGGCCGACCTGCTCGGTCTGCTTGATGTCGGCGCGCAGAGGCAGACGCATCATCACGTCATGCGAGCTGCCGAAGTTGGTGACTTGCACCTCGCCAAAGCCCAGGCCTTCGACCACATGGCGGGTCTTTTCAAGATCGGCCGCTTGCGCGTACTCGACCTCGATGACCGAACCGCCCTTGAATTCGATGGAGAAGTTCAGGCCTTTGGTGACCAGAAAGAAAACGGCGGCCGCGAAGGTGACGAAGGAAATGACGTTGAAGATCAACGCATGCTTCATCAAGGGCAGGTCGCGCTTGATACGGAAGAGTTCCATGATTCGCTACTCGATTCGTTCAGGTCAGACTTTGGCGGCGGGTTGCTGCGGATCCACCTCGACAGGCGGCTTCCAGATCTGCCCGATCGACAGGGACTTGAGCTTCTTCTGGCGGCCATACCAGAGGTTGGCCAGGGCACGCGAGAACACCACGGCCGAGAACATCGAGGTCAAGATCCCCAGGCAGTGCACGATGGCAAAGCCACGCACCGGGCCGGAGCCGAAGGCCAGCAAGGCCAGACCGGCGATCAGCGTGGTGACGTTGGAGTCCAGAATGGTGGCAAAGGCGCGCTCGTAACCGAGGTTGATAGCGGCCTGCGGCGAGGCGCCGTTGCGCAGCTCTTCGCGGATGCGCTCATTGATCAGCACGTTGGAGTCAATTGCCATGCCCAGCACCAGGGCGATAGCCGCGATACCCGGCAGCGACATGGTCGCGCCCAGCATCGACAAGACCGCCACCAGCAGCAGCAGGTTGAAGCCCAGCGCCAGCGACGAGAACACGCCGAAGAGCATGTAGTAGACGCACATGAACACGGCCACGGCGGCAAAGCCCCAGGTCACGCTCAAGATGCCACGCTCAATGTTTTCCTTACCCAGGCTGGGGCCAACGGTGCGCTCTTCGATGATTTCCATCGGCGCGGCCAGCGAACCGGCGCGCAGCAGCAGCGAGGTATCGGCCGCTTCTTGCAGCGTCATCGCGCCGGAAATCTTGACCCGGCCGCCGCTGAGTTCGCTGCGGATCACCGGGGCCGTCACGACCTCGCCCTTGCCCTTTTCGAACAAGATGATGGCCATGCGCTTGCCGATGTTCTCGCGCGACATGTCCTTCATGATGCGGGCGCCCTTGGCGTCCAGCGTCAGATCCACGGCGGGCTGTTGGTTTTCGTCTGTGCCGGCTTGCGCGTCGCTGAGGTTGTCACCGGTCAGCACCACTTGGCGCTTGACGATGATGGGGCCAAAGCCGCGGTCGATGAAGCGCTCGGTACCAAAAGGCACCGGGCCGCTGCCGGCCAGAGCCGCCTGCGCCTCGGCGCTGTCGTCCACCATACGCAATTCCAGCGTGGCGGTGCGGCCGATGATGTCCTTGGCCTTGGCCGTGTCTTGCACACCGGGCAGTTGCACGATGATGCGGTCCAAGCCCTGCTGTTGAATCACCGGCTCGGACGTGCCCAGTTCGTTGACCCGGTTGTGCAGGGTGGTGATGTTTTGCTTCAGCGCGGCTTCTTGCACAGCCGCCATCGAGGCAGGCTTGAGCGCACCGGTCAGGCGCGACTCGGCCGCATCGCTGCTGGGCGTCCACAGCACTTCAGGGATCTTGTCAGCCAGCAGAGCCATGGCCTGCTGCTGGGTGGCGGCGTCGCGGAAGGCGATCACCACATTATTGCCATCGCGGCTGATGCCGGCGTGGCGCAGATTCTTTTCGCGCAGCAAGCTGCGCACATCGCCGGTCAGCGACTCGGCCTTCTTGGTCAGCGCGGACTTCATGTCCACCTGCATCAAGAAGTGCACACCACCGCGCAAGTCCAGACCCAGATACATGGGGAAGGCATGCAGCGAGGACAACCACTTGGGCGACCGCGACAAGAGGTTCAGCGCCACGATGTAGGTGGGCTCGGCCTCGTTGGGGTTGAGCACCTTGCTGATCGCTTCCTTGGCCTTGATCTGGGTGTCCAGATCCTTGAACCGGGCTTTGATCGAGTTTCCTTCCAGCAGCACGAAGTCGGGCTGGATCTGGGCGGCGCTCAAGGCCTGCTCGACGCGACCGCGCACGTCATCGTCAACCTTGATGGTGACCTTCGCGCTGGATACCTGCACCGCCGGCGCTTCACCGTAGAAGTTGGGCAGCGTGTAGATCAAGCCCAGCAATAGCGCAACGATCAGCAGCGCGTATTTCCAAAGCGGGTAACGATTCATGGTGGTGCATCCTCTGCGGCCCGGATCGCCGCGAGACAAGCCGCCCTTTTTGCAAAGAGCGGCGGCGGGCAGACGTCAGGCTGCGCCCGGTGGCGGGCGCTGGCTTGGCTAGGTCAATGAAAGTTCGGCGGCAGCGGCCCCCAGCAAAGCTGGGACGCCTGACCAGACTTGGGTTTACTTGATCGTGCCCTTGGGCAGCACTTGCACGACGGCGGAGCGTTGCACCTGCAACTCCACGCCGCTGGAGACTTCCAGGGTCAGGAAGCTCTCGCCGACCTTGCTGATCTTGCCCAGCAGGCCGCCAGAGGTGACGACTTCGTCGCCCTTGACGATGGCCTCGATCATGGCCTTGTGCTCTTTTTGACGCTTCATCTGCGGACGAATCATCACGAAATACAGCACCACAAACATCAGCACCAGCGGCAGCATGCTCAGCAGGCTGGACTCAGCACCACCGGCGGCGGGTGCGGCTTGAGCGAAAGCATTGGAAATAAACACGTCGAATCCCTTTGGAATGATGGCGCCGCGCCCTCAGCGCATGAATTGGCCGGACGCGGGCGAGTGAACGGCGGATTGTATGCGCGCGGCAGACCAGCCACGCCGGCCCAGCCTGCCCTGCGCACGCAAGACTTGAGTCGGGCTTGGATATGGCGTTGACAAGCCCACAAGGCAAGGCTACTCTTTAAATATATTTAACATATATAAATACAGATCTTGCTCACCTGCCTTCTGCCAATTGGCCTCTGCGCCAAGGCTGCCGGACGCCATCAAGCCAGCGGGCGGGATATTCAGGCGCGCCCGGCTCGGCCGCTTTTGAGCATGCGAAGATGCCACCATGCCCCAAGTTGACGACCACCTCGGCCCCGCCGACCCGGAAAAGCGCCGCCAAGCCGACCAAGCCTACGACGCGCTGGAATCCATGATTGCCACCCTGCAGCTCAAGCCCGGGGCTGCCATTGTTGAAGCCGAACTGATCAGCCAGACCGGCCTGGGCCGCACACCGGTGCGCGAGGCCTTGATGCGCTTAGTCAGCTGCGGCCTGATCGTGCAGCAAGCCCGGCGCGGCCTGCAGGTCAGCGAAATCCGCCTGGCCGAGCACCTGGACTTGATCGAAGCCCGGCGCGTGCTGGAACGCCTGATCGCCAGCATGGCCGCGCGCCGCGCCACCCCGCCCCAGCGCCAAGACCTGCTGGCCTGCGCCCAAACCATGCTCAGCTCGGCCGAGGCCGGTGATCTGCACGGTTATATGCATGCCGATCAAGCCCTGGACCGCATCATTCACGCCGCTTGCCGCAACCCGGCCGCCGCAGCAGCGGTGGTGCCCATGGCCATTCAATGCCGGCGCTTCTGGTATGCCTACCAGCACCAGGGCGATCTGCTGCGTGGCGCGCAACTGCATCTGGACCTCGCGCAAGCCATTGCCGCAGCGCAGGCCGAAGCCGCTCAGAGCGCCGCCGACGCGCTGATGGACTATTTGCGCGGCTTCGCTCAGGCCGTGATTGACTAAGCGGCTGAGCGACCAAACGATTCATTGATTGAGATTGAGTAACTCCCTGGCCCGGCAACGGGCGGACTGAGCCACACATGCGACTGATTGACTCCCACACCGGCGGCGAACCCACCCGCTTGATCATCGATGGCGGCCCCGATCTGGGCCAAGGCAGCATGGCCGAGCGCCTGCAGATTCTGCGTGAGCAGCACGATCACTGGCGCCGCGCCCTGATGCTGGAGCCGCGCGGCTCCGAGGTGCTGGTGGGCGCTCTGCTCTGCGCCCCGCAAGACCCCGCCAATTGCTGCGGTGTGATCTTCTTCAACAACGTCGGCTATCTGGGCATGTGCGGCCACGGCAGCATCGGCCTGATCGCCAGCCTGGCCTATCTGAGCCGCATCCAGCCGGGCCTGCACCGCATCGAAACACCGGTGGGCCTGATTGAAGCAAGGCTGGCCGAGGACGGCGCCGTCAGCATCGCCAATGTGGCCAGCTACCGCGAGGCCACAGCCGTGGCCGTCGATGTGGCCGGCCATGGCCGCGTGCACGGCGATATCGCCTGGGGCGGCAACTGGTTCTTCCTCTGCGACGACCATGGTCTGGAGATCGAGGCACGCAATGTCGAAGCCTTGACCGATCTGGCTTGGCGCATCCGCCAGAGCTTGGCGGCGGCGGGGCATGACAAGGTTGACCACATCGAGCTGATCGGCGCCTCCCGCAATCCGAACCACGACCAGGCCAAGAGCGCCCGCAACTTTGTGCTCTGCCCCGGCAAGGCCTACGACCGCTCCCCCTGCGGCACCGGCACCAGCGCCAAGGTCGCCTGCCTGGCTGCCAACGGCAAGCTGCAGCCCGGCGAGTTATGGCAGCAGGAAAGCGTGATCGGCAGCAGCTTCGAAGCCAGCTATCAGCTGGGCGCCGAGGGTCAGGTCTTGCCCACCATCACCGGCCGTGCCTTTGTGACGCTGGACGCCACGGTGGTGCAGCAGGCGGGCGATCCCTTCGGCTGGGGTATCCCCGTTTGACCCAAGGCCTGAAGGCCAGGCGCAGCGCCGATGTGCTGATCGTCGGCGGCGGCATCGTCGGCGCGGCTTGCGCGCGGGCCTTTGCGCGCCAGGGCTTGAGCGTGGCCGTGATCGAGCCCGGCCCAGTGGGCGGCGGCGCCACGGCTGCGGCCATGGGCCATCTGTTGCTGGCCGACGCCTTGGACGGCAGCGCCACGGCGCAGGCCGAGCATGCGCTGACCCGCCGCAGCCTGCAGCTCTGGGACGAATGGCTGGGCGAGTCAGGCGCCCACAAAGGCAACGCCGAGGCAGCAGAACTGGCGCGCTGCGGCACGCTGTGGATTGCCGCGGACAAGGCCGAACTTGGCCTGGCCCTGCGCAAATGCGCCTGGTTGAATGAGCGCGGCATCGGCGCAGAAGTCCTTGGCGCTGATGCCTTGGCCCGCGCCGAGCCGCTGCTGCGGCCCGGCCTTGCCGGCGCCTTGTTGGTGCCGGGTGATGCGCGCATCTATCCACCCAAGGTGGCGGCACGCTGGTTAAGCCAAGCGCGTGCCGAAATCATTCCTGGCCGCGCGGTCGGCTTCGACGGCCACAGCGTGCACCTCGCCGACGGCCGCCAACTCTGGGGCGCCATGATCGTGCTGTGCGCCGGCCTGGCCAGCCAGCGTTGGTTGCCGCCCGGCAGCCTGGTGGCCAAAAAGGGCCACTTGGCCATCACCCAGCAATACCCAAACACCATCACGCATCAGCTGGTGGAGCTGGGCTATCAAAGCAAGGCCCATGCGGTGGACAGCGACTCGGTGTCCTTCAATGTGCAGCCCCGGCCCGGTGGGCAGATCTTGATCGGCTCTTCGCGCCAGTTCCCCAAACCCGACCAGGCGGAGGATGAGCAAATAGACATGGCCACATTGCAATCCATGCTGGCCCACGCCTGCAGCTATCTGCCCGCCCTGGCCGGCATGAATCTGCTGCGCTGCTGGACTGGTCAGCGGCCCGCCAGCAGCGACGGCCGCCCGCTGATCGGCGCCCACCCCGAATACCCCCGCGTCTGGCTGGCCACCGGCCATGAAGGCCTGGGCGTGAGCACGGCGCTTGCCAGCGCTGAATTGCTGGCCGAGCTGAGCCTGCAAGCCACGCCCACCTTGTCACCTGAACCCTGGGCGCCACAACGCTTTTTCGCCGCATGAACAGCACTCACGCCAGCCCAATCCTGCTGCACATCAACGGCCAGCCCCATCAGGTGCAAGGGCCATGCACGGTTGCCGCCGCTTTGGCGCAAGCGGGCGTGCAGGCCACGCGGCGCTCCGCCACCGGGCAGCCGCGCGCGGCCTTTTGCGGCATGGGTGTGTGCCAGGAATGCCGCGTCAACATCGACGGCATCGCGCAGCGCCTGGCCTGCCTGACGCCGGCAAGCGAAGGCATGGCCATTGAGGTGACGACATGACCCGGCTGCACGCCGATGTGTTGGTTGTGGGCGCTGGGCCAGCCGGCATCGCGGCTGTTTGCCAGCTGGCCGAAGCCGGCAAGTCCGTCATTTGGATCGACTCGGGCTCGAACGCCGGCGGGCAGATTTGGCGCACTCAACTACCGGCACGCTGGCAAGCACGACTGGAGGCAGTCGCGGCAAAGGTCCAACATCTGGCTGGCCATGCCGTGGTCAGCCCACTGCCCGCAGCGGCCGGCCAGCACGCCCTGCTGCTGCAAAGCCAGCAAGAGCCCAGCGCGGCGGCATTCGCCGTGCAAGCGCCGAATGTGCTGCTGGCGACGGGTGCGCGTGAACGCTTCATCCCCTTCCCGGGCTGGACCCTGCCCGGTGTCACCGGCGCTGGCGGCCTGCAGGCTTTGGTCAAGCAAGGCTGGCCACTGAAGGGCAAACGGGTTGTGGTGGCAGGCAGCGGGCCGCTGCTGCTGGCCACCGCACGCACGCTGCAAAGCCATGGCTGCGAGCCCAGTTTGATTGCCGAGCAAACCAGCAAAACGCGGTTGAGCCAGTTCGCGCTGCACCTGGATGCGCGCTTCTGGGCGCAAGCGGCATCAATGGCCTGGCAGCTGCGCCGCGTGCCCTTTCAAAGCGGGACCTGGGTGCTACGTGCCCTGGGCGAAGAAAAGCTGGAAGCCGTGGTGCTGAGCGACGGCCGGCGCGAATGGACCCAAGCCTGCGATGCGCTGGCCCTGGGCTACGGCCTGCTGCCCAACACCGAACTGGCCGCGCTGCTGGGTTGCGCCCTGCAGGCCGGCGCCATACAGGTCGATCAGCAACTGCAAACCAATGTGCCCGGCCTTTATGCCGCGGGCGAATGCACGGGCATTGCCGGCGTCGACAAAGCCTTGGCGGAAGGCGGCTTGGCCGCGCAGAGCATCTTGGGCCAGCAGCGCCAGCGCGCACCCGCTGCCCTGCGGCGGGCGCGCCGCCATGGCCAGTTGCTGGCACAGTCTTTTGCTTTGCGCCCGGAGTTACTGCAATTGGCCGAGGCCAAAACCATCATCTGCCGCTGCGAGGATGTGAGCCTGGGCGAACTCAAAGCGCAACGCAGCTGGCGCGACGCCAAGCTGCAAACCCGCTGCGGCATGGGGGCCTGTCAGGGCCGCATCTGCGGGCCCATCTGTCAAGATTTGCTGGGCTGGCCCGCAGGCGCCGGTGAGCGCGCAGTGCGCGCGCCCTTGCAGCCGACGCCCATCTCGGCCTTTCTAAGCCCCGGCGTCAGCATGCCTGCCGACACCTCTCAGAAAGATCAGGGCGATCCTTCGATCTTGTAACCCGCTGCCCGCCATTCCGGGAAGCCACCACGGAACCAGTAGACCTTGCTGTAACCGGCCTTAACGGCGACGTGGCTGGCCTTGAAGCTCTTCCAGCATTCCGCACCGTTGCAGGCGAACACCAAGGCAGCAGCCTTGTTGGCAGGCAACTGGGTCAGATCGAACTTGTCATCCTCGACCTTGAAGTCAGCCTCTTTGGCGCTCTTCTCGTGATACGGCACCGACTTGGCGCCCGCCGCATGGCCAGCCTTGAACTCGGCCTCGCTGCGGGTATCGATGAAAAGTGCACCGCCCTGCATCAACTTCGCCACGGCCGCTGCGTCCACCTGCGTCGCGCCAGGCAAAGTGCGCGGGGTGAAATAGCCCAGGGTCGACACGTACTCGAAGGCTTCGCCACCGACCGCCTGCAGCTTCAGGCTGCCCGCTTGCGCGCCTTGCAGCGAGGCCCGCAGGCCTTCAGCAGTCAGCGTGCCACCGGGTTTCAGCGCCACACTCAAACCCGGCACGGCCTTGCTTTGCATCACCACCTTGAGTGACTCACCGGCTGCCTGCCATCGCTCAAACACGGCCCGCTCCACCGCCACCACATCGCAGCGACGGATCTGCAAGCAGACCAGCAAGGCATCTTGATAACGGCTTTCCAGCACGGCGCCGAAATGTTGCTTGATGGTGCTGTTGCTGGCATTGATTTCGCCGCGCAACAAATAGGTGACGACGCTGTCCTGCATCGGCAGGCCTAGGCGCTTACCGGCGGAGTCAGACAGCTTGTTGATGCTGCTGTTCTGCGGCGCCACCAACACGGCCTGCACCGTCTTGTCCATGGTTGCCACGGGCTGATAGCCGTAGCGCAAGGCGCTGCCCACCACATGGGCGGGGCCCACCACCAGATCATTCAGCCGCGAGCGAGTGGCACTCAAATCGGCCGTCGCATCATTGGATTGAGTCAGCTGCAGTCCGCCAGCGGCACGCTCGCGCCGCAACGACTGCTCCAGCACCTGGCGCCATTCACTGAACACCGCGAAGCGCGACTGCTCACCCTGGTCACCCGGATTGACCACCACACTCAGTGGCGCCGCAACGCTGCAAAGCGGCAAAGCCAAAAGGGCAAGCGAGGCCAGCACGCCGCGCGAACGCGACGCTAGCGCTTGCTGTGCGGATGAACGGCCGGCAACACGCAAAAAGCGCGACGCCAGTGAATTGCGTGAGCGATGGAGTTGGGTTGTGAGTGCCATCTCGCCAGTCTAGGTCACCCAAACCGCCCTACCGAAGTCAGCCCGCGCAATGCGCGCTAGATCAAGGCAAAAAACTGCCCAGTCGTGAGCTTCTCACGCCTGCGCTCAAACGCTGTCTTTTGGCTTGGCGCAGCCCGGCTTGCAAACCACCTCGGTGCGGCCGAGGACACGCTTGGACTGCAAGTTACTCGGCGTGCGGTGCTTGCCGCATTTGAAGCAAGAACGCGTATGCCCGCTGCCCAAAAAGGGTGAGCCCCCCAGCTTGGACTCATAACGCAGGCCGTTATCGCTCACGGCGGTGTAGGTATCTTTGGTCATTGTTGTCGCTGGTTCGAAAGTACAGACCATCGTCGCTGGTGGCGTTGATGGCACTTTTGGCACTTGCAGCACTTTTGGCCCAGACTGGATTGACAGCCTGACCTAGATGCGTGCCCCCCTCTTCTCAATAGTAGGTGTAGCTTCTTGGGTTTGACTACCTCGCTTGCCCCATGTTTTGTCACAATTCGCGTCCCCGCGACCATCGAAGTAGGGGGTAGCACCGTTCAGGTGCTATTCCAGGCCCGGCTTGGTGGTTTTGCTATCGTCGCCTTCACAACTTTTTCACTCATCCATGGCCAAACTGTTCTTTCGCTATGCCGCCATGAACGCCGGGAAATCAACGGCCTTGCTGCAAGTTGCACACAATTACGAGGAGCGTGGCCATAGCGTTCGGCTCTTCACCGCTCAGCTGGACGACCGCTATGGCCGCGGTCAAATCACTTCGCGCTTGGGGCCGCAGAGGGAGGCGGAGTTGTTCAACGCCGACACCGACTTTTTGCGCGCGCACGAGCAAACACAAAGCAAGATCGCCTGCATCCTGATCGATGAGGCTCAGTTCCTGCTGAAAAGCCAAGTCTGGGCCCTGCATGAGCTGGCCCATTTGCACAATGTGCCGGTGATTTGCTACGGCCTGCGCACCGACTTTCGCGGGGAGCTGTTCAGCGGTTCAGCCAGCCTTTTGGCGCTGGCCGACGAAATGGACGAGATGAAGACCATCTGCGACTGCGGCCGTAAAGCCACCATGAATATGCGCGTGGATGCCCAGCAGCGCAAAGTCACCGAAGGCCAGCAGTTGGAGATCGGCGGCAACAGCCGTTACCGCTCGGTCTGCGGGCGTTGCTTCCGGCAGTCTTGAGTCTTGTGTGGCAGACCGCTCGAGCGCAAGCGAGTAGTTCTGTTGCCCACTGATTCAGCGGGCTATGTACGCGGCAAAGCGGCCACGGCGCAAACCGCGTGCACAGCACCTTCGCACCGCGCAAAAAGAAAAACAGGCCAGTGCGCGAAGCATCTGGCCTGTTCTTTTGCTCAATTCACAAGGGAATCAAGGCTTGGCAAGTTGCTCGTCGAGCTCCTTGCAGGAAGGCGCGCAAACGGGTTGAGATTTGCCCAAGAGCTTCCTGGACTTGAGCATCGCGCGCGGACGATGTTTGCCGCACATAAAGCACGACATGGTTGCTGCACCAAAGGATGAGGTCGCCGCGAAAGGCGAACCTGGTGCTTTAGAGCGGTAGCGCAGACCATCGGCTTCGATGGTCGTTTTAGTACTGTCCTTGGCCACGTCGGTCCTGATAGTGAGTTGATGAGGATGAAAATGCCCATGCGCCCTGATCCGAACTTATGCAGTTCAGCCGGACGCATGTGCCAACTCCTCTATTTTCCCACGTTCTGAGCCGACTTCAGCGCCAGCTTTGCCCGACTTCGTGCCCAAGTTGACGGGGATATCCCTTATTTGAAGGCAATTCGAACCTGGATTGAAGCTAGCGGCCGAGAAAAACCGGCGTCCGCCGCTCGCCCCAGGCCGCCACGCCTTCGGCCAAATCGGCGGAGGCCACCGAGCACGCCAGGTCTTGCTGCAGCGCCGCCACATCCAGTTGACCGCGCGCGATGGCATTGAGGTGCTTCTTCATGCCCAAGAGCGCCAAGGGCGCCATGGCCAGCAACTGATCCAGCAGGGTTTGTGTGGCCGCTTCCAGCGCGGCCGCATCGGGCAGCAGACGATCCAGAAAGCCGCTGCTCAACATGGCCTGGGCGTCCAGGGTCTCGCACAACAGCAGCACCCGTTTGGCCCAGGGCAGGCCCAGGCGGGTGACATAGCGCTCCAGCCCGCCGCGATAGAAATGCAGCCCTAAGCGGGCGGCGGGTACAAACATCTCGCAACTCTGCGTGCCGAGGCGGAAGTCGCTGGCCAGAGCCAGATCCGTGGCGCCACCGTAAATACCGCCTTGAATCATGGCCACCGTGACCGGCCGGGCGGCTTCCCAGTCATCGGCCAAGGCTTCGAACAGGGCGCCGGCATCCACGCCAGGCACCGCGCCAATATTGAAGCCGCTGCAGAAATGCTTGCCCTCGGAGGCCAGCAGCAGCACTCGCACCGCTTCCGCTTCGTTGACTTGGGCGAGCTGCGCCCGCAGCAATTGCAAATCAGCAATTTCCAGACGGTTGGCGACCCGGGGACGGCGCAGGGTGATACGGGCCAAAGGGCCGTCGATGGTGAGTGAGGGGGCATGTCCAGTCATAGCCACGAAAGCTTAGCACCCTAGGCTAGGCGCAGACTGACTGGACTGTGGCCTCGCCGTGCCTGCATTTCTCGCTGTTTTGAGCGGCGCAGGCCTTTGCACATAGCCCCACGGCAACACTCGACTGTCAGTCAAAAAACATCAAAGCAAATTCGACCGACCAGTCGGACGAAACATTTGCGCTTTGTCAATGCGGCACAGCACCGAGAGCCATTCCGGGCTTTTTCAGTAGAGTGCACCGCAAGCCTTCCGGAGACCTACGCCCTTATGGATTTCTCAATCGCCAGCATCCTGATGCTAGACGGCCTGACCAACGGGGCGATTTACGCCTTGCTGGCCCTGGCCACCGTGCTTGTGTTCGCCGTCACTCGCATCATCTTCATTCCGCAAGGTGAGTTTGTGGCCTTTGGCGCCCTCACCCTGGCGGGCCTGCAAATGGGCAAGACCCCCGGCACCATCGCCTTCTTGCTGGTCTTGGCCGTCCTGGTGGCTGTGCTGGATCTGGTGGCCGGGCTGCGCGCCGGCAAAGCCGTCGGTCTGGTCGTGAAACAGGTACTGCGCGCGCTATTGCCGCCCGCGGCCATCGGCCTGCTGGCCTTGTGGGCGGCGCCGCAGCAGTTGTCGCTGCTGCTGCAAGTCTTGCTGACGCTGGCCGTTGTCACGGCCATGGGGCCGCTGCTGTATCGGCTGGCTTACGAGTCCTTGGCCGAGGCCTCGGTGCTGGTGCTGCTGATCGTGTCAGTTGGTGTGCACTTCGCTTTGACCGGCCTTGGCCTGGTGTTTTTCGGCGCCGAGGGTTCACGCAACCCGAGCTTTTGGGATGCATCTTTCACGGCCGGGCCGCTGCTGATATCGGGGCAGACGCTGATCATCATCCTGGCCTCGGCCGCGCTGATCATCTCGCTGTGGTTGTTCTTTGAGCGCAGCCTGTACGGCAAGGCTTTGCGGGCCACGGCGGTGAACCAGTTGGGCGCCCGCCTGATGGGTATTTCAAGCAGTTCAGCCGGACGCTTGTCCTTCACGATGGCCGCCTTCATCGGCGCCTTGTCGGGCGTCTTGATCAGCCCGACCACCACGATCTTCTACGACAGCGGCTTCCTGATTGGCTTGAAAGGCTTTGTCGCCGCCGTCTTCGCCGGCCTGGCCAGCTACCCCGGTGCGGCGCTGGGCGCCGTGCTGGTGGGCTTGCTGGAGTCCTTCAGCTCCTTCTGGGCCAGCTCCTTCAAGGAGGTGATTGTGTTCACCTCCATCTTGCCGGTGCTGCTGTGGCGTTCGCTGCGCAACCCGCATCACGAAGAATCCTAAAACCTTGTGGGGCAGGCGAGCCTGGCCAATGCCGGCACGCACTGCCCCCAACTGGCGAAGAAAATGAACTTGCGAAAAATCTTTTCCCTGGCCGCCCTGGCCCTGCTGTTCGCCCTGCCCTTGCTGCCGGTGCCTGAGTTCTGGATCACCCAGCTCAACTACATCGGCCTGTTCGCGCTGGTCAGCGCCGGCCTGGTGCTGCTGACCGGCGTGGGCGGCCTGACCTCCTTCGGCCAAGCCGCTTTTGTGGGTCTGGGCGCCTACACCACGGCCTTGCTGAGCACCCAGTTTGGCGCCTCGCCCTGGCTGGGTCTGTTGGCCGGTTTGCTTGTCACGGCCGGTGTGGCGCTGGTGCTGGGCCTGCTGACCCTGCGCATGTCGGGCCACTACTTGCCGCTGGCCACCATCGCCTGGGCTTTGAGCCTGAACTACACCATGGCGAATATGGAGTTCCTGGGCAAGTACGACGGCATCCAGGGCATGCCGCCCATCCACTTCCTCAACATCAGCCTGCAAGACGGCCGCGCCATCTACTACCTGATCTGGGTGATCGCCCTGCTGGCGGCCTGGGGCTTGCTGAACCTGCTGGACTCACGCTCGGGCCGGGCCATCCGCGCCCTGAACGGCGCCACCACCATGGCCGAAGCCATGGGCGTGTCGACCTTCCGCTACAAGGTCATCATCTTCGTGTTGGCGGCCTTGCTGGCCTCGATCTCGGGCTGGCTGTTTGCCCACCTGCAGCGCAGCGTCAACCCCAGCCCCTTCGCGCTGAAGATGGGCATCGAATACCTCTTCATGGCCGTGGTGGGCGGCGTGGGCACGGTGTGGGGCGCTTTCATCGGCGCGGGCGTGTTCAAGATCATCGAAGACCAGCTGAAGGAGCTGCTGCCCGCCCTGCTGGGCAGCAGCGGCAATTTCGAAATCATCGTGCTGGGCATCGTGCTGGTGCTGATCATTAAGTACGCGCCCAAAGGCATCTGGCCTTACACGACCGCAGCCTTGTCACGCTGGTTCCCGGCCGAGCCGCGCAAGCGCGATTGGCAAGGCGCAGCACCCCTGCAGGCACGCGACAAGCCGGCGCCGCAGGAATTACTGCTGGACGTTGACAAGGTGCGCAAGCAGTTCGGCGGCTTGGTGGCAGTAAACGATGTGTCCTTCCAGATCCATGCCGGCGAGATCATCGGCCTGATCGGCCCCAATGGCGCGGGCAAGAGCACCACCTTCAATCTGATCTCGGGCGTCTTGCCTTTGAGCAGCGGCGGCGTGCGTTTCCGCGGCCAGGCGGTGGGCGGCAAAACTTCGCGCGAGATTGCCCGCATCGGCATGTCGCGCACCTTCCAACACGTCAAGATGATTGCCGACATGACGGTGCTGGAGAACGTCGCGCTGGGCGGTTATTTGCGCAGCAACAAGGGCGTGGCGGCAGGCGTTCTTGGCCTCGACAAAGAGGAAGAAAAGCGCCTCTTCGCTGAGGCCGAAAAGCAGCTCCAGCGCATAGGCATGGCCGGGCAGATGTTTGAGCTGGCCGGCAACCTGGCCCTGGGGCCGCAACGCCTGATGGAGATCGCCCGCGCCCTGTGCACGGACCCAGCCTTGCTGCTGCTCGACGAGCCCGCCGCGGGGCTGCGCCACAAGGAAAAGCAAGCCCTGGGCGAAGTGCTGCGCCAGCTCAAGCGCGAAGGCATGAGCGTGCTGCTGGTGGAACACGACATGGAATTCGTGATGGGCCTGACCGACCGCATCGTGGTGATGGAGTTCGGCACCAAATTGATTGAGGGCACGCCGGACGAAATCCAGGCCAGCCCCATCGTGCGCGCCGCCTACCTCGGCACCGACCATTGAGAGACACCGTCAGATGAGCAAATTACTTCTTGATGTGAAGGGCCTGCACGCCGGCTACGGCCGCGCGGAGGTGCTGAGCAATCTCAGCCTGAACCTGCCCGAAGGCGCGGTGGTGACCGTGATCGGCCCCAATGGCGCGGGCAAGAGCACCACGCTGAACGCCTTGATGGGCGTGCTGCCCGCCAAGGGTCAGGTCTTGCTGGACGGCGAGGACATCAGCACCCTGGGCTTGGAAGAGCGGGTGATGAAGGGCCTGGCCTTGGTGCCCGAAAAGCGCGAGCTCTTCACCACCATGAGCGTGGTGGACAACCTGATCCTCGGCGGCTACCGGCCCATGCGCCTGGGCCAGCAGGACTGGCGCGAGGGCCTGGACAAGGTCTACGCCCTGTTCCCTCGCCTGAAAGAGCGGCGTGAGCAATTGGCCGGCACCTTGTCGGGCGGCGAGCGGCAAATGCTGGCCGTGGGCCGCGCCCTGATGGCGCAGCCCCGCGTGCTGATGCTGGACGAGCCCAGCCTCGGCCTGGCGCCACTGGTGGTGAAGGAGATTTTCCGCATCGTCGCGCGCCTGCGCGATACGGGCGTGTCCATCCTGCTGATCGAGCAAAACGCCCGCGCCGCGCTGGAAGTGGCCGACTACGGCTATGTGCTGGAGACCGGCGAAATCGGTTTGCAAGGCCCGGCCAATGAGTTGGCGCGCGACCCCCGTGTGATCGAAACCTATCTGGGTGCGGCCAAAAAGTCCGCCTGATCCGGGCGCCGCAGCTGGCGGGCAAGAAGAGCAAACAAGCCCTCGAACGCCAGCGCCAGCAGCGCAGCGGGCAAAGCGCCAGCCAGCAGCAAGCCGCGGTCGTTGAGCGCCAAGCCGGTGACGATGCGTTCGCCATAGCCACCCGCGCCGATGAAGGCGGCGATGGTGGCCGTGCCCACGGCAATGCTGGTGGCGGTGCGCAGGCCGGCCAAGATCACCGGCGCGGCCAGCGGCAAGTCAATCAAGCGCAGGCGCTGCCAGGTCGTGAAACCCATCGCCATGCCGGCCAAGCGCAGGCCCGCCGGCACTTCGGCCAAGCCGGTGCAGGTATTGCGCATGATGGGCAGCAAGGCATAGAGCGTCAGCGCCAGCAAGGCGGGCAATGTGCCGATCTGATTGAAGGCCGAGATCAACACGGCCAACAGCGCCAGCGCCGGCACGGTTTGCGCCAGACCCGTGGCGCCCAGCACAAGACCGCGCAGCCGCGAATGCGGCGCCACCCAGGTGGCCAAGGGAATGCCCAGCAATGCCGCCAGGCCCACGGAGCCCAAAACCAGGCTCAGATGCTGCCAAGTCAATCGGGCCAGATCCGGGCCGGTGAGCTTGACCCAATAGCTATTGGTGGAAACAGTTGACGCAGGCAAGGCGGACGGCGCCGGCCCGGCCGCCAGGAATTCCTTGGCAATCGCCGCAAAGCCCTGCCCCTGCAATTCCGCTTGGGCATTCATGCGGATCATCGCCGCCTCGTCGATGCGGCCACGCAGGCTGTGCAGCTTCGCCCAGGCTTCGGGGTGGCGCTGCGGCAGGTCTAGCCGGTACAGCAGCATCGCGTCATAACGCGCAAAGTAAGCGCCATCATCTTGCAGCAGGCGCAGGCCTTGCTGCGCGATTTTGGCGTCGGTGGTGTAGATGTCGATCACATCCACCTGGCCAGCCGCGATGGCTTCGAAGGCCAGGCCGTGGTCCAGGCCTTGCGGCTTGTGCTTCAAGCCGTAGCGCTGCGCCAAGCCCGGCCAACCGTCGGCGCGGCCGATGAACTCATTGCTGAGGCCCAGGCGCAACCCCGGCTGATGGGCCAGATCGGAGAGCTTGGTTAAACCCAGGCGCTGCGCCAGATCCGCTTGCACCGCCAGGGCATAGCCGTTGTTGAAGCCCAGGGCAATGTCCAGGCCCAAACCCAGGGGCTTGAGTTGGGCGCGCAGGGTAGCGAGATCGGTGGGCCCGCTGTTCTTCAGAATCTCGCGATTCACCGTGCCCAAATACTCGGGATAGAGATCGATGCTGCCGGCCTGCAAGGCCGCGTAGACGATGGCCGTATTGCCCAGGCCTTGCTTGATTTCAACCCGACTGCCCACACTGCCAGCCTGCACGGTCTGCGCCAGCACCTCGGCCAGGATGTAGCTCTCGGTGAAGCGCTTGGAGCCAATGCGCAGAGGCTCGGGCTCGGCGAGCGCCGCTGTCGCCCAAAAAAGCGTCAAGAGCGAGACACCCAAGACGCCCAAAACGCCCAACAGCGCCCAGCCTCGCAGGGGCGCGCGCAGCACAGCATGCGACAGGTGGCTCATGGCTTGCAGCATAAAGGCTGAGAACAATAACCACCGCTCGGAGATACTGCCCCCACTCATCGCGACCGGATTTCCCTGCCCATGAAACACGCATTCCCCTCCTTGCTTGCCCTGACCGCCGCCCTGCTGCTGACGGCCGCCCCCAATCTGCGTGCCGACCCAGTGGGCGAAGTCGACACCGTGTTCAAGCTGATTGGCCCGGATCACAAAATCGTGGTCACCGCCTACGACGACCCCAAGGTGCCAGGCGTCACCTGCTATGTGTCGCGCGCCAAGACCGGCGGCGTTTCGGGGGCACTCGGGTTGGCGGAAGACAAGTCCGAAGCCTCGATCGCCTGCCGCCAGACTGGCACGATCAGCTTCGCCAAGCCCTTGCCCAAGCAAGAAGAGGTGTTCAGCGAGCGCGCCTCGCTGGTGTTCAAGCGCCTGCGCGTGGTGCGCATGGTGGACGCCAAACGCAATACCCTGGTCTACCTAACTTACTCCGACCGCGTCATCGAAGGCTCACCGCAAAACAGCGTGACGGCCGTGCCGGTGGACAAAGCCAGCCCCATCCCGCTCAAGTAGACGGCACACCGGGCCGATTGCCGACGTTCGCCGGCAGCATGTTGGCCGCAAGTGGGCGGAAGCGAAGGCACATCGCCGCAGCCGGGAGGCCGGGGCTGAATGGGTGAGCGCGTCGATCCGTGAGCGAACAGCGACTTGCGAAATGGGGCTTGAAAGCCCGCAAGGCTTCACTTACGCTGGGGCGTTCGACCGCAACACCGTGATGCCAGCAAAAAGGAGCCGCCCATGCCCAGCCCTCTTTCCATTGCAGCGCAGGCGCCCTCGCCTGCTGATGTGAGCGGCATTCGCAGCCTGGCCCTGCTCGGGGCGGCGGCCTCGGGCAAGACCACGCTGTTGGAGGCCTTGCTGCAACACAGCGGCGTGACCGCGCAGGCAGGCACGGTTGAGCGCGGCAACACGGTCAGCGACTTCGATGGGCTGGAGCGGCGCTTGCAGCACTCGCTGTATGCCAGCCTCGTTCACATGGATCATGCCGGCCTGCGCATCCACGCCATCGACACCCCCGGTGCGCCGGACTTCATCGGCCAATCCCTGCCCGCGCTGGAAGCGGTGGACTCGGCCGTGATCGTGATCAACGCGCAGAACGGCCTGGAGTTGATGGCCTCGCGCATGCTGGAGGCAGCCGGCCAGCGCGGCCTATGCCGGCTGATTGTGATCAACAAGATCGATGCGGCCGAGCTGAACCTGCCGGCCCTGCTGGCGCAATTGCAAGAAGTGTTCGGGCGCGAATGCCTGCCACTCAATCTGCCGGCCGATGGCGGGCGCCGCGTGCAGGACTGCTTTTTCGCCAGCAGCGGCGCGGCCGATTTCTCCAGCGTTGCCGAGGCCCACCGCGCGCTGGTGGAGCAAGTGGTGGAGGTGGACGCCGCCTTTGTTGACCGCTACCTCAACGATGGCGATGTGGATCCGCGCGAACTGCACGAGCCGCTGGAGCAGGCCTTGCGTGAGGGCCATCTGATTCCGGTTTGCTTCACCTCCGCGCGCAGCGGCGCGGGCGTGGCGGAGTTGCTGGCCATCATCGGCCACCTGCTACCCAACCCGGCCGAGGGCAACCCGGCCCGCTTTGTGCGCGGTGAAGGCGCGGACGCTGAAGCGCTGGTGCTGCGCCCCGAGCCCAGTGCCCATGTGCTGGCCCATGTGTTCAAGGTCAACTCAGACCCTTATCTGGGCAAGCTCGGCATGTTGCGCGTGCACCAGGGCACGCTGAGCCGCAACAGCCAGCTCTTCGTCGGCCATGCGCGCAAGCCGGTGCGCATCGGCCACCTCTTCCTTTTGCAAGGCGCCAAGCACATCGAGGTGGACCGCGTGCTGCCGGGGGAGCTGTGCGCGGTGGCCAAGATCGATGAATTGGTTTACGACGCCGTGCTGCATGACGCGCCCGAGGACGAGCACATCCACCTCGCCCCGCTGGAGTTTCCGCAACCCGTGCATGGCCTGGCCATCGCGCCGGCCCGCCATGGCGACGAGCAGCGCCTGTGGGAGACCCTGCATCGCCTGGCCGAGGAAGACCCCTGCCTGAAGATTGATCGCGACGGCCAGACCGGCGAGACCGTCATCTTTGGCCTGGGCGACTTGCATCTGCGCATGCTGCTGGAGCGCTTGCGTGAGAGCTACCGCTTCGAAGTCATCACCCATCCGCCCCGGGTGGCCTACCGCGAGACCATCGCGGCAGCCGCCGAAGGCCATTACCGCCACAAGAAGCAAAGCGGCGGGGCCGGCCAGTTTGGCGAGGTCTATCTGCGCATCGAGCCCTTGCCGCGCGGCGGCGGCTTTGAGTTCGTGGATGCGGTCAAAGGCGGCACGATACCCGGCCAGTTCATGCCGGCGGTTGAGAAAGGCGTGCGCGCCGGCCTGGCGGCAGGCGTGGTGGCGGGCTACCCGCTGGTGGACTTGCGCGTCACCGTGTTCGACGGCAAACACCATTCGGTGGACAGCAAGGAGATCGCCTTCGTCACCGCGGGAAAACGCGCCCTGATGGTGGCCGTGCGCGAAGCCCGCCCGCTGGTGCTGGAGCCGATGGTGACGCTAGAGATCACCACCCCGGCCGCCGCCATTGGCGACATCACCGGCGACCTCGCGGCGCGGCGCGGCCAGGTCAACGGCACGCGCAACCCGGTGCCGGATCGCATCATCGTGCAAGGCCTGGCACCGCTGGCCGAGTTGTCCAGCTACCAGACCCGGCTCAATGCCATGACCAGCGGCCAGGGCCGCTACACCGTCGAGTTATCGCATTACGAGCCCGTGCCGCCAAACACGCAGGCGGCCCTAATGGCGGCGCACAAGGTCAGCGAGGAAGAATAGGCCGAGGGTGCCCGCGCTGCACGAGCCTGCACAGCGCCGCAACGGCGCGGCGGCACGGCGAGTTACAGCCAGGCCTCGCGCTTGCGGTACTTCATCAGGCCTTGGCTCTGCCTTGACCGGATCCCGGAAAGCACCTGCCGCAGCGCCGCAGCATGTCCTCGCTTTATCATTGGGGCATGACCTCCTCCCCCGTGGACGTCGCGCAGGTCCGTTTGGACAACGCGATGCGCCTATTCGAAGAATTCGTTGCCCTCTCCGTCAAGCACCCCGACCCGGCCACTCTGCGCGGGCTGGAGCGGCGCTTCGCCGAACGTTTGCAGATCCAACCCAGCTACTGGAGCCAGATCAAGAGCCGCTCACGCCAGATCGGCGAACGCCTGGCGCGCCAGTTCGAGCAGCTGTTTCACAAGCCGCCTTACTGGATGGACCAGCCCCAGGCGGCCCCGCAAGCGGGAAAAAGCGCAGCCCAGGACGAGATGCCCAGCCTGCCCCAGGATGATGATGAACGCTTTATCGTCGGCCTGGTCTTGACCTATTACCGCCGCCACCCGCAGCGCGCCCGCACCCGTTTGCTGGACCTGCTGGGTGAGGTGCTGACGCTGCCTGCGGCCACACCAGCTGCACCGACGCCGCCCAAGCCAACGCCTGTGAAGGCCCTGGCCAAGGGCATCGCCGCGCCCGGCAACTCTGCGCCCGCAGGCGGTGCCGCCGAACTGGACGAGTGGCGACGCTTGCAGCAAGGCATCGCGCCACTCAAACCAAAGAAGCGCTAGGTCAAAACCAGCGCCAGCACTTTGTGATAAATACAACTTGCGCAAGATAAACAAACGTTTATCATTTGCGCAAGTTGTGATGACGCACATCGCAACGAAGTCGCGCCATCCCAGCAACACCCGCTGCGCTCTGTTCTGAGCGCCGCATTGACCGCACGCCATCTCGCCGACACCCCCGGTTCAGCCGCGGCATGGCCTGCGCTTTTCGCTCTCTCGTCCTGATCTCTTGAAACACGCTGCCGCGCTGCAGTTGCGCCGCTGCATTGCCTGAAAAGGAATTTGTCATGCCTCAGTTCACCTCTCCACGCCCCTTGGGCGGCCCTGCCTTGCTCAAGCTGCGCAAGCCGCGAAATCCCTTGGTGGCCCCGGCGCTGATGCGCCAGGCCGGCCGCCACGGTGGCAGCCAGGCCGCCAAACGCCAGCAGGCGCAAACCGAATTGCGCCAACAAATTCAAGCCCTGGGCCGGCCCGACCGCTGTCCCTGACGCCAATCACGCGGTGCTGCCAGCGCTCACCGCCTCAGGAGAAGAATCATGTTGAGATTGAGAGACTTGCACGGCGCTCACGACAGCCGCGAGAGCTGCCTCATCACCCACCAAGCTTGGCGCCTGCGCCTGGTCACTACCTTGCTGTGGGCCAGCGCCTTGCTGACCCGCATGGCCTGTCGGCTGCAGCGCCTGCACCGCCGCGGCGGCCGGGGCAAGCCCGAGCTGGAGTTCTACAGCGAAGCCGCCGCACCCGAGGGCGCGCTGTATGTGGATGGCCACTTGCTGGGAACCTTGCCTGGCGTGACGCGGCTGTGAAGCAAAACCCAAACCGTCCTATCAAGAAGGCGATGCAAAACTCCTATGCCGAAGAACTCGATCAATGCCGCCAGGCCTTGATCGAGGAACAAAACCACTCACTGGCCAGCACCGCGCAGTGGTCCCATGTCGACAAGCGCCAGGCGCATGCCGACTGGGACGCGCTGTACCAGCGGCTGGCCCAGCTGGTGGACCGCAGCCCCGCGCAAGCGGATGAGGTTCAGGCGCTGATGGCCCAGCACTACGCCATTGCCAGCCGCTTCTTCCGCCCCAGCAAACTGGCTTACATCGGCATGGCTTTGTTCTATGCCGAGAACACCGAGATGCGCAACTTCCACAACAGCTACCACCCGAATATGGTGAGGTTCTTGCGTGAAGCCATGGCAGCCCACGCGCATCAAATGCTCTAACTGGAGGTCGTGCGCAGGCGCAGGTGAGGCCGCGATAGGATGACGCATTCAAATGCGCAGCATCGCCTCCCGGGACATCACCGCCATGTCAGATCCTCTTCCCTTGCCGCCCTTGCGCCAGGCCCTGCCGGACCTGGCCAGTTGGGTGGCATTTTTCAGTGCCGCTGAAATTCCGGTGCTGGCCGAAACCGCCGATCACCTCGAGCTGATGCGCGCCAACGAGGACGCGGCCGATGCCAACAACCTCGGCGAGATGATGGGCAGCGACCCGCTGATGAGCCTGAAGGTGCTGGCCCATGTGGCCCAGCAACGTGCCGGCCAGGCGTCGAGCCATGTGCAGACCGATGCCGAGACCGTCATCGCAGCGCTGGTGCTGATGGGCATCACGCCCTTCTTCCGCGCCTTCGGCCCGCAAGCGGTGGTGGAGGAACGCCTGGCCCTGCAGCCCTGGGCGCTGGAAGGCTTGCAGCGTGTGCTGCGCCGCGCCGATCGTGCCGCCCACATGGCCTTGAGCTTTGCGGTGCACCGGCTCGACCCGGATGCGCCGGTCATCCACAGCGCCGCGCTTTTGCACGACTTCGCCGAAATGCTGATGTGGGTGCATGCGCCAGAGCTGGCGCAAGAAATGCGCCGCCGCCAATTGGCCGACCCGCAGCTGCGCAGCGCCGAGGTGCAGCGCCAGGTGCTCAATATCGAGCTGGCTGATCTGGAGCGCGCCTTGCTGCGCGAGTGGCATCTGCCGGAGCTGCTGCAGAACATCATCGACGACACGCGCGAGCACGACCCGCAGGTGCAATGCGTCAAGCTCGCCATCCGCGTGGCGCGCCACACGGCGGACGGTTGGGACAACGAGGCCGTGCCCGATGACGTCTGCGAGATTGCCGACCTGCTCAAACTCGGCAACCAAGCCACCCTGAATCTCTTGCATGAATTTGACTGAAAGACCCACCATGGCCGGCCCCAGCCCCGAATTTTGGAAAGAACGTTTCGCCAGCGGCCAGACCGCCTGGGACCGCGGCGCGCCGCACCCGCAATTGCTGCAGTGGCTGACAGCCGGCGTGATTCGCCCCGGCATGAACATCCTGGTGCCGGGCTGCGGCCGCGGCCATGAACTGGTGGCGCTGGGCGAGGCCGGCGTGGCCGCCATCGGGCTGGACTACACCCCCGCCGCCGTGGAGATTGCGCGCGCCAAGCTGGGCCAACTGCCGGGCCGGGTGGATCTGGCCGATGTGCTGCAGTGGCAGGCGCCGGAGCTGCTCGACCGGGTCTACGAACAGACCTGCTTGTGTGCCCTGCACCCGGATCATTGGCAGACCTATGCCGCGCAGATTCACCGCTGGCTCAAGCCCGGCGGCTACCTACTGGCCTTGTTCATGCAAGCGCGGCGCGACAACGCCAGCGAGGGCGCGGTGGAAGGCCCGCCCTATCACTGCGACATCAATGCGATGCGGGCCCTGTTCCCGGCCACGCTCTGGGATTGGCCCGCGCCGCCCTATGCCTCACAAGCCCACAACCAAGGCTGGTTTGAGCTGGCGGTGCAGCTGCGCAAGCGTTAAGCCAATCTAAGCCCAGCAATGCCCAGCTAAGCCTCGCCCAGGGCAGCATCCTCACACCGGCACGGCGGTGGTGTTCTTCAGGTGGTCCAGCACAAAGCTGGTTTTGCAGTCCTGCACGCTAGGGTGCTTGAGCAAGGTGTCGGTGATGAAGCGGGCGTAATGCGCCATGTCCTGCACCACCACGCGCAGCAGATAGTCCATCTCGCCGGTCAGCGCCGCGCATTCCACCACCTCCGGCCAGGTCTGCACCGCCGCGCGGAACAAATCCATCGGGTTGCGCTTATGGCTCTCGGTGTGTTTTTCCAGGCGCACATTGATATAGGCCGTCAGCCCCAAGCCGACCTTGGCGGGCGCCACCAGGGCCACATAGGCGGAGATGGCGCCGCTTTCTTCCAGGCGCCGCACGCGGCGCAGCACCGCCGAAGCGGAAAGGCTGACTTGCTCGGCCAAGGCGTCGTAAGTGACGCGGCCGTCAAGCTGCAACGCTCTCAGAATGCGCCGATCAATCGCATCAAGCTGAATTTCATTTCCCATTCTGCAAAGTGTCGCAGGATTCCTGCGCGGCAGCGCTCGCGCACGCCTGAGTTCGCATGAATCCTGCGCAGCTCCGACCCTACAGTCACAAGTCTTTCGCAGGGCCGCCGCCGGGATTGATTGACGCCGCATTCAAGGCGGGCACGGGGCGAGTTCTGCTGGCGCAAAACATCTAGGAGCAAAACATGGCATTCACCCCCTGGGACAACCCGATGGGCACCAACGGCTTTGAGTTCATTGAATTCGCCGCCCCCGAACCCGCCCAACTGGGCAAGCTGTTTGAAACCATGGGCTTCACCGCCGTGGCCAAGCACCGCCACAAGAACGTCACGCTGTACCGCCAAGGCGGCGTGAACTTCATCATCAACGCCGAGGCCGACTCCTTCGCTCAGCGCTTCGCGCGCTTGCACGGCCCCTCGATCTGCGCCATTGCCTTCCGCGTCAATGATGCGGCTCAGGCCTACAAGCGCGCGCTGGAATTGGGCGCCTGGGGCTTTGACAACAAGGCCGGACCGATGGAGCTGAACATCCCGGCCATCAAGGGCATTGGCGATTCGCTGATCTATTTCGTTGACCGCTGGCAAGGCAAGGATGACGCCCCGCAAGGCGCCATCGGCAATATCAGCATCTACGACGTCGACTTCGTGCCGCTGCTCGACGCCGAGGGCAAAGCCGTGCCCGCCAACCCCGTGGGCCATGGCCTGACCTATATCGACCACCTGACGCACAACGTCTTCCGTGGCCGCATGAAGGAATGGGCCGAGTTCTACGAGCGCTTCTTCAACTTCCGCGAAGTGCGCTACTTCGATATCGAAGGCAAGCTGACCGGCCTGAAGAGCAAGGCCATGACCAGCCCCTGCGGCAAGATCCGTATCCCGATCAACGAGAGCAGCGACGACAAGAGCCAGATCGCCGAGTACCTGGACCTCTACAGCGGCGAAGGCATCCAGCACGTGGCCATGGGTACGGACAATATCTACAGCACGGTGGAAGGCATGAAGGCCACCGGCGTCGAGTTCCAAGACACCATCGAGACCTATTTCGACCTGATCGACAAGCGCCTGCCCGGCCATGGCGAGAATGTGGATGAGCTGCGCCGCCTGCGCATCCTGATCGACGGCGCCGCCCACCTGGACGCCCCGAACGAGCTGCTGCTGCAAATCTTCTCCAAGGAAGTGATCGGCCCAATCTTCTTCGAGCTGATTCAGCGCAAGGGCAATGAAGGCTTCGGCGAAGGCAACTTCAAAGCCCTGTTCGAAAGCATCGAGCTGGATCAAATCCGCCGCGGCGTTTTGAAGGTGGACGAAGCCGTCAAGTAAACAAGGCCAGGCCGGCGCGGCAGCGCGCCGTCAATGCCAAGCCCTGATGCGCGCCACTCTGGTGGCCGTGCCTCAGGGCTTTTTTGTGGGCGCTGTATGCGCGGCGGGCGTTGTGGCGGCGCCGGCAGGGGCTTGGCCGAGCAATTGCAACAAATCGGCCAACACGCGCGGCGCGAACACCAGGCCCAGATGCCCAACGGCGGTCATTTCGATGGCGTGCGAGCCGGGCAACACGGCCGAGCTGGAGGGAAATACGATCTGATCGCAGTGGCTGAAATAGCAGTCGAACTGCGCGCCCAGGTCCGCCGGCTCCTGCGCTGCCAATTGCGCCAGCCAGGGGCTGCCATAGCGCATCTCGTGGGCATTGCGCGCTGCAGCCATATAGGCCGACCAGGTGCCGGCATGCGGCGTTCCCAAGGTCAGCACCCGGCGCACCCGCGTCGCCCCAGGCACAGCCCCCGAGCCATGTCGCCGCCACCAAGCCCGCACCGCCAAGCCGCCCATGCTGTGCGCCACGATCACCGGTGGCGCGCCTCCGCTAGCCTGCGTCAGCTCACGCAATGCTGTCTCGATGGCATCGGCATAGGCGTCGATCGAGCCAAAGGCGGGCTCAAGCGTCAGCGCGAGATACGGATGGCCGTCGGCCTGCAAGCGCTGCATCCAGCCATTCCACAAACCGCGATTGCAGCAAAAGCCATGCACCAGCAAAACGCCGGTGCGGCGAGGCGGCGGCTGATCAGACGAGGCGGCAAGGGGCAAATTCTGCGCAAAGGCTTGGGCCGCAAAGGGCTGGCGCCAGGAGAAAACCCGCTCCAGCGCGGGCAACTCCCGCCACCAGGCTTGCAACAAGGCCCAGGCGCCAGGGCCATGGCCATGCGGCTGGCGATTGACCCAGGCCAGCGCGGCAAACAAGGGCAGCGACGCCCATGCGTGAGCAAACACTGCCAGCAGCGCCAAAGCAACGCCTAGACCGGGCCGCCCTTGCTGGCCGAAGTAAGCCACGAGCCCCAGGCCCACGCTGAGGCGCAAGAGAAATTGCAGCCGCTGTATCCATGCATTCATGCCTGCAGTGTAAAAGCCGGCACAGGCACAATGAGGCGCAAACCACTGCCCCGGGCGCACATGGATTCAGAAACCTCCGTCACCAGCATCCTGGCCCATTTGCAAGACGTTGAGCGCCATCGCAGCCTGCGCAGCGGCGACCCGGCCTTGTCGCGCCAGGTGGAGGCACTCAAGCATTACCAGCAGCAACGCTTTGCGCGCACTTACACCGATCTGCTGAACTCCAGCCGCTACGCCCAGCCCGCCCGCTTTTTCCTGGAAGATCTCTACGGCCCGGCCGACTTCTCCCGGCGGGACGCCCAGTTCGCCCGCGTGGTGCCGGCGATGGTGAAGCTGTTCCCCAATGAAGTGGTGGCCACCGTGGCCCGGCTTGCCCAGCTGCATGCCTTGTCGGAGAGCTTTGACTCCCGCATGGCCACCTTGCTGGGCAAAGATGCCCTGACGGCGCCCCGCTACGCCCGCGCCTGGTTCAACTGCGGCGACGAAGCGAACCGGCGCCTGCAGATCGAGTTGACGCTGGAGGTGGGCCGCTCACTTGATGAGCTGACCCGCAAGCCCTTGCTGCGCCAGGCCTTGCGCCTGATGCGCGGGCCGGCTGCAGCTGCCGGCTTGGCCGAGCTGCAGAGCTTTTTGGAACAAGGCTTCGACACCTTCAAAGCCATGCGCGGCGCCAGCGACTTTCTGGCCATCGTCCGCCAGCGCGAACTCAACTTGCTCTCGCTGCTGTTCAGCGAGGCCGCCGTCCATCGGCTAGAGACCAATCGCTGTCTCCCAGGTGACGAGCCCCTAGGGCAATTACCCTAGCCGGGAGCGGGCAGCTGCCCGCACCATGGGCGCCAACCACTTTGGAGCTTTGCCCGTGCCTACAGCGACCGCCGACATCCATCGCCTAATGCCTGAATCAAACGGCACTAGCTCAACCGCCAAGCCCTGGCTGAAAAGCTACCCGCCCGGCGTGCAGGCGGAGATCGACTGCGGGGTCTACCGCTCGCTGGTGGATTTGCTGGATGAGGCATTTCGCAAATACGCCAAGCGCGATGCCGCCGAGTGCATGGGCCAGCGGCTGAGCTACGGCGAGCTGGACGCGCATGCCACCGCCTTGGCAGCATGGCTGCAGAGCAAAGGCCTGGCCAAAGGGGCACGGGTGGCCATCATGATGCCCAATGTGCTGCCCTATATGGTGGCCATCGCGGCGGTGCTGCGCGCCGGCTGCATCGTGGTCAACGTCAACCCGCTTTACACGCCGCGCGAGTTGGCGCATCAACTCAAGGACTCCGGCGCGCAAGCCATCATCGTGCTGGAGAACTTCGCCGCCACGCTTGAAGAAGTCATTGACCAGACAGACGTGCGCCAAGTCTTGATCGCCTCCATGGGCGATCTGCAGAACTGGTGGCGCGGCCCGCTGCTGAACTTTGCCGTGCGCCATGTGAAGAAAATGGTGCCCGAGTTCCGACTGCCGACCGACAAGGGTCGCAACGTCACCCGCTTTCACAAAGCCCTGGAAGCCGGCCGCCAACTGAACCTGAAGCGCCCTGAGCTTGGGCCCGACGACGTGGCCTTTTTGCAGTACACCGGCGGCACCACCGGTTTGTCCAAGGGCGCCACGCTGCTGCACCGCAATGTGCTGGCCAATATCTTGCAAAGCGAAGCCTGGTTCATGCCCGCCCTGCAGCAGCGCGGCGATCAGCAACAAGCCCTGACCATTGTTTGTGCGCTGCCGCTGTATCACATCTTCGCCTTGACGGCCTGCTACATGCTGGGCACCCGCATGGGCATGATGAATCTCTTGATTCCCAACCCGCGCGACATCCCCGGCTTCATCGACACCTTGCAAAGCCACAAGGTGCACATTTTTCCGGCGGTCAATACGCTCTTCAACGCCCTGGCGAATGAGCCCCGATTTGCCCGCCTGGACTTTAGCGAATTGCTGATCTCCAATGGCGGCGGCATGGCGGTTCAACAAGCCACCGCGGAGAAGTGGCTCAAGATCACCGGCTGCCCCGTCGTGGAGGGCTACGGCCTGTCAGAGACCGCGCCGGTCGCCACCATCAATCGCCTGGACATCAGCGCCTTCAACGGCAGCATCGGCCTGCCCGTGCCCTCGACCGAGATCGCCATCCGCGATGACGATGGCAAGGATCAACCGATCGGCGTGCGCGGTGAAATCTGCATCCGCGGCCCCCAGGTCATGGCCGGCTACTGGAACCGCCCCGAAGACACGGCCCAAGCCATGTATGCCGACGGCTTCTTCAAGAGCGGCGATATCGGCGTGATGGATGAGACCGGCCATGTCCGCATCGTGGACCGCAAGAAGGACATGATCTTGGTCTCTGGCTTCAACGTCTACCCGACCGAGATCGAACAAGTCGTCAGCATGCATCCAGGCGTGCTCGAATGCGCCGCCGTGGGCGTTAACGACAGCCGCTCAGGCGAGGCCGTCAAACTCTTCGTGGTGAAGCGCGATCAGGCCCTGGCCGAAGAGGACTTGGCCCGCTACTGCCAAGAGCAAATGACTGCCTACAAGCGCCCCAAATACATCGAGTTCCGCGATGAGCTGCCCAAGAGCAATGTCGGCAAGATCCTGCGCCGCGAGCTGCGCAGCAGTTGATGAGCAGCAGCGCCTTGCTGCCCGCCGATGTGCGCATGCTGGAGCGCGGCTGGCTCTCGTCTAACTCTCTGCTGCTGCAGGATGATGAGCAAGGCGCGGTACTGATCGACAGCGGTTACTGCACTCACGGCGATCAAACTTTGGCCTTGGTGCAGCACGCGCTGGCCGATGAGGCCCAGCCAAGCCTTCGCTTGATCGCCAACACCCATTTGCACTCCGACCACTGCGGCGGCAATGCCTTGCTGAGCCAGCACTTCGGCTGCCCGATCGCGATTCCGCCCGGTGATTTCGATGCGGCATTACGTTGGGATGAGGCTGGACTGAGCTATGGCAGCACCGGTCAAACTTGCCCTCGCTTTGTGCCAAGCCAAGTCCTGAGCCCGGGCAGCGAACTGATCCAGGGTCGGCGCCGTTGGCAGATTCATGCAGCCCCTGGTCATGACCCGCATTCCGTCGTTTTGTTCGAACCCGAGGCCGCCATCCTCATCTCTGCCGATGCGCTCTGGCAGCACGGCTTTGGCATCGTCTTTCCGGCGCTAGGCCCAGCAGACAAGGCCTGTGAGCAGGCCTTTGCCGAAGTCGAGGCCACACTGGATCTGATTGAATCACTGCCAGCGTACGTCGTCGTTCCAGGCCACGGCCCTGCATTCAATGATGCCAAGACCGCACTAGCAACTGCCCGAAAGCGCTTGGCCTTTTTCCGGGCGAATCCCCATCGGCACGCCCGCCACGCCGCCAAAGCCTTGATCAAGTTTCGGCTGCTCGAAATCGAACGGCAAAGCCGCCAAGGCCTTCTCAACTGGTTATTGAGCAATACCGTTCACGTCAGCATTTGGCAGAATTACTTCGACGATCAGTCAGTTACAGATTGGAGCTTGGCACTTCTGCAAGAATTGGCCGAAGCGGGTGCCCTCAAACTCCATGATGAGGCGGTCATCAATCTCTGAATTCTTTTTAGCCCGGCATGACAGAACAACTGAAACTACCTGGCTTTGACGCCAGCCTGCCAGGTCTGAGCGCGCAAGCATCACACACGCATTCCGGCCACAACTATGGGCACAAACTCCTGTTCGCGCTTTTTCCATCTGCGGAACAGGCTCAGCACATCCATGAGCGAGCCCAAGCCCTCCTGGCGCAACAGCGCTGGACGGACACGCCGATTGCCGCAGCAGATCTCCACCTCACACTGCAAGTGATTGGCGACTATCTAGACGGTGTGCCAAAAAGCGTTGTGTCGGCAGCCGCGCGAGCGGCCGAGCAGGTCCGCGCAAATGCGATTCAGATTGTGTTCGACCAAGTGCAAAGCCTGACCGGACACGGCGCCCTCGTCTTTCAGCAGGAACATAGGAATCCGGGACTTCAGTCCTTGATCCAACAACTCTCCCAGGCGCTTGCCGAGCATGGCTTCGCACGCCATCCACTGGGAACTCCGCACATGACGCTGCTATTCAGCCATGGGCGAATATCCAAGCAGCCGATTCGACCAATCTCCTGGAGCGCCACTCAATTTGTGCTGATCCACAGTCATGGTGGCAAACACCACCTTGAACGACTGGAGAAATGGCCGTTGGCCAGCTCATACTGAATCCATCACATACAGGGAGCGGCCGCGCGAATATCTACCGCCTAATCTAAAGCGAAGCCCCAAAGCAAAAAACCCCCAACTCTTGCGAGCTGGGGGTTTTGCTTAATATTAGCCTGACGATGACCTACTTTCACACGGGAATCCGCACTATCATCGGCGCTGAGGCATTTCA
>NZ_JBCARA010000011.1:0-230191 GCF_038419725.1 Roseateles sp. PN1 | reverse complement strand
AGCGTTTTAAGCCTCACCATGAATGTCACCCCCACCGCTTTGCCCGAAGTCCTGATCATCGAACCGCGCGTGTTCGGTGATGCCCGCGGCTTCTTTACCGAGAGCTGGAACGAGCAAACGTTCAACAAAGCGGTTGGCCACGAAGTTCGGTTCGTGCAAGACAACCACTCACGCTCAGCGCGCGGTGTGCTGCGCGGTCTGCACTACCAACTGCCCCCGCACACCCAGGGAAAACTGGTGCGGGTGGTCAGCGGCGCGGTGTTTGATGTGGCCGTGGACATGCGCCGCAGCAGCGCCAACTTCGGCCGCTGGGTCGGGGTGGAACTGAGTGCCGACAACCATCGCCAACTCTGGGTGCCGCCCGGCTTCGCGCACGGCTTCTTGGTACTGAGCGAGACGGCCGACTTCCTCTACAAAACCACTGACTTCTACGCACCCCAGGCCGAAGGCTGTGTGCGCTGGGATGACCCGACGATTGGCATTCAGTGGCCGGAGACGGGCGTGGCGCCTGTGCTGGCGGAGAAGGATGCCAAAGCGCCGCTGCTTGCCGATGCAAAGCACTTCGAGTGAGAGCTTGGTGCAGAAGAATTGAAAAAGGGCCTCGCGGCCCTTTTCTTTTGTCCCGCGATATCACTCTTCAGCATCAATGCTGAGTCTGGCCGCGTCCAATGCCCCAATGCTCGATGCCCAGCGCCTTCATCAAAGCAGGCTCGTACTGATTGCGGCCATCAAACACCACCGGCTGCTTCAAGCTGGATTTGATGGCATCGAAGTCGGGGCTCTTGAACTCTTTCCACTCCGTGACCAGCAGCAAGGCGTCAGCCCCTTCCAGGGCTTGCTCGGCGCGTTCACAGAACTGCAGCCCTGCGGCACCTGCCAACAAGCGCTTGGCCTCGGGCATAGCCACCGGGTCGTAGGCGGCCACGGTAGCGCCACGGCGCAGCAACTCCTGCACGATGACCAGCGCAGGCGCCTCGCGCATATCGTCGGTATTGGGCTTGAAGGCCAGGCCCCAGACGGCGAAATGCCGGCCAGCCAGGTCATCACCGAAGCGGGCCACGACCTTGTCCACCAGCAGCATCTTCTGCCGCTCATTGGCCTCTTCCACCGCGCTGAGCACGCGCAGCGGGATGCCCTCACCCTGAGCCGCACGAATCAGTGCCTTCACATCTTTGGGAAAGCACGAGCCGCCGTAGCCTGCGCCGGCATACAAAAAGCTGTAGCCGATGCGCGGGTCGGAGCCGATGCCGCGCCGCACCAGTTCGATATCGGCGCCTACCTTCTCGGCCAGCAAAGCCATCTCATTCATGAAGCTGATGCGGGTGGCCAGCATGGCGTTGGCCGCGTACTTGGTGAACTCGGCACTGCGCAGGTCCATCACGACCAGGCGGTCGTGGTTGCGGGTAAAGGGCGCATACAGCGCGCGCATCAGCAGGGTCGCTTGCTCGTCCTCTGAGCCCACGATGATGCGGTCGGGCTTCATGAAGTCTTCCACCGCCGCACCTTCTTTGAGGAACTCGGGGTTGGACACCACGGCATAGGCCATATCGCTCAAGCCGCGCTTGGTCAATTCTTCGGCAATGACTTCACGCACCTTGTCGGCCGTGCCCACTGGAACCGTGCTCTTATCGACGATGACCTTGTAGTCCGTCATGCGCTGGCCGATGGACCGCGCCGCTGCCAACACATATTGCAAGTCGGCCGAGCCATCTTCATCGGGCGGCGTACCCACGCCGATGAACATGATGGTGCCGTGATTGACAGCCAGGTCCACATCGGTCGTGAACTGCAAGCGCCCCGCCGCGACATTGCGGCGCACCACTTCCAGCAAGCCAGGTTCATGGATGGGAATCTCACCCGCATTGAGCACCCGGATCTTTTCCTCATTCACATCCAGGCAGACCACATGGTTGCCCATCTCGGCCAGACAAGCGCCCGTGACCAAACCGACATAACCCGTACCGATGGCGGTAACTTTCATTCAGCTAATCCTCGAATCTGGCGCGAAAGGCGCGGGAATTTTTTGAAGCGAGCGCGCCCTGCAATGTGCGCGCACGATGGCATCACAGCTTGTAGTAGTCCCGATACCAAGCCACAAACTTGGCCACACCTTCGGGCACAGGCATGGCCGGGCGGAAGTTGGTCCAGGCCGCCAACTCTTCCACATCCGCGTGGGTGGCGGGCACATCGCCGTCTTGCAATGGCAGATAGTTCTTGGCGGCCTCTTTGCCCACCGCCTTCTCGATGGCCTGAATGAAGTCCATCAGCTGAATCGGCGCATGGTTGCCGATATTGAAGATGCGGTAAGGCGCGTTGGAATGCGCAGGGTCGCTCTTGTCGGCGTCATAGCCCGGCTCGGGCGTGGCCACACGGTCCAGCACGCGCACCACGCCTTCGGCGATGTCGTCCACATAGGTGAAGTCGCGCACCATCTTGCCGTGATTGAACACATTGATGGGCTTGCCTTCGATGATGGCCTTGGTGAACAAGAACAAGGCCATGTCCGGCCGGCCCCAGGGGCCATACACCGTGAAGAAGCGCAGGCCTGTGGTGGGCAGGCGGAACAGATGGCTGTAGGTGTGCGCCATCAGCTCATTGGCCTTCTTGGTCGCGGCGTACAAGCTCACCGGATGATCCACGCTGTGATGCTCAGAGAATGGCATCAAGGTGTTGCCACCGTAAACGCTGGAGCTCGACGCATAGGCCAGGTGTGCAACGCCGTTGTGGCGGCAGCCTTCCAGGATGTTGGTGAAGCCAACGATATTGCTGTCGATATAGGCGTGCGGATTCTCAATGGAGTAGCGCACCCCGGCCTGCGCGGCCAGGTGCACAACGCGGTCGAACTTCTCGCGCGCAAACAGGGCTTCCATGCCAGCCCGGTCGGCCACATCCAACTTCACAAAGCTAAAACCCGGCAGCGGCGTCAAGCGCGCCAGTCGGTCCAGCTTGAGCTGGGGGTCGTAGTAATCGTTCAGATTGTCCAGGCCCACCACCTGGTCACCGCGTGCCAGCAGGAGCTGGCTGACATGCATACCAATGAAGCCGGCCGCGCCGGTGACAAGTACTTTCACGCAATCTCCCTGATTCGATGCTGATCGGCGCCGCAACCGACCCTGATCTGGCATCGCCGCCCTACCGCAAGACTTGCGGCTGGCGCATTCTCGCCGAGTCTCTCCAGCTCTCGGCAGCCCTCAGGCCAAACTTCACCCCCCGGAATATGTGGTTTGGCTCAGCGCCAAGCTTAGCGGCGGCATATGACGGCATTGCGGCATTCAAATCGGCCTATACCGCGGCGAGTTCAGCCCCACGAATGAGGCCCCAGCCTGCAGGCACGGCGCCACAGAACCTTCACCCGCCCCCCATAGAATCAAACGCTTGCAAAGCATCCGCCGCTTGGCCACCCAGGCCACAGCCGCATCTTTCGCACCACTGCCGAGTACTCAACTGATGACCCAACCCTGCATTCACCTGATCGCCGGTGCCCGCCCGAATTTCATGAAGATCGCGCCCATCGTGCGAGCCCTGCAGGCGGATGGCCGACTGGCCTTCAAGATCATCCACACCGGCCAGCACTACGACCGCGACATGAACGACGTGTTCTTCGAGGAGCTGGGCATCCCCGCGCCCGATGTACGCCTGGGCTGTGGCGGCGGCAGCCATGCCGAGCAAACCGGCAAGATCATGCAGGCCTACGAGGCCTTGTGCGCCAGCGAGAAGCCAGCCGCCTGCCTGGTGGTGGGCGATGTCAACTCCACCCTGGCCTGCGCCATCGTCGCCAAGAAGGCCAATGTGCCGGTGGCCCATGTGGAAGCCGGCCTGCGCAGCGGCGACATGACCATGCCCGAGGAAATCAACCGCCTCGTCACCGACGCCATCACCGACTGGTTCTTCGTCACCGAGCCCAGCGCCAGCCAGCATCTGGCCCGCGAAGGCAAAGACCCCGCCGTGGTCTGGGACGTGGGCCATGTGATGGCCGACAACGTGCTGTTCCAAGCCGACAAGCTCAAGGCCACCGCCGACACCACTGGCCTGGAAAGCGATGCATACAAGCGCCGCCGTGCCCGCTACGGCGTAGTCACCCTGCACCGCCCCAGCAATGTGGACAGCGCCGAGGCGCTGGAGCGCATCGCGACCGTGCTGCGCACCGTTTCGGCCGAGCTGCCGCTGGTCTTCCCGGTGCACCCGCGCACCCGCGCCAATATCGAAAAGTTCGGCATCAATCTGGGCAGCAATGTCGAGTTGATGGGCCCGCAGGCCTATATGTCCTTCCTGCACCTGTGGAAAGACGCCGTGCTCATCCTCACCGACAGCGGTGGCCTGCAGGAAGAAAGCACCGCCCTGGGCGTGCCCTGCATCACCATGCGTGAGAACACCGAACGCCCCATCACCGTCGACGAAGGCAGCAATGTGCTGGCCGGCACCGACCCCGCCGTCATCATCCCCTTGGCGCTTGAAGCCCTCCGCAACGGCGGTAAGCGCGGCCGGCGCCCGGCGCTGTGGGACGGCAAGTCGGCCGATCGTATCGTCGCCATCCTGGCGGAGAAGCTGGCATGAGCGGCGCGAGCATCATCGCCCAGCGCCCTCGCATTCAAATGATGGGCTGCACCGTCGACAACCTGTCGATGGAAGAAACGCTTCAGACCATCGAGGGCTTCATCGCCAGCGGCAAACCGCACCAGCATGTGGTGGTTAACGTTGACAAGCTGGTCAAAGCACAAAAAGACCCCGAACTGCGCCAGATCATCAATGACTGCGCCCTGATCAATGCTGACGGCATGCCCGTCGTCTGGGCCTCGCGCCTGCTGGGCAAGCCACTCAAGGAACGGGTGGCCGGCGTGGACCTGTTTGAGTCCCTGATGAAGCGCTCGGCCGAAAAAGGCTGGCGCGTCTATCTGCTGGGCGCCAAGGAAGAAATCGTCTCCAAGGTGCGCGACATCTACGCCCATAAGTACCCGAATCTGGTGTTTGCCGGCTACCGCAATGGCTACTGGAAGCCCGAAGAAGAAGGCGCCATCGTGCAGCAGATCGCCGACGCCCGCGCCGACCTGCTCTTCGTCGCCATCAGCTCGCCCAAGAAAGAACAATTCCTGGGCGCCTACCAGGCCACCATGAAGATCCCCTTCGCCATGGGCGTGGGTGGCACCTTCGACGTCGCCGCCGGCAAGGTCAAACGCGCGCCGGTCTGGATGCAAAAAACCGGGCTGGAGTGGTTCTACCGCTTCTTGCAAGAGCCGCGACGCATGTTCCGGCGCTACTTCATTGAAGACATGGCCTTCTTTGGCTTGTTGGTCAAAGAATGGCGTCAACGTCCCGACACGCAGGCCGGAGCCGCCAGAAAGTAAAGCTGCGTGAAGTGCCGCCGATATCGCCGTGTTTGCGCTCAAGCATCAACATGATCGGCCGAAGTCCAGGCGACAGCAGTCCTCAAGACCCTGTGGTCGCGCCTGCGCCTCGCAGCGCGCCAGGAGCTTGAGTTGCATCCACGGCAGTAGGCAGCGAGTACCCCGGCACCATGAACAAGCGTCCCCCCCATTTTCCTAAGGCCCCTATGCTGAGCTTGATCGCGAGTAGTGTCCTATTGCTTGGATGCGGAGGGGGCGGAGGCGGAGGACCGGAGCAATCGACAGCCGCCATGGCGCCGTCAGACCCTGGGGCCGCGAATGCGCCGGCCGCCAGCAGTCCGGATTTGATGGCATCGGCCCCGGAACTTGCCGCTTCGGCCCAATCAGATGCTGCCAGCGCTGCAACTGCGCAGCCACTGGCGGCAAAGCCGCTGCCATCCACCACACCCGCTGTCGCCACGGCCGCCAAGGGCGCGACAACGAACAACGCAACATCTGCCACCACTGCCACCGCTGGCACTGCTACACCGGGCTCGCTACCAACAAGCATTGGCGGGCAGCCCATCAGCCAAGCCATCACCGATGCGGCCGCCACTGAGTTGGTCTCACCGTCAGCACAGGCGACGACCCAAGCGGGTGCGACAGCGACGCCTGGCCTCTTGAAGGGAAGCGGCGTACTGCCTGCACAGGCCAGCGCTTGCGTTGCAACACCCGCCTCGGACTTCATCGAGACCGCTAAGCCAGAAGCCAAGCGCCTGTGGCCTAGCGACTGCCGCATGCTGGTCGACAATGCCCCGGCCTTTTCTTGGCCGCAGCCTGCCGATCGCAACAAGGTCGCGCCCTGGACCTTCGTCCTCAAAGACAGCAGTGGCAAGGAATTGCTGCGCAAGACGACGGATGTACCTCGAACCGTGCTGGCTCAAGCGCTGCCCGACGGGCTGTATCAGTGGAACGTCAGCTACCTGAGCAGCAACGGCGCCACCGTCACTTCAATGGACCGGCGGTTCTCGATACAAGCATCACCGCTCGCTGGTGTGCTGCCGCTAGGCGCCGAATTTTCACAGCGCGTGCTGAACAAAGCCCACCCGCGTGTCCTACCGGCTGGCGCCAACTTCGCCGCCTTGTCTAGCTCGATCCGTTCGGGTGAATTGAAGGGGGCATACGCGGGCCTGCTGCGTGAAGCCGATCGTGCACTTGCGGCCCCCATCCCCGCAGTGCCCGACGTCAGAGCCAAGTCCGCCAACGCCAGCGTGGCCGAAACAAACACCTACCTCACCTCGCTGCGGGCCGCGGGCGACTCAGAGTTGCGCTTCATCGAAGCACTTTGCTACGCCGCCAATCTGACCACTGAGAAGAAGTACCGCGATGCGGCAGTCGCCCGCATCGTCAACTTATCCAATTGGGCGCCCACCGGAGTCACGGGTGAGGCCAGTCAACCTCAAGCCAACCGCAGCATTCATTTGGCCTTGTCCATCGGGGCCGATTCGATGTGGGCCTATCTGACTGCCAGCCAGCGCCAGCAGATCGCTTCGGCAGTCAGGGCGCGGCTTGCCGATGTTCTGGCCTCCATCAAGAAGCTGGACGACACGCCCTACGCCGCATTTGAGAACACCGCCGTAGGGTATGCCTTGGAGTCCTTGCTGCTGATCGCGGGCACCCCCGGCTTTCCCGAGAGCAAGCAGTGGCTGGAACAGGTGTGGGAGGCCTACCTAAGCATCATCGACCCGCACAGCGGCGACGATGGCAGCAGCGCTGCCAGCATTGCCTACGCCTGGTGGGGCATCGGTGACTTCGCACGCACCGTGGCCAATATCCGGTTGATCGCCAACGTCGACATGACCAAGCGCGCTCTGGTGCGCAATTTCGGCGACTTTTTCATCGCCTTCACCGCGCCCAATGTCGACCAAATGAACGCTTTTGGCGACGGCACAGAAACCAACTGGATGTACCGAGTCTATGCCTATGACGCCTTCCGGCTCTATGCCTCCGTCAGCCGCAAGCCCGAGCATGAATGGTATTGGCGCGTCAACCCCGCCAACGCCACAGTCAACACCTATATCGCGCCACAGAACTTCATGTGGACCGGCCTGTCTTTGCCCAAGGTAACGCCAGTCCCTCCGAGCAAGCAAAGCTGGATGTTCGTGGACAGCGGCCTCTTGGCCATTCACAACAAACCCGCCGACTCACTGCGCAGCAGCTTCTTCTTCAGAGCCAGCGATGAAGGAAGCTACCACCATTCACATGCCGACCAGAACAGCTTTGTCTTTGTTTCCAAAGGCAAAGACCTGCTGATCAGCAGCGGCTATTACGACTACTACCAGTCACCCCACCACAGCACCGTGACGCGCGCAACGCGCTACAAGAACGCGGTGAGCTTTGACGGTGGCATCGGCCAGGGCGGTAGCGATTCCCGCATCAGTGGGCCAACAAAGCCCGCGTCGAGCATGATGCCCAACGCAAAAATCCTGAACCAAGTCGACATCAAGGGCTTGGCTGCCGCCACCGGCGACGCCACCCTGGCCTACCGGTCGGTGAATCCCAGCAATGGGCAATGGAAGCCCTTGCTGAGCAACGCAGTGCGCTCCTTCGGCTACTTCAAGGACGATGGCGTAATCGTGATCTACGACTGGCTCACCAGCGACACCGCTAGGCGTTGGGAGTTGAACTACCACGCGCCGGCCGCCTTCACGCTATTCAGTGACGCCATCGTCGCCAACAACAAGGGTGCCAGTGCCTGCATTAATCACTATGGCCCGAGCGGCAGCTTCTCGCAAACCAGCGCCTGGGATGTGCCGCCGGGCAATAGCTTGCCGGCGCAGTTTCACGGCCGTTTCACTGTCACTGCTGCCAGCAAGGAGGCCGTCTTGGTCACGGTAATTCGTGAGGACTGCAAAGTGACCCCAGTGGCAGTGAGCTTCGCGGGCACCAGCGCAACGGTCAAATTGCTCGGCAAAACGATAGGCTTCAATCAGCGGCAGATCACTCTGCCGCAATGACAAGTTAAAGCCAGCGGCGGCCCTCTAGCTCAAGCATCAGGGCCGTCCACTGCGCTACGCGTCCTTCAGCGATCTAGGCGAGCCTGCCGCCTCCAGCCCAACAAGCCCAGCCCGCCGGCCAGCAAGAGCCAAGAAGCTGGCTCCGGCACCGGGCTGTTGATCTGCACCTGCGTGCCCGCATAAGTCACCGCCAAAGCCTCACCATCGATGCTGCCAAACGGGAAAGCATCACTGCCGAACAGGTCAATCTGGGTATTGCCCGGCTGCAAGGCCTTAAACACCAGCGTCGCGACCTCAAAACTGCCGGACTTGGCGCCAAAGATGTTGAAGGACATATCGGTCACCGTCCCCGCAGCACTGTCCAACGTGCCCGCTGAAACATAGAAGTTCCAGCTCGGGTCAAAGCTGACCGACACCAGTTCCAGCGCAGCGGCAGCAAATGACAGGTTCGCCCCGCCGCCCACAATCGCCGTCGAAAAGTCCGTGCCGGACATCATGACGTTGAAGGTATCACCCGGCGCCACCGCCACAACCGGGCCGCTGAGTTTGAGTGTGGCGGCTTGCGCCGAACTCATTGCCAAAACCAGCGCCGCAGCCGCGGCCAAAGTCGGCGCCAAACCTGCCAATTTGATGTGTTTCACTTGACTACTCCTGTTGCACTACGTTGACCTACGGACTCAGCTACTGATCCCCCACCGGTTTGCCGAACCGAGCCTGGAACAAGCCCAAATCAATGGCATTGATGCGGCCATCCCCATTCATGTCGGCATTCGCATTGAACTTGGCATCACCCTGCTTGGCGCCAAATGCCTGCTGAATCACGGCCAAGTCCAAACTATTCACCCGGCCATCGTTATTGAAGTCGGCGTCGCACTGATTGCCGATGCCATCGCCATCCGAATCGAGCTGACTGGCATTGGCGGTGTTCTTGCAGTTGTCCACGTTGTCAGCAAACCCGTCGCCATCGCGGTCGCCCACACCCATACCCAGGCCCGAACGAATCCACTGGTTCACCAACGCCACGCCAGCCGTATCCACCATCGCGCTGCCCAGCGGCGGCATGCGCCCCAAGGCCAAGGTTTGCAGTCGATAGCTGATGATGGACTTTTCTGGATGCCCCGGAGACAGCAGCCGGGCATCGGGAATACCGAAGGAGGACTGCGTCGGCAGCACATTCACTGCCCCCATGCTCACACCTGGGGTTGAAAAGCGGAAGTCCTCCGGCCCTTGGCCAGGCCCGTTGGGGCGATGGCACATCGAGCAATTGCCATGCAAATAAGAGCGCACCCGCACATCCAGCGGCGACGTGTTGGCAAACGGTTCCGCCAACTTCGCCAGATCATCTGGGCTGGCATTCAATGGGGCGCTGAACATGCCAATGCCATCCAAGGTGGCCAACTGATTGGCCATGCGATTGGTTGTTGGATACAGCTTGCTCCGATTGAGCTGCGCGGTCTCCAAGCCCAGCGTGCGCCCTGCGACTGAGGTATGGCAACCCAAGCACTGGTTGCGATTCGGATAAGTCCACTGCTGGCCTTCCACCGTCTTGGTCTTCCCGGCGGGCAGAAGCAGCGCGTCGGTCTGCGCATCGTTCCACTCATAGGTGTAGCCGGCCCACTCACCATCGTCATGGCGCACCATCAAGCGGGTTTCAACCAAGCGGCCGTTGAGGCGAAAGGCCTTCACCGTGACCGCGCCAATCGGCAAGTCCCAGTCCCCATCATCCAGGCGGCGAATGGTGCTGCCATTGGGAATGGCAAACCAGCGCTCTTTGGCCGCCCCGTCCGACCACAAGGGCGCATTGACGTCATAGGGAATCATGGCCGGCCCTGGCAGCGCCGGATTGGCGGCACTCATGCAACCGGTCTGCGACAGCTTTTGCGGGAAGTTCGAGGCCTCGGCAGTCCCCGCTGGCGCCAGCAAGTACAAATACCCCGCCGTTGCCAGATATAGCTCGCCCACCTCGTCCTGCGCAAAGGTGCCAACAATCGGGATGGTTTCCACCAGCAACTCCGGCGCCGGCCGCCCCTGCTTGTCATAGCGCAGGGCCCAGACCTTGCCATAGGCGTCCGCATACACATAAACACCCACCAAGCCCGGCATGGCCGTTCCCGTGTAGACAAAGCCTCCAATCACCGCAGCACCGGGTGCACCTGGCGAGCGCGCGTATTCCACCACCGGGTCAATCAGGCCCGCCGGCGAACAAGCGGGCGTTGAAGGGCTGCAATGCGCGCCCTCCCGCAGCGGCCAGCCATAGTTGCCCCCCTTGACCACCTGATTCACTTCCTCCCAGGTGCTGCTGCCCACATCGCCTAGCCAGATCGCGCCGGTCAAACGGTCGAAGGACCATTTCCAGGGGTTGCGAAAGCCATAGGCGTAAATCTCAGGCAAGGCGCCAGCCTTGCCCACAAACGGGTTGTCTACCGGCACCTTGTAGCCCGGCGCGGCATCCACATTGATGCGAATCATCTTGCCCAGATAGCTGTCCAGCGCTTGTGACTTGCTGGGCTGCCCACCTTCGCCGAAAGCCACGTACAACAGGCCGTCCGGGCCAAAGTTCAGGGTGCCGCCCCAGTGGTATTGCGAGATCCGCGGCACACGCAGCAGCACCTCTTCGGAGCTCATGTCCAGGTTCACCCCACCATCGCGGCTGATGAAACGTGACAAGCGCGCCTCCACCGCGGTGCCTTGCGTGCCCGCCGCGCTGTAGTACAAAAAGACAAAGCCGTTGCTGGAGAACTTGGGGTGCATGGCCATGCCCAACAAACCCATTTCTCCGTAAGGCACGCCTTGGAAAGCGTTGAGCGAGCGATCCTTGGTATCCGCAAATTTGTTCAGGAAGCTGAAGGACTTGCCGCTGCGGCGGTAGCGATTGACAGCACCCGCCCTGTCCACCATGTACCAAACACTCAGGTCATTGACCGCCGGCACCACCGCAGGCGGCTCAAAACTAGTTCTGATGGTGGACTGCAGCACCACGGCCGAGGTTTGCGGCGGCCGTTGCGGGGCAATGCATGTTGTGTTGTCAGGCCGGGTGTCGAGGCCAGACGCAGGCCCGGCGCTGGCCTGGCGTGTCGCTGAGGAGCCGGGCTGGGCGACGGCCAGCAGCAGCCCCAACACAAGCGCCGGGCTTATGCGGCGCAGTTGCATCCACGAGCTGGCTGTCTGGTTACTGAAGTTACCAAGCATGTTTGCCCCTTTGCTTTCGCGTGGACTCGCCGCACCCAGCCCGCCCGCCGAAACCAGCATTGCCAAGCCTTAGCTGAATCGTTCAATGGCCAAGTGGTTCAAGCTTCATCGAGCACAGGGCAAACAAGTCGTCGCCCCGTCTGAACCAGCGGCATGTGCGCCCTGTCGTTCCTGCTTCGCAGCATTCAAAACCACAGCGCTTGTTGTCGCATGAGGGCATCCGCCGGTCAAGGCGCTGCCAGCCATAAGGACCTTGCCCCCCCTAGAACCCATGCCAATCAGGCGCACAGCCGGTCAGCGAAGGCGGACACTCGCCAGACCGCAGCAGCTAAGTGCTTGAGCCACCCGGTGTTTCCACGCAGGATGTGCGTCAGGCACGCCCGAGAAGGAGGCGAATCAGCGAGCAAATGCCCGCATAGCGCATGGCCTCACCTTGGCCAGTGATCGCGCCCAGAGGCCTGGATACACGCACAGCACGCCCCAGCCAAATCACCCCAACGCCAACGAGGCCCCTCATGCCCCAACTGCTGCAACGCACCTTCAACAGCCTGACCCGACTGGGCCCAAAGCGCAGCATGGAAACCCTGCTCAGCATGATTGAAGACGCCGTCTTCGACCTGCGCCTGGGCACCGACATGACCGGCCGCGTCCTGCAAGCCGAGCTGACCGTCATCAACCCCGAGCACCAGGCCCAAGCCAAACCCTACTTCTTGACCCGCGCCCGCGCACTGCGGCGCGCCTTCGCACAGAGTGGGGCGCCCTTGGATCGCGGCTTTCTGGACATCGGCTGCGGCAAAGGCAAAGCCATCATCACAGCAGCCCTATTCGGCTTCAAACGCGTACGTGGCATTGAGTTCGCGCCAGAACTGGTCAGCGTTGCTAAACAAAACCTCGACAAAGCCCGACGCCTGCTCCCGCCCGGCACCGAGTTGAACGTGGTTTGCGCCGACGCCACCGCCTACGACTACGGCCCCGAAGACTGCGTCTTTTTCCTCTACAACCCCTTTGGCGGCGATGTCATGCGCGAGTTCGCCCAGCAACTCGCCCGCTCGCTGCGACAACACCCGCGCAAGCTCTGGGTCATCTACACCGACCCGGCTTGCCTTTCCGAGCTGATGCGCGAATTGCCTCTGCAAGAGCAGCCTCGCTTGACCTACGGCGGCTATGAAATTGCTTTCTTGACGCATACACCAGTCTTGCAATGAGCACCGTAAAAGTGACATCAACAATCATCTATGCTCCACAAAGTGCCGCCTGAAAAGCGCCGCCTCTGACTGGGCGGTTAAGTTGCCACCCAAGAATGTGACGCCAGATGTTGAAAGCCAAGTTAAAGCTACTAGCCAAACGTGCCCTCCCATACCTACCGACCTGGCTGCAACGAGCACTAAGACAAAGGCTCGAAACCCAACGAATTGCCGAGCATGTGGCACGCAAAGCGCGCACACAGGTTTCCGTTACCAGCGTTTTAGATCAGCTTGCGCAAATGTCGCTAACTGGCGATCTAATTGTTCACGGCTCAGTTTCCAATATCGGGAAACTGGACAAACCCGTTCCAACGCTGGTCAACGAGTGGCTGAACAGTCTGGATTTAGAAACCCAAACCGTGCTGGTGCCAGCGCTACCGTACAACACGACGATGCGGGAGTACTTAGCAGACTGCACTGGTTTCGACGTTCGCACCGCACGCAACGCGATGGGTGCAATTTCAAAAATCGTGATGGAAAAGCCCAACTCGCTGAGAAGCGTGCATCCGACTCATTCGGTTGTCGCAATAGGTGCCGACGCAGCCGCTTACACCTGCGCCCATCAACTCGACGACACACCTTTCGGGACCCATAGTCCCTATTGGCGAATTACAAAAAAACACGGGAAAGTTCTGATGATTGGTGTTGGCCTCAATTCCGTTACATGCTTTCACGTTTACGAAGACATGCTCGGTTCGTCTTTGCCATTCAACGTCTACTTGAAAGAGAAGTTTGAGGTCGATTGCATCAATTCCGATGGAATGGAAGTCAAGGTCACAACAAGCTGCCACGACCCCAGACAATCTGTAATCAGAGACTGCGAACGCGCTCGCCCTTGGTTAATCGAGTCCGGCGCGATTAAGACGGTTCAACTGGGAGAGTCGGAGTTGTCGGTCATTGACGCTCACCTGTTTACCAAGACACTGCTCGAGCGTTTGATGCTCGGCCAATCCATTTACGGCAAGATTCAGATTAACAATAAACACCGGGAAGCTATTCAAGCCGCACTGAATCGACTCTCCCAAAACGCATGAATATCCTACTAACCCTTGACTATGAATTATTCTTCGGCAGCCGAACTGGCAGCTTGAATGCATCAATCATTGAGCCCACCAATGCGATCCTGAAGATAGCCCAAAAGAAACGGCTACCTTTGGTTTTTTTTGTTGATATCGCATACATTGCCGCACTGCGCCGTGAAATGCATAAGGATGCGAGCCTTCGTGCCGATCATGATTTAATTTGCAGGCACATTGAGACCTTAGCCTTGCAAGGGCATGAAATTCAGCTACATATTCACTCCCACTGGGAGGATTGCCATTGGGAGCATGGCGGCTGGGTAATGAACACCAAACGCTACAAACTGCACGACTTCGACACCCAAACCATTGAGCAACTCGTACTCGGCTATGTTCGCTTGCTTAAGGAGTTAGCTGGGGACGAGCATGGATTTGCCTATCGCGCTGGCGGTTGGGTTATTCAGCCATTTGAAAAAATCAGAAGCGCCTTGCTGGCCGCCAACGTGCGAGTTGACAGCACGGTGTTCCCTGGTGGTACGGCGGAGGATGCCGCACACTACTTTGACTTTCGAGCCGCGCCTCGTTTTGGCAATTGGCGCTTTGATACGGATCCCTGCCGCCCTGATGAAGCTGGCTCATTTCTGGAGGTGCCAATCGCGAGCATCACTGTTCCGCCCAGCTTCTACTGGCGCTTTGCGCTACACAAAAAATTCGGGAGCGCATCTCAAAAACCCTTTGGTGATGGACGCGCCATCGGGCCGGGTCGAGCAGACACATTCAAGAAGCTACTGACCCGAACCAGCACGGTGGTGTCGATGGACGGATATAAAAGCAGCTTGCTAGAGCGAGCCTACAAGCAGTACAGCAAGGCCGAAGCAAGTGAGTTCTGCGTCATCGGCCACCCAAAGGCGCTATCGCCCTACAGCCTAGACATGCTGGACCGGTTTCTCACGCCATCACGCGCGGCGCAAGTTGTCGGATACCGACACTATCTATAGCAAAGCGGAAACACTAGTCCCACAGTTAAATGGTGTGCCTGCCTTGCAGCAGTTCAACATACAAGTCCGCCACCTGGCTGCACACCACTTTGGCGTCAAAGCTACGGTCGAACACGGCCTTGCCTTCTTGCCCGAGGCGTTCCGCCAAGCCGGGCTCTTGAACCAAGCTCAGCATGACCGCCGTCAAGGCATTGACGTCTTGCGGTGGCACCAGCAGGCCGCTGATTCGGTCAGTCACAACTTCCGGGATCGAACCCACCGGCGTCACCACCACCGGCATGCCGCAACTCATGGCCTCCAGCATTGCAACCGGCAGGCCCTCGATGTAGGACGGCAGCACGAAGACATCGGCTGCATCAAACGCCTGCCGCTTGGCATCCCCGCTCACCCAGCCCAAGAGCTTGATGGCCGCCCGCAGACCCGGCAGCTTGGCCGCCGCCTGCTCGATGGAGGCAACATCCCCCTCGCCTCCCAGTAGCAACTCCACATCGGGGTGTAGGCGGAACACCTCGCTGAACGCAGCCAACAATTCAGCCAGTCCTTTGTCACGCTCGAAGCGGCCCAGGAACAAGAAACGCCGAACCGGGCGTTGCCTCCGCTTGGTCGGCCATGTCACCACCGGATTGCCGATGGCCACACAGGCATTGCGATCAACGATAGGCGCCATGCGGCCCACCCAGGTCTGCGACAACACCATCACCCGCACCGCTTGACCGAAGCTGGCCCGAATGAAACGTCGCGCTAACCCGCTGCTGCGGCGGTAGAACTCCACAAAATTGCCGCCATGCAAATGCAAGATGACCGGTATGCCCGCCGCTCGAAGCGTCCACAGATAGATCGCCTTGCGCCAAAAACTAACACCCGAAGCGACATGGATATGGGCAATGGAAGGACGCCCATAGACGATTACACGAAGGAGGCTAAACCAAGCGTTGATGGCCACCGCCAGCTTGGCAATCAAGCCAGGCTTAGCTGTCACGCTAACCAAATAGCTCATGTCACAGCGCGCGAACAAGCCCCCATCACGATAAGCCAAACTGACAGAGGACATACCACCGCGCCCGTCTATTGGCGGCCCGATCATCACAACGCGAGGTCGATTACTCATGCCCGGAGCTCTTCATAGAAGGTCGAAAGCCGGTGCATGCCTGCACATATGTCAGATCACAGCAACGCATTAGATCGTGCGAACCACAACGCGCAGCTTGCCATTACCGGTCCGCGGCACGCTTGCTACCCGCTCAATCCGGACCGCCATTTCACTCCCGATATAGGCATGGACCGTGCGAACGACGTCAGCCTCATCTAGTGGCGCACCGTCGGCCATCGCCAAAACCAGCCTCAACTCACCAGGCTTGTCCTGTCTCACTTGGCCTTCCAGCAGATGAGGGATGTTATCCAACACATTCGACATCATGTTGACTTGGCGCCCGTCGGGAGCGAGCACATAGTCGTCAATTCGGCCAACCAAATGAGAAATCACTGGGAAACTTCGCCCGCACTCGCAACGAAACTCCGGTGCTGCCGGAACGATCTCATCGCCCAGTCTGTAGCGAACCCAAGGCATCAGCATATTGTCGAAAGACGTACCTACAACCTCAGATGAGCCGTCCCCGCGTGGCATCAGCTCGGTATAGCTGTAGTCGGACAAAAGGTGATAACGACCCTGTTCGCAAGTACCTATGGCAACCATCCGCTCGCAACAGCCATACCAGTCGAACATCAACACACCAAACGCCTCTTTTACCAAGCGCCGCTGCTCATCTGTGATGGTTTCAGAGGACGTCACCATGCCAGTCAAACTGCGCCCACGGTACTTACGTCCACTGGCAATCAGATGGCGAGCCAGCAACAGAACAGCAGACGGGTAGGCAACAAAAACAACGGGATCAAACGCCTCCAACTCAGCCAAATACGCATCAGCAGTTGCCTCGGACAAGTGATACGAGGACATCATCAACAAGTTTTCGCCACGGTTATGCCGCCAAAACGGGGCCACCCGCTGCGCCGCCGGTACAACTTTGTCACCGCGAATCCATGCGCGCCTGTCACCCACCTTCATACCAGCCCATTGCATTTGCCGCCAACCAAATGCGTTTTCACGGTTGATCGAATGCAGATCGCGCATTACCAACATGGCTTGGCCGGTAGTTCCACTTGTCGTTGCGCGAACACGCATACCCCTGTGGCTACGAGATAGCATGGCGTTGCCAGCATCAAAAACATCCCGCTTGCTCAACTCCGGGATTTGCTTGATCTCATCTAGGCTGCTCATGCCTCGCGGGTCGAAGCCGATGCTCTTGAAGCGCTGCTGGTAAAAGGGCACGTTGGCGGCCGCGTGGACCAAAGTACGCTTGACCCGAGCCAATTGCAAAGCCTGCAGAGCCTCACGCTCCAAAAATTGTGTCGACTGCACTTCGGCCAATTCACGCTTAAAGGCTGCGCCCTCGCGCAAGCTGCTGCGAGCCCAGCCGCGCACGCTGAGCATCAGCTCTTGCATCCAAATTGGGCTGTTTAAGTAGGGAGCCGACGTGTACATGACGGGTGCTTTCCTTCAATCTTGTGAAATCAACTCAGGCGAGAGACAAGAGCAAACTAGCTTTGAACTGATGTGAGCTAGGCCATCAGAAATGGCGCACATCCCTGCGTAAAGCAAAGCCATCAGCGCGCTCGCAGGGAAAGCGCCTTTGCGTAGGCCTGCCCGCTGATCTCAGCGTTTCGCGCCCAAGACAACTCCCCTTGCCCCAAGGCATAACTCCGCTCGCCCATGGCATACGCCGTGGCGGGCTCTTTGATGATGCGCCGCAATGCATTAGTCAAGGCATTCACATCACAGGGCGGCACCAAGATGCCGTTGTCACCATCCCGAACCATCTCTTGAACAGAACCAACACGGGTAGACACCACCGCGCGGCCATATCCCAAAGCCATTGCGGCCACGCCGCTTTGAGTGCCATCCGTATAGGGAAGGACCACGGCTTGCGCCCGCCCAAAGAAACCAGGAAGCTCCTCCTCGCGGATGAATCGCTCATTCAGTTCAAATGCCGGGTGAGCAGAAACTCTCGACCGATAGGGCTCCAAATCAGGGCCACGTCCAGCAATTACGCCCTTCACCTCCAAACCCTCAGCGTGAAGACGCTCAATTGCTTCCATAAAGAAGACTAAGCCTTTGTATTTCTGAACTCTGCCAAAGAAAAGAAAATTTCCGGAAACACTCTGATCCGTCGAGCGAAGCCCGCCAAGTGGGCCATGAGGCACTGAGAATATCCGGCCAGCTGATTTCGGATAGGCCGTCAAGAGTTGTGCAGCCAAGACCTCTCCATGGGTCAAGAGCACATCTGCTTGACTACGCCAAAACCGCAGGGCCGCCAGCCGACGAAATGTCGACAGCGACCAAACTTCATCCCCGCTATGCGGTGTCGGGTCATGCGAGGTAACCGCCAACGGATACCCTCTAAGTCGAAACATGGCCAACAGCAAACCGATTTGAATTGCCTCTTGGCAATGCAAAATATTTGGTTTGAACTGACGCACGATACTGGAAATTTCCTTGGCACAAGAAAAAACACCAGAAAATGATCGGGCCGTCTCCACCAACGCGATCTGAAGATTCGGAGAATCAACCAATCTTTCGGCGGCAATTTCAGCTCGCGCATTCTCTTCAGACAAAACCAGCAACACTTTATTGTTGCGCGCCAAAGCCAAAGCCAAATTCAGTGAATACTCAGAAAAATGAAGAGCAACAAGTGCAACTCGGAAAATGTTCTTCATACTTATACGATCACGTCGCGTCGTCTTGTTTGCCCGCGAGGTCTAGCCTTTTCCCTGAAATTATGCGGGCAGGCACACCCACAGCAATGCCATAGGCGGGCACATCTTTAAGTACGACTGCATTAGCACCAATCTGAGCATGATGGCCAATTTTGACGGGTCCAAGTATCTTCGCCCCATTGCCAATCACCACGTTATTGCCAATTACAGGCACCTCAAAATGCTCAGACCTTCCACCAATGGTCACTCCGGCACCAACAACAACATCATCACCGATGATCGCCCGACGATGGATCACTATGCACAAACCTTGATAACCAAGGAGAACACCTTTTCCTATCGTGGCAGACGGAGGCAACACGGTCGAAAAAACCAGTCTATTGACAACATACAAGACCCACGGGAGGAATGGAATCCGACTTCTATGCAGCCAGTTTGCAAGTCTATAAATAAATAGTGGCATATCGTTTAGGAACGCAAGTTCATCGACATCAGTTCATATCGGGATGCAGTCGCAAGTCGAATTGCATACATACCCTCTTCATGGTTCCCCATTAGCAACTCACGCCCGCCTTCAAGAAAGATTCTCAACCGAACTCTTTTCATTTGGCCTTCAAAATTCATCATCGTGAATTTCAGCCGATTCAGATATGCAAACTTAACAGTTGCAGTTAGCCTGCCGTGCTTCTTCCTATCGGTGCTAGCTCCGACCTTATGAAAAACAATGCTGCGAGGGGAATACAAGCAATCAAAGCCACTTCGACCACCTCGCACAGCCCAATCCAGTTCTTCGAAATACAAGAAGAAGTCCTCGTTCATCAAGCCGACCGTATTAAAGAACTTTCTCGGGACAAGCATGGATGCCCCGACCACATACGACAACTGACGTTCGATTTCGTCTCTATTTGATTGGCTGGCAATTTCGGGTCGCTCAAAGCAACCGACGGGGATGGACAACGCTCTGCTTGGATTGAAGCTAGCACCCCCCATTGCCTGCATCGCATCAGGTTGATGGTAGAAAATCAACGTCGACCCAACGATCCCCATATCGTCGGCTTCAACTGCTCTTTCCACCATCGCTGACAAAGCCGCAGGCTCCACCACCGTGTCGTTATTGAGCAGCCAGACATAAGCCATATCGCCACGTTGCTGGGCGTAGCGGATGCCAATATTGTTGCCCCCGGCAAAGCCCAGATTGCCACCGGTGCGAATCACGGTGAGCCGCGCCGCTTGGGGGTCTGACGGGGCTGCTGGAGGCGCGGCTTCGGCCTGCTCGCGGCTGAGCATTTGCGCCGGCACGGGCTTCGGAATATTGGGCGTGAGCAGGTGGGCCAAGGCCGGGTTTTGGGCGCTGACTGCAGGGCCCTCGCCCGCCGCCCAAGCCATGATGCGCTCCACCGAGCCGTCACCAGAGTCGTTGTCGCAGACCACCACCTCGAAATTGGGATGGTCTAGCCGAAAGACGGTTTCCAAACACTCCAGCGTGTCGGCCGCGCCCTTCCAATTGACCAGAACGATGTAGACGCGTGGCGCCTGACTTTGCTCTGCCGTCATGCCTGGCTCACCTGCGGCTTCGTTAATCCAATGCCTGCCGTAGTTGCTCCTGCTTTTGCCCATGGCTGGCCGGCCAAGGCCTTTGCCTCAGCCACTTGCCGCGCGCGCAGACACAGCACCACGCCCATCACCATGAAGAAGTAAGGCACCATCTCGGTCAGTGGCGACGAGATCAAGAAGATCAGGCAACCCAGGAAGAAAGCGGCGCTGGCTTGGGCAAAGTCTTGCACTTCAAACTGGCCGGCAAGCTTGGCCTGGCGCGCCACCTGCAGCGCCAAGCGAACCGCCAAGGTCACCGCGCCCAGCAAGAACAAAAGCGAGGGCACGCCGGAGTCAACGGTTTGGCGCAGCAAATAACTGTCCAGGGTCAACATGCCGTCACTGCCCACAAAGCCAACCTTAAAGCCGCCGATGTTGTCGCCATAGCCCACCAGCGGGCTCTCAACAATCTTGGGCCAGGCCATCTTCAACTGCGTCACACGGGCATCGCTGCCGCCTTGATACAGGGTGACGCTACGGTCCCCAAAGCCCAACACTTGCTTGATGGACAAACCGCGTGCCATGCCCAGCAAGGCCCACACCACCAGCACACCGGCCAGCAGGATGCAAAGGCCGCCATAAAAACCCATGGCCAGGCGCAGTACCCCGTTGCGGCGGCGGTCGCTCATGAAGCGGCGCCATGCAAAGAACAAGGCCAAACCGCCCGCCAGCAGCACGACAACCAAGGCCGAGCGGGTGCGGCTGAGGTAGATGCCGGCTAGGCAACCGGCCATCAGCAAAGCGATCAGCGTGGCCGCCAGCTTGCTGGAGGGGCGACGGAAGGCGACCCACAAAAAGGGCAGCAAGACCGAACAGAACTGCGCCAGCATCAAGGGGCTGGCAAACACGCTTTGCGCGCGGCGCTCACCCTCACGAATCTTGTCGATCAAGGCCAGGGTGAGTTTCTGAGCGTCCTGAAAACGCTCGAGCAGATTCTTACCAACAATGCCTTCGGCAATGGCCAGTGCAGTCACCACCGCCACCGCCGCGAACATGGCCCGATACACCCACTTCAGGTTGATGCGCTCAGGCAGTGCGGCCACCACGGCGACGAACAGCAGCGCAGTGGTCAGCAAGTCGTACTGAAAGAACTTGAAGGCGTAGAAGGGCTGGATCGAAAAGGCCACGGCCAGCAAGCGCCAAGCGAAATAGGCCACGAGGCAGCCCACGAGGCCGCGGGCTGCATCCAGCCGCAAAAAGAAGCGCTTGGTGAAATTGCGGTCAAACGCGGCCTGCAGCAGCACCATGCCGATCAGCAAATAGTTCAGCACCTTCTGCGGCGTCAGCGCGGGCAAGGGGCCGAACTTCTTCTCGATGAACACGGGCCACACCGGGTAGAAAAACAGCAGGGCCAGCACCAGCAGGAACAGCCAGCTGCGGTCGCTTTGCTCGCGCGCAGCAACCAGGGGCCGAGGCATTGCAATTCTTGGGCTGTACATCAGATACCTCCGGAGCCAGGCAGGCGCGCCAGCGTGCCCTTGATATTGCGCAGATGTTCCACCAAGCCAAGCCGCTTGGCATTGGCCCACAAACGCAGGCCTTGATAGCGCGGGCGCTGCCGCCCTGCCAAGGCCAGGGCCAGCAAGCGCCCGGCCAACAGGCGCTTGCGGGCCAACTGGTAGGGCTGCATTTTGGCAATTTCAGCAGCATCGCAAGGGGCCGACTCAATGCCGCCACGAGTCAAGGCGGACTGAAGTAATTCTTGGCCGCGCGCGGTGCGGGCAAGGATCAAGCTGCGGCCATCGCGCTCGGCAAATTCAGGATAGCCATCGGCGCCATACCAAGCGTCAGCGCAGACCACATCCGCGAACTCGCCCGTGCCGTCGGGGCAGACCTTGCAGCGGAATTGCAAGTGGCGGTTCAAGACCTGGCCCCAGGAGGAGGAGTAGTCCATCTCGTGCTTGGCGCCGTCAAAACCGGTGGCGGTGGCCATGCCTGGCCAGCCATTGCCCCGATAGCTGAAGCGCGCAACTTGATCCAGTTGGGTGCCCAGGCGCTGCAGCAGCGCCACCGAACCATGCTCGCTGGGCACGCCCGCGCACATGAAGGCGAAGATGCCAACCACCTGCGCCGCGCGCTGCGGGTGCTCCCGCAAGTGGGCGCGCAAAGCAGCGGCATCGCAGGGCTTGCCCACAAAGGCAAAGCGCTGGCCAGTGGCAAACAAAGCATCCAGCTGCTTGAGCGGTGCTGATGGCCCATAGCGCGAACCCGCGCCTTGCAAGACCTCGGCCCGGTTGCGGCTCAGGCGCAGCTGATTGCGCAAGGGGTGCTGGGCGTCGGCCTCGATATGGGCGACGAAATCGGCTTGCCCGCTCTCCAATAAATCAGCCAACAAAGCAGACAAAACGCCGCCGGAAGACCCCTGGTAACGCGTGGCCGGATCGGTGGCCCAGCCGGTGCTCACGCTTTTGAGCGGGCCCCAGGCCTCATGCACGGGCACGTCTTGCTCAGGCTCCAGGCGCAAGCCACGTCCCGGGCAGGTGCGTTCGAATTCAGCCTGCTGGCTGGCGGCCTGGGGGCTCTTGCTCAGAGGCACCAACACCACCGGGCGCAGATAGCCGCTGGCCGCCATTTGCATTTGCACTTGGCCAGCGCCGAACAGGTTCTCGCACAGGCCGCAACCGGTGCACAGCCCCGCCTCAACGACCTGGGTGACGCAATCGCTCATTGGTGACCCACCTGCTGCTTCTTTTGCTTCTGCTGCTGTTGCAGGCAATCGACCAAAAAGTCTTCATAAGCCTGCAAGCGCACGGACGCCGCTTCGCAGCCGCGCTGCACCTGGGGCCGCAACACCTCGCGTTGCTCATAACCCTGAATGACCAGATCGCGCACGGCCTCGGTGCTGAGCTTCTTGCAATCGGCCACCTGCTGATAACCCAGCGTGTTGAACAGGCCGGTGAACTTGCGGCTATAGCCCAGGGGCGTGACCGGCACGCCGCTGGAGAAGGCGGCAATGCAAGCGTGCATGCGGGCGCCGGTGAAGTAGTCAAGCCCGGCGATATAGCTCTTGGCTTCGCTGGGCGTAGCGAACTTGGGCGCAACCACTACGCCGGGGAACATCTCAGCCAGCGCCAGGCTGGCGGCGTGATCGTCTTCCACACCGATGACGTCGGAGAGCACATGGCCCACCAAGTGCACCTCGCACTCCTGGCCGCCGCCGCGCTGCACAAAATGCGCTACAAGTTCTTCCGTCAAGCGACGGTAGTCGACGGTGAGCCCGAACTGGTTGTCACGCGAGTAGCCGCCGTTGTAGAGCAAGCCCGACACATTGATGCCCACCCGCTGCTTGGTCGAGGCGCCAAAGTCATGGCGGGTGAATGGCAGGCGGAAGGCCACGTCAATGGCTTCAGCGGTATTGCCGCTGACCTGCATATCGGCCAGGAAGGCGGTGGAGAGTTGATCGCGAGCGTAAACACGCTTGGCACGGCGCATCAGGCCACGTGCGATGGCGCGCGTCCAGCTGCGCTCGAAGGGGCCGATGGTCTGCGGGCTCAGCACCAGAGTCTTGCCCGAGATCAGAGCCATGGCCTTGGTGCCAGCCTGCAACCAGAAACGCTCCAGACCGTAGATGTCGGTGAAGCTATCGCCCTCACCAATGTCCAGCACCAGATCGCAGGCGCGCAACTGGGCCCAGTAGCGGGTCTGGCCCACGGCCAAGCGCTTCCATGAAAGGCGGTCGCCCTTCTCCACCGGCACGCTGACGGGCGCAATGGCGCGAGTGCCTGATGTGCCGAACACAGTGAAGCTAGGCTGCGTGACGCCAGCCCGCTTGCAAGCTGCAAGCACGATGGCAATTTGGGATTCCGTCAGTGCGCCGACACCGAGGTTGTCGGAGCTGAGCGAGTGCCAGAGAAGACCGATATTGACTTTCATGGAGGAGCGTTGAATTACTTCGGTCAAGATTGATAAGTTGCCAAGCACCGCGGCGCTATCAAGGCCAGCGAGAACACAAATATGGCGCCATTGGTGCGATTGAAGCCCGTGGGCAAACCTCGCTTGAGCACAATGCTTGCGTAGGCGCCAGCCACGATCAACGCGGCGAAATTGAGTGCCAGCACCAAGCCCTGCGCGCCCAACTTAGGCGTCAAAGCAAAGGCAGTCAAACACAGGCCCAGCAATGAACATACATTGATAAAAACACGCGACTTCTGCAGCCCAGCTGCGGTGAGATTGACACCGAAAGAAGTGGCCAAATGACGGATCAACAACAAGAGGCCAAACCAGGGCATCAAATGTCCGACCTCGGAATAGCTGGACCCAAAAAGCAGGTGGATCAAGGGCTCGCCCAACCATGCAAAGCCAGCACCGATCAAACCTGCACTGATCAGTAGCTTGAACATCAAGTTTGACAACACAGTGTCCAGCTCGTTGCCAGCCCGGTATTCATTCGAAATGCGCGGGATGTAGACGTTTCCCAGAATGGGCGCGACCGCGTTTGCACCCTGCATCAGGCGCATGCCGGCCTGGTACTGCCCGACTGCTCTTGCGCCAGCGAAGTGCTGCAGGATCAATACGTCAACCGTGCTGTTGATCGTGCTGACCACCGTGTCCGCAGCATAGGGCAGGCCTGCCCGCAAGGTCTGAGCGATACGGTGGCATGCACCGCGCCAATCCGCTTGGGCAAGTCGCTTGCCGCGCCGGTAGACCAGACAGGTCAAAAGCAAGGCGAAAAAGCGCGAAGCAAAAAAAGCCAGGGCAACTGATTCCAACTGTGGTGCGATCAGCGCAACGCCACTGACCAAGCCAAGCTGGCCAAAGGAAATCAACACCGCCAGTTTCGCCTCGACATGGAATGCGCCGCTGGCACGCAGACCAGCATTGAAGTGCTCAGCGAATGACTCCAGAAAGAACATCGCCAGCAAAGCCCAAGCGACGATGGTTTGACGTTCAGCTAACCAAGGCAAGCTGAGCGCAAACACCATGGCCATCAACGCAGCCAGCGCCAATTTGGCGACTAAGGTGTCAGCAATCAGGGCAGAGGAAATGGCGGGATTTCGGCCTATCTCACGCAATGCGTAGAGGCCAAACCCGTAATTGACAGGCAAGGTCGCCAAGCCAGCTACAGCCATCCAGTAGGACAGAGTACCGAAGCTCTCGACGCCGAGTTGGCGAGCAACGATGACAAATAGGACAAAGCCACTCCCCATCCGCAACACGGTGGAAAGTGACATCCAGCCAATGCTTTTCAGCATGCCCGGCCCAACTCAGCCAAACGCTCTAGCGAATGACGATGCAGCCTCCGCGCTATGTGCCGGCGCAACATGAGCGGGACTCTCAGGTACCCGCCGCTTTGGCGCCGACGGCACCGGCGATACGTGCGCGCGCGCTAGGATTTGCGGAAGCCAGCAACTCATTCACAAAGCGGTTCTGCAGTTCAAAGGCTTGCTTGGTATCGCGATTGATCGACGAAACACGCACGAGCATGCCGTCAGGGATCAAACCGCGAACACCGTACTTGAGCTGCGCCAGGCGCTGCTGGGTGCCGGTGAGCGCAATCTCGTCACCCACCACAATCCAGTAGGTCACGGGCTCATAGCGCCCGGTCAGCTGCGTTTCCAGCCTATGCACCGGCAGCTTGCCGCCATTACCCAGGGCCAGATAGCCGTAAGTGTTGCTCGTTAGCTGGAAGCCTTGGGCCGGATAGCAGACCTCCGGGCGATGGGCCTCATTGCCGTCGGATTGATCGCCACCGTAAGCCACCGACAACATCACCCGCTCACCCGCGGCGTTCACGTATGTGCGCGCCAGGGTGGAGTTGTAGATGCGATTGAGCAAGGCCTGCACGTCGGGCGCGGGGACGACGACAGGCATGTTTTCGTCAATCCGCCAGCCGGCAAATTCGCGCGGGAACATGCTTTCAAGGTCAATCTTGGGACCCTGATCCGCCATGTGAATGCGCGGGGTGGCGACGTAGGCTGCGCCAACGGCCGACAGCATCAAGGCCAGGGCAATGCTGGCTTTCAGCAAGGGCTTCATGCCTGGGCTCCTTTGCGCTCAAGCAACCAGCCCAGGGGCTTGTCCACCAGCAGCATCATGGCCAGACCCGCCATGAACAGCACCATGCCGGCGAAGCCGTGAATGAAGCCTTGGCCGGCCTCGTCACCAAAGTAGTAAGTCACCAGCACCAGGATCATCACGCGGATGATGTTGGCGCAGAACGAGATCGGGATCAGCAGCACGGCCAGGGTGATGTTGCGAGCCGCCGATTTGTAGTTCATCAAGTTCATGTAGAGCATGCCCAATGCTTCAAGCGTGAACATGGAGTTGAGGCCGGCACAAGCGTCAGCCACCAGCAACTGGTACTGCCCCACCGTCAACATCACGCCAGAGCGCCCGACGGGGTAGCCTGCGTGATAGAGAATCCCGCTGGCCACGGCGGACACGGCGGTTTTCAAGGGCGCGGTCAAGGCGGAAACCAAAGCACCAGGCAGGGGCACCATGAAGAGCAAGAAGAACAGCGGGAACCACATCAGCTTGGCGCCTGGCCAGCCTTTGAACATCAAAATCAAGGCGAGCAAAACCAAGATCTGCGAACCGGTCTGGAACATGATGATGTTCTGCGAGCGGCCGAAGGCGTAGATCAACAAGCCAATCAGCAAGACCGCAAAGCCCCAGCCTGCCTGTGGCTTAGCCTCAAGCGCAGCAAACTCGAAGCGCCGGCGCCAAACCAGCCACACCGTGACGCCCAGAATGATGGGGCCATGGCCCTGCTCATCCGTCGCCCAGATCGTGCGGGAGAGGTCGTAGAAGCACGGCAGGTACAGGGCCAGATAGCCAAGCAACAGCATGGCCATCACGGGCATATCGACACCTGGTGGCAACCAGCCGGATTGCGCAGGGTTCAAGGCGCCGCTTGATTGAGCGGCGCGGGGCAGATCAGCCATGGCATCAGTACTCGTTGATGATCACACCCGCCAACTTTGCGGGGCTACCCGTCAGCGATGTCACCAGACCTTGCAGCAGCTGCACGCGCGAAGAGTTGTTGCGGGCCAGAATCAGCGCCGCACCGCAGCGCGATGCGATGACCGAGGCATCAGAGCCGTGCACTGCTGCCGGGGTGTCAACCACGACATGGTCAAACTTGGTGGCCAGCTCACGCATCAGCAGCCCAAATGCGGGCCGCTCGATCAACTCGGAGGGGTTCGGTGGCACCACGCCCACCGGCAAGACGAACAAGCTGGGCACGCCCACCACTTGCTGAATCACTTGTGCTTCGGAGCGGCCGGACAAGATGCTCGACAAGCCGGCATTGGCCGTCAGGTTGAACACTTCGTGCTGGCGCGGGCTGCGCATGTCTGCATCCACCAGCAGCGTGCGCCCGCCCAACTGGGCCAGCGCAACAGCCAAGTTGGCGGCGAAGAAGGTTTTACCGTCGCCTTGCTCGGGGCTGATGATGGCCAGGGCATCGCGGCGCTCGTCGGTTTCACCGAACACGCGCATCATGACTTGGCTACGGATGGCACGGAAAGCCTCGGCCTGAACCGAGAAGGGCTTGTTCAGCGTCACCAGTTCGGGGCTGGCTGCACGCCGCTCTTCGGCCGCATACGGGTAGTGAAACTGCTGAGCCAGCGCGAACAGCACATCGTCTGCGCTGACAAAGCCCAACGCCACCGCAGCCTCGCCAAAGCGAACTTGCTTCTCACGCTGGTAGGCGAGGATTTTTTGAACTTGCTCAGCGGACAGATTGCGCGTGTCTTTGATGATGTCGCCGATGGAACGGTCGAGCACATTGCCTGACTTAGCGTCCACGGGTTCCTGCTCGATCACCGGGCTTTGATCCAAAGTTGTATTGGCCATATTCATTTGCGTATTTGCCTAAAGCAATGCACTCGCATCAAGACGCGGAGCTGGATGAATTGTTCGCAGTCAACAAGCGCTGCTGCATAGAGGTCAACTTGGTCTTGCCCAACAAGCTCTTGGCCGTGGGCTTGGGCACAACACCCAGCACAGGCAGGCCCAGGGTTTCAGCGATGTCTTCGATATCGCGCACGCGGCGGTCACGCAACTCCAAGGCCAAGGCGGCACCAACTGCCAGCAAGACACCCATGAAGATGGAGATCAAGGTATTCAAGACCACGCGTGGCGAAGAAGGCTCGACCGGGGCGATGGCTTCGGTCAGCACCGAGATATTGCTCTGCGTGGTTTGGCTTTCCAGGGTGGACTGGTTCAGGCGAGCCAGCAAGGCGTCATAGGCGCGCTGTGCGTTTTCGACATCACGCACCAGCACCATGCCTTCGTCACGCACGGCCTTCATGCGCATGATTTGCGCACGCTGAGCCTCCAGCGAGGCCTTGACTTCAGCTTCGCGCTGGCGGTTGATGGAGTTGGTCACGCCCACGCCACCGCTGATCTTTTTGGTCTCAGCATCAATGCGGGCGCGCATTTCGTTAATGCTGGCTTTGGCCTCAATCACCTGGGGGTGGTTGTCACCCAGGCGGGCACTGAGTTCTTGCAAGCGCGCTTCGGCGCGGCTCATATCCGCTTTGATGGAACCGATCACGCCGTTGTTCAGAACTTCTTGCAACTTGTCGGCGGAACCACCGGAGGCCTGGTTCTGACGGCTGCTGGACTCGGAAGACAAGGCCTGCAGGCTCACCAGTTGCGAGGACAACTCGTTCAGGCGGGCGTTCTCAACGTCAAGGCGCTCGTCGGTGGCGATGATGCCGTTGTTCTTCTGGTATTCAGAGACCTTAGCTTGCGCCGCTTCAACCGCTTCACGCGCTTCTTTGGCGCGTGTATCGAAGAAGCTCGAATACTGCTTGGCCGGGCCGACACGCAGCTCCAACGAAGTCTCGATATAAGCCTGCACAAAGGCATTGGCCAAGCCTGCGGCAAAGCGCGGATCAGGTGCTTTGTAAGTGACAGAGATGACGTTGGAATCGCGGGAAGGCTTCACTTCCATGCTCTTCTGGAACACTTCGGCCAGCCACACCTCGATGCTGCCGACGCCTTTGGTTGCGGCCAACCATTGCGCACGGACCTCAGGGCTTTCCGCCAGCTTGAGGTTGCGCACCACGCGTTGCGCCACGCGATCACTTTGAATCACGTCGACTTGCGTGGCCATGAATGTGGGCGAAGCCATGCCGCCGTAGATCATTGCGGCCAGCGGATCAGGCTTGGAATCAGCCACCACGGAGGCAGTGGCCGCATATTGCTTTGGCAGCAACAAGCTGATGACCACGGTCAGCACGACCGTACTCACCAAAATAGCAAGCACAAGCCAAAGGCGGGCACGAAGAATGGCGAAGAAATGTCCGAATGTCATACCGTACCCTTAGAACAAACTCTCTTTGACATAAACCACATCGCCATCCTTCAGCAACGCGTCCATCGGCAACTGCAGGCTTTCGACGGAGCCGTCAGCGCTCTTGCGGTTGATGCGGATGCCTTTTTCGGTGCCGCGTTGGGTGATGCCGCCGCCGGTGGCCAGGGTTTGCATCACGGTCATGCCGCGCTCCAGGCGCATGGGGCCGGGGCGCTGCACTTCGCCGTAGATGTAGACCATGGGGGCGCGGTCAACCCAGACGGCGTCGCCGTTGAGGATGAAGATGTCTTGCGCGGAACCACCACGGGCGAAGATGGACGGCAGATCGACTTCGACCCGATAGTCTTGGCCATTGCGCTTGCCGGTCAGCACCACAACTTCAGCGCCGGTGGGCGCCACGCCGCCGGCGTTGGCGATCAGATCGGTCAGGCGCATATCGGCCGTTTCAATCGGATAGCGGCCCGGGCGATTGACCTGGCCCAGCACGCTGGCCTGGTTGCCCTTGACCTGCAGCACGACGATGGTGGTTTGCGGGTTCTTGACGAAGTTGCCGTTCTTCAGGCCGGCGGAGATGAGGTTCTCCGCCTGCGTGACGCTCAGGCCACCCAGCTTGATATTGCCCAGCAGGGGGTAGGAGACCAGACCGTTTTCCGACACCCGGGTTTCCAGGGTCAGATCGGGGTTCTGATAGACCGAAATGCGCATCACGTCGCCGGAGCCGAGGCGGTACTCGGCGCTGGCGGCAGCCGGGGCTGCGCTCTGTGCGGCGGCGAGGTTGCCCACACCGGTCAGAGAGAACAGGCCCAATGCCAGGCTGAGGCCCAGGCCGAGTTTGTTGAATTTGGCTTGCATGCTGCGCGTCTTCATCGGTCTGTTCATCCTCATGATTACTTCAGGCCCATGCCCTTGGAGATGTCGGCCGCGTTCAGGCCGCCAGAGGCAGGCGTTGCGGCAGACACTGGAGCGGGTGCTGGCGCGGCCACAGCGGCGGCCGAGGCGGCACCGGCGGCTTCAGGCGCCTTCTCAGCGAACTTGCCCACGTATTCGACCTTGGCGGCGTCGCGCAGGGCCTTGATGTCCTTCTGCACCACTTCACCCTTGCGCTGATTGCTCAGGAAGGCTTCGATGGCGGGGCGGGCTTGCTCTTCGCTGACCGCTTGTGGGCGCGAACCGACCAGGAAGAGCACGGTCAGGCCGGTGGGCGTTTGGCTGATGGCAGAGTCGCCATCCTTCATGCGGGCAATGGCGTCCAGGCCGGCCAGGGGCAGTTGCTCGGCGGCGCGCACGGCTTGGTTGCCGGTGAAGCGGAAGTCATTGGCCTTCAGGAACTCGGCGAACTCGTTCATGTTCTTGGCGGCCTGCAGCTTGTCGCGGATCTGCGCGAACTGCTCGGGCTTGGCTTCGATGGCCACTTCCTGCAGGCTGTAGATGCGGCGCTCCTTGAACAGGGCGGGCTTCTCGTTGTAGTACTTAGCAACCTCTTCGCTGGTGGGTTTGGAGATGGACTCGCCGATGCGCTCCACATAGGCGCGCGAGATGATTTCGCGCTTGGCGGCTTCAATCTGCTGCACCACGCGCGGGTCGCGGTCGAGCTTCAGCTCTTGCGCCTTCTGGACGGCGAGCTCTTGGTCGATCAAACGCTCCAGCACTTGCTTGCTGGCGGCTTCGGCCTGCTCGGGCTTGAGGCCTTGTTGGCGTTGCAGCACGAAGTTGATTTGATGAACGGTGATCTCTTCCTTGTTCACCTTGGCGGCGGTCTGCGAGGCTTTCTCGCCCTTTTTGCTGTCGCCACAGCCGGTGAGGGTCAGTGCTACCACAGCTGCAGCTACGGCCGCGACGCGAAGGTGGTTAGTAAAAGCACGTTGAACCAAGGAATTCTTTTTGTCGTCGTTCATCAGATACATGGCAACTTTCTCTTTTCTCCGCGATGCGCCCTTTGGGCGCGACAACCGATGCTGCCCTGCAGCATGCGGCCCGGTGATATCAGGACGAATGAGTGTAGCTTTGGAAAGTGACAATTCGCCCCGCCGCCGGGCCTTCGAACAGGGGGCGAACCCGAAGAGCCAAATGCAGCCAAACATGCCGGCAAAAGCCGCAATGCGATGACATTGACGAGATTGGCAAGTAAGTCAAATTCATGACAGAAAGCTGCCTGAATTTGTGACAACTGCAGCCTGCCGCAAGCCCATGGCGGAGGCTTTGCCAAGGCGGCTTTCCGCGCGGCGCCAAACAGCGCCAGCACGCGGGACTTTTTGAGGTGATTCGTCGGGGCTTTGCCCACGCCGATGGCGGGTCACTAACAAGCCACAAGCCCAGTTGGGCAAAAAGACCAATTGGCACCCGAACGCTCCCGCGTCCGGAATGCCCACAAGCGCGGGGCAGGCGCTCGGTCTTGAGATCCCACCGCAGAGGCGGGCATAAAGAATTACCGGGATAAGCCCCGCCAGGTGCCGCCTCTGTGACTCAGTTGCGGCTCAGCCTGACTCAGAGCCGGCTCAGCACTTGATGCCGGCATGCAGGGCAACAACGCCCGCGCTCAGGTTGTGCACATCCACATGGCCGAAGCCGGCGGTCTTCATCATGGCCTTGAGTTCTTGCTGGCCGGGGTGCATGCGGATGGACTCGGCCAGGTAGCGGTAGCTCTCCGCGTCACCCGCGATCATTTGACCCAGGCGGGGCAAGATCTTGAAGGAATACCAGTCGTAAGGCTTTTGCAGCGGCTCCGCCACTTTGGAAAACTCCAGCACCAGCAAGCGGCCACCGGGCTTGAGCACCCGGCACATCTCGGCCAGCGCCTGGTCTTTGTGGGTCATATTACGCAGGCCAAAGGCCACGCTGACGAGGTCGAAGCTCGCACTCTTGAAGGGCAGCTTCTCGGCATCGCACAGGCCGGTGGGCAGAATCAAACCTTCGTCCAGCAAGCGGTTGCGGCCTTGGCGCAGCATGGCCTCGTTAATGTCGGTGTGCACCACCATGCCGGTGTCGCCCACCTTGCGGGCGAATGCGCGGGACAAATCGCCCGTGCCGCCGGCAATGTCCAGCACGCGGTCACCCGCCTTCAAATTAGCCACCGCCACCGTGTACGCCTTCCAGGCGCGGTGCATGCCCATGGACATGAGGTCGTTCATGACGTCGTAGCGCGAGGCCACGGAGTCGAACACGCCGCGCACGCGGCTGGCCTTTTCACGCTCGTCAACGGTCTGGTAGCCGAAATGGGTGCTGCTCATAGGATGAATTCTTCTTGGTTGATGCTTCAGTGGCTGCTGCAGGCGCCGGCGGATTTGACGGCCATGGGCGCATCGCGGTCCACGCCAGCCGCTTGCAGGCGGGCCTCGTAGTCGCGCCACAGCTGTTCCTGCTGCGCGCCCAACTCGTACAGGTATTCCCAGGAGTAGAGGCCGCTCTCGTGGCCGTCAGAGAACTGCGGCTGCACGGCGTAATGGCCCACGGGCGCCAGCGCGGTGATGTTGACATCGCGCTTGCCGGTCTGCAGCGTTTCCTGGCCCGGGCCGTGGCCCTTCACCTCGGCCGAGGGGCTGTAGACCCGCATCAGCTCAAAAGGAATTTGAAAGCGGGCGCCGTCGCTGAAAGCCACTTCCAACAAGCGAGACTGCTGGTGGACGGTGATTTCGGTAGGGGTGGGGGTAGAAGAGTTAAGACCGGCCATGATGTGTGTGTGCGCTCGCGTGAGCCCCGCAGTTTAGTCTTTCACGGCCCGCTGCCCGAACCCAAAAGGTCAAGGCCCCAATGCAAAAAGCCAAAGTCCCCGCATGGCGGAGGCTTTGGCTCTTGACTTACACAGCCGATCAGCGAGCGGCTTACTTGGTCTTCTTGCTGCGATCGGGAACCACAGTGGTGATGGTGGGCATCACGGCGCCGCTTGAAATCGGCTTCGGAGGCGAAGTGTCCTTTTTGGGCTTCTTCGCTTCCTTATTCGTTTTTTGCTGTCCTTTGGCCATGGGCTTCTCCTCACAAATTGCTTGCTATGCCTGTTGCATCAGTCGCACCGAATGTGCCGGGATGATGGCAATCCCGCCCGCAGTGTGCCACGGCTCAGGCAAGCTGCAGATCAGTAAGCGCCCATGTAGTCCTTCTTGCCCAGCTCCACACCCTGGTGGCGCAAGATGGCGTAGGCGGTGGTGACGTGGAAGAAGAACTGCGGCAAGCCGTAATGCAGCAGATAGTGCTGGCCGTTCATGCTGCGCTCTTTGGGCGTGCCGGGGCGCAGCACGATGACGCGCTCGGCAGCACCCGCGAATTGGGCCTCGGTCAGGCCCTGAACGAAGGCCAAGGTTTTGGCGACGCGGGTCTGCAGATCGGCAAAGCTTTGCTCGGCATCATCGAAGGCGGGCACATCAACGTCGGCCAAGCGGGCGCTCACGCTCTTGGCGAAATCGCAGGCCACTTGCACCTGGCGCAGCAGGGGGAACATATCGGGGAACAAGCGGGCTTGCAGCAAGGCTGCGGCCTCGATATTGCGGGCAGTGGCGTGGGCCTCAGCCTTGGCGAGCACATCGGCCAAGCCGCCCAACATTTGCGTGAACACCGGCACCGACGCTTGGTACATGACTTGGCTCATGATGAGTTTTCCAATTAACTGAGTGGCCGCCATTCTCGCTGGCGAAACCCAGATCTGCCGGCTGCCCGGTAGAAAGCCCCAGGCGCCGGGAGATCTAAACTGCGGCCGATGCAATTTTCCTCTTTGATCAAAGACGTCGGCCGCGGCATCAAGGGTGCGCGCGCTTTGGACTCGGCCACGGCCGAAGCCCTGTTTGGCGCCATCCTGGACCGTGAGGTGCCCGATATGGAGTTGGGCGCCATCCTGCTGGCGCTGCGCATCAAGGGGGAAAGTGAGGCCGAGCTGGCCGGTTTTGAGCGTGCCATGCAGGCCCGAACGGCCCGTCTCGACGTCCCCCCTGGCCCACGCTGTGTGCTGCTGCCGACCTTCAACGGGGCCCGCAAACAAGCCAATCTGCTGCCGCTGGTGGCCCTGCTCCTGGCCCGTGAAGAGGTGCCTGTGCTGATTCACGGCCGCCATGATTTCGACAGCCGGGAAAGCCCTTTTGCGCTGCTGGCGGCGCTGGGCCTGCCCCTGGCCGACTCGGTACCGGAGGCTTCGCAGCAATTGGCCGTCAAGCGACTCGCCTGCCTGCCGCTGGCGTGCTTGAACCCTGGGCTTGATGCACTGATGGCGCTGCGCCCTCGGCTGGGCGTGCGCAATAGCGGCCACAGCGTGGCCAAGCTCTTGGATGCCGCGCCGGGCCGGAGTGTGCGGGTGGTGGCCGTCACGCACCCCGAATACCTGATCAGCATGGGCGAAGCGCTGCAAGCGTCCACCACCCCCGGGGGCCGCGCCCTGCTGATGAAAGCCAGCGAAGGTGAAGCCTATGCCCATCTGCGGCGCAAGGCGCAGTTCTATGGCTTCATCAACGGCGAGCGGCATGATTTGCATGGCGCCGACAGCCAGGACCTGGACTGGCCGCTTTCCGATGCCCACGACGCGGCTGCGAACGCGCGTTTGATTCAAGCCATGCTAGCGGGCGAAGAGACGATCCCGCCGCGCATTCAAGAACAGGTGCAAGTGCTGGTGCGGCTGGCCCGCGACTGAGGGTCGGCCAGGCTCGCGGCGACAGCGCTGAGGATCAATCCGGCTCGGGCGCGTCGGTGTCTGAGTTGGATAGGCCAATCGCTTGACCCACCAAGGCCACATGCCCCCCGCTGATCGCATCCACCTCGATCACCAGCTCGGGAAAGCGGTGCAAAAACTCCGAGAAGTTGCTGCAGCCCAGGGCCTGCTCGTCGAAAGAAGGCAGCAAGCGCTTGATGAAGACCTTGAGCGCGCTGCGGGACACATAGTTCTCGCCATTGCGGTCCACCAACTGCTTGAGCGCGCGCTGCAGGGCCTGCTTGGCATCGTCCAGCGAGGGCGAACCCACCGCTTCTTCAACATCTGCGTCCGCAGTGGCCATGGGTGCCGGGACCAGCGGCGCGGCATCTAGGGCCACACCGGGCTCGGCCGAGGCGGCCAGCAGGTTTTGGTAGAACTTGAACTCATTGCAACTCGCACTCCAGAAGCGGTTGCTATAGCCGGCCACGCCCACCCCGGCGATGAAGCGGCCGGCCTGCTTGACCTTTTGCGCCAGGCTGATGAAGTCGCTGTCGCTGGAGATCACGACCACATGGGTCAGGTGCGGGTGGTTGTGGACATCGCTGAGCGCGTCCAGCGCCATGCGGATGTCGGCGCTGTTCTTCATATTCGAGCCGCGCGGGAACATCTGGATCAAATCCACCCCGGCCTCGTTCAGGGCATGGCGATAGTTGGCGAAGAACTGCCAGTTGCCATAGGCCCGGTTGATGATGATGTCGCCCAGCGAAGCCGCGTATTCCAGAATCGGCTTGAGGTCCACAAACACCGGCTGCGGCTTGAAGCGGTTCTCGCTGTAGGCGCCGTCGCCGTGGGCGTTATTGGCCAGCACGGCGTGCAGATTTTCGAAATCCCAGTAAATCGCCACCTTGGTGGGCTCGAATCGTTGTGGGCTGTGTGGGTGCATGGGAACTGGTGTTGAACAAACGCTCAAGAAACGCTCAAGGGGGAAGCGGGGCTCCGAGCTTAACGAGATTCCGGCGCGCCGCTTGCACAAATCCCAGCTGACGCGCCCAATCGCCATGCTGGGATGACGGTGGCCGGCTTGGCGTAATTGAACAGAGGCCACCTGCCCTCAATCGGTCGCCCTATATACGTAAAAGAAGATAAGCAATTTACAAACAAGTAGTTTGCTTATATAGAGCCCATCCCTACAGTCCGAAACTCGTTCAGCCCTGCATGGGGCTCACACAAGGAATCTGGATGGACTGGATAGCAATCGCAAGCGGCTTCGGTGTCGGCGCCATCGTCGGGGTAACCGGCGTGGGCGGCGGCTCGCTGATGACGCCGCTGCTGCTGTCGGTCTTCAAGCTCAACCCGGCGGTGGCCATCGGCACCGACCTGTGGTTTGCCGCCATCACCAAGCTCTCAGGCTCGGCCGCTCATGCGCGCCATGGTCATGTGAAGTGGGGCATCACCGGCTTGCTGCTGGCCGGCAGCATCCCGGCATCCATCGCCACCGTGGCGCTGATGCACTTCACCGGCATCACCAAGGGCTGGGCCAGCACCCTGACCTTCTCGCTGGGCATTGCCCTGCTGCTGACGGCGCTCGTCGTCGCATTCAAAAAGAGTTGGCAGGCCGTGGGCTTGCGGCTGGAGCGCGTCATCCCGGCCTCGCGCAAGCCGGCGCTGACGATTGCCTCGGGCGTGATCCTGGGCGTGTTGGTGTCGCTGTCTTCCATCGGCGCCGGCGCGATCGGCGCCACCTTGATTCTGTTGATTTACCCGCGCCTGGAAACCCGCTACATCGTGGGCAGCGACATCGCCCACGCCGTGCCTCTGACCCTGGTGGCCGGCATCGGTCACGCCACGCTGGGCCATGTCAACTGGGGCTTGCTGCTGCCGCTGTTGATCGGCTCTATCCCCGGCATCTGGCTGGGTGCGCAGCTGACCCGGCGCCTGCCGGAGCGCGTAGTGCGCGGCTTGCTTTGCGCTTCCCTTTTGATGGCTGGCTGGAAAGTCATTCACTGATTTACTGACGAAAAGTTTATGTACGCCTATACCGACTTCGACCGCCAATTCGTCCGCGCCCGCGCCGCGCAGTTCCGCGACCAGCTGGAGCGCAATATCGCCGGCACGCTGAGCGACGACGAATTTCGCCCGCTGCGCCTGCAAAACGGCTGGTATGTGCAGCGCCATGCACCCATGCTGCGCGTGGCCGTGCCTTACGGCGTGCTGTCCGCCAAGCAGCTGCGCCAGCTCGCGGGCATCGCACGTGAATTCGACCGCGGCTACGGCCACTTCACCACCCGCCAGAACCTGCAATACAACTGGATCCCGCTGGACAAGTCGGCCGATGTGATGGACCGCCTGGCCGATGTGGACATGCACGGCATCCAGACCAGCGGCAACTGCATCCGCAACATCACCAGCTGCGCGTTTGCCGGCGTGGCCCCGGACGAAATCGTCGACCCCCGCCCCTACGCCGAAGTGCTGCGCCAGTGGAGCACCTTGCACCCGGAATTCGCCTTCCTGCCGCGCAAGTTCAAGATCGCCATCTCGGGCGCCACCGAAGACCGCGCGGCCATCGCTTGGCATGACATCGGCCTGCAGCTGAAGAAAAACGCCGCCGGTGACATCGGCTTCCAGGTGCTGGTCGGCGGCGGCATGGGCCGCACGCCCATCATCGGCCAGGTGATCACCGAGTTCCTGCCCTGGCAGCAGATCCTTGTCTACATCGAAGCCATCGTGCGGGTCTACAACCGCTACGGCCGCCGCGACAACCTCTACAAGGCGCGCATCAAGATCTTGGTCAAAGCCGAGGGTCAGGCCTTTTTTGACGATGTGAACAAGGAATTCGAGCAGATTCTTGCGCTCGACGAAGGCGGCCGCGAACACCTGATTCCGCAAGCCGAACTCGACCGCGTGGCGGCCAGCTTTGTCGTCCCCGCTGGTGTGCAGGCCCTGCCCGGCGTTGACATCTTCGCCGGCGTGCAAGACATCGCCTACAAACGCTGGCTGGAGCGCAATGTGCACGGCCACCGCCTGAGCGGCTACCGCTGCGTCACCCTGTCGCTCAAGCGCAGCGGCATCGCCCCCGGCGACGCCACCGATGCGCAGATGGAAGGTGCGGCCGAGCTGTCCGAGCGCTTCAGCCAAGGCGAGGTGCGCGTCAGCCATGACCAGAATCTGGTGCTGCCCTGGGTGCGTGAGAGCGATCTGCCCGCGCTTTTCGAAGCTGCGCGCAGCAACGGTTTCGCCACCCCCAATATCGGCCTGCTGACCGACATGATCGCTTGCCCCGGCGGCGACTTCTGCGCCCTGGCCAATGCCCGCTCCATCCCGGTGGCCGCGGCCATCACCGAGCGCTTTGAAGACCTGGACGAGCAGTACGACATCGGCGATATCGACCTGCACATCAGCGGCTGCATCAACTCCTGCGGCCACCACCACAGCGGCCATATCGGCATCCTCGGCGTCGATAAGGACGGCAAGGAGTGGTACCAGATCTCGCTGGGCGGCTCGGACGGTTCGACCCTGTCGGGCGGCTCGGTGGCCGGCCGCGTCATCGGCCCCTCTTTTGCTGCCGACGAAGTGCCGGACGTGATCGAGTCCGTGGTGCAAACCTACCGCAGCCAACGCAGCAGCGCCGCCGAGCGCTTCATCGACACCGTGCGCCGCATCGGCCTCGAACCCTTCAAAGCCCCCGCTAACGCCGTGCGCACGCTGACCGGCGCAGCGCAGTGAACCCGCGCCAAACCATCATGAAATTCATCGACTCTCATCATCCCGAATGGCACCGCGTCGTAGGCGAAGACGGCCCCAAGCCCGACCCCGATCCCGCGCCGAAACTGCTGCTGACACTGGAGCAATGGCATGCGGTGCGCGATCACTGGCCCGCCGATCTGCCCACCGGCATTGAGCTGAGCAATGACTTTGACGTCGAAACCTTGGCCGTCGACCTGCCGCGCCTGAGCCTGATCGTGCTGAATTTCCCCAAGTGGGTGGACGGCCGCGCCTACAGCCAAGCCCATCTGCTGCGCGCCCGCTACCGCTTTGCCGGTGAACTGCGCGCCGCCGGTGAAGTGCTGGTGGACATGCTGCCCCTGTTGGCGCGCACCGGCTTCACGGCTGTGCAATTGCGTGCCGGTGAAAGCGTGGAAGCCGCGCAGCGCGCCCTGGCCTTCTTCCCGGCCCATTACCAAGGTGATGTGGACGTGACCCAGCCTGTGTTTGCCCGCAAGGTGGTGGCGTGAGCGGGGAAGTTTCATCACTGGGTGGCGTGGACACGGCGCCTGCCAGCGCCTCGGCCATCGGCTTGTACGCCCGCGCCACGGCCGGCTTCGAAGAGCGCCTGGCGCGCAGCGTCGAGCTGCTCAAGCAAGCCGCGGCCGAGCATGGCCAGGGCCTGATCCAGTCCAGCAGCCTGGGCGCCGAGGACATGGTCATCACCGACCTGATCGCCCGCCACCAGCTGCCGATTGCCATCGCCACCCTGGACACCGGCCGCCTGCACGCCGAAACCCTGGCCCTGCTGCCGCAGATCGAACAAGCCTATGGCCTCAAGGTCTTGGTGTTCAGCCCGGTGCATGACGCCGTGATCAACTTGGTGCGCACGCGCGGCGCCGACGCCATGTACGAAAGCCTGGCCCTGCGCAAGGAATGCTGCGCGGTGCGCAAGCTGGAGCCCTTGAAGCGCATGCTGGACGGCCGCACCGCCTGGATCACCGGCCTGCGCCGCGAACAGTCCAGCAACCGCGCCGACGTGCCCTTCGCCGAACCCGATGGCGCCGGCCGCATCAAGTTCAATGCCTTGGCCGAATGGAGCTGGGCCGATGTGTGGCATTACATCGCCAGCTACAAAGTGCCTTTCAACGCCTTGCATGACCAGTTCATGCCCAGCATTGGCTGCGCCCCGTGCACCCGCGCCATTGCCGTGGGCGAGGACTTCCGCGCCGGCCGTTGGTGGTGGGAGGACGAGAACGCCAAGGAATGCGGCCTGCACAAAGCCCATTCGAATGAAGAACTGAAGTCAGGAACCGCTGCATGAACGCCCCTCTCAATCTGCAAGCACTGGCCGCCACGGTGGACCAGCGCCATCTGGACCATTTGGAAGAAGAGGCCATCTTCATCCTGCGCGAAGTGGCCGCCGCCTTCGAGCGCCCGGGCCTGCTGTTCTCCAGCGGCAAGGACTCTTGCGTGGTGCTGCGCCTGGCCGAGAAGGCCTTCAAACAACGCGTGGCTGGCAACGAATTCAAGGGCAAGCTGCCCTTCCCGCTGGTGCATGTGGACACCGGCCACAACTTCCCCGAAGTGATCGAATTCCGCGAAAAGCGCGTGGCCGAGATGGGCGAGCGCCTGATCGTCGCGCACATGGACGAGTCGATCAAAAAAGGCACCGTGCGCCTGGCCCACCCGCTGGAATCGCGCAACGGCCACCAGACCGTGACCTTGCTGGAAGCGATTGAAGAGCACCGCTTCGACGTGCTGATCGGCGGCGCCCGCCGCGACGAAGAGAAGGCCCGCGCCAAGGAACGCATCTTCAGCCACCGCGACAGCTTCGGCCAATGGCAGCCCAAAGAGCAGCGCCCCGAGCTGTGGAATCTGTTCAACACCCGCATCCGCCCGGGCGAGCATTTCCGCGCCTTCCCGATCAGCAACTGGACCGAGCTGGATGTCTGGCTCTACATCGCCCGCGAAAACATCCCCCTGCCCAGCCTGTACTACCAACATGAGCGCCAGGTGATTCGCCGCAAGGGCTTGCTGGTGCCGCTGACCGAGGTGACCCCACCCGAGGCCGGTGAGACGGTAGAAACCGCCACCGTGCGCTTCCGCACCGTCGGCGATATGACTTGCACCTGCCCAGTGGAAAGCACGGCCGCCAACGCCGCCGACATCGTGGCCGAGACGCTGACCGTGACCGTGAGCGAACGTGGCGCCACCCGCATGGACGATAGAACTTCAGAGGCCTCGATGGAGCGCCGCAAGAAGGAAGGGTATTTCTGATGAACGCCGTGACCGACACCCATCTGATCCACGACATTGAAGTGGACACCCATCACCGCGCCCTGCGCTTTTTGACCGCCGGCAGCGTGGACGATGGCAAGAGCACCCTGATCGGCCGCTTGCTGTTCGACAGCCGCGCCATCCTGGCCGACCAGCTCGACACCTTGGAAAAGCGTGCCGCCGGCCAGCCCATCGACCTGAGTCTGCTGACCGACGGTCTGGAGGCCGAGCGCGAGCAAGGCATCACCATCGATGTGGCCTACCGCTACTTCGCCACCAAGACGCGCAAATTCATCATTGCCGACGCGCCAGGCCATGAGCAGTACACGCGGAACATGGTCACCGCCGCCGCCGGCAGCGATGCTGCCGTGGTGCTGGTGGACATCACCAAGCTGGACACTGCCGTGGATGAAGTGGTGCTGCTGCCGCAGACCCGCCGCCACAGCTTGTTGGCGCACTTGCTGCGCGTGCCCAGCATCGTCTTTGCCGTCAACAAGCTGGACGCGCTGGCCCAGCCCGGCCCGGCATTTGCCGCGGTGAGCAAGGCGCTGCGCGCCTTTGCCGAACAGGCCGGCATTGCGGTGACCGCCATCGTGCCGGTGTCGGCGCTGCGCGGTGACAACGTCACCCAGCCGCTGGACGGCGAATGGGCGACTTGGTATCAGGGCCCTTCACTGCTGCAGGTGCTGGAAAGCCTGCCGGGCGTGCAGGAAAAAGTTGAAGGCCAACTCTCGATTCCGGTGCAATACGTGGCCCGTGATTCAGGCGAACAAGGCGAAGGTGATGGCCGAATGGCCGGAACGGGCTACCAGCCACGCGCCCTGTGGGGCCGCATTGCCCACGGTCAGGTGAAGGCCGGCGACGAAGTGCAGATTCTGCCCAGCGGCCAGACCGCCATCGTGGCGGAAGTGCGCCACGCCGGCGAGACCGTTGCGCATTGCGTGGCCGGCGAATCGGCCGGTGTGGTGCTGGACCGCCAGCTCGACGTCTCGCGCGGCGACTGGATCGTCACCCCCGGCTCGGCCACCCCGACCCAGTCCTTCGAAGCCACCCTGGCTTGGCTGGACACCGAACCCGCCGTGCCCGGCCGCAAATACTGGCTGCGCCATGGCAACCGCTGGGTGCAAGCGCGCATCAGCGCGATTGAGCACCGCCTGGACATCCACAGCTTGGCCGAGCAAGACGCACAGGAACTCAAGGTCAATGAGATCGGCCATGTGCGCATCGAAACGCAGTCGCCCCTGCCGGTGGAGCCCTACACCGCCAACCGCCTAGGCGGCAGCCTGATCGTGGTCGACCCGACCAGCAACCGCACCAGCGGCGCCCTGCTGGTGCGCTAACGCGAGCCTTGATCGTCATGGGACAAGTCATTTTCGTCAGTGCCGGCCCTGGGGCCGCCGACCTCATCACGCTGCGCGGCGCGCGGGCCTTGGCCGCCGCTGAGGTGGTGCTGTTCGACGCCCTCACCGACCCGGCCCTGCGCGAGCTGGCGCCGAATGCGGTCTGGATCGATGTGGGCAAGCGAGGCTTTTGCGACTCCACCAAGCAGTGCGCCATCAACGCCGCGCTGGTGAAGCAGGCGCAAACGCATGACTTGGTGGTGCGCCTGAAGGGCGGCGACGCCAGCATCTTCGGCCGGCTGGAGGAAGAGCTGCTGGCCCTGCGCGAAGCCGGCATCGCCTGCGAAGTGGTGCCCGGTGTGACCGCGGCCATTGCCGCCGCCGCCCACACGCAACGCCCGCTGACTCGGCGCGGCGTGGGCCGCAGCGTCAGCCTCAGCACCGCGATGACGCAAGACGCCGAGTTGCAAGCCCGGCAGGCCTGCGCGGACACCGAGGTCTTCTACATGGCCGGCCGGCAACTGCCCGCCCTGGGCCGCAAGTTGCTGGCGGCGGGCTGGGACGCGGACACGCCAGTCAGCGTGGTCTCACGCGCCGGCTGCGTCGACGCCCTGGCCAGCGAGCACAGCGTGGCCGAGCTGGCCGAGGCCTCGCTGCTGCACAAAGGCCGGCCCACCGTGGTCATCGTGGGTGCAGGCGCCCGCCCAGTGCAGCCAAAATCCGACGCCATGAAGGCCACCAAGGCCTCAAATTCCCATATCACCCCAGGACTTGCGCGGCATCAAGCCAAGAACAAGAGCCTGACCGATTAAAATATCCGGTTGACGTTGCTGACCACGGCAACGCCCCGAACCAATTCAAAACGAGCTGATCTATGACCCACGTCGTCCTCGAATCCTGCATCCGCTGCAAGTACACCGACTGCGTCGATGTCTGCCCGGTCGATTGCTTCCGCGAAGGCCAGAACTTCCTCACCATCGATCCGGACGAGTGCATCGACTGCGCCGTTTGCATCCCCGAATGCCCCGTCAATGCCATCGTTCCCGAGGAAGATGTGCCCGGCAATATGCAGCACATGATCAAGCTCAACGCTGAACTGGCCCAGAAGTGGCCCAGCATCACCAAGCGTAAGGGCGCCCTGCCCGACGCTGACGCGTGGAAAGACCGCACGGACAAATTGTCCGAGCTGATCCGCTGAACCAGCTCGTTCGTACGCCGCTCGGTGCCACAGCGCCGAGCCCAACCAAATGGATACTCAATTGAACGCAGAGACTGCCGTGACGGCCGCCGAGCTCCCCAAGCCCGGGCCCAATGTGATTGAAACCGATGCCGTGATCGTCGGCGCCGGCCCGGTGGGCCTGTTCCAGGTGTTTGAACTCGGCCTGCTCGAGATCAAAGCGCACATCATCGACTCGCTGGCTTACCCCGGTGGTCAGTGCATCGAGCTCTATCCCGATAAGCCGATCTACGACATCCCGGCCGTGCCCATCTGCACCGGCAAGGAACTGACGGACAACCTGCTCAAGCAGATCGAGCCCTTTGGCGCGACCTTCCACCTGGGTCAGGAAGTGACGACTGTCTTGAAGCAAGCCGATGGCCGCTTCTTCGTCGCCACCTCCAAGGGCACGGAGTTTCTGACCAAGACCATCTTCATCGCCGGCGGCGTGGGCTCATTCCAGCCGCGCACGCTGAAGGTGGATGGCATTGAGAAGTACGAAGGCACGCAGCTGCACTACCGCGTGCGCAATCCCGAGCAGTTCGCTGGCAAGAACCTCGTGGTGGTGGGCGGCGGTGACTCGGCTCTGGATTGGGCCCTGAACTTCTGCGCCGGCAATGAAGACGGCGGCGCCAACAAGGCCGAAAGCGTGATCTTGCTGCACCGCCGCGATGGCTTCCGCGCGGCCCCGGCCAGTGTGGCCAAGATGCGCGAGCTGTGCGAGGCCTACGAGATGCAATTCGTGGTCGGCCAGGTCACCGACATCGTCGAGGCCGATGGCGCGCTGAACGCCATCAAGGTCACCGGCGGCGACGGCGTCACCCGCGTGGTGCCTTGCGATCAGTTGCTGGTCTTCTTCGGCCTGTCGCCCAAGCTCGGCCCCATCGCCGAATGGGGTCTGGCCCTGGAACGCAAGCAAATCGTTGTCGACACCGAGAAGTTCGAAACGAGCGTTCCCGGCATCTTCGCCGTGGGCGATGTGAACACCTATCCGGGCAAGAAGAAGCTGATTCTGTCGGGCTTCCACGAGTGCGCCCTGGCCGCTTTTGCTGCCGCGCCCTACATCTTCCCGGAAAAGCGCATCCACCTGCAGTACACCACCACCAGCCCCAAGCTGCACAAGGTGCTGGGCGTGGAATCGCCAGTGTTTGATTAATTGATTGAGTAAAAGATTGATCGGCGGCAGCGCTGATCACTCCGCAGCCTCGGCTGCACAGCAAGAAGCCCGCTCACCGCGGGCTTTTTTTATGGCCAACCGCCATCAAGCATCCACAGAATCTGTGGACAACTATGGGGACGCCCGGTGGGACATCGCGCGCAAGCCCCTATCCATCGCAGGTTTGACAGCCTGCTCAATGAACGAGCAGTCGGCACTTACCGCTAGAATCCACCCGGTCGCCGCCAGTTGTGCATGCATGCAAACAGCTGGCGGCGCACTTCGCTAGGGGTGCTGGCTCATCAGATGAGCCGGCTGAGATAAAACCCTTTGAACCTGATTGAGTTAATCCTCGCGCAGGGAAGCCAGCTCGCATGCTGCCATCGTCCAAGCCTCGTCAAGCACGAGCCTTGGGCGCCGTTCAGCATCTCGCTTGCCCCCTGCCATCGCTTGAAGTCCCGATGGCATACCCACAAATCTCCCATTCCTTGATCGCAACTGCCGCCCTGCTCGCCTGCTCGGCGAGCCTGGCTCAATCCACCCTGCCCGCCGTCACCGTGACGGGCCGCGGCGCCGATGCGCCCGTCAGCGTTGGCGGCTTTGGCGAGACGCCCATCGCCAAGCTGCCCATGCAGGCCAATGTCTTGAGCGCCGAACGTCTGCAGGAGTCAGGGCTGAGCTCACTGGCCGGCATCACCGCCTTGGACGCCTCGCTGAGCGACGCCTACAACTCCACCGGCTATGTGTCCTATCTGAAGATTCGTGGCTATGACCTGGACAACCGCTTCAACTACCGACGCGACGGCCTGCCCATCAATGCAGAGACGGCGCTGAACCTGGGCAACAAGAGCAGCCTGGAAGTGCTCAAGGGCAGCAGCGGCATCCAGGCCGGCACCAGCTCGCCCGGCGGCCTGGTGAATCTGCTGGTCAAGCGTCCTACGGCCAAAGACCTCACGGTCGTCGGCTTGAGCGTCAGTGAGCGTGGCACGGCGGAAGCCTCGGTCGACCTGAGCCGCCGCTTCGGTGAAGCCCGAGCTTTTGGCCTGCGCGTCAACGCTAGCGCCGCACAGCTCAAGCCTCAGTTCTACGCCGCCGAAGGCAATCGCCAGCTCTTCGCCTTGGGCGGCGATTGGCGCGTGTCGCCCAGCACCTTGCTGGAAGCCGAAGTCGAGTGGAATCGCCAAAGCCAGCCCAGCCTGCCGGGCTTCAGCCTGTTGGGCGACAAGTTGCCCGATGCCGAGCAAATCGACCCACGCATCAATTTGAACAACCAGAGCTGGAGCCAGCCCGTGGTGTTCAACAATCAGCACGCCTCGTTGCGCCTGACGCAAAAGTTGAATGCGGACTGGACGGCCAAGGCCCATCTGGGCCTGCAGCGCTTGAAGACGGATGATCGCCTGGCCTATGCCAACGGTTTATATGACCCCAATACCTACGAATGCGCGCCCTGTGACCGCTACAGCGCCGCAGGCACTTTCTCGGTCTGGGACTTCCGTAGCGAAAACGAACACCGCGACAGCGACGCCCTAGATTTGAATCTGAACGGCAAGTTTGAAACTGCCGGTCTGCGCCATTCGGTGAGCACAGGCCTGCTCACGAGTCGCTTCAACAGCCGCTTCGATCGCCAGGCCTACAACCTCGTCGGCGTGGGCAATATTCAAGGCAGCGCCCAATTGCCTGCCGACCCGAGCTTGACCGACGAAAACACCAACCGCGACGAGCGCAACACCGAGTTCTATCTGCGTGACAGCGTGCAGATCGGCGCCGACTGGCAAGTCTGGGCCGGCCTGCGCCACACTCGTCTGCAGCGCGACAGCGTGCGCACCGACGGTTCACGCGCCATCAGCTACTCGCAAGCCTTCACCACGCCCTGGTTGGGCCTGGGCTACCACCTCAATGCACAACTGCTCGCCTATGCCAGCTGGGGCGAAGGCGTGGAGAGCGAAGTGACGCCCAATCGCAAGAAGTACAGCACGCCAGGTCAGGCACTGCCTGCGCTCAAGAGCAAGCAAGTGGAAGTCGGCCTGAAGTCCGGCAGCAATACGGTGGACTGGTCGGTCAACTGGTTTGATGTGCAGCGCCCGGCTTGGCGCGATGTCAGCATCTGCGCCCAGGCCGACGCCTGCCTGAGCCGCCAAGCCGACGGCACGGCCCATCACCAGGGCCTCGAAGCCCAAGCCGATTTGAAATGGGGCGGCGGCGGCTTGCTGGCCAGCGCCATGAAGCTCAAGGCCCGGCGCGAAGGCAGTGCCGAGGCCGCGCTCAATGGCCGCAAGCCCACCAACGTGCCCGAGAACAATCTGCGTCTGCAAGCGCGCCAAAGCTTCGTCGGCCTGCCTGGCATGCAATTGCAGCTGGGCTTGGTCTACGAAGGGCCGCGCGCCGTGCTGCCGGACAATAGCGTCGCGATTCCAGGCTGGACGCGCCTCGACGCTGGTGCGCGTTACGAACAACTGGTGGGCAAAACGCTGCTGACCTGGCGCGTGGGCGTGGACAATCTCGCCGACCGGCGCGCGTGGAAAGAGTCACCCTTCCAGTTCGATCATGTCTATCTGTATCCACTGGCTCCACGCACTTGGCGAACAAGTTTTGAAATGAGCTTGTAAAGCTCTAAAAATCCGGTCTATAATGCAAGGCTTAGTTCCTCGATAGCTCAGTTGGTAGAGCGCCGGACTGTTAATCCGTAGGTCCCTGGTTCGAGCCCAGGTCGAGGAGCCAAAAAATTAAGGCGCAAAGCCGCTGACGCGCAAGTCTCAGCGGCTTTTAGCTGAAGATGAAGGCCCAATTTTTTGTTCGGCCCGCATCACAAAATTTGTACCGATCAATTCCTCGATAGCTCAGTCGGTAGAGCGCCGGACTGTTAATCCGTAGGTCCCTGGTTCGAGCCCAGGTCGAGGAGCCAAACGAAGAAGCCCTGCAACGTCAAACGTTGCGGGGCTTTTTTCTTGGGTGCTCCACAGCATTCACACAAAAAGCAAACCAACCAGCACGCGCACATGAAGCCATTGATCCGACTCTTTTTCCGCACCCTGCGTCTTGTGCTCGGCCCCATCTTGTTGCTGAAAGAGCGCCTGACCCGACCCGCAGGTTTGCAACGCAACAACGAGCAGCAAGCCGCCGTTGATCGCCAGTGTCAAGACCTGACCCTCTATCAGTTCAAGACCTGCCCTTTTTGCATCAAGGTTCGCCAGGAAATGCGCCGCCTGTCACTCAATATCGAGCGCCGCGATGCGCAGCATGAAGGACCGAATCGCAGCGAGCTACTGCAAGGCTCGGGCAGCCACAAGGTGCCGTGCCTAAAGATCACCGAGGCCAACGGCCAGGTGAAATGGCTGACTGAATCTGGCGCGATCATCACCTACCTGCGCGGCCGCTTCGCCGCCTGAGTTGACTCTAGCGCTAGGCCAAGGCGTGTCCCTAGCCTAGCGGGCGCACTCAGCAGGAAACAACCGAACGAGACGCGACTTAGCTGAGCAGCGAAGTCGCGCTGAGCGGCTCAATTTGAGCTGACGCTCAAAATCCGAATGCCAAGCAGACTGGCTTCGACCGGCTGCTTGCCGGGGCACACACCCTTGGCCAAAGCCTCATCAAAGACCTCGCGCGCGCAGTCCAGGCAACAGCCGCAGGCCGAGGCCACGCCGGTTTCGTCTTGCAGCAAGTCGAAGTTCTGGATGCCTGACTCGACACCGCGGCGAATGTCGCGATCAGAGACGCGGTGACACAGGCAAACAATCATGGAAACGCCGAGCGAGGAAGTTGGACAAGGAGCCAAGCGGCCCGAGTCGAACTTTAACGCAAATGCGAATCCATCTCAATAATGTTTATCTATGGCCACGCGCTCGCGATGGTCAAGCTCAGGAGCCTGAGTTGCCTAGCTGAGACTGCAACCAATTCTGCTCACCCAGCTGGGCCACCAGTTCGATCTGGGTTTCCAGGTGATCGATATGCTCTTCGGTGTCCGCCAGAATGTCTTCCAGCACTTCACGCGAGACATAGTCACGCACGCTCTCGCAATGCGCGATGGCATCTTTGAGCAGGGGATGCGAGCCGACTTCGATCTTCAGGTCGCAGTGCAGTACCTCGACGGCTGACTCACCGATGTAGAGCTTGCCCAGATCTTGCAAATTGGGCAGGCCCTCCAGCATCAGGATCCGCTCGATGAGCTTGTCCGCGTGCTTCATCTCTTCGATGGACTCCTCATACTCATGCTTGGCCAGGCGCTCGTAGCCCCAGTTCTTCAGCATGCGGCAGTGCAGGAAATATTGGTTGATGGCAGTCAGCTCGTTCTTCAACTGAGCATTGAGAAACTCAAGAACCTTGGCGTCACCCTTCATCGTCAGCTCCTTATGAGGTCAACATTGGAGAGACCCATTGTGCTTGGCAGGGACTGAAGCTGGTGTGCCAATGCCAGAAAAAACTGTTGGGAATGCGGGGCGCTCGGCGAAGCTCGGCAAGTCAAATGAGGAAAAATTTGCACAGAGTTATGCAATTAGCAATCATTCGCATTTAATATGCTGGTATGCAAGCATCACCACCCCAAGTCGCGAACTGCCAGACCAACGCGTCGAGCACCCCCCTCCCCTCCCACGCGCAGCTAGCACCGCACACCCCCCCGCCTACGCGGCGCATCAGCAGCAACGAGTTGATGGGCAATATGCGCGAACTGGAAATCGAGCATGCCGGCAGCCTCTATCGCCTGCGCCTAACTTCACTCGGCAAGTTGATCTTGACCAAATAGGCGCACGGTGCACCACGCCATGGAACAGGCAAAAAAAAGAGGACCTACAGGTCCTCTTTTTACTGGCCAGCCTGGCTGCCCTTGGAAACCAATTCAGGGCACCGAACGACGGCGCACGATCAAGCCCATACCAAACAAGCCCGCCAGGAGTAGCGCGTAGCGACTCGGCTCAGGCACCGCCGTAGCGACCACCAAGTCCTGGAATCCCTTGTGATCAAGGCGCGTCAGTTGATAGCGTGCAGGGCCCGTATAGGCGTTCGCCGCGCTGAGGTAGCCGTTGACCTGATTGGTGAAATCGGCGTTCAGATCAGCCGCGCCGGTTGCGGCGATATTGCTCAGGCCAGTGAAAAAGAAGCTGCCATTGTTCGGAGATACGCTGAAAGTGGCACTCTCATTTTCATGCGTGATCTCCCACACCGCCACCTGGAAGGCTGCCTGCTGGTAAGCACTGCTCAGGCCCGCGTAGCTGGTCGAGAACAAGCCCTGAAGAGCGGCTGCCTGAGGCGCGCTGAAGCTGCCTACTGTGTAGGTCTTCATGCCGAGGTCGGCGGGTGCAAAGTCTTGCTGCAATTCCACGCAGTAGGCGTAGAAGCTACGGCCACCGGCGTCCACATAGCTCAGGCGGCCGGTGGCGTAGTCGTCACTGAAGCTGGTGCTGAGCAAGGGGGCATTCGGATCCTCGCCCACGAACTGGATGTTCAGGGTGGATGCAGCCTGGGCCAGCGAGGCCGACGCCAGCAGAGGCAGCAGCAGAGCAAGGCGTGACGCGGTAGAGATCTTCATACTTTTCCTTCGGCGATTTTTTGCGCGGAGCAGATCGAGGCGGTCAGATCGAACGACGCTTGCGCATCACCAAGCCCATGGCAGCGAGCGCCGTCAGGCTCAACAAAGCGAGTTGCGGCTCGGGCACATTGTTGGCATTTGGAACGATGCCAAACTTGGCCTGGTATGAGCTGTACTGCTTGCTGCCGAAACCCTTCTGAATCACCGTCAGCGTCCAATCACCTGCCCCCAAATCGGCGGGCGCCATACGCCACTGCTCTTGCCAGTTGAGACCGTTATCCCAGTCGCCAGCCATGGTTTCGATGAACTTAAAGCTTTGGCTGCCATCAGCGCTCTGCAGATAGGCATCGAAGATATTGATGGATGGCAGTCCAGATTTGACGGCCAACGTCTGCAAATCACCCCATACCTTCGCGCCGGCATCCAAATGGAAGGTGTAGCTGTCTGTCGTCAGGGCGGTCGCCTTGATCGGTTCTTTGGCGAATGTGGTTGGCGCACTCGCCTGCAGCGTCACCGGACCCGCTTGCGCCACAGGCGCCAGCATCAACAGACCCAAACCGAAACTCAAGACCAACTTCATTTTTTTCATATCAATCCTCTTCGAAGCCAGGGCCGCCTGGCAAGGCTAGGCAAAGGGCTATGGCTATCGCTTCCCTGATGTTTCACATGCTAGGTGAAGCTCTGGACAGCGTCTCCCCGCGTACCGGGGGAGCGATCACATAAAGCGTGACTATTCGCACAACGATTTCAGCTCCTGCGCGTTCCACCCTCTATTTGCGGGGGAGCTGAAATGCAAAAGGCCGCCAACGTCGCGCCGGCGGCCTTTTGTTGGGGGGCGCACAAAACGCCGCCCCGCCAAGGCAATCAACTCATGCCAGCTTGCCGTGGCAAGCCTTGAACTTCTTGCCACTCCCGCAGGGGCAAGGATCGTTGCGACCGACATGACCATACTGCGCCTGAGTTGCGGCAACATCCGGGGCGGCTTCTCGTGACACCGAGCCATCCTCGTTGGGATGGGTGTAGGTCACATTGCTGACCGCTTCGGCGCGTTGCTCAATGGCCTCGGCAGCACGGCTCGCCTCTTCCTGCGACTGGATGCGCACATTCATCAAGGTGCGAGTGACTTCCATCTTCACCACATCGAGCATCTGCGAGAACAGCTCGAAGGCTTCGCGCTTGTACTCTTGCTTGGGATTCTTCTGCGCGTAACCGCGCAGATGGATGCCCTGGCGCAGGTAGTCCAGCGAGGCCAGGTGCTCGCGCCAGTGTTGGTCGATGCTTTGCAGCAGCACCATGCGCATGAAGGGCGTGAACTGCTCGACGCCAACGCGCTCCAGCTTTTCCGCGAAGGCCGCATCCGCCGCCTTGACCACTTCCTCCACCAACTCTTCGTCGGTGATGGAGTTGCTCTTCTCGACCATGGCCTTCAAGGCCACGTCGAGCTGCCATTCATCACGCAGCACCCGCTCCAGGCCCGTCAGGTCCCACTGCTCTTCAACGCTTTCCACCGGCACAAAGGTGCGCACCACATCGCTCATGGTGCTGGCGCGCAGATTGTTGATTTGAGCGTTCAGGCTCTCAGCTTCGAGGATGTCGTTGCGCTGCTCGTAAATGACCTTGCGCTGGTCATTGGAGACGTCGTCGTACTCCAGCAACTGCTTGCGGATATCGAAGTTACGGGCTTCGACCTTGCGCTGGGCACTTTCAATCGAGCGGGTCACGATGCCTGCTTCAATCGCCTCGCCCTCGGGCATCTTCAGGCGATCCATGATGGCGCGCACACGGTCACCCGCGAAGATGCGCATCAGCTGGTCATCCAAGGACAGATAGAAGCGCGACGCGCCCGGATCACCCTGACGGCCGGCACGGCCACGTAACTGGTTATCGATGCGGCGGCTTTCATGCCGCTCGGTAGCGATGATGCGCAGGCCACCGGCAGCCTTGACGGCCTCGTGCAGACCTTGCCACTCATCCTTCAGCTTTTGAATGCGCGCGGCGCGATCGGCCTCGCCAATCGACGCGTCAGCTTCCAGCAGCTTGATCTGGTTCTCGACATTGCCGCCCAGCACGATGTCGGTGCCGCGGCCAGCCATATTAGTGGCGATGGTGATCACGCCGGGGCGGCCGGCCTGGGCCACGATCTCGGCTTCCTTGGCATGCTGCTTGGCGTTGAGCACAGCGTGCGGCAACTTGGCCTTATTGAGCATGGCCGAGATCAGCTCGGAGTTCTCGATCGAGGTCGTACCCACCAGCACCGGCTGGCCACGCTCGTGGCAGCTGCGGATGTCGGCGGTAACGGCGTCGAACTTTTCCTTATTGGTCTTGTAGACCAAGTCCTGCTCGTCCTTGCGTTGGCGCTGGCGATTAGGCGGAATGACGATGGTTTCCAGGCCATAAATTTCCTGGAACTCGTAGGCTTCGGTGTCGGCCGTGCCGGTCATGCCGGCGAGCTTGCCGTACATGCGGAAATAGTTCTGGAAGGTGATCGAGGCCAGGGTCTGGTTCTCGCTTTGCACCTGCACGCCTTCCTTGGCTTCCACGGCTTGGTGCAGGCCATCGCTCCAGCGGCGGCCGGTCATCAGGCGGCCGGTGAACTCATCAACGATTGTGACTTCGCCGTTTTGCACTACGTAATGCTGATCACGGTGATACACATGGTGCGCGCGCAGAGCGGCGTACAGATGGTGCATCAGGGAGATGTTCGCAGCGTCGTAAAGGCTGGCGCCTTCGGCCAACAGGCCGGCTGCGGCAAGGTACTTCTCGGCATTGTCATGACCGTCTTCGGTCAGATAGATCTGGTGCGACTTCTCGTCGACGGTGAAATCACCGGGCTCGATCACGCCTTCGCCGGTGCGAATATCCAGCTCACCAATCTGCTTCTTCAGCTTCGGCGCGACCTGGTTGATGGCGAGATAGACATCGGTCTGGTCATCAGCCTGGCCGGAGATGATCAGCGGCGTGCGCGCCTCGTCAATCAGAATCGAGTCCACCTCGTCGACGATGGCATAGGCCAGCGGACGCTGCACGCGATCGCGCACCTCGTGGACCATGTTGTCGCGCAGGTAGTCGAAGCCGTATTCGTTATTGGTGCCGTAGGTCACGTCAGCGGCGTAGGCCGCCTGCTTCTGCTCACGCGGCATTTGCGGCAGGTTCACACCCACCGTCAGGCCGAGGAAGTTGTAGAGCTTGGCCATCCACTCGGCGTCGCGCTGCACCAAGTAGTCATTGACCGTCACCAGATGCACGCCCTTGCCCGTCAAGGCATTCAGGTAGACCGGCAGAGTTGCCGTGAGGGTCTTGCCCTCGCCTGTACCCATCTCAGGGATCTTGCCGTCATGCAAGGCCATGCCGCCGATCAGCTGCACGTCGAAATGGCGCATCTTGAAGACGCGCTTGCCGGCTTCGCGAACGACGGCAAAAGCCTCGGGCAGCAAAGCATCCAGCGACTCGCCCTTGGCGACGCGCGCCTTGAACTCGTCCGTCTTGGCCTTCAGCGCAGCATCATCGAGCTGCTCGAACTGAGGCTCCATCGCATTGATCTGCGCAACGGTGCGGCGATAGCCTTTTAGCAGTCGCTCGTTACGGCTACCGAAAATCTGGGTGAGAAGCTTGGGCAACATGCAGCGTGATGGTTGTATCGATGACTCGGGTGACGGTAGATGCCAAGGGTATGGCAACGCCCCTCGATGAAGATCTCGTCACTGCGAACGCGTCGCCGTGGTCGAGACCTGCAATGGCTAGTGAATATTCTTGCAATCAGACGTCGGGCACATATGGGGTCACTCCCCGCGCTCTGCAATAGCCCAACGCCGAAAGCTCCCGCCAAATAGGCCTGGCGCAAAACCTTGGCAGTTTAGCATCCGCACTCAGCAGGCTTGGCCAATGCGCAGGCGGGCCCGTACAAGCCCGGGGCAGGACTACACTGAGCCCATGCTCCCGCCCAGTCGCCCCCGCTACCTAGGCCCAAACTTTCGCCAGTCAGCCCAAGGCGGCCAAGTGCCCGATCCGCTGCCCATCGCCAAGGCTCTGGCCCAGCACGAAGGTCTGGCCCGGCTAGGCGCCCTGCTGCAAGCATCGAACCGCCGCATGGCGGTGGTGGAGCCCGCACTGCCCGGCGCGCTCGTGCGCTTCGTCAAGCCCGGCCCCGTCGATGAAGAGGGCTGGACCCTGCTGGCGGCAAATGCGGCTGTCGCGGCCAAGTTGCGGCATCTTCAGCCACGGCTGGAAGACATGCTGATGGAGGCCGGACTGGTGCCGAGCAAGGTGCGAGTCAAGGTTCAAAGTCAGGGCGGGTGAGTTTGGCGAGCGTTGCCCGCCTCACGCCGAGTTAGACCAGCACCCCTTGAGGCTTCCGCGCGCGGCCATGAAAAAACCCGCGCTCCTTGCGGAGGGCGGGTTTTAAAGTTGCCCGAGGGCAGCTTGTGTTGTGCGTGTGGTGCCGACTGTCGGATTCGAACTGACGACCTACCGCTTACAAGGCGGTTGCTCTACCAACTGAGCTAAGCCGGCACAAGCCCATGATTATAGGGCAAAAATTTGGCCCTAAATCAATATTGGCGCTTTGACTTCAATTTAAATCTATTTCACGCGCTTCAGGGCTGGTCGACCGGCCCCTGGGCCTGGGCCCTCGGGCTCATCATCGGGCGAGCCCGATGATGAAGCCTCGGAAGCCGTCGATTCAGCGTCGACTTCCGTAGCAACCGGATTAGGCGCCAGGCGCAAGCCACGCACCGGCTTCGCCGGAACGGCCGCATCCGGAGTCGCAGCAATCGACGCATCCAAGGCGGGCGAAGCAGCTGCCGAGGCAGGCGCCGCCGTCAGAGCCGCAGCCCCTGCGCCATCCACTTCGGGCGGTGGGAAGGCCATGCCCTGCCCGTTTTCACGCGCGTAAATCGCCACAACATGATCGACCGGCACGATGATCTCGCGCGCCGAGCCGCCGAAGCGAGCTTTGAACTGGATGAACTCGTTACCCAAATCCAAACTGCTTGTCGCCTCGAAGCCGACGTTCAACACGATCTCGTTGTTGCTGACGTATTCCATCGGCACCTGCACAAAGCGATCGACATGCACTGCGATGTAAGGCGTGAAGCCGTTGTCGGTGCACCAATCGTGCAAGGCGCGGATGAGATAGGGGCGCGTGGACGTGCTGGGCGCTGCCGCCGTGCCGTCCACATTGCTTCCCTTGCCCTTGCTTTGATCCATGAATGGCCCTCGCTGTCGAGTTACTTGCGCATAACCTTTTCGGACGGCGTCAGCGCCTCGATATAGGCCGGACGCGAGAAGATGCGCTCAGCGTACTTCAGCAGCGGCAAGGCATTCTTGGACATGTCGATGCCGTAGTAATCCAGACGCCACAGCAGCGGCGCAATGGCCACGTCCAGCATCGAGAAGTCGTCACCCAGCATGTACTTGTTCTTCAAGAAGATGGGGGCGAGTTGCGTCAGGCGATCGCGGATCTGAGCGCGAGCCTTTTCCAGCTGCTTGTCAGCAGCCTTGACGGTCTGGCTACGGCCTTCGAGGACGTTCACGTGAGCGAACAACTCCTTCTCGAAATTGAGCAGGAACAGGCGCACGCGGGCGCGAGCGACCGGGTCGCCGGGCATCAACTGGGGATGCGGAAAACGCTCGTCGATGTACTCATTGATGATGTGCGACTCATACAAGATCAGGTCGCGCTCCACCAAGATGGGCACTTCGTTGTACGGGTTCATCAAGGCGATGTCTTCGGGCTTGGCGAACAGGTCGACATCGCGGATTTCGAAGTCCATCCCCTTTTCGAACAGCACGAAGCGGCAGCGATGCGAGTAAGGGCAGGTGGTTCCAGAATAAAGCACCATCATGGCGGCAGGCTCCCGAGGGTCAGGTCAAAAAAACATGCGGTCCGATCAATGGATCCGCACAAATGGCAAACGCAGTGGGCGCTCAAAAGAGCGATCCACTGCGCCTTGTGGCCCGTCACCGGCATGAAATGCCAGCTCGAGGCTACGGGCTTACTTCACATCTTTCCAGTACGAGGCATTCAGACGCCATGCAAACAGCGTCAGCACCGACAGGAACAAGAGCACCAGCACGCCCAGCTGGAAACGTTGGGCTTGAGCAGGCTCGCCCATCCACTGCAGATAAGCCACCAAGTCGCCGACCGCATTGTCGTACTGACGCGCATCCAGCTGGCCAGGCGTCAACTGCTCATAGCCCTTGAAGACATGGACCTTCTTGGCCGGGTCATGGGGATCTGCAGCTTCTTCGAACTTGGCGGCGCGCTGGCCTTGCAACTCCCACAATACATGCGGCATGGCAACGCTGGGGAAGGCCATATTGTTCCAGCCGGTGGCCTTGGTGTCGTCGCGGTAGTAGCTGCGCAGATAGGTGTAGAGATAGTCTGCACCAGAGCCCTTGGCGCCATCAGCACGCGAACGCGCGATCACGGTCAGGTCGGGCGGCGTAGCACCAAACCAATCCTTGGCCTGCTTGGCATCCATCGAGATCTTCATCTGATCGCCCACTTTATCGGCGGCGAACATCAGATTACCCTTGATCTGCGCTTCGGTCAGGCCGAGGTCACGCAGGCGGTTATAGCGGTTGTAGGCGGCCGAGTGACAGTTCAGGCAGTAGTTGACGAACAACTTGGCGCCATTCTGCAGGGCAGCCATGTCCTGCATCTTCTCTTTGGGGAACTTGTCCCACTCGATGCCACCCGCAGCAGCATTGGCGCCGGTTTGCACGCCAAGGCTGAGCAGCAGCGAGGTCAGCAGCGTAGCGATGAGTTTCTTCATTCTTTGGACTCCGTTGCTTGTCTGATCAGTGGGGGTGGAAGGTCACACGGTCAGGCACCTGCTTGAAGGTACCCAGCTTGCTCCACCAAGGCATCAACAGGAAGAAGCCAAAGTAGAACACCGTGCCAATCTGCGACACCAGCGTGCCCAGGTCGGTGGGCGGCTGAATACCCAAGTAGCCCAGCACCAGGAAGAACACCACGAAGACAGCGTAGGCATAAGAATGCCAGCCCGGACGATAGCGGATCGACTTGACCGGGCTGTGATCCAACCAAGGCAAGAAGAACAGAATCACAACCGCGCCACCCATCACCACCACGCCCCAGAACTTGGCGTCGAAGGTCTTCAGCAGGGCCACGGCCACCACAGCCACGACCAAAGTTGCCAGCTTACCCTTGGCAGAGAAGCTGCCCTTCAACACTGCCAGAACCGCGCTCAGGCCAACGATGCCAGCCAGCACATTGACCATGGGGTCGGTGGTGGCGCGCAGCATCGAATAGAAGGGCGTGAAGTACCAAACCGGCGCAATGTGCAACGGGGTCTTCAGCGGGTCAGCGGGGATGAAGTTGTTGTATTCCAGGAAGTAGCCACCCAACTCCGGCGCGAAGAAGATGATGCCCGTGAACACCATCAGGAATAGGCAGACGCCGTAGATGTCATGCACCGAGTAGTAAGGGTGGAAAGGCACGCCATCCAGCGGGTGACCGTTCGCATCCTTGGGCGCATTCGGGCCCTTGATCTCGACGCCATCCGGGTTGTTGGAGCCCACTTCGTGCAGCGCAATGATGTGCGCCACCACCAAGCCCAGCAGCACCAGCGGCACAGCAATGACGTGGAAGCTGAAGAAGCGGTTCAGCGTGGCATCACCCACCACAAAGTCACCGCGGATCAGCAGCGCCAAGTCCGGGCCGACGAAAGGCACAGCGGCAAACAGATTCACGATCACCTGTGCGCCCCAGTAGGACATCTGGCCCCAGGGCAGCAAATAGCCCATGAAAGCCTCGGCCATCAGGCACAAGAAGATGCCGCAACCGAAGACCCACACCAACTCGCGCGGCTTACGGTAAGAACCGTACAGCAGGCCACGGAACATATGCAGATACACCACCACGAAGAACGCAGACGCGCCGGTGGAGTGCATATAGCGGATCAACCAGCCCCAGGGCACATCACGCATGATGTACTCGACCGAGGCGAACGCCAGGGCCGCATCAGGCTTGTAATGCATCACCAGGAAAATACCGGTAACGATCTGGATCACCAGCACCAGCAGGGCGAGTGAGCCGAAGATGTACCACCAGTTGAAGTTCTTCGGAGCGTAGTACTCCGACATATGCTCTTTGAAGAGCTGGGTGGCCGGGAAGCGGTTGTCCACCCATGTCATGAACTGCTCGCCCTTGCTTGCGCCGGCGGGAGCTACTTTGAATTCAGCCATATTGACCTCTGTCCTAAAACCTTGGTTCAGCCATTTTTAAAAAGGCCGCTGGGCATCAAGCCGTCTTGTCTTCACCAATCAAGAGCTTGGCGTCGGACAGATACATATGCGGCGGCACCTCGAGGTTGTCGGGGGCAGGCTTGTTCTTGAAGACGCGGCCGGCCAGGTCAAAGGTCGAGCCGTGGCAAGGGCAGAGGAAGCCGCCATGCCAGTCATCCGGCAAGGAGGGCTGCGGGCCGGCCTGGAACTTATCGCTCGGCGAGCATCCCAGGTGCGAGCAAATTCCCACCACGACCAGGAACTCGGGCTTGATCGAACGCGCAGCGTTCTTGGCGTAGTCCGGCGTCGGGTAAGCGGTGCGGACCGAATTCGGGTCAGCCAGTTCGCCGTCGAATTTGGACAGTGCCGCCAGCTGCTCTGGCGTGCGGCGCACGACCCAGACCGGCTTGCCACGCCATTCGACGGTTAGCTTTTCGCCCGGCTTGATGCCGCTGATGTCCACCTCCACCGGCGCACCGGCGGCCTTGGCACGCTCGGAAGGCGCGAAGGTGCTGACGAAAGGTACGGCGGTGGCTACACCGCCAACGGCGCCGGCGCAACTTGTGGCGATGAGCCATGTGCGCTTGCCGTGGTCCACTTGCTGGTCACTCATGAGGATCCTCAAACGAGACTTCTGATCGGGGGCAACCCGAGATTCTAACGGACTGCGTGAGCACCGAGCCGGTGCAACGCACGCAGGCTGGTATTCGCACCACAGTATCGGCGTTTTACCCCTGCTACTTACAGCAAAACGGGACAGATGATGCGCGAAGGGCACGCTCACTTGCCTTACATTTCACAGCCAACACAGGTATGCCATCAATAAGGAGCTTCAGGAATGAGTTTTCTCAAGGAATTCAAAGAGTTTGCCGTCAAAGGCAATGTGGTTGACTTGGCAGTCGGCGTGATCATCGGCGGCGCCTTCGGCAAGATCGTCGATTCGATCGTCAAAGACCTGATCATGCCCGTCGTCGGCAAGGTCGTCGGCGGCCTGGATTTCACCAACTACTTCGTGATGCTCTCCAACCCGCCCGCAGATTTCAAGGGCCCGATGACCTACGAAGCCCTCACAAAGGCCGGCGTACCGTTGTTTGCTTACGGCAGTTTCCTGACCATCTTGCTCAACTTCTTGATCCTGGCCTTCATCATTTTCCTGATGATCAAGCAGATCAACCGCCTCAAGCGCGAAGAGCCGGCTGCCCCCGCTGAAGCCCCCGTCACACCGGAAGAGGTGGTCTTGCTGCGCGAGATTCGTGACTCACTGAAGCGCTGATCCTGCACTGAACTGCCCGGCCTGCAGCCGGGCGGCCCCAAGCAAGTGCGCAAGTTGCGCAGCTTTTGGCAAGGCTGGCGCTCACGAAGACTCGGCTTGCGTCATTCATGGTGAATTCACGGCGATACTTGCGTCCAAAGTTTGTAGTGCTACCACTACATTTCGCAATGCCGCAACCATGATTTCCACCGACACCCGCCTGAACCCTCATCTGGAAACCGCCCTCCAGCGGGTGCGCACGGCCGTTGAACAAGCGGCCGAACGTTGCGCGGAAGGGCTAGGCATGTCGGCCTTGTCGGCCGGCATGGTCAAACGCCGCGATGCTTTGCTCGCGGCCCAGCTCTTGTTCCGCAAGCAACAGGCGCAATTCGCGCAGATCTTTTCGCAAAAGCTGCGCGAGCAAATGCGCAGCAGCCAGACCGAACGCGCGGCCGAGACGGCGCCACGCGGCTGGACCGAACTATCCCTGATGGACGACGACCAGGTCGACGCCTTGGTGGTAGGCGACCGCGTCGGTCTGGCCATTGGCCACCAGAGTGAGTGGGAGTTGCGCGAGGTGGAGTCTTATGTCGCCGGCATGCAGCTCGGCGAGCGCCACCCGCTGCGCCCCGAGGCGATCGGCCAAGCCTTGCTGAGCGCGGTGCACCAACTCAGCGACGAGGCCGAGCCGCGCCAGATCCTGATCGACGAATTGACCCGTGCACTGGCGCTGGAGATGCGCGCTTGCTACGCAGATATTGCCGAACTGTTCCGCAGCCGTGGCCTTCGCCCGCAAGATCTGCGCGTGCGCAGCTCCGTGGATTCGCCAGGAGGCGGCAATACCGGCTTTAGCCGTGCCCAAACCCTGCAGTCGAATGCTGGCGCGCTGGAACATGGCCAGGCCATGTCTACCCATGCAGGCCACCTCAATAGCCAGTTCGGCGGGCAGATTGGCGGCCAAATTGGTGGAAGTTCCGGCGCAAGCTCCGGCGGCTACCCGAGTGGGTATGGCGCTGGCATGAGCGGTTCCGGTAGCTACGGTGGACAGACCGGCGGCCAGATGGGCAATCTGGACCCGCAACTGATGAATCTGCTGCGGCGCCTGGCCCAAATGGCCAGCCCTGCGCCGATGGACTCCAGCCATGCGGAATGGTCGGCCAGCATGCCCATGAGGGAAGCCGGCGGCTCGGCACAAGCTGCTGCCAGCCCCGACTGGCATGATGATTTCATGGCCACCACCCGGCCCAACGTCCTACCGACCAACCTGATTCAGCAGCACCGGGAAGAGCTGCGCCAGGCCGCCACGGGTCGACTGGATCACATGGTCATCGATGTGGTCAGCAGCCTGTTCGATCAGGTGCTGTCTGATCCCAAAGTGCCGCCGCAAATGGCGCGGCTGCTTGCCCGTCTGCAATTGCCGGTGCTGCGCGCGGCGCTGGGCGACCCCAGCTTCTTCTCGCAGCGCCGCCACCCGGTGCGCCTCTTCGTCAACCGCATGGCCTCGCTGTCTTGCGCCTTTGATGACTTCAGCGACGACCCAGGCAAGGCCTTTCTGGGTCATGTGCGGGAGCTGGTGGACGAGCTCGTAAGCGGCGATTTCGAGCACATGGCTGTTTACGAGGCCAAGCTCTCGACGCTGGAAGCTTTCATCGAAGCGCAGATCAGCGCCGGCCTGCAATCGCAAGGCCAGCTGACGGATCAGCTGGCACGGCGCGAGGTCGACCTGCATCTGCAGCAGCGTTACGCCCAGCAGCTCGGCAACGCCTTGCAGCCCGTGACGATGCCGGAGTTTCTGCGCGACTTCCTGGCCCAGACCTGGAGCCAAGCCATCGTCCGCGCGGCGCGTGATTTGCAAGGCGCGCCCGAGCGCGTGTCACGCTTTCAAAAGCTGGCGCGCGACCTGGTCGTCAGCGTCCAACCCAAGGGCCGCACCGAGCAGCGCCAAGTCTTTCTGGGCCAGTTGCCTGGCCTGATGGCGACGCTGGGCGAAGGCCTGGACCTGATCGCCTGCCCGGAAGCGACCCGCAAGCAGTTTTACGGCGCGCTCTTGCCGGCCCATGCCGAATCATTGAAGGGCCAAGCGCCCAGCCCGCTCGAAGCCAATCTGTTGCTCAAGCAGCTGGACCATATCTTCACCGCGCCCCTGCCGGACGAGCAGACCTTGGGCCAGGCGCTGGACAGCAGCTTGCCGCCCGACCTGGATCTGACCCAAGGCCTCAGCGCGGACGAAGCCAAGCGCATGGGCCTGCTGACCGAAGTGAATCTCGACTGGAGTGGCGAGCTTGACATCGACCTGAGCGCCGAGCCCGCCCTGTTGGCCGTGGACATCAGCATCGACGGCCTGCCCGCTGCCGTGGAAGCGCCCGAGCCCAGCGAAGGTGAGCTGCTGGTGGAGCATCTGCACGTCGGCTTCTCGTACCAGATGCACAGCGAAGGGCATTGGCAGAAAGTGCGCCTGGCCCATGTCAGCGCAGGGCGCAGCTTTTTCATCTTCACCCACGGCGCCAAGCATCAGCAGACGGTCACCATGACCGCTCGCATGCTCAAGCGCCTGTGCGAGTCCGGCCGCCTGCGCGCCTTTGAGAATGCCTATCTGCTGGAACGCGCGATGGCACGCACCCGCAAGCAGCTGGCCGAAATCGGCGCCAAAGCTTAATTGACCGCCAAGCGGCGTGCCATGCGAATGGCCGCTTGCAGGCTGGCAGGGTCGGCCACACCCGAACCGGCGATATCAAAGGCCGTGCCGTGGTCGGGGCTGGTGCGCACAAAGGGCAGGCCCAACGTGACGTTGACGCCCTGCTCCACCCCCAGGTATTTCACCGGGATCAGGCCGTGGTCATGGGTCATCGCCACCACCAGATCAAACTCACCGGGATGCGCGTCCGTGTGGCGCGCCCGCATGAACACCGTGTCGGGCGCGAACGGGCCGCTGGCCCCTATGCCCTCGGCCTGCGCCTGGCGGATGGCGGGCGCGATGTGCAACTGCTCTTCATCGCCAAACAAGCCGCCCTCCCCCGCATGCGGATTCAAACCCGCCACCGCGATACGCGGCTTAGCGATGCCAAAGCGCTGCAAAGCCTGATGGCTGATGCGCAGGGTTTGCAGCACCGACTCTTGCGTGATCAGCTCGATGGCGCGGCGCAGCGAGCAATGAATGGTGACTAGCACCGTGCGCAGTTCTTCATTGGCCAGCATCATGCGCACCGGCGGCATTGCCCCACCTTGCGCGGCCAAGGCCTGCAGCATCTCGGTGTGACCGGGAAATGGCACACCGGCCGCGTGCAAGGCCTCTTTGTGGATGGGTGCCGTCACCAGACCCGCCGCCTCACCCGCCTGAATGCTGGACACGGCCGCCGTGATGCAGGCCGCCGCAGCCGCCCCGGCGCGGGCATCCACCTGCCCAAGTGCCAAGTCGGCCAAACCAGGGGCAAGACCCGGCACCTGGAACACCGGCAGACAGTTCGGCGGCACAGTCTCACCGACACGGCTGACTTGCACCACCGGCAGGCTCAGGCCGCATTGACGCAGCGCGCGCCGCATCACCGCCACATCGCCCATCACAAGGCAGTCCGCCGCCAGTCCGGCCGCAAAAGTCTTGGCGATGATTTCGGGGCCGATGCCGCTGGGGTCGCCCTGGCTGATCAAAAAGAGTGGGCTCATGCTGGATTGGCGATGTCGATGAATTGTTGGCGGATGCCGAACTCGGCCGCCAGCTGGTGGGCCACGGCTTGCACACCGTAACGCTCGGTGGCGTGATGGCCGGCCGCGATGAAAGCCACGCCGGTTTCGGCCGCGTAATGGGCTTGCGGCTCGGAGATTTCGCCGGTCACGAACACATCCGCGCCGGCGGCAATGGCCGCCTCAAAATAGCCTTGCGCCCCGCCGGTGCACCAAGCCACGCGGCGCAGCGCGCGCCCATCACCCGGCGCCAGCACCGGTGTGCGGCCCAGTGTGCTGCCAATGTGCCCGGCCAGCTCGGTCAGGCTGCAGGCCTGCGGCAAGCTACCCAGCCAACCCAAGTCCTGCTCGCCAAAGCGGCTCTCACCCTGCCAACCCAACAGCCGCCCAAGTTGGGCGTTATTGCCCAGCTCGGCATGCGCGTCCAGGGGCAGGTGGTAGGCATAGAGATTGATGTCATGGGCCAGCAAGCGCGCCAGGCGCTGCTTCATCCAACCCGTAACGCGACCGTCTTGACCGCGCCAGAACAAGCCGTGGTGAACAAGGATGGCATCGGCCTTGGCAGCAATGGCCGCCTCGATCAGGCCCAAGCTGGCCGTGACCCCACAGACCAGCGTCCCAATCTGCTCGCGGCCCTCGACCTGCAGACCGTTCGGCCCATAATCCTTGAAGCGAGCGACGTCCAGCAATTGGCCGAGATGGCGTTCGAGATCGTTTCGATGGGTCATAGGGGAAGGATTAGGGGTGCGCAGACTGTGGTTGATTTTCGCTCAGGTCACGACCGTGGCGCTGGCCATTGTGTTCGTTGTGAGCACGCTCAAACCCGCCTGGCTGCAAAAAGGCCAGGGGGCAATTGCGCCCACCATTGTGCTGGGCGGCAGCGGCGCAGCATCTGGCGGACCTGCCGGCGCGGCCCTCAGCCCGGCTGAGGCCAGCAGTTCCTCACGCTCCGGCTACAGCCAAGCGGCCAAACGAGCCGCGCCCACGGTGGTCAGCATCGTCGCCAGCAAGGCACCGGCGCGTGGCTCCGAAATGGATGAGCGTTGGCACCGCTTCCACTTCGGCCAGCGCGGCCCGGGCGGGCGCAAGGATCCGTCTGGCGAGCGAGCGCAGACCGGCCTGGGCTCAGGCGTGATCGTCTCGGCGCAAGGCTATTTGCTGACCAATAGCCATGTGGTGGAAGGCGCCTCCGACATCGAAGTGCTACTGACCGACGGCCGCCAAGCCAAGGCCACCCTGGTGGGCACCGACCCCGAGACGGATATCGCCGTGCTCAAGATCGAGTTGGAGCACCTGCCGGTGATTCAGTTTGGGCATGCCGAAACCCTGCAGGTGGGCGATGTGGTGTTGGCCATCGGCAACCCCTTCAATGTGGGACAGACCGTCACCTCCGGCATCGTCAGCGCCCTGGGCCGCGATCAGCTGGGCATCAACACCTTTGAGAACTTCATCCAAACCGACGCGGCCATCAACCCCGGTAACTCGGGTGGCGCCCTGGTCGATGTGGACGGCAATCTGGTGGGCATCAACACCGCCATCTACTCGCGCAGCGGCGGCAGCCTGGGCATTGGCTTTGCCATCCCCATCAGCACCGCCGCCCAAGTGATGGAAAGCCTGATGCGCGAAGGCCAGGTGGCACGCGGCTGGATCGGCGTGCAGACCCGCGAGCTGACGCCCGAGTTCATCGAGGCCTTCAAAGTGCCGGTCAAAGAAGGCGTGCTGATCAGCGGCGTGCTGGCCAATGCACCAGCCGCCAAAGCCGGTGTGAAGCCAGGCGATGTGATCACACAGATCGGCAACACCGCGGTCCACACGCCGGCGCAGCTCTTGCTGGCGGTCTCGGCCGTGCCGCCCAAAACCGCCACCACCGTCACCTTGCTGCGGGGCGAGAAGGAATTGGCGATCGAATTGACTGTGGCCCAGCGACCCAAGCCCAAGCAATAAGCTAGGCTCCTTGAGCCAATAAAAAAGGCCCGCACTTGGCGGGCCTTTCCATTTCAATTCACGCTTGTCGCGCTAACCGTTCGGCGCTCATTCGCAGCTCAATTGCTGCTCACTTCTTGGCCGCTTCGCCCGCCAGCGTTTCTTCATCATCCGGCGCCTTGGAGAAGCGAATGAAGTAGGACGCGGCGATCACGCCGACCTCGTACAAGATGCACATAGGGATAGCCAGCGCCAGCATGGACACGGCGTCGGGCGGCGTGATGATGGCCGCAATGACAAAGGCGCCGACGATGAAGTAGCCGCGATATTCGCGCAACTGTGCCACCGAGATCAGGCCCATGCGCGCCGCCACCACCACCACCACCGGCACCTCAAATGCGGCGCCGAAGGCAATGAACATGGACATCACAAAGCTTAGGTAAGCCTCGATATCAGGTGCGGCAATGATGCTCTTGGGCGCGAAGCTCTGAATGAACTTGAACACCTGGCCGAACACGAAGAAATAGCAAAACGCCACGCCGACAAAGAACAGCAAGGTGCTGGACACCACCAGCGGCATCACCAGGCGCTTTTCATGCGAATACAGACCCGGCGCCACAAAGGCCCAGACTTGATACAGCACCACCGGCAGCGCCAGCATGAAAGCCGCCAACAAGGTGATCTTGAGCGGCACCATGAATGGCGAGATCACGCTGGTGGCGATCATGGTCGAGCCCTTGGGCAGGTGCGCCACCAAGGGCGCTGCCATCAGGTCGTACAACTGAGCGGGGCCGGGGTAGAAGGCCAAGATGCCGAATACCACCGCCACGGCGATGGTGGCGCGCACCAGGCGGTCGCGCAATTCGATCAGGTGGGAGACAAAAGGCTGTTCGGTGCCGGCGAGTTCATCCTCGGGCTTGGGGGCATCACTCATGGGCTGGCTTGGTCAGAAATTCTGGCTGTTGTGCGTGCTGATGCTACGGTGGCCGGCCGGACGGAACCGGGCCACGCGGGCGGCCGCTGATTGCACATGGGTGCGCACCTGGGCTTGCCGCTTGTACCACTGCGGGGTGGCGCCGCGTTTCACGCGCCAGTTCTTTTTCGGGTGCTTGTAGCTCGGGCTCAGCGGGCCGCCTTCATAAGCATGAAAGCTGCTGCTGTCGCCCAGGCCGGAGGTGGCGTCGGACCAAGTTTGTTCAAACACTTGGCTGGCCGAGTTGACCTCCTGCTGGACCGAGGCACCGATGTCGCGGGCGGCTTCTTCGACGCCCTTCTTCATCTTCTGCAACTCTTCCAGCTCCATCGAGCGATTCACCTCGGCCTTGACCTCCGACACATAGCGCTGCGCCTTGCCCAGCAAATGGCCCACGGTGCGGGCCACGCGCGGCAGGCGCTCGGGGCCCAGCACGATCAGCGCCACGGCGCCGATCAGGGCAATCTTGTCAAAGCCAAAGTCAATCATGGCAAGCGCTCAGGCCAGTCGTCATCAAGACTTGGTCTTGGCTTCGACGTCGACGGTATTGGCGTCGGTGGCCTTTTGACTGGCGGTGACTTGCTGGGCCGGTGCGTCGGTGCTGCCATCCTTCATGCCGTCCTTGAAACCCTTGACTGCCGAACCCAGGTCATTGCCCATGTTCTTCAGTTTCTTGGTACCAAACACCAGCACAACGATCAGCAGCACGATGAGCCAGTGCCAAATGCTGAATGAACCCATGATTTTTTCTCCTACGAAAGATTGCTTGATTCTAGTTGGCGCCTGTGACGGCAATCTTGCTGTCGGCGCCGCCGGGCTGAATTCAGCACAAAAGCTTGTTGAGCCTATCGAAGGCCGGGCCGCTCAGCCCTTGAGCCAGGGCCGCGGGCCACCCATCACATGCATATGCAGGTGATAGACCTCTTGCCCGCCGTCTGGCCCCGTATTGATCACGGTGCGAAAGCCGTTAGTCACGCCCAGCTCGCGCATCAGCTTGGGCGCCAACACGCTCATCTTGCCCAGCAAGGCGGCATGTTCGTCGGTCAACTCAACCATGCTGGCAATGTGCAGCTTGGGGATGATGAGCACATGCACCGGGGCCCAGGGGTGGATGTCGTGGAAGGCCAGCAACTCGCTGTCTTCATAAACCTTCCGGCTGGGGATTTGCCCGGCAATGATTTTGCAGAACAGGCAATTGGGATCGTGGGACATGCTAAAAAACCTCGAACTCAGGAAATGGCGCGGCCAGCATTCATGGCGCTCCAGCCCACCACGATGCGGTAGAGGAACCAGAGCGAAATCAGGCCCCAGGCAATCCAGCCCGGCAGCACAAACAAGAACCACAGCGGCACGGTGATCAAGTACATCACACCAGCCGAGATCACGCTGCTCAAACGCCAGCGAATGTGCGAGGCCTGCCAGCTGCCGGCGGCCTCATCGCGCTTGACCATGTCCAGAATCACCGCGAACACCAGCAGCAAAACGCTGGGCTGAAAGGAAGGAATCACCGCGCCCACCGCCACCACCGCATGCAGCAAATAGCTGATCGTGCCGGCTGTGCGCAGGCTTTGCTCACGCTGCGGGTCCAGCAGCACGGTGTCGGCAATTGGCTCAGTCATTCGGTTCTTCCTCCACGGTTTTGCTACGCGCGGCAAACTCCTGCAGGCCCGACAAGCCCTCGCGCCGCGCCAACTCGGCCAGCACCTGTTCGGGCTTGAGGCCGAAATGCGCCAGCGCGATCATGGAGTGGAACCAGAGGTCGGCCACCTCGTAGACGATCTTGGCTGGCTCGCCGTCCTTGGCGGCCATCACCGTCTCACATGCCTCTTCGCCGACCTTTTTCAAGATCGCGTCCAGGCCTTTGTCGAACAATTTGGCCACATAACTGGTGGCCGGGTCGCCGCCATTGGCGGGCTTGCGCGACTCGATCACGGCGGCCACGCGGGCCAGGATATCGACGTTGTTCAAAGGGCTTGCGCTCATTTGCTGTAAATCTGTTTTGGGTCTTTGAGCACCGGCTCGGTGGCGACCCAAGCGCCGGCGTCGAGGCGTTGATAAAAACAGCTGTGGCGGCCGGTGTGGCAGGCAATTCCAGGTCCACCGGGCTCATGGCCTTGCTGGGTGATGCGCATCAAGAGCACATCGTTGTCGCAATCCATGCGCAGCTCATGCACTTTTTGCACATGGCCCGACTCCTCGCCCTTGTGCCACAAGCGCTGGCGCGAGCGGCTCCAATACACCGCCTCACCGAGCTCGATGGTGCGTTGCAAGGCCTCGCGATTCATCCAGGCAAACATCAGCACATCGCCGCTGCTTTGCTCCTGCGCGATCACCGGCACCAGGCCGTCGGCATCCCATTTGACTTCATCCAGGCAATTCATCGCGACAGTGTAAGTGGCGCCCGAAAAGCCGCGCTCGGCGGCGAACCAATCCAGCACGGGGATGGTGCCCGGCAGCACCGGCTGCACCTGCACCGGCAGGGTCTGCCAGGCCATGGCCTGCTGCTCGCGCATCTCGAACTCGCCCGTCCACTCGTAGACCTTGCAGAAATGCAGGCGCACCCGCGCATGTTCGTAGTCCATCACCAGCTCTTGCCATGGGTGGGCCGAGCCAATCGTGATGCCTAACTCTTCGTGCAACTCGCGGGCCAGGGCTTGCGCCACGGTTTCACCCGCTTCCAGCTTGCCGCCTGGGAACTCCCAGTAACCGGCGTAGACCTTGCCGAGCGGGCGCGAGGTGAGCAAAAAACGCCCTTCCCGGCCCTGCGCGTCGCGCTCCACCAGCACGCCCACGGCGACATCCACAATCGGGCGCTCAGACATGGTCCAGGCCCTCCGGTGGGCGCACATCGGCGATAGGCATGGGCGGCGCCTCCAGCGCGCCTCGACCGGCCAAGTCGCGAGCAAATTGATAAGCCACCCGGCCCGAGCGCGAGCCACGCTCCAGCGCCCACACCAGGGCGGGCTGGCGGGCGGCGCTGATCAGCGCCTCATCCATGCCGAAGCTGCGCAGCCATTGCGCGGTGATGGCCAGGTATTCGCCCTGGCTGAAGGGGTAAAAACTCAGCCACAGGCCGAAACGCTCGGACAGGGAAATCTTCTCCTCCACCGCCTCGCCGGGATGCACCTCGCCGTCTTCGGTGTGCTTGTAGCCCAGGTTGTCGCGCATCTGCTCGGGCAAGAGGTGGCGGCGGTTGCTGGTGGCGTAGATCAGCAAGTTGTCGGTGGCGGCGGCCACCGAACCGTCGAGGATGGACTTCAAGGCCTTGTAGCCCGGCTCACCCTCGTCAAAGCTGAGGTCGTCGCAAAAGATCACAAAGCGCTCGGGCCGCTCGGCCACCAGCTCGATCAGGTCGGGCAATTCCACCAAATCGGCTTTATCGACTTCGATCAAGCGCAGGCCGCGCGCCGAAAACTCATTCAACACCGCCTTGATCAGCGAGCTCTTGCCCGTGCCGCGCGCACCGGTCAGCAGCACATTATTGGCCGGGCGGCCGGCCACGAATTGCTCGGTGTTTTGCAAGAGGCGCAGCTTTTGCGGCTCCACTTCGCGCAGATCGGCCAAGCGAATGCCGGCCACATGCCGTACCGGCTCCAGCACACAGCGGCCCGCCGCGCCGCCACGGCGGCGGTAGCGAAAAGCCACCGAGGCCGACCAATCGGGCGCCGCCACCGCGCCCGGCAGCAAGGCCTCGACGCGGGCCAACAGGCCTTCGGCACGGGACAAGAAGTTTTGCAAGGAATCGGCCATGGGCAGCGTCGGTCAGTGGGCAGGCAAGGAGGCAAAAAAGCGAATAGCGACACCCTCGGGGTGGCGCCAAACAAGGCAGCCCGCAGTGTAGCGGCCGCCTGTGCGCAGGCCCCGAGCTTGACCCTCAAGGTGAGCGCCGCGCCATGGTCCGATCCGCTCAGGGCGGCGGTTTCCGGGTCATGACCGGGTCACGGCCCCGGGCCATCCTGCCGAACTGAAACCCATCTCGAAAGGTTCCCGCCATGCGCCCCACCACTGCTCGCACCTACGCCCTTCGCACCCTCAGCGCCGCCTTTGCCGCCCTGCTGTTCGCCAACGCCCACGCCGCCACCGCGCTGAACGGCGATGGCAGCTGGGCCGGCTTCAATGTCGACGCCAATCTGCCGCCCTACAGCTTTGCCTGGGTGGACGACGAGGCCGCCACGCTGAGTTTCAGCGTCATCGTGCCCACCGGCTTTGTGGGCCGCCTGACGGTGGTGGACCTCGGTATCTCGGGTGACCAGTTCCGCGTCATGGATGGCGGCGCCTGGCTCGGTGACACCGGCGCGGCAGTCAACGGCGACGTGGCCGGCGCCCTCCAGTTCAACCCCGAGCAAGCCCTGGCCGACAGCGCCTTCAGCCGCGGTGTCTTCACCCTGGCGGCGGGCACCCACACCATCAGCGGGCTGATGATCAAGTCCACCAGCTTCATCGACCCGGCCAGCGGCAACAGCCTCACGACCGACGCCAGCATCGGCGCCCTGAACCTGACGCTGTCCCCCGTGCCCGAGCCCAGCAAGAGCACCAGCTTGCTGGCCGGCTTTGGCATGTTGGTCTGGGCTCTGCGCCGCAACAGCTTACGCCACGGCTAAAAGCTCGCTTCGCTTCGTCCGAACCTGCCTCGGCCCATCGCCAAACGAACCCACGACCGATCATGCAAACACACCTCCGCCCCCTGCTGCCCGCCCTCGCTCTAGCCTTGTCGGCTGTCTTCGCTGCCGGCACCAGCCACGCTGCAGCCATCGCGCCCATCAAGGTCAAGATCGTCGGCTTCAACGACTATCACGGCACACTCGAGTCCCCCGGCACCTTCGGCGCCAACACCTCGGTGCCCAGCGCCTCGCGTCCGGCCGTGGGCGGCGCCGAGTATCTGGCGGCCTATGTGGCGCAGATGCGGGCCAGCAACCCCAACACGGTGGTGGTGGGCGGTGGTGACTTCATCGGCGCCTCGCCGCTGATCTCGGCCCTGTTTTATGACGAGCCGGCAGTGGAAACGCTCAACAAGATCGGTGTGGATTTCAGCGCCGTCGGCAACCATGAATTCGACAAGGGCAAGGACGAGCTGCGCCGCCTGCAAATGGGCGGCTGCAAGCTGGTGGGTGGCGTGCCTGATGCCAATAGCTGCAAGGGCTTTGGCTCCTCGGCCCCCGGCACCTTCGACGGCGCCAAATTCAAATGGCTGTCGGCCAATGTGATGGAAACCGCCACCGGCCGCACGCTGCTGCCGGCCTATGGCGTGAAGAGCTTCAACGGCGTCAAGATCGCTTTCATCGGTATGACGCTCAAGGGCACACCCGGCATCGTCACGCCCACCGGCGTGGCCGGCCTGAAATTTCTGGACGAGGCCGACACGGTCAACGCGCTGGTGCCCAAGCTGCGCGCCCAAGGGATAGAAGCCATCGTGGTGCTGGTGCACCAGGGCGGCTTCCAGAATGCCGCGGTGGCCGGCGGCTTCAACAACAGCGATATCAATGGCTGCCTGAACAATCTGAACAATAGCGACGGCAGCAATAGCGAGATCGGCAAGATCGTGTCCCGCCTAGACAAGGCGGTGGACCTGGTGATCAGCGCCCACACCCACGCCGCCTACAACTGCTCCAAAAACAGCAAGGACAACGGCAGCACCGCCCGCAGCGCAGGCCTGCCCAACAAGGCCGGCCGCCTGGTGCCCGTCACCAGCGCCAGCGCCTTTGGCCGGGTGTTGACCGAGATCGACCTGCAGATCGACCCGATCAGCCGCGATGTGATCGACGTCAGCCCCATCAACCGCTTGGTGGACCGCACGAACGCCAGCGTCACCGCCGCCATCGCCGCCCAGCCAGAGGTGAAAGAGGTGGTGGCGGCCTACAAAGCGGCAGCCTCGCCGCTGGCCAGCCAGGTCATCGCGGTCATCACGGCCGGCATGTCGAATGCAGCCAATGCGGCCGGCGAAATGGAGGCCGGTGACCTGATCGCCGACGCCCAGCTGCAAGCCACCCAACCTGCCGCCCTGGGCGGCGCCAGCGTCGCCTTCATGAACGCGGGCGGCGTGCGCAGCCCCGGCTTTGTGAAGCCCGCCGCTGCCAGCTACCCCTATGCCCTGAGCTATGCCGATGCCTTCACGGCCCAGCCCTTTGGCAACAGCCTGGTGACGATGACGCTGACGGCCCAGCAGATCAAGGACGTGCTGGAGCAGCAATTCGTTGGCTGCAAGGGCCAGGGCACGCAGCGCATCATGCAGGTCTCCAACGGCTTGCGCTATTCCTGGAGCGCCAGCGCCCCGGCCTGCGCCAAGATCGTCAATGTGGCGCTAACGCCCACCGACGTGAGCGTCTATCCGCCGCAAGTCAGCGGCCCAACCGACAACCTGGTCATCAACGGCGTGGTGCAAAACCCGAGCAAGACCTACCGCGTCACGGTCAATAACTTCATGGCCACCGGCGGCGACGGCTTCACCACCTTTATCGGCGGTGCCAATGTGCTGGGCGGCGCGCAAGACATCGACGCGCTGGTGGCTTACCTGTCCGGCTACAAAGCGCCCGCCGCGCCTTACAACCCCAGCAGCGCCGTCTTCAGCAAGCCGCGCATCAGCCAGCTGCCCTGAGCCAGGCTGGCATGCACCCTCAGCTTGAAGTGAAAGCCGTCACCCTCAACCGGCGCAGCGCCGCAGCCCGACTCCTCCGTCTGGCTGCGGCCTTGTCCTGCGCGGCCCAGCCGCTACGCCTGGCCGCGCATGTCCATAGTGATGGCGCCAATGGCCAAGGCGCGCGCCTGCAGGTCGAACGCCTGGCCTTGTTGCAATCCGCCCGCCTGGCGCTGAGCCAGGGCCAAGCCCAGCCGGCCCTGCAGCTACTCGAACGTGCGGCCCTGATGAGCCATGACGCCGACACCGAGATGCTGATGGTGCTGGCCATGCTGCAGGCTGGCGAATTCCGCAATGCGCTGAACTTCGCCTCGCACACCGCCGGCGCTCACAAGGACGAGCCCGAAGCGCTGGCGCTTTACGCCTGGCTGCAAGCGCTCAGCGGCCAGGCCGCCTATGCCGCTCGCATCATTGACGCCGGCCTGCAGCGCCTGCCGCAAGAAGCCCATCTGCGCACCCTGCAGCCGCTGATCCAGCAACTGCTGGACGGCAGCTGGACCGATACCGCCACCCCCCGGCCGGGCCCAGCGGCTTTCGGCGCTGCGCTGCCCCAGCAAGCCCAGGCGCTGGGCAGCGGCCTGCTCTTGAACGAAGGCCGGCAAGCCTTGCTGGCCTTGCCGGATGGCGGACTAGCCTGGGCGAACGGGCGCCCGCTCTGGCTGCGTAACGGCTTGGGCCAGACGCAGATGGCTCAGCTGAGCCGCGGCGCTAGCAATACGTCAACCGAGAGCGCCCTGGCCGCGCTTGGCTTGAGCCTGCTGAACCTGGACACACAGCTGACGCCACCTGCCGGCCAGCCGCCGCTAAGGTGCGCCGCACGCGATGCCTTTGCCGGCAGCCCGGTTGCGGCGCTGATCTATTTGCCCGATTCGGGTACCGGCACCGCTTGGCCGGCCATGCAGCTGGGCTTTGTGGGGCGTATGGGCCTTGTGCCAGGCCAACCGGGCCTGGACATCGCCTTGCCCGCGCAAGTCAGCGCCGGGCCGGTGTTTGATCAAGCCGGGCGTTGGATCGGCTTTGCGCAGCGCGGCGGGCAGAGCATCCAACAACAGGCCGCAAGCCTGCTACCGCTCAGTGCCTTGAATGCTGCCTTGGCGCCCATGCTAGACACACCGCCGGTCCAGGCGCAAGCGCTGCCGCTCTCAGCCGATAGGCTTTACGAACAATGCCTGCCGCTGAGCGTGCAGGCCTTCGGCGGGGTCAGTTGAAATTTGAGTTCAGGCCACCAGCAGCTTAAGCGAATACTCCAGCTGCTCGGTGGGCATGCGCTTGAAGCCTGAGCGGGCATAACGCTGCAATCGGCCGACAACAAAGCTCAGCAGCACGGAGGCATGGGCATTGGCCTCGACCGTGGGCGTGGCCGAGCCGCGGGCCTCGGCAGCACTGCGCAAGACTTGGCGCAGGCTGGATTCGATGCGATCGAAAAACTGATTCATGCGCGCCACCAAGCGCTCGTTCTCGTAGACCAGGGCGTCGCCCACCATCACCCGGGTCATGCCGGGATTGCGCTCGCCGAACTGCAAGAGCACGGCCACAATTTTTTGCGCCTGCTGCTGGCCGGAAGCATCGCGCTCGATGATTTGATTCACCAGGGTGAAGATGCTGGTCTCGATGAACTCCAGCAAGCCCTCGAACATCTGCGCCTTGCTGGCGAAATGGCGGTAGAGCGCAGCCTCGCTGACCGACAGCTTGGCGGCCAGTGCGGCGGTAGTGATGCGGTCGGCACCTGGTGCTTCCAGCATGCTTGCCAGGGTCTGCAGGATCTGCACGCGGCGCTCGCCGGGCTTGGGGCGTTTGCGGGCAGCGGGCGCTTCGGCAGCAGGCGCCGCGGCTACCGAGCCAGTGACCTCGTCCTCAAGCACGGCGGACTCGGGCGCGGTCAGTTCGGGCGGGGAGGCAGGCATCGGCGTAGTCGCTTGTCATGGGTTGGCGTGGGTTGCGGCGATTCTGGCACAGCCAGATGACGGCGCTTGTGCGGGTCTACGAGTGGCCCGCCCCAATCCACCACAGCACGTGCTTGGTCCTCAGTCGCGCAACCAGCCCAGGCGGCGGGCTTCGTAAATCGCCTCCACCTTGGAGCGCACATGCAGCTTGCGATAGACCCGCTTCACATAAGTGCTGACGGTATGCGAGGACACGCTGAGGAACTGCGCGATCTCATCGAAAGTAAAGCCCTTGGCCGCCAGATGCAGCACGCGTGATTCCTGCTCGGACAAGGCGACCGCGTCTTCCTCCACCAAGCCGCGCGAGTGGGCGCCCTCTTGGACAAACGCGACCGCATGGCTGGCCGCTGTGGCCGGGGCCAGGCGCATCAGCAGGCGGCGCGCGATGACGGGGCTGATCGGGCTGCCACCGGCATGCAGGCTGCGCAGTTGGGTGGGCAGGTCCAGCGCCAGGCTGTCTTTGAGCAAATAGCCGGTGGCGCCAGCCTCGATGCTGGACAGCACATGCTGCTCGTCCCCGAAGACCGAGATCACCATCACCTCGCAGTCGGGCTTGACCTGGGCGGCATGGCGAATCAGCTCGATGCCGCTGCCGCCGGGCAGGTCCAGGTCCACCAGCAAGACGTCCGGGCGGAGCTGGTCGAACATGCGGGTGCCTTCGATCAGGTCGGGGGCAATGCCCAGCAGGCGGATGTCTTTGACCTGAGCCAGCGCGTGCGTGAAGGCGTCGCGAAAGCGCGCTTGGTCTTCAACAATCAAGACGGAAAAAGTGGGCATGGCGGTGAGCGAAAAGGTGGGGCAGCGTGTCGCCGGAGTCGGTGACTCACGATAACGCGCCGCTGCACATTCGCTCACCCTACGATCGTGGGATTCATGCGCCGTCTTGGCGAGGGAGCGGGGCCGGGATTGGCCAGGCTCAGCCAGAAACAAGGCGCCCGATCAGCGCAGCAACTCGGCCAGCGAATGGACGCGCTGATCCACATACACCGGCCGCCGCCGCAGCCGTGGTTGCGCCGCTGCGCTGGCTGTAGCCGGCGCGCCGGACTTGCCCTCATGTAACCAGCGCTGCATCCACACCGTCTGCATGCCTAAACGCTGCGCCGTTTTCTGATGCACCAAGGTGTCTTCCACCAGCACGCATTGGCCGGCTTGCAGATGCAGGCGTGCCAGCACATGGCGAAACATGCGGGCATCGGGTTTGGGACGTAACTGGCCAAACATGCGCATCTGCTCCATCGCGATCACGCACTCGAAGCAGTGGCTCAAATTCAGCGCACGCAGCACCCGCTGGGCATAGGCCAGCGGTGCATTGGTCAGCAAGAATTTGCGGCCGGGCAGACGCCGCAGCGCGGCCAAGTCATGTGCATGGCTGTGCACATGCGATTCCAGGCCCGGCAAGGCATGGGTGTGGTGCAGGAAATGCCCGGCGTTGACGCCGTGATGCCGCTCCAGGCCCAGTAAGGTGGCGCCGTAGCGATGCCAGTAGAGCGCGCGCAAGCGATTGGCTTCGGCCCGCTCGACCTGCACATGGCTGACGATGTAGTCCGTCATGGCCACATTCAATTCGGCGAACACCCGCGCCGAGGCGTTGTGCAGGGTGTTGTCGAGATCGAAGAGCCAGACGGGCGTGCCCGCTTTGGCCTTCACGGGCGACCTCGGTGGATGGGATTCATGGCTGGCTCTGAATGCGCTCGAACGCGGAGAGATGATCCGATCCCTTGGTCGGAACGAATCATCGCAAGTCCTCACTGCGTTCGGAGACAGAGAGATGATCCGGTTTCAGTAAGGCCACATCATCGCAAGTCCTCACTGCGTTCGGACGCGGAACGATGATCCGGTCTCAGTGAGACCGGATCATCGTTCCGTAAGCCTGATCGCTGAGGATTTCCAGCAGCATGGCGTGGGGCACGCGGCCGTCGATGATGTGCACCGCATTGACGCCGCTGCGTGCCGCGTCCAGGGCCGAGGCGATCTTGGGCAGCATGCCGCCGGAGAGTGTGCCGTCGGCGAACAAGGCGTCGATCTCGCGGGCGCTCAGGTCGGTCAGCAAGTTACCGGCCTTGTCCAGCACGCCGGGCGTGTTGGTCAGCAGCACCAGCTTCTCGGCCTTCAGCACTTCGGCCAACTTGCCGGCCACCACATCGGCGTTGATGTTGTAGCTCTCGTTTTGCTCGCCAAAGCCGATGGGGCTGATGACGGGGATGAACTGGTCGTCTTGCAAGGCCTTGACCACGCTGGGGTCGATGCTGACGATGTCGCCAACCTGGCCGATATCGTGTTCCTTGGCCGGGTCGTCCTTGTCCACCATCTTGAGCTTCTTGGCGCGGATCATGCCGCCGTCACGGCCCGTCAGGCCAACGGCCTTGCCGCCGGCCACATTGATCAGGCCGACGATGTCTTGCTGCACCTGGCCGGCCAGCACCCACTCCACCACTTCCATGGTTTCTTCATCGGTGACACGCATGCCTTGAATGAAGTGGCCCTTCTTGCCCAGGCGGCTCAGCGCGCCTTCGATCTGCGGGCCACCGCCATGCACCACCACCGGGTTCAGGCCGACCAGCTTGAGCAGCACCACGTCTTCGGCAAAGTCTTGCTGCAGCGCCGGGTCGGTCATGGCATTGCCGCCGTACTTGATGACGATGGTCTTGCCGTGGAACTTGCGGATATAGGGCAAGGCTTGCGAAAGGATCTCGGCCTTCTCGCGCGGGGCGATCTGGGACACATCCGTGTTGATGGCGGGGGCGGCGGACTCGATTTTCATGGCGGGCTCTGCAAAAGACGATGAGAGGAAAGCGCGCTGATTGTAGGGTTGGCCCTGACAATGCGGCCCGAAGGAGATCACTGTGATTGCCATTTTGCAAAGAGTCCGCCAAGCCCAGGTCGAGGTCGAAGGCCGTGTGGTGGGCGCCATTCCCCAAGGCTTGCTGATGCTGGTCTGCGCCGAACCCGGCGACAGCGAGGCGCAAGCCGAGAAATTGATCAGCAAGACGCTCAAGCTGCGCATCTTCAGCGACGCCGCCGGCAAGATGAATCTGAGCCTGCAAGACATCGGCGGCAGCCTGCTGATCGTCTCGCAATTCACCCTGGCCGCCGACTGCAGCGGCGGCAACCGACCCAGCTTCACCGGCGCCGCCGGGCCTGAGCAGGGCCGCCGGCTCTACGAGCATTGCCTGAGCCTGGCGCGCAGCCAGCTGGGTGACAAGGTCGCCGCCGGCGAGTTTGGCGCCGATATGCAGGTCAGCTTGATCAACGATGGGCCGGTGACGATTCCGCTGCGGATCAACTAGCGCTTGTTGATCCGAGGGGTTCTGCAGTTAGTTTGCGAACTCGCCGGCGGCGCGAATCACCGAGCTCCATTTGCTGAGTTCAGATTTGACGAAGCGCTTGTGCTCCGGCCCCTGGCTGCGCGCGTCCAGCACCACTGAGGCGCCGCCCGCCGCAGCATTGGCCTGAAACACCGGGTCAGACCGGGCTTGTTGCAGGGCCGCGGCCAGGGCCGCCAACACCGGCTTGGGCGTGCCATGTGGGGCGTAGACGCCATGCCAGACGGTCACGGAAAAGCCATTCAAGCCCAGTTCGCTGAGGGTCGGCACCTCGGCCAGGCCGGGCACATCCAGGCGCAGCGGACTGGTCACGGCATAGGCCCGCAGCTTGTTCTTGGACAGCAGCGCCACCGTGTCGGTGCTCTGGTTGCACATCAGGTCGACCTGTCCGCTCAGCAAATCAGCCATGGCCGGTGAGGCGCCGCGGTAACGCACGCTGCGCAGGTCCAGCTGGGTCACGCTGCGGAACAACAAGCCGCAGAGCTGCGAGGCCGAACCCTGGCCGGCATTGGCCAGATTGACCTTGCCCCGGTTGGCCACCATCCACTGGCTCAGTTCCGCATAGCTCTTGGCCGGCAGGCCCGGCCGGCCCACCAGCACCATAGGCACTTCTTGCAGCAGGCCCAGGTACTCAAAGTCGTCCAGGGTGTTGTAGGCCAGGCTGGGGTAGAGCGCCGGCGCCGTGGCCATGCCGATGTGATGCAGCAGCAAGGTATAGCCATCGGGCACGGCCCGCGCCACCTTGGCGGTACCCACCGTGCCACCGGCGCCGCCGATATGTTCGATCTGCACCGCCACGCCCAGCGGCTTGCGCAAGGCTTCGGCCAGGCTGCGCGCCAACTGATCGCTGGGGCCGCCGGCAGGAAAAGGCACGACCAAGGTCACCGCATGGTCCGGATAGGCTGCGCGGGCGGGCGAAACGGCCGCCAAGCCAATGGCCACCATGCTGAGCATGGCGCCAACCCACCCTGCGCGCCGCGCGCACTGCTTGTTCTGTGTCATCACTCCCTGCTTTGCTGAGACGGTCTAGGCCCTGGCATGCTAGGAGCGGAATCCGCCCCACCCATACCGGGAACTACGTAAGCGCAGAGTGAAGGGCGACAGGTAACTCAGGCCAAGCTGCGCGCGTCTTGCACCAGCAAGCCGTCATTGGGCAGGCTGCCGGGCGGCTGCAACTCCACCTCGCAGCGCAGCTTGGTGATGTCGCGCAAGGCCTGGGCCAGGCGCTCACTCAAGCCTTCATCGGCTTGGGCCACCTCGGCCTTCAAGCTCATGCGGTCTTGCGCCATTTCGCCCTCCACCACCAGGCGGGCGCGCAGCAGCTCGGGGAAGCGCCGCATCAGCTCGGCCACTTGCGAGGCATGGACAAACATGCCGCGCACCTTGGCCGATTGGTCAGCACGGCCCAGCCAGCCCTTGATGCGGGCATTGCTGCGGCCGGTCGGGCAGCGGCCCGGCAAGATGGCCGAGAGGTCGCCCGTGCCGAAGCGGATCAGCGGATAGTCCGGCGTCAGCGTGGTCACCACCAACTCACCCACCTCGCCCTCGGGCAGGGGCTCGCCGCTGCCCGGGCGCACGATTTCCACGATCACGCCTTCGGCCAGCACCATGCCCTCGCGGGCCGAGGTCTCGTAGGCGATCAGCCCCAGGTCGGCGGTGGCATAGCACTGATAGCCCGTCACCCCACGCGCCGCAAACCAGTCGCGCAGCGCCGGCGTGAAGGCCTCGCCACTGAACAAGGCCTTGGTGATGGAGGAGACATCAGCACCGGTCTGCTCCGCCTTCTCAAGCAAGATGCGCAAAAAACTCGGCGTGCCCACATAGCCTTGCGGGCGCAGCTCGGCAATGGCCTGCAGCTGCAATTCGGTATTGCCCACACCACCCGGGAACACGCTGCAGCCCAGGGCATGGGCCCCACCTTCCATCATGGCGCCCGCTGGCGTGAGGTGGTAGCTGAAGCTGTTGTGCAGCAAATCGCCCGGGCGCATGCCGGCGGCGAACAGCGCGCGCGCCACGCGCCAGAAGTCGGGCGCCATGCCTTCGGGCTCGTAAATCGTGCCGGGCGACTGGAACACGCGCCGCACGCCCTGTTGGGCGCCCAGTCCGGACCAGCCGATGGCGGAGAAGCCGCCAAAGGGATCGCCATGACCAGACTGACGTTTGGCCTGCTGGCGCGCAAGCAGCTCGCTCTTGCGCGTCACCGGCAAGCTGGCCAGCGCCGCCCGGCTGCTGACGCTGGCGGCATCGATGCCAGCGAACAGCTCAGCGAAGGCAGCGGTATGAGCCTGCGCATGCGCCACCTGGCGCGGCAAGGCGGCCAGCAAGGCTTGCTCGCGTGCACTGGCTTCTACGGTTTCCTGCGCGTCATAAAAATGGCTATGACTACTGCTGCTACTGCTCATGGTGTCTCATCCGTCCAGCGCGCCAGGCGGCGCTTGATTTCATCCAGCAGCGCGCGCACATCGGCGCTGCTTTTGCACACCCGCACATCCCACTCCGGCCGCTGCGCCGGGCGCTTGGCCAGGCGGGCATGCAGCTGGCCTGCACTCTCGCCCTCACCGAGGCTCAGCATCAGCAAGACCTGACCCTGCAAGCTGAAGCTGTCGCCCTGCGCCTGCAGCGAACGCATATCACGCAGATTGCGCTTGAGCGTCAGCAAGGCCTCCTCGGCCTTGAAGGCGGGGGGCGCGAAGAAGTCGTCATTCATGGCCATACGCCCCAGCCTCAAGCCAGCCAGCGCTTGCGGCGCTTGTAGCTCTTCACATCCTTGAAGCTCTTGCGGTCGCCGCCACCCGTGCCGAGGTAGAACTCCTTGACGTCCTCGTTCTCGCGCAAGGCATGGGCCTCGCCGTCCATCACGACGCGGCCGCTTTCAAGGATGTAGCCGTAGTCGGCATAACGCAGCGCCATATTGGTGTTTTGCTCGGCCAGCAAGAAGGTCACGCCCTCCTTGACGTTGAGGTCTTTAACGATCTCAAACACCTCTTCAACGATTTGCGGCGCCAGGCCCATCGAGGGCTCGTCCAGCAGCACCATGCGCGGATTGGCCATCAGGGCGCGGCCGATGGCGCACATTTGCTGCTCGCCACCCGAGGTGTAAGCGGCCTGGCTGCTACGCCGGGTCTTGAGGCGCGGGAAGTAGTTGTAGACCTTGTCCAGCGTCTGCTGCACGGCCGCCTTGCCGTCCTTGCGGGTGTAGGCGCCGGTGAGCAGGTTTTCTTCGATGCTGAGGTGGGCAAAGCAATGCCGCCCCTCCATCACTTGCACCACCCCGCGGTTGACCATCTCAGAGGTGCCGAGCTTTTCGATGCGCTCGCCGCGCAGCTCGATGCTGCCCTTGGTGACCTCGCCGCGCTCGCCTTCCAGCAGATTGCTGACGGCACGCAAGGTGGTCGTTTTTCCCGCGCCATTGCCACCCAGCAAGGCCACCACGGTGCCTTCCTTGACCTGCAAGGACACGCCCTTGAGCACCAGGATCACATGGTTGTAGATGACCTCGATGCCGTTGACGTTGAGAAGAATGTTGGCCGCGCTATTGCTGCTGTTGGCGCTGCTGGCACTACTGACGTTACTCATTGCGGTCCTCGTTGGCTCATGCCAATGCCGTGCAGGCATTGGCATGAGGGCTTCAAAGAAGCCCCCCAGCCTCTCGCCAGATCGAGTTCAAGGCTGGGGATTACTCATAGACCCGCCCTGCAGCAGGACGGGGCCGACTGGCGGTGAATCAGGACTGGCAGTCCGCAGGCGCGCGGCGTTCCAGCTTCTTCTCCGTGGCGTACTTGTCGGCCGCGGCCTTCACCATGGGCTTGATGATTTGCTCGTCGGCCTGGTACCAGTCAGACGAGAAATTCCACTTGGCGCCGTCCCAGCTGTGCACGCGCGCCCAGCTCGAGCCCATATGGTCCTGGCATGAGGTGCTGATGGGGCGCATCACGCCGGCAAAGCCCAGCGCGTCCAGGCGCTTTTGGTCCAGCGCCAGGTTCTCCAGGCCCCAGCGCACTTGCTCGGCGTTCATAACCTTGCCCTTGCCGAAGCGCTCTTGCGCGCGGCGCACCGCTTCCACACCCAGCATCTGGATGATCAGGCCGCGGGTGTAGAGCACCGAGCCGACTTCGTCCTTGGGACCGGTGCCCTCACCCTTGCCGTGCACATACTTCAGGATGTCTTGAATCACTTTGGGACTCTGGCCGGAGGTGTTCAGCGCCAGCGCGTTATAGCCCTTGGCGCCCTCGCCCACGTCCTTGACATCGGGCTCAGCGCCGGCCCACCAAACGCCGTACATCTTCTCGCGCGGGTAGCCGGTGGCTTGCGCTTCCTTCAGCGCGGTGGAGTTCATCACGCCCCAGCCCCACAGCAGCACATAGTCGGGGCGCTGCTGGCGCACTTGCAACCAGGCGGACTTTTGCTCGACGCCAGGCGCCGTGACCGGGATCTTGATCAGCTCAAAGCCGTGCATCTTCTGGCGCTCGTCCAGCAAGGGCATGGGCTCTTTGCCGAAGGGCGAGTCGTGATAGACCAGGGCAATCTTCTTGCCCTTGAGCTTGTCAAAGCCGCCCTCCTTCTTGGCCAGATGCTGGATCAGCATGTCAGCCGCCGTCCAGTAGCTGCCCATCAGCGGGAAGTTCCACTTGAAGACATTGCCGTCTTGCGAGGCAGCCAGGCCGTAGCCGAGGGTGACCAGCGGGATCTTGTCCTTGATGACCTTGTCGGTCAGCGCGAAGGTGATGCCAGTGGCTTGCGGGTCGAACAGCGAGGGGTTCTTGCCCTTCAGGCGCTCATAGCATTCCACGCCCTTGTCGGTGGCGTAGCCGGTTTCGCATTCTTCAAAAGTGACCTTGACGCCGTTGATGCCGCCATCGCGGGCATTGATCATCTTGATGTAGTCCTGCTTGCCATTGGCCCAGGGCGTGCCATTGGGCGCATAAGGGCCGGTGCGGTAGACCAGCAGGGGGAAGAATTGTTCCTTGGCCTGGGCCACGGCCTCAGTCACTAGCCCGGCAAGGCTCAGGGCCGCCAGGCTTGACGCAATCGCAAAGCTCTTCAGTGTGGACATGATGATTTGTCTCCTGTGATGGGCACTCAGCGGTGCTTTGTTGTGGATGGGAAAAACGCGGGGCAATCCAAACGAATCAAACAAGCAAATCAGTGAGGGAAAGGCCAGAGACGCAACTTCTCTTTGGCCGTTGACCACAGCCGCGCCAGGCCGTGCGGCTCTTTGATGAGGAAGAAGATGATCAGCGCGCCGAACACCATCAGCTCGAGGTGCGAGGCCGTTTCGGTGCCGATCTGCAAGCCCATGGCGGCCGGCAATTGGTTCAGCACAATCGGCAAGAAGATGATGAAGGCGGCGCCAAAGAAGCTGCCCATCACCGAGCCCAGGCCGCCGATGATGATCATGAACAGGAGCTGAAAGCTGCGGTCGATGGAGAAGGCCGCCGGCTCCCAGCTGCCCAGATGCACAAAGCCCCACAGCGCGCCGGCCACGCCCACGATGAAGCTGCTGACCGCAAAAGCCGTGAGCTTGGCGTAGACCGGGCGGATGCCAATAACGGCCGCCGCCACATCCATATCGCGCATGGCCATCCACTCGCGGCCGATGGCGCCGCGCACCAGGTTCTTGGTCAGCAAGGCGAACAAGACCACAAAGCTCAGGCAGAACAAATACTTCTGCGCCGGCGTGTCGATGGCATGGCCCCAGACGCTCAGCTCCGACACCGAGACATTGCCCGAGGACGAGTTGTTGGTGAACCACTTGATGCGCAGAAAAGCCCAGTCGCAAAAGAACTGCGCCGCCAGCGTCGCCACCGCCAGATACAAGCCCTTGATGCGCAGCGAGGGAATGCCGAACAGCACGCCCACGGCGGTGGCGCACAGGCCACCGAGCAAGATGGAGCCAATCAGCGGCATATGCTCAACACGCACCTGAAAGTTATAGGCCGCGTAAGCGCCCACTGCCATGAAGGCACCGGTGCCGAGCGAAATCTGCCCGCAATAACCCACCAGCACATTCAGGCCCAGGGCCGCCAGCGAGAGGATCAGAAAAGGAATCAGGATGGCGCTGAAGAAATAGTCGCTGGCCAGCCAGGGCGTCAACACAAAGGCCAGCAGCAGCAAGCCGGCAATGGCGATCTTGTCCTGCCGGATGGTGAAGATCTGGCTGTCGGCGCGATAGCTCGTCTTGAACTGACCGTTTTCACGATAAAGCATGTCGTCCCCTCAAACCCGGTCAATGATTTTTTCGCCGAAAAGACCCTGCGGCCTAACGAGCAAAAACAGCAGCGCCAGCACATAGGCAAACCAGATTTCGATGCCTCCGCCCATCAGCGGCCCCAGATAGACCTCGGAGACTTTCTCGCCCACGCCGATCACCAAGCCACCGATGATGGCGCCAGGTACCGAGGTCAGCCCGCCCAGAATCACCACCGGCAAGGCCTTCAGCGCCACCAGCGAGAGCGAAAACTGCACGCCCAGCTTGCTGCCCCAGATCACGCCCGCCACCAGGGCCACGAAACCGGCCACGGCCCAGACGATGACCCAGATGCGGGAGAGCGGAATGCCGATGGACTGCGCGGCCTGATGGTCATCGGCCACCGCACGCAGGGCGCGGCCGGTCGAGGTCTTCTGGAAAAACAGCGCCAGCAAGATCACCATGGCAGCGGCAATCAGCGCGGCATACAGGTCTTCTTTATTGACCAGCACGCCGCCCTCAAAGGTTTTCTCGAACAGAAAGATCGGGTCCTTGGGCATGCCCACATCGATCTTGTAGATGTCCGAGCCGAACAGGGTCTGGCCCATGCCTTCGAGCAGATAGGTCACGCCGATGGTGGCCATCAAGAGCGTGATGCCCTCTTGATTGACCAGCTTGCCCAAAACCCAGCGCTCAATCGCCCAGGCCACCGCCAGCATCACCAGCATGGCCAGCACAAAGCCCAGCACATTGACGAGGATGGGCTGGCTGATGCCGGTCCACTGCGGAATCCACTCGGTGAAACGCGCCATCGCCAGGGCAGCGAACAGCACCATCGCGCCCTGCGCAAAGTTGAACACCCCGCTGGCCTTGTAAATCAGCACAAAGCCCAGCGCGATGAGCGAATAAAGCATACCCGTCATCAGGCCGCCGAAGATGGTTTCAATCACAAATCCCATGGCGACATTCCTTAGTGACTGGTGCCGAGATAGGCACGGATGACGTCTTCGTTACCGCGCACTTCATCGGGCGCGCCGTCGCCGATCTTCTTGCCGTAGTCCAGCACAACCACCCGGTCCGAGATGTCCATCACCACGCCCATGTCATGCTCGATCAGCACGATGGTGGTGCCGAACTCTTGGTTGACGTCGAGGATGAAGCGGCACATGTCCTGCTTCTCTTCCACATTCATGCCGGCCATGGGCTCATCCAGCAGCAAGACCTGCGGCTCCATGGCCAGAGCGCGGCCCAAGTCCACGCGCTTTTGCAAGCCATAGGGCAGGCGCCCCACGGGGGTCTTGCGATAGGGCTGGATTTCCAGGAAGTCGATGATGCGTTCGACCTTCTCGCGCTGCGCCATTTCCTCGCGCTCGGCCGGGCCCCAGCGCAGCGCTTGCAGCAAGAGGCCGGTCTTCATGTGCAGGGTGCGGCCGGTCATGATGTTGTCCAGCACGCTCATGCCTTTGAACAAGGCCAGATTCTGGAAGGTACGTGCCACCCCCATCTCCGCCACCTGGCGGGAGCTGAGGTGTTTGAAGGTCTTGCCTCGGAAGGCGATGGAGCCCTGCTGCGGCTGGTAGACGCCGTTGATGCAGTTCAGCATCGAGCTTTTGCCCGCGCCGTTGGGGCCGATGATGGCGCGCACCTCATGCTCGCGCACATCGAAGGAGATGTCCGTCAGCGCCTTCACGCCGCCGAAGGCCAGGCTGATGTTCTTGATGTCGAGGATGACCTCGCCGATTTTCTTGCTGCTCATTTCAGGCGGCCCTCTTGGCAGTGTTGGCAGGCGCGAAGGTCTTGGCGTCAGCAATCTTCAAATCCGCCGCCACCGAGCCCGCGCGCCCATCCTCAAAGCGCACCGCCGTTTCAATGAACTGAGAGCTCTTGCCTTCGTAGAGCGCGGCGATCAGCAGCGCGTACTTTTCGGCGATGGCGCCGCGCCTGACCTTGCGGGTGCGGGTCAGCTCGCCGTCGTCGGCGTCGAGCTCTTTGTGCAGGATCAGGAAGCGGCTGATCTGGCTACCGGCCAGCAACTCGTCTTCGGCCAGGTCGGCATTGACCTGCTCCACGCAATCGCGGATCAGGTTGTAGACCTCGGGCTTCTGAGCCAAATCGGTGTAGCCGGCATAGGGCAGATTGCGGCGCTCGGCCCAGTTGCCCACGGCGTCGAAGTCGATATTGATGAAGGCGCAGACCTTCTCGCGCCCATCGCCAAAGGCCACTGCCTCCTTGATGTGGGCGAAGAACTTGAGCTTGTTCTCCACATACTTGGGCGCGAACATGGCGGCGTCAAAAGCGCCACCGCGCAGGCGGCCCACGTCTTTGGCGCGGTCGATGATCTTGAGGTGGCCGTGGCTGTCGATGAAGCCGGCGTCGCCGGTGTGATACCAGCCCTCGGGCGTCAGCACCTCGGCAGTGGCGGCGTCGTTCTTGTAATAGCCCTTGAGCAGGCCGGGCGACTTGACCAGGATCTCGCCGCTCTCACTCAGCTTGATTTCCACGCCTTCAATCGGCACGCCCACCGTGTCGGCGCGTGCCTCATGGTCGGGCTGCAGGCACACAAACACGGCGGTTTCGGTGGAGCCGTAGAGCTGCTTGAGATTGATGCCGATGCTGCGGTAGAAGCTGAACAGGTCCGGCCCGATGGCCTCGCCCGCGGTGTAAGCCACCCGCACCCGGCTCAGGCCCAAAGTGTTGCGCAGCGGGCCGTAGATGGCCAGATTGCCCAGGGCGTATTTCAGCCGGTCCAGCGCCCCCACCGGCTTACCGTCCATCAGGGCGGGCCCAACGCGCCGGGCCAGCGCCATGCAGCTGTTGAAGAGCCAGCGCTTGGGCGCGGAGGCGTCTTCCATGCGGATCATCACGCTGGTCAGCAAGCCTTCGAACACCCGCGGCGGCGCGAAGTAATAGGTCGGGCCGATTTCCTTCAGGTCGATGGTGACGGTGGCGCTGGACTCGGGGCAGTTCACCACATAGCCGCAGACCAGCCACTGCGCGTAGCTGAAGATGTTCTGGCCAATCCAGGCCGGCGGCAGATAGGCCAGCACTTCCTCATCGCAAGTCAGCTTGTCGAAGCGGGCGCCGGCCTGGGCGCGGTCGATCAGGCTGGCGTGGGTGTGCACCACGCCCTTGGGGTTGCCGGTGGTGCCGGAGGTGAAGAACATCGCCGCCACATCGCCGGCTTGGCCCTGGGCCACGGCTTCGTCGAAGAAATGCGGGTGCAGCGCGGCGTGCGCCCGGCCTTGCTCGGCCAGGCTGTCCAGCGATGCCAAGCTGGCGTCTTCGGCGTAAGCGCGCAGGCCACGCGGGTCATCAAACCAGATGCGGCGCAGCTGCGGGCAATGCTCTTGGTCGCGCAGCTCCAGCATCTTGTCGACCTGCTCCTGGTCTTCCACCACCGCGAAGGCGATCTCGGCGTTATTGACCGGAAACACAAATTCGGCGGCCACCGCATCCTGATACAGCGGCACCGGAATGGCGCCCAGCGACTGCGCGGCCAGCATGGCGGCCGACAAGCGGGGCCGGTTCTCGCCCACCACCAGCAAATGGTCGCCGCGCCGCAGGCCGGCTTGGGCCAGGCCATGGGCCAGCTCGCGCACCAACTGGGCCAGCTTCGCCCAGCTCAGGGTCTGCCAAATGCCATATTCCTTCTCGCGCAAGGCCGGGGCATGCGGACGCTGCGCGGCATGCGCCAGCAAAAGCTGCGGAAAGGTGGAACTCGGGGCTGCAGTAGTCACCGGTTTGTCTCCTTGAGTCTCTGGCAGGTGCGAAATGGCGCTGCCGGGACTTTGTTGTGTTGGCATCCTAGGGGCGACTTTGACGCTTGGCTGTCTTTGCAACGACATTCCTAGGGTCAGTACGGGGGCGTGCTTTCCCGGGGTCGCTTGGCAGCGCGCTGTAAGCCTCCTGTCACCCAGGCTGGGCAACACTCAGCCATGAACTTCGCAAATGCTTCAAGCCAGGCCGAGACCGGCGCCGCATCCCCCGCAACCAGCCTGCGCCAACGCGCCCGCGCCGCCACCGCCCAGGAGTTGGCCGCCATTCCCTGGCTGGCCTTGCTGGACCCGCAGCAGCGCGCCAAAGCGGTGGCGCAGCTGGAAGTGGCCGATGCGCAAGTCGGCGAGCGCATTTGCAAGATTGGCAAAAAAGCCAATTACTGGTTCGGCGTCATCGACGGCTTGCTGAAGATGAGCAATGACGACTCCTCCGGCCAGGCCATCACCTTCACCGGCGTGCCGCCCGGCGGCTGGTTTGGCGAGGGCACTTTGCTCAAACGCGAGAGCTACCGCTACAACATCCAAGTGCTGCGCCCCAGCATCGTGGCGGGCTTGCCGCTGGAGATGTTCCACGAGCTACTGGAAGGCAGCATCGCCTTCAACCGCTTCATGCTCAACCAGTTGAATGAACGCCTGGGCCAGTTCATCGCCGCCCGCGAGATCGACCGCATCAGCGACCCCGATCTGCGCGTGGCCCGCAACCTCGCCGCCCTCTTCCACCCCCAGCTCTACCCCGGCGTGGGCAGCCTCTTGCGCATCACCCAGCAAGAGCTGGGCTATCTGGTCGGCCTGTCACGCCAGCGCGTCAACCAGGCCCTCAACAAGCTGGCGGAGCGCGGCCTGATCAGCATCGAGTACGGCGGGCTGCGGGTGCTGGATTTGCAAGGCTTGCGCTGCTTTCCGCAGGTGATGCCGGCGGTGTCAGCGCTGCCGGTGGGGGCGTGAGCGGCAAAAAAGCTTTGCCGCCCATCAAGCCCCCAAGCGCTTCCCAGCGCCAGTGCCGGTTCTGATTTACTGGGTGATGTTCTTGACCACCCGCCCGTCTTTCATGATCACCAGCAAGTTCTTGGCCGGCTCGGCGATCAAGGCGATGTTCTCGATCGGGTTGCCGTCCACCAGCAGCAAGTCAGCCAACGCGCCTTCTTGAACCACGCCCAGGCGGCCGCGGTAAGGGCTGCGCAGGCCCGACAAGGCCAGCAGTTCGGCATTGCCCGAGGTGGCCATCTTCAGCACTTCCACCGGGCTGTACCAGCGCGTCATCTTGGCCAATTGAGCGCCTTGGGTGGCGGCCGCAGCGGCATCGAACAAGGTGTCGGTGCCCCAGGCAGTTTTGATCTTGTACTTCTTGGCCAGCGCATACGCCGCGTCGGTGCCGCCGAACATTTCCAGCTGCTTGAGGCGGTTGGGCGAGCCCTCCGGGAAGGCGGATGGATGATGGGGATCCTCCACAAAAGGCTGCAAGCTCCACCACACGCCTTTATCGGCCATCAGCTTGGCGGTGGCCTCGTCCAGCAACTGGCCGTGGTCAATGCAGCGCACACCGGCCTCGATGGCCTGGCGCACCGCACGCGGCGTGTAGGCATGCACGGTGACGTAAGTGCCCCAGTTCTCGGCCGCTTCCACGGCGGCGCGCAGCTCGGGCACGGTGTACTGGGTCACGTCCAGCGGATCAAAGCTGGAGGACACACCGCCACCGGCCATCAGCTTGATCTGCGAGGCCCCCAGCGCCAGCAGCTCGCGGCTGCGCTGACGCACTGTGTCGGCGTTGTCAGCAATCACGGCCGCACCGGCGCGTTCGCTGAAGGTGAATTCCCCGGGGCGCACGGGTAACTCGTTAGGCAGGCGGAAGTCACCATGACCGCCGGACTGCGAGAGAAAGGCCCCGGAAGGCCAGATGCGCGGCCCGGCCACCAAGCCCGCATCAATGCCGCGCTTCAAACCAAACACCGGGCCGCCAAGATCGCGGATGCTGGTGAAGCCGCGCATCAAGGTGTCGTTCGCGGCCTTCACTGCCGCCACATTGATGAAACCCACATCGCTGGTGAGGATCACCAGCTGCGGCAGGGTGGAAAACATGATGTGGGTGTGGGCATCGATCAAACCCGGCATCAAGGTGCGGCCGCTGCCGTCGATGCGGGTCAGCACCGCGTCGGCCGGGGCCGAGATGGGTGCGCTGGAAATGGTCTTGATGGTATTGCCCTGCACCAGCACATTGGCGGGGGCGGACAGCTTGTCGGCCACACCGTTGAAGATGCGCACGTTTTCGATCAGCACCGCGCTTGGCTGCGGCATGCCCGCTTTGGCGGATGGCGCGGCAGCTTGCTGAGCCCAACTGGCGCTGGCGCCACCCGCAGCCAGGCCCAAACAGGCCAGGCCGCGCAAGACGGTTCGTAAAACAGTGGCTTGCATTTGCTTTCCCTATCTCAGAAGTGGTGCTGACCGATGCCGGGCGCTTGACCGCGCTGTACCGAGCGCTGTACCAAGCGCTATACCAAGCGTTATAGCCGGGCAATAAGAGGCCTTCCATTCTGCACGCCGGTCGCCGCGGCCGTGATGACACAGCGCTTCGAAGTTAGGGGATGAGCTGTGAATCGCCAGTCAGCGAACTGTGGCTGGGCGGGGAGCAGGCGGGGGCAGCCCGCCGCAGGCTCAGGCGCCAAAGGGCGTGGGCGGCGGCACCTGCTTGGGCACGGTGGCGTAATGCTCGGCGCTCATCTCGTACAGCAGGCTGGGGGCCTGGCCCGGCACATCGGCCAGCGCGCCCTTGAGCCGCATGCCGATGCGCTCCAGGGTCTTGCGTGAGGGCATATTGCTCGGCCGCACCACCGCCAGCACGGCTGGCGCGCGCAGTTGGTCAAAGGCCAGCGCCAAGGCCGTCATCGCCATCTCGGAGGCATAGCCCTGCCCCCAGGCCTGGGGCCGGAAGCGGAAGTACAGATTCAGATCCAAGCGCCCCTGATGCCCCTCGATGGGCTTGGCCATGATGCCGCCGAAGCCCAGCAGCTGCTCGGGCTGCTCGCGCAAGGCAATCGCCCAGTAGCCAAAACCTTGCGACTGCCAGTGCGCCTGCCAACCGTCCAGCAAGGCCTGCGCGGCCTCGCGCGAAACGAGTGCGCCGGCGGGGTTGAAGCGGTTGGTGATGGGGTCGGCATGCACCTCAAAAACGACATCCAGATCGCTGGCCTCGGGCGCGCGCAGCGTCAAACGCGCGGTGTCCAAGGTTGCCAACAAGGGCTCAAGCAAGGCCATGACTGTTTATCCCGAGGAATGACGATATGGTGAAAACCCTAATTTTCCACCTTAAACCGAAGCAGGCCGCCGCGAAAACCCCTCAAGCAGAGGGTTAACTATGGTTTTCTCACGGAAAGTCAGCCGTGTTGGCTGGGCAACGGCATCGGTGTGGCAGCGGCTCGGCTTCATTGAACTGTATAAAAACACAGTCTTTCTGTATCATGAGTTCCCCCCAGCTCGCAGCAAGCCGCCATGCTCTCCACCGCAACTCTCCGCCCGGCAGAGCCAGCCCAGGCCTTGCTGCACGCCCAAGTCTGGCGTGCCAATAGTCTAGGCAGCAGCCCCAAGCCCGGCCTCAGCAGCGGCTTTGCGGCGCTGGACGCCCAGCTGCCCGGCGCCGGCTGGCCCAGCCACGCCCTGAGCGAAATCCTGCAGCCGCCCCACACGCAGCTGGAGTGGCGGCTGCTGGGCCCCGCCCTGCGGGCGCTGTTGGCCCCATCGGCGCCCCACACGGCAGCACCCGGCCAAGGCCAAGCCAAGCGGCCGCAGCTGTCGGGCCGCGCGCCCATGGTGCTGCTGATCAACCCGCCCTACACCCCGCACCTGCCGGGCCTGCAAGCCGCTTGCGGCGCGGCAGCCGAACAGCTGCTGTGGATTGCCGCGGGCACGGCGCAGCAGCAGCTCTGGGCCACCGAGCAAGCCATCAAGGCCAATGCCGCCGCCGCCATCCTGGCCTGGCTGCCGCAGGCCAGGCCCGAGCAAATCCGGCGCCTGCAAAGCCATGCCCAGAGCTGCAGCGCGCCGGTGTTTTTGCTGCGCCCGCTGGCCGCGCACACGCAAGCCTCGGCCGCGCCCTTGCGGGTGAGCCTGAGCGTGGGCGCCGATTGGTGTTTGCAAGTGCAAATCCTCAAACGCCGCGGGCCCACGCATGAGCAAGCCTTGCTGCTGCCGGCCCTGCCCGCCGGGCTGCAAGAAGTGTTGAGCCCGCGCATGCTGGCCCAGCCCTGGCCGAGTGTGGGCACACCAGTCGCGCCGATCGCTCCGCTCATGCCGACCACGCCTGTGGTCAACACGCCGGCGGCGCCGCAAATCGCAAGCAGCGCAAGCAGCGCCGGCAGCGCCATCACCTCCGTCAGCGCCCTCATCAGCCATGCACTGGCTCGCCCTGCTCAGCCCGCCACCAGCGCCCACTGAAACGCTGGCCGGTGGCAACGGCAGCGGCGGCGGCGGCACGGCGGCATCGCAACAACAGGCCCTGGCCTGGTGGGCGTTGCAGTTCACGCCGCGCGTGGCCTTGCTGGAAGAGGCGGTGGTGCTGGAAGTGGCCGCCAGCCTGCGCCTGTTCGGCGGCCCGCAGGCCTTGCATCAGCGCCTCTTGGCCAGCGCGCCGCAGGCCGGCTTGCATTTGCAGGCGGCCGCCTGGGCGCCCAGCAGCTTGGGCGCCTTGGCCTTGGCACGCTGCCAGCCCAGCCTGGACTGGCCCAGCAGCCTGAGCTTGAGCGCTCAGCTCGATGCCCTGCCCCTGCCCGCCCTAAGCGCCGCGCAAGCCCATGCCCCCATGCTGGCCAGGCTGGGCTGCAAGCGCCTGGGTGATGTGCGCCGCCTGCCGCGCGCCGCCCTGGGCCGGCGCTTCGGCGCCGAGCTGCTGCGGGCGCTGGATCAGGCCTATGGCCAGTTGCAGGAGGCGCATGCCTGGATCAGCATCCCCGAACAATTCAGCGCCCGCCTGGAGTTGCCGCAGCGCAGCGACAACGCCATGGCCTTGCTGCATCACGCCCAACATCTGCTGCGCCAGCTCTGCGCCTGGCTGGCCGCCCGCCATGCCGGTGTGCAAGACCTGACCCTGCACTGGGAGCATGACGCGATGCGCGCCCGCGAGATCGCCAGCCACGGCAGCCTGCAAGTGCACACGGCCGAAGTCACGCGCGACTACCGCCACCTCGCCCGCCTGCTGAGCGAGCATCTGCAACGCGTCGCCCTGCCCGCGCCGGTGGGTGAAATCAGCCTGCACGCCGGCACGGTCTTGCCGCTGATCGAAGCCAGCCAGCCCCTGCTGCCGCCCGGCCCCGGCCAGCCCGCAGCCGGGCAGGAAAGCCTGACGCAACTGCTGGAGCGCATGGCCCTGCGCCTGGGCGAGCGCCAAGTGCGCTGCGGCCATTTGCAAGAGGACCATCGCCTGGAACAGATGCAGTGCTGGCAGCCCTGGCCAGGCAGCGCGGCACCCGCGCCGGGCCTGCGCCCCAACGGCAGCCCGCAACCGACCTGGCTGCTGCCCGAGCCGCTGCGACTGGAAGTGCGGCAAGACCAGCCGCATTACCTCGGCCCGCTGCGCCTGCTGGCCGGGCCGCAGCGCATCGAAGGCGGGTGGTGGGGCGGCCACGCGGGCGACCCCGGGCAGGAACATCAAGCGCCGCAAGATCCGCAAAAAAGGCCTCCGCAGCATGTGCAGCGCGACTACTTCCTGGCCCTGAGTGCCACCGCCGGCGTGCTGTGGATTTTTCAGCAGCGCCTGTCGGTCGACGAGCAGGGCTGGTTTTTGCACGGGCTGTTTGCATGATCAGCGCCTACGCCGAGCTGCATTGCCTCAGCCACTACTCTTTTTTGCGCGGCGCCTCCAGCCCGCAGGAGTTGGTGGAGCGCGCCCATGCGCAGGGCTATGCGGCGCTGGCCATCACCGATGAATGCTCGCTGGCCGGCGTGGTGCGTGCCCATGTCGCCGCCAAGGCCTGCGGGCTCAAGCTGCTGATTGGCAGCGAATTCCTGGTCAGCGAAGCCGAGGGGCCCGGCTTCAAACTCGTGCTGCTGGCGCGCCATCTGCAAGGCTATGGCGAGCTGTGCCAGTTCATCACCGACTTGCGGCGCAGCGCGCCCAAGGGCAGCTACCAGCTCAGCTGGGCCTTGCTGCAGCAGCATGCCGCGCAGCTGAGTAGTGGCTGCCTGGCCTTGTTGCTGCCGCTGCGCAGCAGCAGCGACGCGCAGTTGCTGGCGCAGGTGCAGTGGCTGTTGCAAGCCTTTCGCGGGCGGGCCTGGATTGGCGTCGCCCTGCTGCGCGAGTTGGGCGATGAGCTCTGGCTGCACCGGCTGCGGCAGATCTCGCAGGCCACGGCCCTGCCACTGGTGGCGGCGGGCGATGTGCATCTGCATGTGCGCTCCCGCAAGCCGCTGCAAGACGTGATGACGGCCACCCGGCTGAACCGGCCCATCAGCGCCTGCGGTTATGAGCTGCAGCCCAATGCCGAGCGGCATCTGCGCAGCCGCCTGCGCCTGGCGCAGCTCTACCCGGCCGATCTGCTGGCGCAAACCCTGGTGGTGGCGGCGGCCTGCAGCTTCTCGCTCGACGAAATCCGCTACCAATACCCCAGCGAGGTGGTGCCGCCTGGCTTGAGCCCGGCCCAGCATTTGCGCGCCCTCACCGAAGCCGGTGCGCGCATTCGTTGGCCGCAGGGCGTGGCACCTGCGTACCGCGCGCAGATGGAGCATGAGCTGGCACTGATCCACGAGATGGGCTATGAGCATTACTTCCTCACCGTGGCCGATGTGGTGAGCTTTGCGCGCAGCCAAGAGATCCTCTGCCAGGGGCGTGGCTCGGCGGCCAATAGCATCGTCTGCTTCTGCCTGCACATCACCGAGGTCGACCCGGCGCGCAGCAGCATGCTGTTCGAGCGCTTCATCAGCCGCGAGCGCAATGAGCCGCCCGACATCGACGTGGACTTCGAACACGATCGCCGCGAAGAGGTGATTCAGTACCTCTACAGCAAATACGGCCGCGAGCGCGCCGCGCTGACCGCGGTGGTGATCAGCTACCGGCCGCGCAGCGCCATCCGCGATGTGGGCCGGGCGCTGGGCCTGGACCCTGAACTGGTGGAACGTCTGGCCAAGAATCACCACGGCTGGACCGAAGAGGTGCTGCCCGAGGAGCGCCTGCAGCAGCTGCAAGCCGAGCTGGGCCTGGACTTCGGCAGCCTGCAACTGCGCCAGCTGCTGCTGCTCACGCGCCAGCTGATGGGCATGCCGCGCCACCTCAGCCAGCACCCCGGCGGCTTTGTGCTGACGCAGGGGCCGCTGTCGCGTTTGGTGCCAATCGAGAACGCCAGCATGGTCGATCGCACCGTGATCCAGTGGGACAAGGACGATATCGACGCGCTCGGCCTGATGAAGGTGGATGTGTTGGCGCTGGGCATGCTCAGCGCGCTGCGGCGCAGCTTCCAGCTGATTGAGCAGTTACGTGGCCGGCCCTTTGGCATGAAGGACGTGCCCGAGGGCGACCGCCCCACCTACGACATGATCTGCCGGGCCGACACGGTGGGCGTGTTCCAGATCGAATCGCGCGCCCAGATGTCCATGCTGCCGCGCCTGCAACCGCGCTGCTTTTACGATCTGGTGGTGGAAGTGGCCATCGTGCGGCCCGGCCCGATTCAGGGCGGCATGGTCCACCCCTATTTGAAGAACCGGGCCATGCGGCCGCAAGACATTCAATACCCCAGCGAAGCACTCAAGGTGGCGCTGGAGCGCACCTGCGGCATCCCGATTTTTCAAGAGCAGGTGATGCAGGTGGCGATGATCGCGGCCGACTTCTCGGCCGGTGAGGCCGACCAGCTGCGTCGCGCCATGGCGGCCTGGAAACGGCCGGGTGACCTGCAGCGCTTTCACGAAAAGATCTTGAGCGGCATGCGCGCCAATGGCTATACCGACGACTTTGCCGAAGCCATCTTCCGCCAGATCAAGGGCTTTGCCTCCTACGGCTTTCCAGAGTCGCATGCCGCCAGTTTCGCGCTGCTGACCTATGTGTCTTGCTGGGTCAAACAGCATGAGCCGGCGGTGTTTTTGTGCGCCTTGCTGAATTCGCAACCGCTGGGCTTTTACTCGCCCAGCCAGCTGGTGCAAGACGCCCGCCGCCACGACATCGAGGTGCGCGCGGTGGATGTCAATTGCAGTGGCGTGGAAAGCAGCCTGGAGCCGATAGCCGGCCAGCATCAGCCCGCCGTGCGCTTAGGCCTGCAGCTGGTCAGCGGCTTGGCTGGCGCGGCGGCGCGGCGCATCGAGGTGGCCCGCGCCCAAGCCCTTTTCAGCGACACGCAAGACCTGGCCCTGCGCGCCGGGCTCGATCAGCAAGATCTGCAGCAACTGGCCGCCGCCGACGCCCTGATGTCGCTGGCCGGCCAGCGCCGCCAGCAGGTCTGGCAGGCCACCGCGCTGCGCGCCATGCCGCCGCTTTTGCAAGGCACCTTGCCGCTGGAGGATGAACTGGCCTTACCCAACGCCCCCGAAGGCGAAGAGGTGTTGTGGGACTACGCCGCCCTGGGCCTGACCCTGCGCAGCCACCCGCTCAAGCTCTTGCGCCCGCGCCTGGCCAAGCTGGGCCTGCTGACGGCCGCGCAACTGCTGCACTGGCGCAGCGGCAGGCCGGCCCATGCCTGCGGCTTGGTGACGGTGCGCCAGCGCCCGCAAACCGCCAAGGGCGTGCTCTTCATCAGCATGGAAGACGAAACCGGCAGCGTGCAGGTGATCGTCTGGCCCGATGTTTACGAGGCCAACCGCAGCCTGCTGCGCAACGCCCGCCTGCTGGCCGCACATGGCAAATGGCAGGCCGAGAACGGCGTGCGCCATCTGCTGGCACAGCGCTTCGAGGACTTGTCGCCCTGGCTGGGCCGGCTGGGTTTGGAAAGCCGGGACTTCCGCTGAAGGCCCGGGCTTGCTTGTCAAAGCATCAACGCGCCAAAGCCTCAGAGATAAGGGCCCGAGCGCCGTGATCGGCCCGAGCGACTGGAACTGACTTTGCGCCCGCTGGACTCACTGGAGCGGCTCTCAGCGCCCAGGCTGCTGTCGCCGGAGGAATGATGATGGTGGTGATGCGGGCGATGTTGTGGCCGGATGATGGGCACATCGAGCGCAGCGGCGCGCGCAGGGGCCGCGGCGGGTGCGGCAGCAATTGACGCGGGCTCCAGATCGCTGGGCAAGCTTGAATCCCCCTGAGCGCCGAAACGGCTGGAGCCGCTGGACCGGCGCGCACGCCGCAGCGCCTGCTGCTGCCGCTTACGCACTTGCATGCGCAGCACGGCAACCACCAGAGAGCCCGAGCCATACAAGGCCATGGCGCCCAGGGCCCAGGGCAGCAACTCGTAAAACAGCTGCTCAGCCAGCACCAGCACCTGGCCATTGGTCAGGCGTGAACCGGCGGCGGGCGGCGCCTCAGGCAGCCCGAATTCAGCTTGGGCGGGCTGGCCGGGCGCCCTCTCCCCTTGGTAGCCCACGCGCTTGGGCTCGCGCGCGACGGCATCGGGCTTCTCCAACCCCAAGCTGTTTTTGATTTGCCCCAGATCGCTGCGTAATTCCTTCAAGGCCGACACCGTCTCGGGGGCGAGATTTTCTTTGATGGCGGCACGCACCTCATCACCCACAGTGGCGTCGCCAGCGTTGCCGGCCACCGCCGTGCCGCGTGACGACGACTGATCAGCCCGCGGCTTGATCCCCGCGATTTGGGCCTGCGCCGGGGTCAAGGCGGCGGCCGCGGCCGAGGCGGCCAGGGCGGCGCGCGCCGCGGCCGCCGCTTGGGCCTCACGGGCCGAGCGCGCTGGCGTGGCTGCCGGGTTGGGCATCAAGCCCGACAAGGCCTTGCCCTCGGGCCCATCCAGCACGGCAGACATCGGGCTAGCCGCCGAGGCCGCATGCGCGGGCAGCGCGTCCTGGCCAACCGGGCTGGCCTGCGCTGCCGCCACGGTCAAGCCGCACAGCAGCGGTGCTAACCATGGGCTGCCCATCGCCTTGCAAGACATCGCCACCCCCAAAATTACGACCGCGCTATTCTGCGACCGCGGCGCACCGCCCCTCGGGCATCCCCCCTGAATAGGTGGTCGGTTCATCCCGCACTGAAACTACGCCGCCAAGCCGTTGGCGCCAGGCCAAAGGCCCGCCCGAAGTGATGCCGCAAGGACACCGCCGAGCCAAAACCCGCCAGCGCGGCCACTTCCTCAATGCTGCGCGGCTCCTCCTGCTCCAGCAGCCGCTGCGCCAGCGCCAGCCGTTCCCGCAGCAACCAGTCGCCCAGGGTGCCGCCGGTCAGCTGCCGAAAATGGCGGCTGAAGCTGCGCCGGCTCATCAAGGCCCGGGCGGCCACGCTGTCCAGGCTGTGCGGCTGGTTCAGCGTGGCACGCAAATCGTCCAGCACAAAGGCCAGGGCCGAATCCCGCGCTGTCACCGGCACCGCCTGCTCGATGTACTGCGCCTGCCCGCCCTGGCGCTGCGGCGGCACCACCAGGCGGCGCGCCACCCGGTTAGCTGCCGCCACGCCGTATTGGCTGCGCAGCAGATGCAAGCAGGCATCGATGCCGGCGGCCGTGCCGGCCGAGCTCAGCACATCACCCTCATCGATATAGAGCACATCGGGCTCGACCCGGATGGCAGGGAAACGCTCAGCAAAATCCTGCGCATAAGCCCAGTGCGTGGTGGCGCGCCGGCCATCCAGCAAGCCGGCCTGGGCCAGCAGATAAGCGCCTAGGCACAAACCCACCAGCTGGGCGCCACGCTGATGCGCCGCGCGCAGCGCCTTTAGCAAGGCCGGCGGCGCCGCTTCCGCCGGGTCGCGCCAACTGGGCACGATGACGGTTTGGGCCGTCTTCAAAGCCTCCAGGCCATAAGCCGGCTGCACGGCAAAACCGGCCGTGGTGCGCAAGAGGCCAGGCTCCGCGGCGCAAACGCGCAAGTCGAACTGCGGTTCGGCCGCTGTATGTGGCCCCGGCCCTTGCTCATGGCCAAACACCGCGCAGGGCACAGCCAGATGAAAAGGGCTGATGCGATCAAAAGCCAGCACCGCGATGCGGTGGCGGGCGATGGCGGTGTTGGCAGCAGCAGGCATAGGCCAGTCCAAAAACAGATTGGCCCGATCTTAGCGAAGAATGGCTTTCGGGCCACTCGCAGGAACAGCCTCGGCGGCCAACAATGGCGGCATCCCAACCCAAGGAAAGCAAAGCCCCATGAACCCTAAGGAACAAGCCCTGCTGGTGATCGACGTGCAAAACGACTATTTCGACGGCGGCAAATTCCCGCTCTGGAATAGCGAAGCAACGCTCGTCAAGATCGAGGCCGCCATCGCGCAAGCCCAGGCCCGCGAAATGCCGGTGATCTTGATTCAGCACATTGCCGATGCCAGCAAAGGCCCCGCGCCCTTCTTCAACGCCGACAGCGAGGGCGTGGCCCTGCATCCGCGCCTGCTGGCGGCCGCGCCGAACGCACCCATCGTGATCAAACAGCATGCCGACAGCTTTGTCGGAACCACGCTGGCGGCCACGCTGCAGGCGCTAGGGGTGAAGGAGCTCTTGGTCTGCGGCATGATGACGCAGAACTGCGTGGTCTTCACCGCCATCTCGCCGCAGGCGCAAGGCTATGAGGTGAGCATCTTGCCCGAGTGCTGCACCACGGTCAGCGAGATGCTGCACCGCATTGCGCTGGCCGGCGTGGCCACACGCATGACGCTGGCCGCAGGCTTCTGAGCCGAGCGCAGCGCAAGGGCCTTAACCTGAGCCTGAGCCTTAGACCCTGTCCAAGGCCAGGTCGGGCGAACCTGAGATTGCCAGCGTCTGGGTGCCGGTGACGATCATGCGCACCATCACCACCAATTGCTCGGTCAACTCGGGCAATTTTTCATGCGGCATGTCCATCGCAGTGGCGCCGATGGCGAACACCAGCCGAGTGATGGCCTTGGCCGTGAGCGCCGGCTCAAACAAGCCGGTGCCGTGGGCCTCGGCAATGCGGATCAAGTCCTGGCGCAACTCTTCCTCGAAGAAGTCCAGCTGCTGATCCACCGCACGCTTGAAGGCGTCCGAACCGACCGTGCCTTCGCGCAGCAAGATGTGCAGCAGCAAGTCGTCCGAGCGCAGCTGATCCATAAAGGCCTGCACGGCGCTGCGCACCACGCTGGAGCCGTTGTGCGAGCGCCGCCGCGCCTCACCAATGATTTGCCGCAGCGACTGGCCGGCCAAATTGATCAGGGCCACGGCCAACTCGTCCATATCGCGGAACTGGCGATAAAAACTGTTCGGGGCGATGCCGGCCTCACGCGCCACCTCGCGCAAGCTCAGGGAGGAAACGCTGCGATGCGGCCCCACCAGCTTGAGGGCGGCTTGAATGATGTCATCACGCGAAATCTGCGCCTTGCGGCCGGGGCCGGTGGCGCCAGGCAAATCAAGAACAGGAATTGGCAGGGACGCTTGAAGCATGGTCATGAAGGTGCGGCAGACTGCGCATCATAGCGATTTTTGATTTAATATACGACTGTATACACAAATGTATGTATGAACGTACAATGCGTTCAGCTCAGCAGATTTTTCCAGACGGAGTAGTTTCGTGACCGTTGCATCGATTGCCCAGCCGCAAGGCAAAACCCAGCAGCAGGCCGGCCTGCCCAGTCAGCGCGCACGTCGCCCGGGGCTTTTGCGCCGCTGGGCTGCGCCGCTGGTGGACCCGGCCGTGTTTGACTTCTGGGCCGGCAAGATCAACCGCAGCTGGACATGGGAGCGTGCCCTGGGCCGCGTGGTCGAGCGCACGGTTGCCGCCGAAGGCGCCGTCACCCTAATCTTGCAGCCCAACCGCCACTGGCAGGGTTTTGCGCCCGGCCAACATCTGAATATCGGCGTCGAAATCAATGGCCGCCGCGTCACCCGCTCCTACAGCCTGTGTGATGTGCCGCGTGCCGATGGCCGCATCGCCATCACCATCAAACAAGTCGACGGCGGCGTGGTGAGCACCCAGCTGTGCCAGCACACCCGCGTGGGTGATCTGCTGGACCTGGGCCCAGCTTACGGCAGCATGCTGCTGCCCACCAGCTTGCCGGGCGCGCTGGTCCTGCTGGCAGCCGGCAGCGGCATTACCCCGCTGATGAGCCTGACCCGCGCCCTGGCCGCCCAAGGCATGCCCGTGCCGGTGACGCTGATCTACTGGGTTCGCACAACCGCCCAAGCCTGCTTTGTGCCCGAGTTGCAGGCCTTGGCCGAGCGCTTTGCTAATTTCAAATTCCAGCTAGTCGCCACCCAAGAAGGCGGCGAGCGCATCAATAGCGCCGGCCTGAGCCAAGCCTTGGGCCAGACATTGGCGCAGACCCAAGCCCTGGCATGCGGCCCCGGCGGCTTTGTCGCCAGCGCGCGTGAGTTGCTGGGTGCGCAAGTGCAAAGCTTCCAGGCCGAAGCCTTCTCACCCGCCGTGCCGCTGAATGTGGACAGCAAGCACATCGTCAAAGTGGCGCTGCGCCGCAGCGGCCGCACGCTGGAAATCGGCTCCGGCGAGGCCATCTTGCCCGCGCTGGAAGCGCAAGGCCTGCGCCCGACCTCGGGTTGCCGCATGGGCATTTGCCACAGCTGTGTCTGCACCATGCACGAAGGCCTGGCCGAAGACCTCAACACCGGCGAGCGCAGCAGCGAGCCCAATACCGCGCTGCGCATCTGCGTCAGCCGCGCCTGTACCGACATCAGTCTTGATCTGTAAATCATGAGCAAATCCCTGACCCGCAATCTGACCAACGACGAGTTGGAAAAGTTCGGCGCCGAGATCGAGGCGCTGCGCGCCCGCACCGTGGCCGACCTGGGCCCACGCGACGCCCGCTATATCCGCAACATCTTCCGTGCCGTGCGCTGGACCGAGTTCAGCGGCCGCGCCCTGCTGATGATCGGCGCCTTCTTGCCCACGCCCTGGATGTGGGCCTTCTGGGCACTGGGCGCTTTAAGCCTGGGGCTGTCGAAGATTCTCGACAATATGGAACTCGGCCATAACGTCATTCACGGTCAGTTCGACTGGATGGGCGATCCCAAATTCCAGGGCAAGACCTTCGAGTGGGACATCGTCGGCACCAGCGAAAACTGGCGCAAGACCCACAACTTCCGCCACCACACCTACACCAATATCCACGGCCTGGACGACGACATTGGCTACGGCGTGCTGCGCTTGTTCCCCGAGCAGAAGTGGACCCCGGTCGCTCTGCTGCAGCCGATTTACGCGGTGCTGTTTGCGCTCTTCTTCCAGTGGGGCGTGGCGATTCAAAACCTGCCCAAGGGCGGTTATTTCGGCAAGCATGGCAAGGCCGCACGCGGTGAATTGAAAATCGCCGGCCGCAAGATTTCGCGCCAGCTGATCAAAGACTATTTGATCTTCCCGGCGCTGGCCGGCCCCGGCTTCCTGGTCGTGCTGACCGGCAATGTGCTGGCCAATGTGATGCGCAGCGTCTGGACCTACGTCATCATCTTCTGCGGCCACTTCACCACCGAGGTGGAGACCTTCCACCGCAGCGTGCTTAAGAACGAAACCCGGGCGCATTGGTACTGGCGCCAGATTCGCGGCTCCAGCAATATCAGCGGCGGCTTCGCGCTCAACACCTTGTCGGGCAATCTGAGCCACCAGATCGAACACCACCTCTTCCCCGATGTGCCGGCGAACCGCTATGTGGAAATGGCCCCAGTGGTGCGCGACATCTGCCGCCGCTACGGCGTGCACTACAACACCGGCTCGCTGGTGGGCCAGTTCAGCCAGGTGATCTGGCGCATCCTGCGCCACAGCTTCCCCAGTCGGCCACGCCGTGCCCGCGTGGCGAGCTTGCAGAGCTGATCGGCCGCAAGCAATTCAAGAATGCAAACCAATGGCCCTGCGGGGCCATTTTTTTGGACGGCAGAAAGACATGCTCAACAGATCCACATTGCTCAGCGCCCTTGCGGCACTGGCGCTCACTGCGGTCGCGGCCCAGTCCGCACCGATGAACAAGTGCGTGACGGATGGTGCGGTGACTTACCAGCAAGGGCCTTGCCCATCCAACCAGGCTCGCAAGGACCCCACGCTGGCGGAGCTCAACGCTGCAGAAAAGAAGAAGCGCCAGGCTGCGGCAGCATCCGGGCCGGCAGAGCGCCCCAGAGCCACGGGCTCCGCATCCAGTGCTGCGAACCCCGTAAACCCCATGAGCGCCAGCTTCAGCTGCGACGGTCGCCAGTATTGTTCGCAGATGAAGTCCTGCGAGGAAGCCAAGTATTTCCTAGCCAACTGCCCTGGCGCAAAGGTGGATGGCGACCGGGATGGGATCCCATGCGAGGAGCAATGGTGCAGCCGCTATTTGACAGGCACGCCCAGGTAGATGAGGCATGGCGTGACGGCACCTACTTGCTAGGGCCGCGCCATCCTGCCTACAACGCGAGCTAAAGCGCGAACTAAAACTTGACCTTGCCGACGAGCATGTCCTTGAACATCACCCAGTCTCCCATCAAGCTGTACAGCGGGTAGCGGAAGGTGGCGGGCTTGTTTTTCTCAAACACAAAATGCCCCAACCAGGCAAAGCCATAGCCCAGCAGCGGTAGGCCGTACAGCCAATGCCATTGCGCGGTGATGAGGGCAAAACAAAGCAAGCTCAAGACGCCGGCACTGCCCACAAAATGCAGGCGCCGGCAGGTGCTGTTCTGGTGCTCGCCCAGGTAGTAGGGGTAGAAGGACGCGAAGCTGGTGAATTCTTTGGGCGTCACGGCGCGATCCTTTGCTTAAATGACTGACGCTGCTGCAGGGCCTTCAATCGGCAGCAGCCGCTCAGCAGGCTTAGAAGGCTTAGAAGGCTCAAAAATGAATCCCCTTCATCATCTGCTGCAAGGCAATCGCCTCGGGCGAGAGCTGTGACTTGAGGCTCTTGCCCGAACCATCGCCCTTGGCGGCATCGCTGTCCGGGAACATGCGGAAGCTGGTGTTCATGACGATTTGCGCGACGCGCGGCAAGAGCGAATGCATCAACTCGCCGGTGATGCCTAAGCGGGTGGCGATGCGCACGGGCTTGCTGATGCAAGCATCTGCCACCATATCGGCGGCCTCCTCGGGGCTCAGCGTTGGCACATTGTTGTAGATCTTGGTCGGCGCAATCATGGGCGTGCGCACCAAGGGCATATTGATGGTGGTGAAGGTGATGCCCAGGTCGGCATATTCACTCGAGGCGCAACGCGTCCAAGCGTCCAGCGCCGCCTTGCTGGCCACATAGGCCGAGAAGCGAGGCGCATTGGTCAGCACACCGATGCTGGAGATATTGACCACATGGCCCTTCTTCTTGGCCACCATGCCAGGCAGCAGGCCCATGGTCACGCGCAAGCAGCCGAAGTAGTTCAGTTGCATGGTGCGCTCATAGTCATGGAAGCGGTCGTAGCTGCCCTCGATGGCACGGCGGATCGAGCGGCCAGCGTTGTTGATGAGGAAGTCCACCCCGCCAAAGTTCTCGGCAATCCAGGCCATCATGCCGGCGCAGCTTTGCTCGTTAGAGATGTCGGCGGAGTAACTGTGTATGTGTGCGTCAGCGCCAGCGGCCGCGCGGATCTCCTGAACGGCCTGTGCCAGCTTGACTTCATCACGCGCGCAAATCAGGGTGATGGCACCGGCCTGGGCGAACTTGATCGCCGCCGCCAGGCCAATGCCCGAGGAGCCCCCGGTGACCAGCACCACCTTGCCCGCCACCGTACCGCGCAGGCTGCGATCGATGAAGAGGGCCGGGTCCAGATGACGCTCCCAGTAATCCCACAAGCGCCAGGCGTAGTCGTGCAGATTCGGGCAGGCCACGCCCGAACCTTTGAGTGCCGCCTCGGTCTCGCGGCAGTCAAAGCGGGTCGGGTAGTTGATGAAGGTGAACAAATCATCCGGCAAACCCAGATCCTTCATCACCGCATTGCGGATGCGCCGCACCGGTGCCAGGGCCATCAAGCCCTTCTTCACGCTCTTCGGAATAAAGCCCAGCAGCGCCGCATTGATGAAGAGATTCATCTTCGGTGCATGGGCGGCGCGCGAGAAGATATCCAGCACATCGCCGACCCGATAGCCCATCGGGTCAACCAGATGGAAGCAGCCCCCCGTCTTGCGCTGCTGGTGACTGATGTGATCCAGCGCACTAACGACGAAATCAACTGGCACGATATTGATGCGGCCGCCCTCCAAACCAATCGAGGGCATCCAGGGCGGCAGGATCTGGCGCAGGCGCTGAATCAGCTTGAAGAAGTAGTACGGGCCGTCAACCTTGTCCATCTCGCCGGTCTTGGAGTCGCCCACCACCATGGCGGGCCGATAGACCGTCCAGGGGCGCTTGCACTCCTTGCGAACGATCTTTTCGCTCTCATGCTTGGACTTGAAGTAGGGATGATCCAGGCCTTCGGCCTCGTCAAACATATCCTCGCGGAACACGCCTTCGTAAAGGCCGGCGGCGGCAATGCTGGAGACATGGTGCACATGACCGGCATCCACGGCGTGGGCGAACTCCACCATGCTGCGCGTGCCATCGATATTGGCGCTCATCTGCGCCTCCTCGTCCGCCTTCAGGTCATAGACCGCAGCGAGGTGATAGACATGGTCGATCTGACCCTTCAAGCGCTTGATGTCCTCGGCAGACACCCCCAGCTTCTTGCCGCACAAATCGCCCTTGACCGGCTGCACGCGGTTCTTGGCAACGCCCCAGAATTGCAGCAAGTCGGGCAGCTTGTCCCAGCTCTCTTCACGCAGCAAAAAGTGCACCGTGCTGCCGCGCCGCGCGAGCAGTTTTTTCACCAGCCGCTTGCCAATAAAGCCAGTGGCTCCCGTCACGAAATACTGCATCAGTGTCTCCGTCAAGAATGTGGTTTACCCGCATTCTTGACCATCAGCAGGCCGCCCAAGCTGCAGGCTTTCCCCAGGGGTCGACCAGGCTGTAGGTAGAGGGCACTGCCTAGGACTTGCGTCAGCTAAATGCAGGCATGCGGGCCTATAGTGAGGATGTGCGAGTACCTACCAGGGCCCGCCAGTAATTCGTCAACACAAAGGACTGACAACATGGTCAAGAAGCTTCAGAAAATGGCAGCCAAGAAAAACGCCGCCGCGAGCAGCACCTTCGGTGGCGCGATCCCGGCCGGACTGTTGGACAGCCAACTTGCCCAGCACATCAAGGACTCGGCCCAGCAAATCTGGGCAGCAGGTCTGGGCGCCTTTTCCAAGGCGCAAGGCGAAGGCGGCAAGGTGTTTGAAGCCCTGGTGAAAGAAGGCATCCACTTGCAGAAGAAGACCCAAAGCGCCGCCGAAGAAAAAATCGGCGCCATGGCCAGCAAGATGACCGGCATGGCCGACGATGTGGGCAGCAAGGCTGGCCAGCATTGGGACAAGCTGGAGTCCATCTTCGAAGAGCGCGTGGCTCGCGCCTTAAAGCGCCTGGGCGTGCCCTCGGCCAAGGAAGTGAATGAATTGGTGGAGCGCCTCAATGAGTTGAGCGACGCCCTGGGCGTGGCACCGAAAGCCAAGGCCAAAGCCAAGCCCGCAGCCAAAGCCGACAAGGCCAGCAAGGTGGTCAAGCCCGCCGCAAAAGCTGCCGCCAAGGTCGTGAAGACCGCCGTGGCTGCACCCAAGGCCGTCAAGCCAGCAGCCAAGCCGGTTGCCAAGGCCCCCGCCAAAGTGGCCGCTGTGAAGGCACCGGTCAAGGCAGCCGCCAAGCCGGCCGCCAAAGCTGCCCCCAAGGTCGTCGCCAAAAAGGCAGCCGCGCCCGCCGCAGCAGCCAAGCCAGTTGAAGCCAAGGCCCCGGCCGCCAAGCGCGTTGCCAAGAAGGTCGCGGCAGCCCCAGTCGCTGCAGCCCCGGCCAGCACCGAAGCCGCCGCAGCTTGATCAGGCGGGCGTGGCCGCTGAGCAGCCGCGCCCTTCGATCTAGACCGATTCAGCCGACCGCGCTCGCGGGCCGCTGAATCACAGCACTGAGGCCCGCCTTGTGGCGGGCCTCAGTGCATGGAAAGCCCCCAAACCTCAGGCCAGATAACGGGCCTGCAAATGCGCCTTGAAGTGCGCCGGGTTGAGCGCCTCGCCGCTGGCGCGGCGCACCAGCTCAGGCGTTTCCCAACGGCTGCCCTGGCTCCAGATATTGGTTTGCAGCCAGTCAAACACCGGCTGCAATTGCCCGGCTTCGATTTGCGCGTCCAGCGTCGGCGCGGCGCGGCGCATGGCGGCAAACCACTGCGCGGCATACATGGCGCCCAAGGTGTAGCAAGGGAAGTAGCCAAAGGAGCCGCTGCCCCAGTGCACGTCTTGCATGCAGCCGTCTTTGAAATTGCCGCGTGTGTCCTGGCCCAGCAGCTCCATCATCTTGGCGTCCCACAGGGCCGGGATGTCCTCGCACTCGATCTCGCCTTCCATCAGCGCGCGCTCGATCTCGTAACGCAGGATGACGTGCGCCGGGTAAGTGACCTCGTCGGCATCGACGCGAATCAGGCCGGTGTGCACCCGGGTCAGCAAGCGATTCAAGTTTTGCGGCGCAAAAGCCGGCTGATCGCCCAGGTGCTTGATGACCAGCGGGCTCAGCAGCTTGGCGAACGCCGGGTGGCTACCCAGCTGCATCTCAAAGCTCAGGCTCTGGCTTTCATGCAAACCCATGGAGCGGGCTTGTGACAAGGGCTGGGTGATCCAGTCGCGCGGGCGGTTTTGCTCGTAGCGGCCATGGCCGGTTTCGTGGATGGTGCCCATCAGGCTGGGGATGAAGCTGTCCTCGCGGTAGCGCGTGGTCATGCGCACATCTTCCGGCACACCGCCGCAAAACGGGTGAGCGCTTTCATCCAAGCGACCGGCGTCGAAGTCAAAGCCCATCAGGCGCATGGCGTCCAGGCCCAGGGCGCGCTGGGCCGCTTTGGGGAAGGGGCCAACGGGTTCCAGCACCGTCTCCTGCGCCTGCTTGGCCTGCACGGTCTTGATCAAATCAGGCAGCCAGCTGCGCAGATCACCAAACACGCGGTCCACCTCAGCACTGCGCATGCCGGGCTCATAAAGATCCATCAAGGCGTCGTAACGCGACAGGCCGGTGGCTTCCGACAAGCAGACCGCCTCCTCCCGCGCCAAGGCCACCACTTCACGCAGATTGGGCAGATGGCCGGCCCAGTCATTGGCCGGGCGTTGGCTGCGCCACGCATGTTCGCAGCGCGAGCTGGCCAGCGACTTGGCTTCCACCAGGCGCTGCGGCAAGGCGTTAGAGGCGCTCCAGGCGCGCTTGATCTCGCGCAGATTGGCGCGCTCGTCGCTGCTCAGGTCTTCTTGTTCGGCGTCGGCCAGCAAGGTCTTGAGCACCGGCTCGGTGCTGAGCTGATGCAGCAAGCCGCCCATTTCGGCCACAGCCAGGGATCGCGCCTCGCTGCCCTTGGCCGGCATATTGGCGGATTGATCCCACTCGGCGATGGATTGCAGGTGCGTCAGATGATGCAAGCGCTGCTGGCGTTGTTGCAATTCAGTGTAGGCAGGGGTGCGGGTAGTCGTCATGGGGGGCTGGCTCAAATCTGTAATGCGGTCACGCATTGTGATCGCTGAAGGGAAGTTCGCGGCTTACCCCCATCAGGGGGGGAATACCCACAGCAAGCTCGCCGTCATCAGGACGTAGCGCATCAGCTTGCCCACGGCCATATAGGCCACACAAGGCCAGAAGGGCAGCTTCAACCAACCGGCCACGGCGCACAGCGGATCGCCCACCACCGGCAACCAGCTGAGCAGGCAAGCCTTGGCACCAAACTGCTCCAGCCAGCGCAAGGCGCGCGGGTTGGGCGGCCGCTCGCGCTTGGCTTGCTCATAAGCTTGTTCGGCCGCGTAGCCCATCCACCAACTGATGGCACCGCCCAGGCTATTGCCCACGGTCGCCACCAGCACGGCGGGCCAAAACATGCTCGGGTCGGCCTTGACCAAAAGGAAGACCGCCGGCTCCGAGCCCAGCGGCAAGAGCGTGGCCGACACCAGCGCCACAATGAAGACGGCCGCCAGCCCAACCTGAGGCAAGGCCATGGTCGCGAGCAGGCCGTGAATGGCAGATTGCAGAAATTGTTCCATGGCGTGGATTATGGGCAGGGCCCGAACGGGCGAAGGGCTTTATACTCTTGCCTCTTTTTTGTGCAGCCAGCGCCGTCCCTGCGCCTGAACTGCCGCCCCCACCTTCCGTCCGTCCGCACCCGCATGTCTTCCCCAATGCCTGGCCCACAGCTTGGCTCCCATCGTCTTGCCAACGCCTTGTTCGTGGCGCCCATGGCCGGCGTCACCGACCGGCCGTTTCGCCAGCTGTGCCGCCGCATGGGGGCAGGCTATGCGGTGAGCGAGATGGTGACCTCGCGCAAGGACTTGTGGAACAGCCTGAAGACCTCGCGCCGCGCCAATCATGAGGGTGAGCAAGGCCCCATCGCGGTGCAAATCGCCGGCACCGACGCGCCCATGATGGCCGAGGCCGCGGCCTACAACATCGCCCGCGGCGCGCAGATCATTGACATCAATATGGGCTGCCCGGCCAAGAAGGTGTGCAGCAAATGGGCCGGCTCGGCGCTGATGCAAGACGAACCGCTAGCCTTGCAAATCGTCAGCGCCGTGGTCGAGGCCGCAGCGCCGCACGGCGTGCCGGTGACCCTGAAGATGCGCACCGGCTGGTGTGAGAGCGAAAAAAACGCCGTCAAACTGGCCCTGGGCGCCCAAGCCGCCGGCGTGGCCATGGTCACGGTGCACGGCCGCACCCGCGAGCAGGGCTACAAGGGCCAAGCCGAATACGACACCATCCGCGCCGTCAAGGCCGCGCTGCAGATTCCGGTGGTGGCCAACGGCGATATCGACTCGCCCGAGAAAGCCCGCGAAGTGCTCGCCCACACCGGCGCAGACGCCATCATGATTGGCCGTGCCGCCCAAGGCCGGCCCTGGATCTTCCGCGAGATCGCCCATTACCTAAGCACCGGCCAGACCCTGCCCGCCCCCACCGTGGTGGAGGCCAGCGACTGGCTGGTGGAACACCTGCAAGAACACTACACGCTCTACGGCAGCCTGACCGGCATGCGCACCGCGCGCAAGCACATCGGCTGGGCGGTGCGTGACTTGCCCGGTGGTGAAGAGTTCCGCCAGGCGATGAACCTGCTGGAAAGCTGCGAGGCGCAAATCAGCGCCCTGCGCCAATGGTTCGCCCGCATGGCGGGGGACTATGAGCGCTTGCCCTATCTTGCCAAGCCGCAAGGCGAGCCAACAATGGCAGGTTCGGACGCAGACGATGAACATGCGATGACTATGAATGCAAACCAACAAAAAGAACTGAGGCCGCTGGCATGACACCGAAACCCATCGATGCCTGCGTGCGCGAAAACCTGGAGGTCTATTTCCGCGACCTCGAAGGCGAAGAACCCCATTCCATGCACGAGATGCTGATCCACCTGGTGGAGAAGCCCCTGCTCGAAGTGGTGATGCAGCACGCCGCCGGCAACCAAAGCAAGGCGGCCGAATGGCTGGGCATCAACCGCAACACCTTGCGGCGCAAGCTGACCGAGCACAAGCTGATCCCTTGAGGGGCGCGGCCACCAAAGACCGCCCGATTGCCAGCCAGCCTGCCGGCCCGATTTTTTGAATTCAAACTTAGCCAAGAAGTAACGCCATGTCTCAACTCACTGCTCTGATCTCCGTGTCCGACAAGACCGGCATCCTCGAATTCGCCAAGGAACTGCACGCCCTAAACGTGCGCCTGCTGTCCACCGGCGGCACGGCCAAGCTGCTGGCCGACGCTGGCCTGCCCGTCACCGAGGTGGCTGACCACACCGGCTTCCCCGAGATGCTGGACGGCCGCGTCAAGACCCTGCACCCCAAAGTGCACGGTGGCCTGCTGGCACGCCGCGACTTCCCCGAGCACATGGCCGCCGCTGCCCAGCACGGCATCACCATGATCGACATCCTGGCCGTCAACCTCTACCCCTTTGAAGCCACCGTGGCCAAGCCCGGTTGCACGCTGGAAGACGCGATCGAGAACATCGACATCGGCGGCCCGGCCATGGTGCGTAGCGCAGCCAAGAACTGGAAAGATGTGACGGTGCTGACCGACGCATCCCAATACGCCGGCGTGCTGGAAGAACTCAAGGCCAGCGGCAAGACCAGCGACAAGACCCGCTTCGCCGCCAGCGTGGCTGCCTTCAACCGCATCGCCCAATATGACGCAGCCATCAGCAACTACCTGAGCGCCCGCCAGGACGACGGCAGCCTGGCCGAATACCCCGGCCAGATGAACTCCACCTTCGTCAAGGTGCAAGACCTGCGCTACGGCGAGAACTCGCACCAGACCGCTGCCCTGTACCGCGACCTCTTCCCCGCCCCCGGCTCGCTGGTAACCGCCAAGCAGCTGCAAGGCAAGGAGCTCAGCTATAACAATATCGCTGATGCCGACGCCGCCTGGGAATGCGTCAAGGCCTTCGACACCCCCGCCTGCGTCATCATCAAACACGCCAACCCCTGCGGCGTGGCGATCGGCGCCAACCCGGCCGAAGCCTATGCCAAGGCCTTGAAGACCGACCCCACCAGCGCCTTCGGCGGCATCATCGCCTTCAACCGCCCGGTGGACGCAGCCGCTGCCCAGCATGTCTCCAAGCAGTTCGTTGAAGTGCTGATGGCTCCGGCCTTCAGCGATGAAGCGCGCGCCATCTTCGCCGCCAAGGTGAATGTGCGCCTGCTGGAAATCGCCTTGCCCGCAGGTGGCGCCACGCCCTTCAGCCAAGGCCGCAATGCCGTCGACAGCAAGCGCGTTGGCTCCGGCATCCTGCTGCAAACCGCGGACAACCATTTCCTCAAGGCCAGCGATCTGAAGGTAGTCACCACCAAGCAGCCCACGGCACAAGAGCTGCAAGACCTGCTGTTCGCCTGGACCGTCGCTCAGTACGTGAAGAGCAATGCCATCGTCTTCTGCGCCGGCGGCATGACCCTGGGCGTGGGTGCTGGCCAAATGAGCCGCATTGACTCGGCCCGCATCGCCTCGATCAAGGCCGAGAACGCCGGTCTGACCCTGCAAGGCTCGGCCGTCGCCAGCGACGCCTTCTTCCCCTTCCGAGACGGCCTGGATGTGGTCGTTGATGCCGGCGCCACCAGCGTCATCCAGCCCGGTGGCTCGATGCGCGACGACGAGGTGATCGCCGCCGCCAACGAGCGCGGCATCGCCATGGTGTTCAGCGGCGTGCGCCACTTCCGTCACTGATGGATCAGCCGGGCTCCTGCAGCAGCCCGGCGCACGCCCGGCACCACCCCACTCCGCCGCGCTGCGCGGGGCTTCACTTCTGGCCGCAGCTGGCATGAGTAAAACCCAAGCCATCGCCTGCGTGGCCCTGCTGCGCGGCATCAATGTGGGCAAGGCCAAGCGCATCGCCATGGCGGACTTGCGCGAGATCTTGAGCGACACCTTGGGCTTCACCGAGGTGCGCACCTTGCTCAATAGCGGCAACGCGCTGTTCAAGGCCACGCCAAGCCAACTGAGTGGCGCGGCGGCGGCGATTGCGGCTGCCATCGAACAGCACTGCGGCTTTTCAGTTGCGGTGATCGTTGTCAGCGCCAGCGAATTGCGCGAGGTAATCGCGCAGAACAGTCTGCTGCAGCGGCAAGCCGACCCGTCCCAATTGCTGGTGGCCTTTCTGGCCTCCGAACAAACCCACGCCAAGGCCCAAGCCCTGTGCCAGCAAGACTGGGGCGAGGAGGCCTTTGCCCTGGGTGAGCGGGCCGCTTATCTGCATTGCGCCAGCGGCGTGATCGATTCCAAGCTGGCCAAGGCCTTTGCCCGCGCCACCGGCGAGGCCGCCACCTCACGCAACTGGCACACGGTGCTGAAACTGCAGGCCATGTTGGAAGGCCAAGCCGACTAAACACTGGCGCTAAGCTCGGCCCCGTTCAAGCGCACGGCCATGCGCTCATCGAGTCCTCAGGTGCCGCAGAAAGTACGGTAGTTCGCCGTCACCTCCGCAGGCGCGGGCTGGGCGTAGCGGTCCAGCCCGGGACGCTCGACGAAAGGCTGGCTCAGCACCGCCAAGAGCTGCTCAAAGGGCTTCAGATCCCCATGATCGCTGGCGGCACTCAAGGCGTCCTCCACCAAGGCATTGCGCGGAATATAGAGCGGGCTGACGGCACGCATGGCTGCAGCGCGCTGCGCCGGAGGCTGGGCAGCCTCGCTGGCCAAGCGCGCCTGCCAACGAGCGAGCCAGGCATTCAATGCGGCCGCATCCACAAACATGGCCTGCAAGGCACTCGGGGGCAAGACCTGACCCTGTGACTCTGCGCCATCGGCCACTGCCGCCAGATGTCGCCAGGCCAGGGTGAAGTCCACCGCCTGGGTGTGCAGCAGAGTCAACCAGTCCTGCGCCAATTCAAGATCACCGTCCTGGGCCTCCAACAAGCCCAGCTTGGCGCGCGCGCCTTGCAGCCAGTGCGCCTCGTACCGCGCCGGGAAGTCGTCCAGCACCGCCATGGCCTGATCAATGGCGCGCTGCACATCGCTACCCATCAGCGGCAACAAGGCCTCGGCCAGGCGGGCCAGATTCCAGCGCGCGATCTGCGGTTGATTCGAGTAGGTGTAGCGGCCCTGCCGGTCGATTGAGCTAAACACCGCGTCGGGGTCATAGGCCTCCATGAAGGCGCAGGGGCCGTAGTCAATCGTTTCGCCGGAGATGGTCATATTGTCGGTATTCATCACCCCATGGATGAAACCCAGATGCATCCAGCGCGCAATCAACGCCGCCTGGCGCTCGGCCACCGCCTGCAGCAGGCCGAGATAGGGCTCGGCGCTGCCCAGCAGCTGGGGGTCGTGCCGCGCAATCACATAGTCAGCCAAGCGGCGCAGCTTGTCGATCTCGCCGTGCGCGGCGAAGTACTGAAACGTGCCCACCCGCACATGGCTGGCCGCCACCCGGGTCAGCACCGCGCCGGGCAGCAGGCCTTCGCGCTGCACCTGCTCGCCGGTGCTCACCGCCGCCAGCGCCCGGGTGGTGGGCACGCCCAGCGCATGCATGGCCTCGCCCACCAGGTATTCGCGCAGCACCGGCCCGACGGCCGCCTTGCCGTCGCCACCGCGCGAGAAAGGCGTGCGGCCCGAACCCTTCAAAGCAATATCGCGCCGGCGGCCCTGCACATCAATCACCTCGCCCAGCAGCAAGGCACGGCCATCGCCCAGCTGAGGTGAGAAGCCGCCGAATTGGTGGCCCGCATAGGCTTGCGCCAGCGGCGTGGCGCCCACCGGTACCTCCATGCCGGCGAACAGCGCCGCCAAGGTGGCTTGGTCAAACCCATCCAGCTCCAAGCCCAGCTCGGTGGCCAAGGCCTGGTTGAAACGCAGCAGGCGCGGCGCCGGGACCCGGCTGGCCTGCACATGGGCATACAGGCCTTCAAGCTCGCGCGCGTAGCTATTGTCGAAAGCGATGGTGGGCAGTGCGGTGGTCATAGCGAATGGAATCTGCAGAGTTCGCCCATCATCCACCAAGCCAGCGGCCCGCGCACGCCCTTGCGCTGTCACCCTTGCGACCATTCGGCAAATAGACCGCAAACTCTAGGCAAGGGCCAACACGCTTGGCACCGGGGCAGGCAGCGGTTAGCCTCGGATCAAACAAAAATGGAGACTCGCTTGAGCATGATGAATCGACGACGCTGGCTGCAGCTGGGCGTGGGCAGCGCGGTGCTGCTGGGCCTGGCAGGGACCGGTGTGGCACTGCTGCGCCCCGGCCTGGTGGACGGCAAACTCAGCCCCGACGCTCGCGTCCTGATGCGCAAAGTGGCCCTGAGCGTGCTGGACGGCCTGTGGCCCGAGAACGCAGTGCAGCGCGAGGCCCGGCTTGATCAACAGCTGGCCCAGGTGGATGCCAATATCGCGGGCTTTCCGGCCGAGGTTCGCGCACAGCTGGGTCAGGTGCTGAGCCTGCTGAGCAGCAGCGCCGGCCGCCTGGCGTTGACGGGCCTGAAAACCGACTGGGCCGAGGCCTCGGTGGCCGAGGTGCAAGCAGTGTTGGACGGCATGCGCCTATCCAGCCTCGACGTGCGCCAACAGATCTATCACGCCCTGCGTGACCTCAACTGCCTGGTCTTCTTCAGCGACGCCAGCAACTGGCCGCAAGTGGGCTACCCCGGACCCCGAGAATTCGCCTGAGCATGAGCCAAGAACAAAGCAATAAACCCAAGATCGCCGACCCCATCAAAGAGGGTCTGGCACGCGGCTGGAAGGTCTTCGGCACCGAGCTGGACGGCGCCTTCCGCGCCCCACCGGCACAGCTGGACTGCGATGTGCTGATCGTCGGCAGTGGCGCGGGTGCGGGCATCACGGCCGAGCTATTAGCCAAGGCCGGCCTCAAGATCATCATCGTGGAAGAAGGCCCGCTGCGCTCCAGCAGCGACTTCCGCCAGCTCGAAGCCGAGGCCTATGGCCAGCTCTACCAAGAAGCCGGTGGCCGCAAGAACACCGAGCAGACCATGCCGATCCTGCAAGGACGCTGCGTCGGCGGCTCCACCACGGTCAACTGGGCGGGCGCCTTCCGCACGCCGGCCTCCACACTGGAAGTTTGGGCCAGCAAATACGGTCTCAGCGATATGACGCCCGCGGCCTTAGGCCCCTGGTTCGAGCAGGTGGAACGACGCCTGAATATCGGCGAGTGGATGGGTGAGCCCAATGCCAATAACGATGTGCTGCGGCGCGGCGCGCTGAAGATTGGCGCCGAGCCGGTCAAGATGCATCGCAATGTGAAGGGCTGCTGGAACCTGGGCTCCTGCGGCCTGGGCTGCCCCACCAATGCCAAGCAGTCCATGCTGGTCACCACGATTCCGGCGGCGCTTGATCTTGGCGCCACCTTGCTGGTGCAAACGCGCGCCCAGCGCTACGAGTTGCAGGGCGACCGGGTGCAGGCGCTGATCTGCCAGCCCATCCACCTCAATGGCGATGCCAATGGCGCGCCGCTGCGAATCACGGCCAAGCATTTCGTGCTGGCCGGCGGCGCCATCAACTCGCCCGCCCTGCTGATGCGCTCGGGCGCGCCCGACCCGCACAAGCTGCTGGGCAAGCGCACCTTTTTGCACCCCACCCTGGTCAGCAGCGCCGTCATGCCCGAGGCCGTGCAGGGCTGGGCCGGTGCGCCCATGAGCGTCTTCTCTGACCATTTCCTGCACCAGCATCCGGTGGACGGCCCGGTCGGCTTCAAGCTCGAAACCGCGCCGGTGCACCCGGCTTTTGCGATGACCAATCTGGGCGGCTTCGGCGCCGAGCTGGGCCCGCGCGTCAAAGCCTTTCCGCACACCCATGTGGGCATCGCCCTGCTGCGCGACGGCTTCCATGCCGAGTCGCCCGGCGGCACGGTCAGCCTCAAGTCCGACGGCAGCGCCGCCCTGGCCTATACCTTGAGCGACTATTTGCTGGAAGGCGCCCGCCGCGCCCACCTCAGCATGGCCGAACTGCAATTCGCCGCAGGCGCCAAGACCGTGCGCCCCGGCCACGAGCGGGCCGAGGACTACGGCAGCTGGGAGGCCGCCAAAGCCGCGATTGCACGCTTGGACTACAAGCCCTTCCTGACCGTGGTCGGCAGCGCCCACGTGATGGGCGGCTGCAGCCTGGCCGCCGAGGCCAGCCGCGGCGTGGCGCAACCGGACGGCCGGCATTGGCAGCTCAAGAACCTGTCGGTGCATGACGGCTCGCTCTTCCCCACCAGCATCGGCGCCAATCCGCAGGTCACGGTCTACACCCTGGCCGCGCGCCTGGCCACCGGCCTGGCGCAAAGCCTCAGCGGCAAGGCGGTGCAACTGGCTTGAACTGGGCCTGAGCTTGCGCTCAGTCCGGCCCGGGGGCGCTTGCGGCGCGGGAACTCCGGGCCGGCCCGGCGTTCCCGGCTAGGATGGCGGCATGTCTCTTGCCAAATTCACCGGCCATTTTCTGGCCGGCCTGGCGCGGCTGATCACCGGCGCCCAAGGCCATTGGAAGGGCTGCCCGCCGAAGGCCGAGCAGCGCATCTATTTCGCCAACCATCAAAGCCATTTCGACTGGGTGCTGATCTGGGCCGCCCTGCCCGGGGATATGCGCGCCCAGACCCGCCCCATTGCCGCGCGCGACTACTGGACCAGCAGCCCGCTCAAGACCTGGCTCACCACCGCCGTGTTCAACGCCGTCTACGTCAGCCGCACCCGCGCCACGCCGGATGATGATCCACTCGAACCGCTGGCGGACGCGCTGACGGCGGGCGACTCGCTGGTCATCTTCCCGGAAGGCACGCGCTCCAACAAAGGCGAGCCGCAGCCCTTCAAGGCCGGGCTCTTCCATCTGGCCGAGCAGTTCCCGCAAGTCGTGCTGGTGCCGACCTGGATCGACAACGTCCAGCGCGTCATGCCCAAGGGCGAAGTGGTGCCGGTGCCGATTCTGTGCACAGTGACCTTCGGCGAGCCGCTACACCTGGAGGCGGGCGAGGACAAACGCGCCTTCCTCGAGCGCGCCCGCGCCGCGGTGTTGGCGCAGCGCCCCGCAGGTGAACGTCCATGATGGCCTTGCTGCAAAAGCTGGCGCCGCACCAGCAAACCGCCCTGCTCTTCATCGCCTTGCTCAGCACCCTGGTGCTGCTGAGTTGCAGCAGCTTTTTGATGAGCTTGCGCGAAAGCGAAAGCACCGACGAGGCCGTGATGGAACGGCGCCGCCGCTGGCACCATGAGCTGCGCATGCTGTGGCTGGGCGCCAGCATCTTCTGGGCCGCTTGGGTCTCCGGGCCGGTGGGGGCAACGGTGCTGTTTGGCGTGCTGTCCTTCCTGGCCTTGCGGGAGTTCATCACCTTGCTGCACACCCGCCGCGGCGACCACCGCAGCCTGCTGCTGGCCTTCTTCGTGCTGCTGCCGCTGCAATACTTGGTGGTGGGCTTGCGGGAGTTCAATCTCTTCACCGTTCTGATCCCCGTCTACAGCTTTCTGGCCATTCCCGTGGTCAGCGCCCTGGCCGGTGACCCGCGCAATTTTCTGGAGCGTAACGCCAAGATTCAGTGGGGCATCATGGTCTGCATCTACGGCCTCTCGCATGCCCCCGCCCTGCTGCTGCTGGACATGCCCAGCTACTCCGGCCGTGGCGCGTTCCTGCTGTTCTTTCTCGTGATTGTGGTCAGCGGCGGCCATCTGGCCGAAGAGCGCGCCGCCACCTGGCTGCGACGCCGGCCACTGGCCCGCCATGTTGACCGCGACTTCTCCATGCGCGCCTGGTGGGCCGGCGTGCTGGGGGCCGCACTGCTGGGCGCAGCACTGTTCTGGATCACCCCCTTCAATGTCTGGCAAGCCATGCTGATGGCCGCCGCAGCGGCTGGGGCGGGCAGCTTCGGCGCCCTGGTGATGGAGGCGCTCAAGCGCGATGCCGGCGTGCGCTACTGGGGCAATCGCAGCTCCATCACCGGCGCGGTGGGGCTGCTGGATCGCATCGCGGTGCTGTGCTTCTCTGCGCCGGTGTTCTTTCACTCGGTGCGTTGGTATTTCAGGTGGGCGAGTTGATGAGAATTCTTGGTATTGACCCCGGTCTACAAACCACGGGCTTTAGCTCCGGCCGGCGCTTGCGCGCCTTCACGTCCGCTGCGCGGACATGAGCCTGCGCTGAAACCCTTCACAACTTCATCCCATTGGCTGCCTCAAACACCATGCGTATCCTCGGTATTGACCCCGGTCTACAGACAACGGGCTTTGGCGTCATCGAGGCGGATGGGCCGCGCCTGAGCTATATCGCCAGCGGCACCATCAAGACCAGCGCCGTGGCCACCGGCGACTTGCCGGCGCGTTTGAAAATCATCTTCGACGGTGTGCGGGAGGTCACGGCGCGTTATCAGCCGACTTGCGCGGCGGTGGAGATCGTCTTCGTCAACGTCAACCCGCAGTCCACCTTGCTCTTGGGCCAGGCACGCGGAGCGGCCATCACCGCCCTGGTGTCTTGCGACCTGACGGTGTCGGAGTACACCGCGCTACAAATGAAAAAGGCCGTGGTGGGCCACGGCCATGCGAAGAAGGAGCAGGTGCAGTTGATGGTGCAGCGCCTTTTGAGCCTGCCCGGCGAGCCCGGCAAGGATGCCGCCGATGCCCTGGGCCTGGCCATCATGCACGCGCATGCCAGCGTGAGCTTTGCGGCCATGAGCCGCAGCACCACCTTGCAGCGGCGCCAGCATGCGCAGTTCAAGGGCAGCCGGACTTATTAAGTCCTAGCCCGGCAGCCCCTGACGCTGCCGCAGGTTTATGCCTTACGGCGGCGAGCCAACATGCCCACGGCCAGCAAGCCGGCCAGGCTCAAGGCCCAGCTCGACGGCTCAGGCACGGCGCTGATGGCGTAGGCGCCCGAGCTCTCAATGCCCGACGTTGGCTGGTAGGACAAGTACGCGTTGCTGGCATCCAAACTGCCCGAGGTCATGTTCAGCTGCGCCGCGGGGCTGGCGTACTGATAGCTCAGCCCCAGGAACACGCCGTCCTGGAAGTCAGCGGTCGGCGCCAAGCTGGCATCGGCCAAGCCGTAGTTCTGGCCCAGAAAGCTCAGGCTGAAGCCGGTCAGCGACAAGGTCTCAAAGCCCGAGCCGCTGAGCGCGGCATCGGCGTAGCTGTACTGGCCGCTGAAGCTCTGGCCCAGCAAGGGGCCGGCGTCAAGCTGGCCATTGAAGTTGAAGCTGGCGGCTTGGGCGGCCAGGCTGGCCAGGCCCAAGGCCAGGGCGAGGGTGGTTTTACGGAACATCATGATGGGGTTCTCCTCGAATTAGAACTTGAAGCTATTGGCTTGCACGGCCGCGCAGGCCAGGCCCTTGAGCGCGACCACGGGGCGCGACTTGGCGGGGCCGGCGGCACCGTCAGGGTCGTAGCCGATCAGGGCGCCGCCAGCGGAGGCGGAGCAAGTCACAAAGCCCTGGGCCAGCGGAGCACTGCTGCTGATGCCAACACTGCGCAGCAAGCCGGTGAAGACCAACTGGTCAATACCGGGCTTGAAGTCGGTGATGGTGTCCAGGCCATCGGCGCCGGTGTTGTAGACGAACTGGTCACGGCCGCCGTTGCCGCTCAGGGTGTCACGACCCAGGCCGCCTTCGATCACATCGTCACCGGCTGTACCGACGATCACATCATTGCCATTCGTGCCCTTGACGTTCTTGACCAGGTTCAGGCCCAGCACCATGGGGTCATGGTCGGAGGAGCGGAAGGGCGTGGGCGCGTAGTGATCCGCCGGCTTGAACTCGGTGTTGTAGTCGATCACCAGCGGCTCATCGGCGTTGATGTGCCAGGACGTGGCGCCCGTCACCTTGCTCGCAATGCTGGCGCTACCGAAGCCATGGTCCAGACGGCCGGCGAAACCGTCGAAGACGTAGGAGTAGTGCTCCGGATCGAACATACCCACCAAGTCGACGATCTGGCCGCTTTGAGTCAGCGTGTGAATCGGATCTTCCTGCGCATAGGCATTGAAGTCACCCAGCAGCAGCACATCTTGCGTGCCGGCCGTCGTCTTCACCTGGTTGATGAAGTTCTGCAGCTGCAGCGCCTGTTCGATCCGCTGGGCGTTGTAGCAGCCCTGCAGATCGCCCTGGTCGGCATTGACGCCGCTGGCACCCGAGCAGCTCTTGGATTTGAAGTGGTTCACCAACACCGCGAAACGCTCACCATTGGGGGCCTGGAAGCCTTGCGCAAAAGTGGGCCGGTTGTTGACCGGATTGACGTCAGAGATCGAGGCACCCACCAGCTTGAGCGTAGCGGGCTTGTAGATCATGGCCACGCGGATGGCATCGTCACCGGTGCCTTGAGCCGGCAGCGGAGCGGCGGCGTAGGTGCCCGCGCCCATCTTGGCATTGAGCGCATTCACCAGCGTTTGCAAAGCCACATCGCCGTTGTTCTGAATCTCCATCAGACCCACCACATCGGCGTTGAGCGTGCTCAGCTCGGCCACGGTCTTGGCGATTTGGCGCTGGTACTCGTTCAGGTTGTTGGCGCCACGGCAGTTGGATGCCGCCACCACGCCGCCCAAGGAGCAGCCCTCACCGCTGCCGCCGGCAGCCGTTTTGCCATCGACGAAGGTGGTGAAGAAGTTCAAGACATTGGCGCTGACCACACGCACATTGCCACCCACGGCAGGTGGTGTCAGCGGACGCGGGTTGCTGCGCGCAAAGACCGGAGCCACTGTGGGCTGCAGGCGATACATCGAAGCGCCGGTGGCATTGGCTGTGGCGGGGCCGAAGTCGATCACGCCGGTCAGCGATTCGGTGGTGTCACCCGCGCGGATGGTTTTGTCCTCGCCGAGATACGGGATCACGGCCGGGTTCTGGGCCGAGCTGTTGTCGTCCAGGATGATGGCGCGGGCCAGGTTGGCGCTGGCCAAATTCTGCGCGTCCACACCGGGGCGCATCACATTGGTCGGCTGCAAGAGGCGGCCACCTGCGGCCAGGGTCAGCTGACCATAGCGACCCAGGAAGTAGTTCTGCTGCACGGTGATGGGGCCGGTCAGCGTGACCAGCATGCCCTCATAGGCTTCCAGGCCGCCGGGCGCCAGCGTCGTCAGGTCCACTGCGGTGGGCGTGATGGCGTTGCCGGTGCTCAGCGTGCTCAGGCCAGTGATGTTCTTCAGCTGGGTGATGGTGCCCTGGCCGGCCGTGAATTCGGCGACTTGGCCGCTCAGCGAGACCTCCGCGCCGACAGCGACAGTGGGCGCCGTGACGGTGTAGACAAAGATGCCGTCCGAGGTGTTGGCGTCGCCATCACCCAGGCGGTCTTGCATATAGAAGCCGGTGGCCACCACATGGGTGACGATGCCGCGCGTGCTGACGGTCTGGCCGACCAGCGGGCTGCTGGCGCCGCTGCCTTGAATGTTGGAGATCGAGCTCAGGCCCGCCACTGACAAATTGAAGCTGCACGAAGCCTGCTGGCCATCGTTATTGCTCCACTGCAGGCTCAGGGGATAGCTACCCGCCGGCACAGCGCCGGTCACGCTGACCGACTGCGTGGCCACGCCACCGGCAGCCGCCGCCGCCGTAAAGGTGCCCAGGGTTACGCCGCTCGGCCAGTTGCCGCTGATTTGGGCGCTATTGACGCGGCTGTCGGCATCAGTGGCGCTGAGCAAGAAGTTGCTGGCCGCACCTGCGGCGCTGGACGCATCCGGGCAGCTGGCGATGATGGGTTGAGCGACAGAGCCGCCACCGCAAACGTTTGCTGGCGTCGCCGAATTGCGCAGCATCGGGGTGCCAAGGCTGAAGTCAGCGTTGTTGTTGTCGCTGTCGGTGCAACCATTGTTCTTGCGCAGCGCAGCGGTCGTGCTGTTCAAAAGCGGTGTAGCTGCGCCTTCAAAGCCGTTGCTGCTGCCGTAGCCGACCATGTCGATCAGCGCGCCGCCGCTGGGATTGGCGCCGTTCAATGCCGTGGTGCTGCTCACCAAGGCCACCTTGCCACTGGCCGCGCTCATGGTCAGGGTACCAATGCCGTCTTGGGTGGTGATGTCAGCGCCCAGAGCGCCCGTGCCCGTGTTTTGGCGGATCAAGAGATAGCGGCCGGGTGCCAGCACCGGATTGGCCAGATTATTCAGCGCCGACACGTTCCAGTTGCCGGTGCCGGTGGCGCTGCCGTATTGCAGCGAGTAACCCGTCAGATTGACGGGTGCCGAGCCAGCATTGAACAGCTCAACGTAATCGTATTTGAACGAGGGCGAGCCGGAAGTAGCTGCGCCGCCGCCGTAGACCTGGCTAATCACCACGCCGGACGTAGACGCCAGCACCAGCGGTGCGGCGAAAACAGCCGCCAGCAAGGCGGCAAGGGGTTTGAGTTTCATGGAGTTTGCGTTGTCAAGAAGATACCGAGGGTCCGGACTCGTCGGCTGCGCCAGCAAAACTTGGCAGCGCGTGCACGCCCGGCGCTTGCGCCCGATTCAGCCAGGCACTGCGACTCATACTAGCGCCCGAATATGACGCCCGATGACATATTCGGCCCTCGGTTTGAGGGGTCGGGTTCCCCCTCATCGACCACCCATTTTTGGCCTGGCGCGCTGTCGATGCGCAGGCGCTTCAGGCTCGACACCTAGAATCTGCCACCCACCCCACCCCTTCCCCACCCGGACCGCCCGCCGATGACCCTGACCCAAATGCTGGCCGGCTTTGTGCGCCGCCACTGGCGCGCCTATGCGGCATCGGCCCTGATGCTGCTGAGCATTGCCGTTTTGACCACCTGGATCCCGCGCCAGGTCGGCCATGTGGTGGACGGCATGGTGGCGGGCACGCTACGGGGTCAGGTCTTGCTGACCGAACTGGGCCTGCTGATCGGCGCCGGGGCGCTGATCTATTTGCTGCGGGTGGGCTGGCGCCTGGCCCTGTTTGCCGCCGCTTACCGGCTGGGCCAGCAGCTGCGCACCCAGCTTTATGCGCGCCTGAGCTTGCAAGGCCCGGGCTTTTTCCAAGCCAAACGCACGGGCGACCTGATGGCTCTGGCCACCAATGATGTGGACGCCGTCGAGATGGCCGCGGGCGAAGCTTTGCTGGCGGCGTTTGACGGCTCGCTGACCTTGATCCTGGTGCTCTTGATGATGACCCTGGGCGTGGACTGGCGCCTCGGCTTGGCCGCACTGCTGCCCTTCCCCTTCATGGCCCTGGCCTTTTGGCGCATTTCAGACCATGTGCATCTGGCCTGGCAAAGCTCACTGTCGCGCTTCTCGCTGCTGAACCAGCATGTGCAAGAAGGCCTGGCCAGCGTGCGCACCCTGCGCGCCCTGGGCCTGACCCGCCACAACGGCCAGCAGTTCCACACCCTGGCCGCCAGCGCCGCCGAGTCCAGCTACCAGGCGCAGAAATGGGAGGCTGCCTACGAGCCAGCGGTCGGCATGACGCTGAGCGCCGCCACCGTCATTGCCCTGGGCCTGGGCGGCCTGCTGGTTGCCAAGCAAGAGCTGAGCATCGGCCAGCTGACCTCCTTCACCATGTATCTGGGCCAGCTGATCTGGCCGATGTTTGCCGCCGGTTGGGTGCTGTCGCTGCTGGAACGCGGCCGCGCCGCCTGGGACCGCCTGCAGCCGGTGCTGGCCGCGCCGCTGAGCCTCAGCGACGAGGGCCAGGCCAGCATGCCCAAGAACGCGCAGATCGACTTCGGGGCCATCAGCTTCAGCTACCCCGAGGCCGGCCGCCAAGCCCTGCACGAGGTCAGCCTGCGCCTGCCGCCCGGCAGCACCCTGGGCCTGGTGGGGCCTACCGGTGCGGGCAAATCGACCTTGCTGAGCTTGCTGCTGCGCCAGCGTGAACCCAGCAGCGGGCGCATCACGGTCAGTGGCTCCAGCGCCAGTTCCGACCCCGACGCACAAACCAGCTTGGCCCTGCCCGAGCTGCGCCTGCAAAGCCTGCGCGAAAGCATCGCCTGGGTGCCGCAAGAGCCGTTTTTGTTCTCGGCCAGCATTGCGGACAACATCGCCCTGGCCAAGCCCTCGGCCAGCCGCGCCGAGATCGAAGCGGCCGCGCGCCAAGCCGCCGTGCACGAGGACATTACTCGCCTGCCCCGCGGCTACGACACCGAGGTGGGCGAGCGCGGCGTGGCACTCTCCGGCGGCCAGCGCCAGCGGGTGGCGATTGCGCGGGCCTTGCTGGCCGCTGCACCCATCCTCTTGCTGGACGATGCGCTGTCGGCCGTGGACACCGGTACCGAGTCGCAAATCCTGACCCATCTGCGCGAGCTGCGCGAGGCGCGGCCCGAGTGCAGCGTCATCATCAACAGCCACCGCCTCAGCGCCGTGATGGACGCCGACCAAATTGCTGTGCTGCGCGATGGCCGCATCACCGAACTCGGCAGCCATGCCGAGCTGCTGGCGCGTGCCGGCTGGTACGCCACGCAATGGCGCTATCAACAACTGGAGGCCAGCCTTGCTTGAGCCGGAAACCGTGACCAAAAAAGACGAACGGCCCTGGGCCTCGGTCGGCCTGCTGCTGGAATCCGCCGCACCGGAGAAAGCTGAGCTGTGGCGCGGCGTGATCTGGCTGCTGGTGGCCGCCGGGCTGGAAGCGCTCACCCCCATTCTGGGCAAACGCTTCATTGATCAGCACCTGCTGCCGCGCCAGTTCGATTTGAATGCCATGGGCTTGCTACTGGCCACGCTGCTGGCCTGCGGCTGGGCCGCCAGCTGGATTCGCTATGCCCAGCTCAGCCGCATGGCCGGCGTGGCGCAGCGTTCGGTGCTGCGCCTGCGTGAGCGGGTCTATGCCCACGTGTTGGCCTTGCCGATGGCGTTTTTCGACCGCGCGATTACCGGCCAGTTGGTCAGCCGCGTCACCAACGACAGCGAGGCGGTCAACACCTTGTACCGCCAGGTGCTTTACGTGATGCTGGACTCCAGCATCGTGGTGCTGGGCTCGCTGGTGGCCATGGCTTGGCTGGACTGGCAGCTGATGTTGATCGTGGCCATGTTGATACCGGCCATGGTGGTGATCATCTTGCTGTACCAGCGCCTCAGCGCCCCGGCCGTGGCGCGCGCCCGCCAATTGCGCAGCGAGATCAATGCGCAGATGGCGGAGAGCATGGCCGGCATGGCCATGCTGCAGGCGGCAGGAGCGGCGGCACGCTTTGGCCAGCGCTTCGAGCACACCAATGGCGCGCACTGGGCCGCTCGCATTGACGAGCTGCGGGCCAATGCCTGGCTCCTGCGCCCGGCGTTGGACTTACTCAATGTGCTGCTGCTGGTGACGGTGATTTACGGCTTCGGCCGGCGCGAACTGTCGGGCCTGGAAGTGGGCCTGCTCTACGCCTTCCTGAGCTATATCGCCCGCGTGGTGGAGCCGCTGATTCAGATCACCATGCAGTTCGGGCAGTTGCAGCAATCCATGGTGGCGGCCTCGCGGGTGCGCAGCTTGCTGCAGGAAAGCGCGGCCGTGCCGGTCACGACCGCCGGCCAGGACATCAAGAAGGGCCAGATCGATATTGAGCAGCTAAGCTTTGGCTACACGCCCGAGCGGCCAGTGTTGCATGAGCTGAATCTGCATATCCCGGCCGGATCTTTTGTGGGCATCGTCGGCCACACCGGCAGCGGCAAGTCCACGCTTTTGTCCCTGCTCTTGCGCTTCTATTCCGCGCAGCTGGGCCGCATCAGCATCGACGGCCAGGCGCTGTCCGGCATCCCGGACGAGGCCTTCCGCGCCGCCGTGGGCCTGGTGCCGCAAGAGCCCTATTTGGTGGCCGCTTCGGCGCGCGAGAACATCAGCATGGGCCGCGACATCAGCGAAGAGCAATTGCGTGCCGCCGCCCGCGCCGCCCGCATCGACGATTTTCTGAGTGCCTTGCCACAGGGCTACGACACCTTGCTGGGCGAAGGCGGCGCGCGCGTATCGACCGGCCAGAAGCAGCTGATCGCCATGGCACGCGCCCTGGCCGGTGCGCCCAAGATCTTGTTCCTGGATGAAGCCACCTCCAATATCGACAGCGCCACCGAGCAAGTCGTGGGCGAGGCGCTGAGCGCGCTGCGCGGCCAAGTCACCTTGCTGGCCATCGCCCACCGCCTGTCCACCATCCGCGCGGCGGATCAGATCATTGTGCTCAACCACGGCCAGCTGGCCGAGCGCGGCACGCATGAGGAATTGATGGCGCTGCCCGGCGGCATTTACCAACGCCTGGTGCAGCTGCAGGCGCTGGAAGAGCCGTCTGCGCTTGAGGCTTGCGCTTAATCAGTTGGTGACAGAGCTACTCGCTCGCTTCGCTCGCTCGGGCGGTCTGTCACACAAGACTAAAGAATCAAGGCCAGCCGCTCCAGAATCAGCACGGCGAAAAATCCCAAGCCGGCCAGCACCGTCCATTTGATGATCAGCAGGCCGCGCTGGCGCCACACCACTTGCCCGGTGCCGATGTAGAGCGCGAAAGACACCACGCCCGCAAACAGCAGCAGGCCGACAACCAAGCGGAAAAGCATCATGAGGCGTGATTACCAGGCAGGTGCCAGCTTGGCAAAGCCGGCGGGTGCGTCGGCTTCATTGTCGAAGCTGACAATTTCGTAGGCGGACTCATCCGCCAGCAAGGCGCGCAGCAGCTTGTTATTGAGCGCGTGGCCGCCTTTGAAGGAGGTGTAGGCCGCCAGCAGCGGGTAGCCCACCACCTGCATATCGCCGATGGCGTCGAGGATCTTGTGCTTGACGAACTCATCGTCGTAGCGCAGCCCGTCGGCATTGAGCACCTTGTAGTCGTCCACCACGATGGCGTTGTCCATCGAGCCGCCCAGGGTCAGTCCGCGTGAGCGCATCAGCTCGATATCGCTGGTCATGCCGAAGGTGCGGGCACGGGCAATCTCGCGCTTGTACTGGCCCGAGCCCATATCGAACACATATTGCTGGCCGGTGGCAGAGACGGCCGGATTGTCAAACTCGATCTCGAAGCTGAGCGTGTAGCCGTGGTGCGGGCTCAGGCGCGCCCACATCAGGCGCTTGCCTTCGCCCTGGCGCACTTCCACCGTCTTCTTGACGCGCAGAAACTTCTTGGCCGCCTTCTGCTGCTCGATGCCGGCGCTTTGCAAGAGGTAGACAAAGCTGGCGGCCGAGCCGTCGAGGATGGGCACTTCGTCGGCATTGATGTCGACGATGAGGTTGTCCAGCCCCAGGCCCGCGCAGGCCGAGAGCAAATGCTCGATGGTCTGCACCTTGGGCCCGCCGGGGTCGCCACCGGGGCTGACCGTGGTGGCCATGCGGGTGTCGCAGACAGTGTCGGTGCGCACGGGGATGTCGACCGGCGTATTCAGATCCACGCGGCGGAACACGATGCCGGTGTCCGGCGGGGCCGGGCGCAGAGTCAATTCAACCCTTTGTCCGCTGTGAATGCCCACGCCCACGGCGCGGGTCAAGGACTTGAGCGTTCTTTGTTGCAGCATGCCTCGATTGTCGGTGATTACCCGTGGGCTTGCTGGCCCACGGGCTCTGCGCCGGGCTCCTCGCGCACGACCGGCAAACGCAGGCTCAGGCGGGTGCCTTGGCCGGGGCTGGAGTCAATGCGCAACTTGCCGCCCAGGCGTTGGGCGCGCCGCTGCTGGCTCTTCAGGCCGCGGCCGCGCTGGGCCGTGGCGAGGTCAAAGCCATCGCCATCATCCTCAACACGAATCTCCACCTGGCCGCCTTGATGGCGGGTCACCAGGCGCACGCGCCTGGCGCGCGCATGTTTGAGCACATTGGTCAGCGCCTCTTGCATCAGGCGCAAGACATGCAGGGCATCGGGCGGCTCCAGCCAGTCCAGCATGGGCAGGTCTTGCACATCCCATTCCAGGGTCAGGCCACCGGCTTGCAGGCGCTTGCCCAGGCGGTAGCGCATGGTGGCCAACAGCGACACCAAGTCATGACCGATGGGCTCCAGCGAGTCGATCACCAAACGCAAATCGTCCACGCACTCACGCAAGACCTCGACCACGCGGTCCTGATTCATGCTGCCCTGCTCCACCGCCACCATGGCCGATAGCAGCGAGGAGCCCAAGCCATCGTGCATGTCTTGCATCAGGCGTTGGCGTTCCAGCAGCAAGGCCTGCTGGCGTTCGGCCTCGCGCAATTTGTCGTGCTGCAATTGCAGCTCACGGCTTTGCGCGTCCAGGCGCTGAGCCAGGTTTTCGTTCAGCAATGCCACCTCGTAGACCGCGCCCACATAACGGTTTTGCACCGCAAACAAAAAGCTGGCCACGATCATCAGCGTCGCAAAAGGCATCAGGTAGAGATGCTCATGCCAAGCCCAACCAGCCAAGACCACCAGATCGTGCAAGCCCAAAATCAGGCTCAGCACCAGGCTCAAGGCGATCAAGCGCAGGCCGTAGCGGCGCTCCGTGAAGGCCACCACGCCAACAAAGCCGGTGCAGACCGCGCCCACCACCGCATTGACGGCATGTTGGGCCACCAGGCCATCAAACAAATGACTCCACAGCGGCAAGGTGGCGGCGCTGCTGAGCAGCACAAACACGCCCAGCGCAGCCTCGAAGCGCGGATAGCAGCGCCGGCAAAAGCGCAGCACAAACAAAAAGGTCAGCACCATCACCCAGGCCATCGCCGCATGGGTCAGCCACCAGAACCACTCCAGGCCCAGACGGGTACGCGGCAGATCGATGTGATAGTGCAGATTGCGCAAAAGCCAGCCGACCGAGGCCAGGGCAAAGAGCAGATAGGCCGGCTCATCGCGGCGCTTGATCCACAGCGATAGGGCAAACAACCCCAGCACCACCAAGGTCAGGCCGGTGGCCTGCGGCACGCCGATCTGCAAGGCCCAGCGGCGCTGGAAACGCGGCTCAAGATCCTCACGTGGCCCCATCCACGCAGTGGATACGGAATAAAAGCTGTCCTCCAGCACCGGCACGGCCAGCACCACTTCCAGGGTCTGCGCCTTATTCAGCTCGGTCAGAGCGGCCGGGAATGCCACCCACAGCGGCCGCACCCATTGCTCGCGGGCGCCGGACTGGTTGTCAAACACCGGGCGCCAACCTTCGTCGGTATGCACCAGCACCGCAGCCGCCATGGCGCGCAGGCGCGGCATGTACAGCGCCACGCTGGTCGGCCACAGGCCTTGTGCAGGTTCGTAGCGGAAGCGATACCAGCGCATCTGATACTGCCGCTCTTCGCCGTAGCGGGCCGCCACCTCCCGGTTGCGCACATCGGGCAATTGCACCGGCTTCCAGGTGGCCGGGTCGGCGGGCGGCTGCAAATCCGCCGGCAGGCTGCCCGGGCTGCCATCCATGGCCCGCAGCGCCGCCCACCATTCATTCAGGTCGTCACGCGACCAACGGCTCAGGGCCAACTCCGCTTGCACCATCTGATGCCCGGCCGGCTGGCCTGCAGGCGGAGGTGTCGGCCCCATCTGCGCATGCGCGCTCGCCAGCCCCAGGAGCCAGCCCATGCACAAGCAAACGGCCCGGCGCAGCAGCGCCGCCGGTGTCCAGCTCAAGCTCAGTGGCATCAAGGCAAATTCGAAGGATTCAGGCATTCAAGGTTTACCGCAAGCCGATTGGCCGATACGCCAATTCACCCATCTCGGATGGGCGCAAGCATGCCACAGCCAGACGTCGCGTCGCGCCGGACCCTGAGCTCGCCGCCCCCTCATGCAGGCGTTGCGCCAAAAGGAAAACCCGGCGGCGTGAGCAACTCACGGCACCGGGTTCATGCTTGATGCGACCAGCCGCGAAGCCGGGCGCACAGCAGCGGATCAGTCGGCTTGCTTGCGCAAGAAGGCCGGGATCTCGATCTCATCCATGCCATTGGACGACAAGGCTTCCACCTTGGCGGCGGCCGTGCGGCCATGGCGCCAGACGCTGGGCACGCTCATGCCCGCGAAGTCATTGCCGCCACCCAGGGCCGGCGAATGGGTGATGCCACCTTGGCCAGGCGCGCTTGCGGCCATGTTCACAGCCTGCGTCAGCACCGGCATATTGTCGGTACCGGTGCGCAGCTGCACTTGCTGTTGCACCACTTGCAGCGGCGCGGCTTGGCGAGCGCGTTGCGAGGACAGGCCGGTGGCGATCACGGTCACGCGCAGCGAGTCGCCCAGGCTTTCATCGTAGGCCGTGCCGTAGATGATGTGGGCTTCTTCGGAGGCGTAACGCTTGATGGCGTTCATGGCGTTGCGCGACTCGCTCAGCTTGAAATTGCCCTTGGCCGCGGCGATCAGCACCAGCACGCCACGCGCGCCGGACAGATCGATACCTTCCAGCAGCGGGCAAGCCACAGCAGCTTCGGCGGCCTTGGCGGCGCGATCCGGGCCGCTGGCTTGCGCCGTGCCCATCATGGCCTTGCCGGGCTCGCTCATCACGGTCTTGACGTCTTCGAAGTCGACGTTCACCAGACCGGGGATGTGGATGATGTCGGAGATACCGCCCACGGCGTTCTTCAGCACATCGTTGGCATGCGCAAACGCCTGGTCCTGCGTGACGTCGTCACCCAGCACGTCCAGCAGCTTGTCGTTCAGCACCACGATCAGCGAATCGACATTGGCTTCCAGCTCAGCCAGGCCAGCATCGGCAGCCTTGGCACGGCGGTTGCCTTCAAATTCGAAAGGCTTGGTCACCACACCGACGGTGAGGATGCCCATTTCCTTGGCCACACGAGCGATCACGGGTGCCGCACCGGTGCCGGTACCACCACCCATGCCGGCGGTGATGAAGAGCATATTGGCGCCTTGAATGGCGTCGCGAATACGCGCTTCGGCTTCCACTGCAGCAGCCTGACCCATCTCGGGTTTGGCGCCAGCGCCCAGGCCGGAGGTGCCCAACTGCAGCAGCTGGTCAGCCTTCGAGCGATTGAGTGCTTGAGCGTCGGTATTGGCGCAGATGAATTCCACCCCTTGCACGCCCTGAGCAATCATGTGCTCAACCGCGTTGCCACCGCCACCACCAACCCCGATCACCTTGATTTGGGTGCCTTGGTCAAACTCTTCAATCATTTCGATCGCCATAAATACCTCCTATGCCAATTGTGCCGTTACTACTCATGAAAAACCACCGGGATGACCCTCTTTTTTCATGCTCTGCCGCTGAATTCCGACAGTTAAATCTTCAAAATCGCTGTCTTAGCCAAACTCTTGGCCAGGACCTCAGAAATTACCCAAGAACCAGTCCTTGGCGCGCCCAAACGCGGTCTTCATGGAACCCGCCTGTTGCGCCGCTTTTAAACCCCGGGTGCGCGACATACGGCCCTCTTCCAACAAGCCCATCACGGTCGCGGAACGTGGGTTGGAAACCATGTCAAACAAGGCGCCGCTATAGGTCGGATTGCCGCGACGCACCGGTTTGAGGAATATGTCTTCGGCCAGCTCAATCATGCCGGGCATGACCGAAGAACCGCCGGTCAGAACGATGCCGGAGGACAGCAATTCCTCGTAGCCGCTTTCGCGAATGACTTGCTGCACCAGCGAAAATATTTCCTCGACGCGCGGCTCAATCACCCCCGCCAAGGCTTGTTTGGACAACATGCGCGGCGCGCGGTCACCCAAACCGGGGACTTCCACTTGATCGGCCGGATCCGCCAGTAATTGTTTGGCCACACCGTGCTCGACCTTGATTTCCTCGGCATCTTTGGTCGGCGTGCGCAAGGCCATCGCAATATCGCTGGTAATCAAATCACCGGCAATTGGTATGACGGCGGTATGACGAATGGAGCCGCCGGTGAATATCGCGACGTCCGTGGTGCCGGCGCCAATATCCACGATGGCCACACCCAGGTCACGCTCGTCGGAAGTGAGGGCAGCATGGCTGGAGGCGCTGGGATTCAAAACCAGCTGATCCACTTCCAAACCACAGCGGCGCACGCATTTGACGATGTTTTCGGCCGCACTTTGGGCGCCGGTCACAATATGAACCTTGACTTCGAGGCGGCCGCCGCTCATGCCGATGGGCTCTTTGACCTCATGGCCGTCGATGACAAATTCCTGCGGCTCGACCAAAAGCAGGCGCTGATCGTTGGGAATATTGATGGCTTTGGCGGTTTCAACCACCCGCGCCACATCCACCGGCGTGACCTCCTTGTCCCGCACAATCACCATGCCGGTGGAGTTTTGGCCGCGAATATGGCTGCCGGTAATGCCGGTGTAAACGCGTGAGATTTTGCAGTCGGCCATCATTTCGGCCTCTTTCAAGGCCTGCTGGATGGATTGCACGGTGGCGTCGATATTCACCACCACGCCGCGCTTCAAGCCATGCGAGGTGGCAACGCCCAAGCCGGCGATGCGCAATTCGCCATTACCCAGCACCTCGGCCACCACCGCCATGATTTTGGCGGTGCCGATATCCAGGCCGACGACCAAATCCTTGTATTCCTTGGCCATTATTTCTTTTCCTTAGAGTTTCTTCTTGAGCAGCACGGTGAGGTCAACGGGGCTTTTTGCCGCCTTTGGGCGGCGTCTGCGTGGTGGCAATGCCGCGCAAGCGCACGGCAAAACCATCGGCATGACGTAAATCGGCGGACAAAACCGGCGCCTGGTAGCGCGAGGTAATTTGGGTGATGGCGTGCACATATTGGTCAAAACGCGCCAGGACCTCTTCTTCCGTGCCCCGCCCGAGTTCCAGCACCGCACCTTTTTCCATCGTCAGGCGCCATGAGCCGCGACCCGACAAATCCAGCCGTTCCGGCCACTCATCCAGCAAAGCAGCACGGCTGCGCAGCTGTTGCCACATCTGCAGCATCGCGGGCGCGCTGCCCTTGGGACCAGCCAGAACCGGCAATTCATCGTCTTCCACATCGCCCAGATTGGCTTGGAAGACTTCGCCATAGCTATTCACCAGGCTGCGATCCACACTGGTGTCACCTTGCACCACCGCACCTTCGGCTTCCCAGTAAGCGGCCGGCTTGTGTTCTTCCAGCTTGACGCGCAGGCGATTGGGCCAAACTCTCTGCACCACTGCGGTGCGCACCCAGGGCACGGCCTCGAAGGCCTCGCGGCCCTGCGGCAAGCTCATGCTCAAAAAGCTGCCCGAGAGCTGGGGCAAGGCATTGGCGCGCAAAGTGGCCGCGCTATTGCGCAGCACATCGCCCTCGACCTGGATGGCGCGAATTGCAAACACCGGCAGCCGCGTCACCCAGCGCAAGCTCAGCCAGGCGACAGCCAGCACCATGGCCGCCAAAAGCAGGGCCGTGACTGCCTGCATCAGACGGATGTCTGGCGGCAGTTGGGCGGGCAGCTTGTCGGCGCGCATGGTTCAGTTTTGGGTTCGCTCAGGCCTTGGCGGCGGTGACATGGTCCAGGCGCGCTTGTGACAAGAGCCACAGGCACAGCTGGGGATAAGAAATGCCAGCCGCTTTGGCCGACACCGGCACCAGGGAATGCGAAGTCATGCCCGGCGAGGTATTCATTTCCAGCAGGAAAGGCTTGCCATCACTCTTGCGCAACATCAAATCAGCCCGGCCCCAGCCGCGGCAACCCAGCGAGCGATACGCCGCCAGCACCAGGGCCTGAATTTCCTGCTCTTGCGCCGGGCTCAGCGAGCCGACCACATAGCGGGTGGTGTCGGTGAAGTATTTGTTCTGGTAGTTGTAGTCACCGTGGTCGGCTTCGATGCGCACGGTGGGCAGGGCAAACGCCGCCTCGCCCTCGCCCAGCACCGGGCAGGTCAGCTCAGGCCCGTCGATGAATTCCTCGCAGAGGATCTCGTCGTCGTAGCGGGCGGCCAGATTGACGGCGTCCAGCATTTGCGAATGGCCCTCGACCTTGCTGGCGCCAATGCTGGAGCCTTCATGCGGCGGCTTCACAAACACCGGCAGGCCCAGCTCATCGGGAATGGTCATGCAGCGCTCGCGCGAAATCTCGCTGCGCTTGAGCTTGAGGTAGCGCGGCGTGTTCAGGCCGTCGGCCAGCCACAGGCGCTTGGTGGTGATCTTGTCCATGGCCATGGCCGACGCCATCACGCCCGAACCGGTATAGGGAATGCCCAGCAATTCCAGCGCACCTTGCACGCTGCCGTCTTCACCGCCGCGGCCATGCAGGGCGATGAAGCAGCGCTCAAAGCCTTCATGCTTCAGCTCGCTCAGCTCACGATCGGCTGGGTCGAAGGGATGAGCGTCCACACCGGCGCCGCGCAAAGCAGCCAGCACGCCGGGGCCGGACATGGTCAGCGACACCTCGCGTTCGGCCGAGGTTCCACCCATCAGCACCGCCACTTTGCCCAGCGATTGGGGGTCAATATTCAGATTGAGCTTCATGCCAGCAGGCCCCCTGCTTTCTTAGTCAACAACAATTCCACCGTGGCGGCGGGTGCGGCGCCAATGGAGCCAGCCCCCATCACGATCACCACATCGCCAGCGCGCGACGCTTGCGCAATGGCCTGCGGCATCTCCGCCACATCGTCCACAAACACAGGCTCCAGCTTGCCGGCCACGCGCAGGGCGCGCACCAGGGCACGGCCATCGGCCGCAACGATGGGCGATTCACCGGCCGAGTACACCTCGGTCAGCAGCACCGCATCGGCCTGCGACATGACCTTGACGAAGTCCTCGAAGCAATCACGCGTGCGGGTATAGCGGTGGGGCTGGAAGGCCAAGACCAAGCGGCGGCCGGGGAAGGCGCCGCGCGCAGCAGCAATCACCGCGGCCATTTCCACCGGGTGGTGGCCGTAGTCATCGATCAGGGTGAACTGGCCATCGCCCTGCGCGGCGGGCAAATCACCGTAGCGCTGGAAACGCCGGCCCACGCCGCCGAACTTGGCCAGCGCGGCCACGATGGGCTCGTCGGCCAACTCCAACTCGGTCGCCACCGCAATGGCGGCCAGCGCGTTCAAGACGTTGTGCATGCCGGCCAGATTCAGCGTTACGGACAAATCGGGCAAGGCCTGACCCTGGCTGAACTGGCGCTGCACCGTGAAGCGCATCTGGCCACCGGCCAGCGCTTGCACGTCCACCGCGCGCACCTGATTGCCTTCAGCAAAGCCGTAGCTGATCACCGGGCGCGAGAGCAGCGGCATGATGGAGCGCACACCCGCATCGTCGCCACACAGAATCGCCGCGCCGTAGAAAGGCATGCGGTGCAGAAACTCCACAAACGCCGCTTTCAGCTTGGCGAAGTCGTGGCCATAGGTTTCCATATGGTCGGCGTCGATATTGGTGACGACGGCCAGCATGGGCAAGAGGTTTAGGAAGGAGGCATCGGACTCATCCGCCTCAACGACGATGTACTCGCCCGAACCCAGGCGCGAATTGGCACCCGCGCTCATCAGCTTGCCACCGATCACAAAGGTCGGGTCCACGCCGGCTTCGCCCAGCACCGCCGTGACCAGCGAGGTCGTGGTGGTCTTGCCATGCGTGCCGGCAATCGCAATGCCTTTTTTCAGGCGCATCAGCTCGGCCAGCATGACGGCGCGCTGCACCACCGGAATCTGCTGAGCGCGAGCGGCGATGACTTCGGGGTTGTCGGACTTGACCGCCGTCGAGGTGACCAGCACTTGCGCGCCGGCGATGTGCGCGGCCGCATGGCCGATATGGATTTGCAGGCCCAAGCTGGCCAGGCGCTGCGCGGTGGCGCTATCGCTTTGGTCGGAGCCCGAGACGGTGTAGCCCAGGTTGTGCAGGATCTCGGCGATGCCGCTCATGCCGGCGCCGCCCACGCCAACAAAATGGATGTGCTGAATGGCGTGCTTCATGTCTTGCTCACCAAGGCTTCGATCTCATCGGCCACGCGGCTGGCCGCACGCGGGCGCGCCAGCTGACGCGCGCGCTGGGCCATTTGCAGCAAGGACGCGCGGTCCTGGCTCTTCAGAATTTCAAACAAGCTTTGCGGGTTCATGTCTTCTTGCGGCATATGAATGGCCGCCGCGTGTTGGGCCATGAATTGGGCGTTGTCACGCTGATGCGAGGTGGTGCTGACCACCAGGGGCACCAAGACGCTGGGCAGGCCGGCGGCGCACAGCTCGCTGACCGTCACCGCGCCGGCGCGGCAGATGATCAAGTCCGCTGCCGCCAATTGCGCGGCCATATTGTCAATGAAGGGCAGCAGCTCAAAGCCCGTTTCCAGGCCTGCGGCGCGATAAGCCTGCTGCACCGCAGCCAGATTGGCTTGGCCGGTTTGATGCACGACTTGCGGCCGCTCGGCCTCGGGCCAAAGCGCCAAGGCCTTGGGCACCGCCTCGTTGATGGCGCGCGCGCCCAGCGAGCCGCCCACCACCAAAATCTTCAAGCGACCTTGGCGGCCGGCAAAGCGCTGCTCAGGTGAATCGAGCGCTTCAATCTCGGCCCGCACCGGATTGCCGGTGACCACGGCCTTAGTCGTGCTGGCCGCGGCTGCGCCATCAAATCCGAAAGCAATGCGGCGGGCGAAAGGCTTGAGGCTGGCATTGCTCAGCAACATGGCCGCATCGGCATTCACCAGCAGCAGCGGCTTGCCCGTCAACCAAGCCATCAAGCCGCCAGGGAAGCAAACATAGCCGCCCATGCCCAGCACCGCATCGGCGCTGCGCGTCACAAAAACTTGCCGGCTTTGCACAAAGGCCTGCACCAGCTTGAACACGCCCTTGACGGTGTGCATCAAACCCTTGCCGCGCAGGCCGGCAAAGGCCAGGCGGTCGAGCGGGATGCCGGTGGGCGGCACCAGCTTGTTCTCCATGCCTTGCTCGGTGCCCATCCAGCTGACGCTCCAGCCGCGGCGCTTCATTTCCTCAGCCACAGCCAGGCCGGGAATGATGTGACCGCCGGTGCCGGCGGCCATGATGACGAGGTGTTTTGAACTCATGCGCGGCCTCCGCGCATGAGTTGCCAGTTTTGGCTTCGGCACGCGCGCGCTGCGCGCTTCACGTCGCTACGCGACATGAGCCTGCGCCGGAACAGAGCGCTGCTGTGCTCGCCGCACAGCAGTCCCTTCACTGCGTTCAGGGCCATCATGCGCGGCCTCCGCGCATGAGCTGTCTGTTCTGGCTGCGCCCAAATCCGCAGTCGCAGCGCATGCTGCGGTGCGTCGGCTTTTCGCTTCGCTTCAAGCCGCTCATGCTCGGCCTCCTCGCATGAGTTGCCGATTTTCAATATCAATTCTCAACACCACGGCCAGGGCCACACAGTTCATCAAAATTGCCGAGCCTCCGAAACTCATCAAAGGCAAGGTCAGCCCCTTGGTGGGCAGCGCGCCCAGGTTCACGCCCATATTGATAAAGGCTTGGCCGCCCATCCAGATGCCAATGCCTTGGGCATATAGACCGGCGAACACGCGGTCCAGCGCGATGGCTTGGCGGCCGATGTGGAAGAGCCGGCGCGAGAGCCAGAAGAAGGCAATGATGACGATGGCCACGCCCACAAAGCCCAACTCCTCGCCGATCACCGCCAGCAAAAAGTCGGTATGCGCCTCAGGCAGGTAGTGCAGCTTCTCCACACTGGAACCCAGGCCCTGGCCGAACCATTCGCCGCGGCCCAGGGCGATCAAGGAGTGCGTCAGCTGATAGGCCTTGCCCTGGGCGTACTTTTCATCCCAGGGGTTCAGGTAGGCAAAGATGCGCTCGCGGCGGAAGTCACTCAAGGTGATCATCAGCGCGAAAGCACCCAGTAGCACCACAACGATCAGGAAGAACATGCGGCCGTTCACGCCACCCAGAAACAGAATGCCCATCGCGATGGCCGCGATGACGATGAAGGCGCCCATATCGGGCTGCGCCAAGAGCAGAACTGCGATCACCGCCAAGGCCACGGCCATGGGCCAGACGGCGCGAACGAAGTTCTCCTTCACATCCATCTTGCGCATCATGTAGCTGGCCGCGTACATGGCAATGGCGAACTTGGACAGCTCCGAAGGCTGAAAGTTCATCACCCCCAGCGGCAGCCAGCGCCGCGCGCCGTAAACAACCTTGCCCACATGCGGGATCAAGACCATGACCAGCAGCACCAGCGAGACCACAAACAACCAGGGCGCCCAGCGCTCCCAGTTGGCGACCGGAATCTGCACCACCAGAATCGCCGCTACCAGGCCAAAGCTCAGGCCGATGATGTGGCGTACCAGAAAATGGGTGGACTGATAGTTGGCAAAGCGGGGGTTGTCCGGCATCGCGATGGAGGCCGAATAGACCATCAGCAAGCCCAGGCCCATCAAGGCCAGCACCACCCAGATCAGCGTTAGATCCAAACCCTGCACACGGGTGGGCTGGCCGGCCGAGCTGGACACCCAGTCGCGCACCGGCACCTTCTCGGTCCCAGTGCCCTCACCTTTGGCAAACACGCCACGCAGGCGCTCACCCAGGTTCTGCAGCAGGGCTTGGGCTTGGCTCATGCCGACAAACCTCGCTCGGCCGCCAACTCATGTACGGCGGCCACAAACACTTCGGCGCGATGGCCGTAGTTGCGGAACATGTCCAGGCTGGCACAGGCGGGGCTGAGCAAAACACTGTCACCGGCCGCGGCTTGCGCGAGGCACCAAGCAGTGGCGGCTTCCAGCGTCTCGTGCGCTTGCATGGGCACGCCACTGTCCTGCAGGGCGGCGGCGATCTGGGCACCGTCACGGCCGATCAAAGCGATGGCGCGCGCGTAACGCGTCACGCCAGCGGCCAAGGGGCTGAAGTCCTGGCCCTTGCCGTCGCCACCCAGAATCAGCACCAACTTGGCCGGCGCGCGATCCGCGCCCAGGCCGGTGATGGCCGCCACAGTGGCGCCAACATTGGTGCCTTTGGAGTCATCATAGAAATCGATGCCATCGATGCTGGCCACATGCTCCACCCGGTGTGGCTCACCACGGTATTCGCGCAAGCCATGCAACATCGGCGCCAGGGCGCAACCCGCGGCCGTGGCCAGAGCCAGCGCCGCCAAAGCATTGGCAGCGTTATGGCGGCCGCGCACGCGCAGGGCGTCGGCTGGCATCAGGCGTTGCAGGGTGATCTCTTCTTCCTCATCACCCTTTTTGCGCTTGATGGTTTCGTCCAACTCGCGGGCTCGCACCAACCAGGCCATGCCGCCTTCTTCCACCAGACCGAAGTCGCCGGGACGCTGCGGGGCATTCAGGCCGAAGCGCGCCACGCGGCGCGAGACGGTCTTGGCCGCGCGGCCACGGCCTTGTTTGACGACAATGCCGGCGGGCACCATAGCCTCCACCAACGGGTCGTCACGGTTGATCACCATCAGGCCTTGCTCGCCAAAGATCTGGGCCTTGGCGCGCACATAGTCGGTCATATCGCCATGCCAGTCGAGGTGGTCTTGGCTGATATTGAGCACGGTGGCGGCGGTAGGCTCGAAGCCTTTGACGCCATCGAGCTGGAAGCTGGACAGCTCCAGCACCCAGACCTCCGGCAAGAACTCAAACACCGGGCCCTTGGGCGGCGGCGGCTTGATCGGCAGCGGGGCCTCGTCCAGCAGGGCGTCGACCATTTCCATGGTGGTGGCTGCGGGTGCGGCAGGCACGGCCTCCACTGCAATTGCTTCGGCGGGGATGGACTCTGCGGCAGGCTCGGTGGCCATGGCTTCCACCACGGGCAAGGAAGCCGTAGCTTCATCAGTGCTGGCCAAAGCGGCGGCAGCATCTTCTGCTGCATCGCCAGCCGGCTCGGTCACCTCAGGCGCTGTTTCGGCCTCGGCAGCGAGTTCGCCTTCTGCTGCCACTTCTGCCTCAGGCACTTCCTCCGGCAGCGGCTCTTGGTCAAGCGCCACGCTCAGCGTGGTCAACATGCTGGGGCCAATATTGCCGGCCACGGCCACGCGCTTGCCGGCGCGCTCGGCCAGCAAGGCGGTCATGCAAGTGGTGGTGGTCTTGCCATTGGTGCCGGTGATGGCCAGCAGCGCCGGCGCGTACTGGCGCTGCGCCTTCAAATCGGCCAGAGCTTGGACGAACAAATCCAGCTCGCCCTGAACCGGCACGCCAGTCTGGCGGGCCAGATTCAGCAAGGGCGCGATGCGCGGGTCGCGCGGTGACAGGCCGGGGCTCTTCAGCACCAGACCCACGCCTTGCAGCTCGGCCTCAGCCAACTCACCACTGAAGAAGCGCGCTTCAGGGAGGACCGCCTGCAGGGCCGCCAACTGAGGAGGCGCGGCGCGCGAGTCCCAGACCCGCACGCTCGCACCCAGACGCGCCACCCAAACAGCCATGGCCAGGCCCGAGTCTCCCAGACCCAGCACCAATACCGTTTGAGCTTGCAGCTTCTTGTTCATCACGGATTACCGCAGCTTCAGACTGGCCAAGCCAATCAGGCACAAAAGCATGGTGATGATCCAGAAACGCACCACGACCTGCGTTTCCTTCCAGCCCGACTTTTCGAAATGGTGGTGCAGCGGCGCCATCTTGAAGATGCGCCGGCCGGTGCCGTATTTCTTCTTGGTGTACTTGAACCACGTCACCTGCAGCATCACCGACAAGACTTCAGCGACGAAGATGCCGCCCATGATGCCCAGCAGAATTTCCTGACGGGTGATGACGGCCATGGTGCCCAGCGCGCCGCCCAGCGAGAGTGCACCCACATCGCCCATGAAGACCTGAGCCGGATGGGCGTTGAACCACAGAAAGGCAAGACCTGCCCCCGCCATTGCGGCGCAGAAGATCAGCAACTCACCGGCGCCGGGAATATAGGGCAGCAAGAGGTATTTGGAGAACACCGAGGAGCCGGTCAGGTAGGCGAACAGGCCCAAGACGGAGCCCACCATCACCACCGGCATAATGGCCAAGCCGTCCAGACCGTCGGTGAAGTTCACCGCATTGCTGGTGCCAACGATGACGAAGTAGCTCAGGCCGATGAAGCCAAACACGCCCAGCGGGTAGCTGACGGTTTTGAAGAAAGGCACGATCAAGTCGGCACGCGGCGGCAAGTCGGTGGAAAAGCCACTGCTGATCCAGCGGAAGAAGAGCTGAACGACGCCCAGGAAAGAGGTCTCCGACACGCTGAAAGCCAAATACAGCGCGGCAATCAGGCCGATCAGCGACTGCCAGAAGAACTTCTCGCGGCTGCGCATGCCTTCGGGGTTTTTGTCGACCACCTTGCGCCAGTCATCCACCCAGCCGACCGCGCCAAAGCCCAGCGTCACCACCATCACCACCCAGACGAAGCGGTTGCTCCAGTCAAACCACAGCAGGGTCGACACGGCAATGCCGATCAGGATCAGCACACCGCCCATGGTGGGCGTGCCGTTTTTGGCCAGATGCTGCTGAATGCCATACTCGCGGATGGGCTGGCCGATCTTCATCTCGGTCAGGCGGCGAATCACCCAGGGGCCAAAAGCCAGGCCGATCAGCAAGGCCGTCATGGCCGCCATCACCGCACGGAAGGTGATGTAGGAAAAGACGCGCAGAAATCCCAGGTCGGGATATTGGCTCAGCAGCCATTGGGCTAGGCTATGCAGCATCGCTGCCTCCTTCTTCTTGTTGTTCTTGTTCTGAAATTTGCTGCAAAGCCAGCACCAGCTGCTCCATGCGCATGAAGCGCGAGCCCTTGACCAAAATGTTCTGCACCGCCGGGCCTTGACTCAGCTCCGCTTGCAGCTCAGCCACGGTGGCGAAGGCACGGGCGCTCGGGCCAAAGGCCTTGGCGGCATCGGCCGCGGCCACGCCCGCTGTCCACAAATGCTGCAAGCCGCGCTGCGCGGCATAGGAGCCGACTTCGGCGTGGAAGGCCGGGCCTTGATCGCCCACCTCGCCCATATCGCCCAGCAGCAGCCAGGAGGCACCGGGCAGATCGGCCAGCACATCAATGGCGGCGCGCACGCTGTCGGGGTTGGCGTTATAGCTGTCGTCGATCAAATTGACCGCCCCGCCCTGCCAGCGCAGTTGGCTGAGTTGCGAGCGGCCCTTGACGGCACGGAAGTCCTCCAGACCACGCACGATCACCGCCAGCGGCGCGCCAGCAGCCAGGGCGCAAGCCGTGGCCGCCAAAGCGTTACGCACATTGTGCTGACCGGCCAGGCCCAGAGCGACCGGGGCGATGCCTGCCGGCGTGTGCAATTCCAGCGCCCAGTGACCGGCGTCCATCCACGTGGCGCGACCGGTGACATCGGCCTCGCCTTGCAAGGCAAAGCTCAAGTGCGGGCGGCTGCCGGCCAGTTCGGCCCAGATCGGCGCGCAGGCATCGTCGGCCGGGAACACGGCCACGCCGCTGGCGCCCAGTGCGTTGATGGCCTCGCCGTTCTCACGGGCGGCGGCCTCCACCGTCTGCATGAATTCCTGATGCTCACGCTGGGCGTTATTGACCAAGGCCACGGTGGGCCGAGCCATGGCGGCCAGCGGGGCGATTTCGCCGGGGTGGTTCATGCCCAACTCGACCACGGCGGCCTTGTGGAACACCGCCTCATCCTGGCGCAAGCGCAGCAGAGTCAGGGGCACGCCGATATCGTTGTTGTAATTGCCCACGGTCGCCAGAGCAGAAGCCCCATGCCAAGCGCGCAGGATGCTGGCCAGCATCTGCGTCACCGTGGTCTTGCCATTGCTGCCGGTCACTGCAATCAGCGGCAGTTCCTGGCGGGCGCGCCAGGCTTGGGCCAGCAAGCCCAACGCGGCCTTGGCGTCCGGCACCTCGATGCCGGGCAAGCCGGCTGCGGCCAAGCCACGCTCAGCCAGGGCCGCAACGGCACCGGCGGCGGCCGCTTGAGGCAGAAAGTCATTCGCGTCGAAACGCTCGCCACGCAGGGCCACGAACAAATCGCCGGCGGCTAGGCTGCGGCTGTCGCTGTGGACACGCTGAATGGCCAGCTCGGGTGAGCCGAACAGGCGCGCCTGCGGCACGAGCGGCAGCAGCAGCTGATGGGCCTGGCCCAGGGTCATCAAGAAATCATGCCCAGCGCTCACAGCCCAGCCCTCAGGATCAGCGCCGCGCGGGCTTCTTCAACATCGGAGAAATGCTCGCGCACGCCAGCCACTTCTTGATAGTCCTCATGGCCCTTGCCGGCGACCAAAATCACATCGCGGCTGCCGGCTTGCTGCACGGCCTGCGCGATGGCGGCGCGGCGGTCGGTGATCTGTTGATGTGCGGCGTTAGCGGCGCTCTCACCCAACCCAGCGACGATGTCGGCCAGGACGGCTTCCGGCGCCTCATGGCGCGGGTTGTCGCTGGTGAACACCACTTGGTCGGCCAAGCGGGCCGCAATCGCGCCCATCAGCGGGCGCTTGCTGCGGTCGCGGTTACCACCGCAGCCAAACACCACAGCCAATTGCCCACCGCGCGCAGCGGCCAGCGGGCGCAGGGCTTGCAGGGCTTTGTCCAGGGCATCGGGCGTGTGGGCGTAGTCCACCACCAATTGCGGCAACTCCGTGCCGTTGCCGACGCGCTGCATGCGGCCCGGCACCGGCGTCACCAAGGCGGCAACGCGGGCGACCTCGGTTAGCGGGTGTCCCAGGGCACGCAAGCCGCCGATCACGGCCAGCAGATTGGCAATGTTGTATTCACCGATCAGGCCGGTTTCCAGCAACAGCGACTCGGCTGCGCCCTGCTCACGCAAGGTGAAGGCCAGGCCGCCGGCGCGGTAATGCAAATCATGGGCCGACAAGCGCGCGGCATCGCTGCCCAGGGCATAGGTCCACAGGTCCAGCTTGCCAGCCAACTCAGCGGCCAGCGCCACGCCCTTGGGGTCATCCAGATTCAGCACAGCGGCTTGCAGACCGGGCCAGTCGAACAGCTCACGCTTGGCCGCCCAGTAGGCGTCCATGCTGCCGTGATAGTCCAGATGGTCTTGGGTGAAATTGGTGAACAAGGCCACGCGGATGGCGGTGCCGTCCAAGCGATGCTCTTTCAAGCCGATGCTGGACGCCTCAATGGCGCAGGCGCTGAAGCCCTGCTCAGCCATGCGGCGAAAGCCCTGCTGCAGCAGCACGGGGTCAGGTGTTGTCAGGCCGGTGTATTCAATCTGCGCGGGTGCAGCGTTGCCCGGCACGGGCGGCTGGCCCACGCCCAAGGTGCCGACCACGCCGCAGCGCTGGCCCAACAAGCTCAGGGCTTGCGCGGTCCACCAAGCGGTGGAGGTCTTGCCATTGGTGCCTGTGCTGGCGATCACGCTCAAGGCCTGAGCCGGCTGGCCGTAATAGGCGGCGGCGATCAGGCCGGTCTTGCTTTTCAGGCCCGGCAAGGACGCCACGCGGGCATCCACAAAAGCGTAAGGCTCGACACCATCGTCCTCCACCAAGCAGGTGGAGGCGCCGGCTGCCAGGGCCTGAGCGACGAACTCACGGCCATCGCGCGCATAGCCCGGCCAGGCGATGAAGGCATCCCCCGGCTGCACGGCGCGGCTGTCGGTGCGCAGGGCACCGGTGGTCCACTCCTGCAGCCAGCGGGCGGCCGCCTCGGGGGATTTGAGTTTGGTCAGCATGATGTTCTTAGAAACTTTCTTCAACCGCGGCAGTCGCCTGCTGCTTGGCCACGATTTGCGGTTTAACTTCCAGATCGGGCTGCACGCCCATCAGGCGCAGGCTTTGCGACACCACCTGGCTGAACACCGGGCCGGCCACCGCGCCGCCAAAATAGACGCCGTTGCTGGGCTCGTCCACCATCACCGCCACCACGATGCGGGGCTTGCTGATGGGTGCGATGCCGACAAACCAGCTGCGATATTTATTGCCCGCGTAGCCCTTGCCTTCTTGCTTGTGCGCCGTGCCGGACTTGCCGCCCACGCTGTAGCCGCTGGCCATGGCCATGGGCGCCGTGCCCCCCGGGGCGGCGGCCATCTCCAGCATGTGGCGCACTTGCGCGGCCGTCTTGGGCGAGAACACCTTGATGCCCGCGACCGGCTCGGCACCGGGCTTGCGCATCATGGTGACGGGGATGATCTCGCCTTCGCGCGCGAAGATGGTGTAGGCATGCGCCAGCTGGAACAGCGAGGCGGACAGGCCGTAGCCATAGGACATGGTGGCCTGCTCAATCGGGCGCCAGCTCTTGTAGGGCCGCAGCTTGCCGGTGATGGCGCCGGGGAAATTGAGCTGCGGGCGCTGGCCCAGGCCGATGGCGGTAAACAGCTCATGCTGCTCGCGCGGCGGCATCATCATGGCCATCTTGACCACGCCGATATTGCTGGACTTCTGGATGATTTGCTCAACACTCAAGTCGCCATGCGGGTGCGCGTCGGTGGGCGACCAGCCGCTGATGTTGACGCTGCCCTTCGACGTGGACAGCACCGTCTCAGGCTTGACGCGACCGCTCTCCAGGGCCTGCGCGGCGATGAAGGGCTTCATGGTCGAGCCGGGTTCGAAAATATCGGTCAGGGCACGGTTGCGCAGTTGAGCACCGCTCAGGTTTTTGCGCTCGCCGGGGTCGTAACTGGGGAAGTTGGCCAGTGCCAAGACCTCGCCGGTTTGCACGTCCAGCACCACCACCGAGCCGGCCTTGGCCTTGTGCTGAGCCACCGCATCACGGATTCTTTGGTAGGCGAAGAACTGCACCTTGGAGTCCAGCGACAAATCAATGTCGCGGCCATTCATGGCCGGGATGCGGTCGCCAATGTCTTCCACCACACGCCCTAAGCGGTCGCGCACGACCGAGCGTGAACCGTCGCGGCCCTGCAGATCTTTCTGGAAGGCCAGCTCGATGCCTTCTTGGCCGCGCTCTTCAATATTGGTGAAACCCACCACATGGGCAGCGGCCTCGCCTTCCGGGTACTTGCGCTTGTATTCGCGGTCGGCGAAAACGCCCTTCAGGCCCAGGGCCTTGATGCCCGCGGCAGTTTGCTCATCAGCCTGACGGCGCAGCCAGACGAACTTGGTGGCAGGATCGAGCTTGCGCTCCATCTCAGCGTTAGACCAGCCAAGAACTTTGGCCAGGGCGCGGCGCTTCTCGGGGTCAGCATCGACCTCTTTGGGAATCGCCCAGAACGAGGGCACGGCCACGCTGGCCGCCAGCACCTGGCCACTGCGGTCGATGATGCGGCCTCGGCTGGCCGGCAACTCCACCGTGTGGGCGTAGCGGGCCTCGCCCTGCTTTTGATAGAACTCGGTGGCGATCACCTGCACATAAAAGGCGCGGCCCAGCAAGCCGGCAAAGGCCAAACCCACCAGTGCCACCAGAAAGCGCGAACGCCAGGCTGGCGTCTTGGACGCCAGCAAAGGGCTGGTGGAGTAATTGACGCTGCGGGTGCTGAGCGAACGCGCAGCCGCCTCGGTCTTGCGTTTGGCGCCGGGCAGCTTCATTGATTGGCTCCTGGCTTGGCTGGCGCCGAAGCAGTGACGGCCGTGTCCAGTTCCTGGCTCAAGGCCGGCGTGATGGCATGCATGCGCAGACGCTCGCGAGCCACTTGCTCAACCCGCAAGTTCGTCGCCTGGGCATGGCGCTCGGCTTGCAGGCGCTGGCCATCGGCCTCCAGGCGGCGGCCTTCAGCCTGCGCGCGATCCAACTCGGTGAACAAGAGACGGGCGTCGTAAGCACTGCGCACCAGGGCCGTGCCACTGAAGAGCACCGCCAACAGGAGGATGAGGTTCCAGCGCCCCATGGCTTATTCGCTCCGACGGCGCTTTTTGTGATGCTCGACGGCCAAAGGCGCATCGGTGCGCTGAGCCACCCGCAAGACGGCCGAGCGTGCGCGCGGATTGGCAGCCACCTCGGCCTCGGAGGGCTTGATACGCGCCAGCGCCATCAAAGCCAAGGGCTTGGGTTCGGCGAACAAGGCACGGCGGTCGACCACATCTTTGCTGTGGCCGCCAATGAAGGTCTTGACGATACGGTCTTCCAGCGAATGGAAGCTGATGATGGCCATGCGGCCACCCGGGGCCAGCAGAGCCAGGGTGGACTCGAGACCTTGCTTCAGCTCTTCCAGTTCGCCGTTGACGTGAATCCGAAGAGCTTGAAAGGTGCGCGTGGCGGGGTTCTGTCCCGCTTCCCGGGTCTTGACCGCACGAGCCACGACCTCGGACAGCTCATTGGTGCTTCCAACGGGACTCCCGCTTGTCCGGCGAGCAACAAGCGCCTTTGCAATCTGAACAGCAAACCGTTCTTCCCCATAGTCGCGTATGACCTCCGCAATCTGGCGCTCATCGGCGCGGGCCAGGAATTCCGCAGCACTTTCACCGCGGCTTGTGTCCATACGCATGTCCAGCGGACCGTCAAAACGGAAGCTGAACCCACGCTCAGGGTTATCAATCTGCGGACTGGAGATGCCCAGGTCCAACAGCACGCCCTGCACTTGCTCAATGCCGCGCGCAGCCAGCTGCGCACGCATATCGGCAAAGCCGGAATGAATGATGGAAAAACGCGGATCGGTGATGCGCGACTCGCCTTCGGTGGCCGCAGCAATGGCCTCCAGATCGCGGTCGATGGCGATCAGGCGGCCGCGCTCCGACAATTTGGAAAGCAACAGGCGCGAATGGCCGCCGCGCCCGAACGTGCCATCCACATAGATGCCATCGGGGTCGGTCAGCACGCCATCCACGGTCTCATGCAAGAGCACGGTGGTATGGGAAAACTGGGCGGGATTGGTATCCATCAGAAGCTGAAATCCTTGAGTGCGTCAGGCAGCTCTGACTGCATGACTGCGGCTTCGTGTTGGGCGTGGGCGCCAGAATCCCAGAGTTCAAAGTGGCTACCCATGCCCAGCAGCATCACGTCGCGAGTGATGCCGGCCGCCGCACGCAGCTCGGGCGAGATCAACACGCGCGCGGCGCTGTCAATCTCCACATCCATGGCATTGCCCAGGAACACCCGCTTCCAACCGGCAGCCGACATGGGCAGCGCGGCGATGCGATCACGGAAGTTTTCCCAGGCCGGACGCGGGAAGACCATCAAACAGCCTTCCGGGTGGCGGGTCACGGTCATCTGGCCGGCGCACAGCGCTTGCAAGACTTCGCGATGGCGTGTTGGGACGGCAAAGCGCCCCTTGGCATCCATTGCCAAGGACGAAGCCCCCTGAAACACAAAATTCGCCACGGCGACCCACCAAAGTACACTTTTCACCACTTTACTGATCGAACTTTGGCAGGTCAAGGCAATTCGTAAAAACTTCCAATGAAATCAAGCACTTAGAACAGCTTGCTGAGAAGATTTTTAAAACAAAATTCGTTCAAAAATAAGGACTTGCAAAGCTGTCTGCAAGTGGAAGATGAACTTAGTTGGTGACTCCTTACCCCCCTAATCCGGCGATAGACTCACACCCAGCTGCCGAACCGCCGACGCTGCGCGCATGCGCCGCTTGTTGGCGAGAGGGGAAAGTTCACCGGCAAGCTCGCCAGCGGCCTGCCGCACACTGCAAAATGGCTTGCCGCGCTAGGCTTGCCACCGGCAGCCGGGCAGGCCGAGACAAGAGCAAGGCGACAACCATGAGGCTTTTTTGAGCAGTAGCAAATCCTCTTCCTCGCTGTTTTTCGCGATCGCTTTGGGCGCCAGCGTCGGCCTGCTGCTTCCCGCGGTGGTGGTGGGCGGCCTTCTGGTCGGCTGGCGCGAATCGCAAGTCAGCGCCGCCAGCCAGCAAAGTGAACTCGAAGCCAAGCTCGACGTGCTGGCCAGCAGCCTGCCCGAGCTGCTGTGGAACCTCGACACGGTGGCGGCACAGGAAGTGGTGCACGCCATCATGAAGTCGCCCGATGTGGTGCTGGTGCAGATCAGCGACCACTCGCAAGACAGCAACTTTGTCGACGCCATCGACCCCTCGCGCCAGCAAGGCCAGCTGATCACAGGTGAGCGCGACATCATCCGCAACGGCGCCCACATCGGCCGCATCCGCATCCAACTGGACGACTCGCTCAGCAAGGCCGCGTTGTCCCGCCAGCGCTGGCTTTACGGCGCCACCGTGGGCGGGCAGTTGCTGGTCTCGCTGGCCTTGATTCTGTTTTTGCTGAACCGGCGCCTGCTCAGGCCTTTGCATGGATTAGGCGCCTTCGCCAACGATTTGGCGGAAGGCCGCTTCCAGGCCAAACTCGAGAACACCGGTCGCAGCGACGAAATCGGCCAGCTGGGCCAACACTTGGAACATATGCGCGATGCGCTGCAGGAGCAGTTTGGCGCGCAGCGTGCCCTGATCGAACGCCTGCGCGGCATGGCAGAGACCGTGCCAGGCGTGGTGTTCCAGCTGCGCCTCAATGCGCGGGGCGAGTTCTCATTCGCCTATGTCAGCGAGGCGGTGAAAGACTTTTTCCAGCTCAGCTCGGCCGAATTAAGCCTGGACGCTGAACGCTGGTTTGAAGGCATTCACGCCAGCGACCGCCAAACCGTGCGCGACAGCCTGCTGCAGTCGGCGCGCGCACTCACCCCCTGGCAGCTGGAGTTCCGCACCCATAACAAAGACGGCTCGGAGCGCTGGCTCTACGGCAATGCCATCGCTCAAGCCCTGACACCGGATGCCGAGGGCAATGGCGACAACACCGAAACCGCAGGCGTGCTGTGGCATGGTTTCCTGACCGATATTTCGGCCCAACGCCGCGATGCACTGGAGTTGATGCGCTACCGCAATCATCTGGAAGAGCTGGTGGAGGCCCGCACCGCCGAGTTGGCCGAGGCCAGTCAAGCCGCACAGGCGGCTAGCTTTGCCAAGAGTGCTTTCCTGGCCAATATGAGCCATGAAATCCGCACGCCTATGAACGCCATCATTGGCTTGACCTATCTGGTCCAAAGCGAAGCCAAGGAACCCAAGCAACAGGACCGGCTGCAGAAGGTTGCCGACGCCGCCGAGCATTTGCTTGGGGTGATCAACAACGTCCTGGACCTATCGAAAATTGAGGCGGGCAAGTTGCAGCTACTCCATACCGAATTCAACGTCAGCCAAGTGCTCGACAGCGTCGCCAGCATGCTCACCCAGCGCGCCGCTGAGAAAGGCCTGCCGCTGCAAGTGGAGCTGGCTGAAGCGCTGCGCAAGCAGGCTTTGCTAGGGGACTCGCAGCGCATTGCCGAGATCTTGCTCAACTTCGCCGGCAACGCGATCAAATTCACCGACAGCGGCTTTGTCAAAATCAGCGCCCAGGTGCTGGCCACGCAGGGCCGACGCCTGACGGTGCGCTTTGAGGTGGAAGACAGTGGCATCGGCATCGCCGCCGACGCCTGCGCCCGTCTGTTCCAAGACTTCGAGCAGGCGGACAGCTCCACGACCCGCCGCTACGGCGGCACCGGCCTGGGCCTGGCCATTTGCCGCCGCCTAGCCCACGCCATGGGCGGCGAAGTCGGCGTCAACAGCAAGCCCGGCCAGGGCAGCACCTTCTGGCTGGAGTTGCAACTCGAGCAAACCGATATGCCCCTGACTCAAACGCAGCAACAAGAGACCGGTTTCGATCTCTTGCAAGGTCTTGCCACGACGTCCACTGCGGGCCGAAGCCCCTCCGTCAACAAGCATGCCGCGCGCGACGCGCTGGCCCCATTCCGCGGCAGCCTGGTGCTGCTGGCCGAAGACAATGCGGTCAATCAGGAAGTTGCCATCGCCTTGCTAGGCAGCGCCGGCATCCAAGTCGATGTGGCGGGTGACGGCCAAGCCGCGCTGGACATGCTGAGAGATCCGAGCAAGCCCTATGCCCTGGTGTTGATGGATGTGCAGATGCCGGTGATGGACGGGCTGGACGCCACCCGTGCCATCCGCCAGACCGAGCGCGGCCGCCATATTCCCATCCTGGCCATGACCGCCAACGCCTTCGCCGAAGAAAAGCAGCGCTGCCTGGACGCCGGCATGAACGACCATGTGGCCAAGCCCGTGGTGGCCGAGCAGCTGTTCACGACCTTGAAGCTGTGGCTGACGCGCAGTCAGGCACAGCAAGCCCAATCATCAGCACCTTGAACTGAGCCGGGCTGAGGGCGCCCAAGCCCATTCGATCCCGTAGACAACAAGGCCGCAGTCATCGCGGCCTAGGCTGGCCGCACGCAAGCCCTGCCCCATCAATTCCCGGCCGACGATTCCTTGATCAAGCGCCCCGAGCCGCTCTGGATCGGCCTGGCGTTCATCGGGTACAGGCGCGAGAAGATATTGATCTGGTTCATCGACAGTTGCACCGGCTGGCGCATCACCATCCACAACACGCCCTCTGAGCAAGGCGGGGTGGTCAGTGAACCCATATAGGTGTAGTAGCCGCGGTCCTCGGGCAGCAATTGGTTCAGGTCGATGCTGACTTGGGCCGCCAGGGCCTCGTTCTTCTCCAGCGGCAGGTTGTTCCAGATCGTTTGGATCAGCGCCTGATCGCGGCCACGCTCCAGCAGCACCGCCACCACAGCCAGCTTGCCCTCGGCATCTTTGTGCACCAGGTGGGCCACCATATCGAATTGGCGGCCGTTGATGCGCTCTTCGCTGGGGCGATGGAAATGGAATTGCAGCAACTCAAAGCGCCGCCCCATGATTTGCAAAGAGTTGCCCGGCGCCACATTGACCTGCACGGTGTGGCCGTTGTCCAGCACCGAGAAGTTGCTGGGGCGGTAGTCGAACTGGATCTTCTCCAGGTCCACACGGATGCCCTCACGGATGTCGATCGGGCTCTGCCGCGTGCCCACGGCACAGGTGGCGAATTCCGGGTTCAAGGCGGCCCAACGGTCGGGCGCACCATCGCCGGTATAACCCCAATGCACATGGGCGCCAGCCTTGCCGCCATGCCCACCCTTGTCGGCGCCCTCCGCCTTCTTGGTGGCGGCCTTGCCCGCCTTGCCGCCGGCCTCTTCACCCGGCTTGGGCTTGACCTTCAGCGCCCCTGCGCCGTCCTTATTGCTCAGCCGTTCGGCCAGGCGTTGACGCAAGGCCTCCAGCGATTCTTCTTCAGCGCGCGCGGACCGGGGCAGGCTCAGCAGCAAGGTGACGCCCATCAGCGCAGCCAAGGCAGCGGCGCTAAGCCGGGTCCAGCGTGGCTTGAAACTGCGGGCGGTGGCGTGTCCTGGGCGCGTGGCCCGGCCTTGATCACAAGCGTGGTGATATTTTTTTTGCATTGGAAGCTCCAGGCCAAACCGTGCGGCCTACCCTGGCGTCTTCGGACGCTTTGCGCCAATGCTTGAGCTGACTTAAGCCTTGTCAGGCCTCATTAGGCTTGCCCGGCGCTGATTTCCCGCTTGATCACCTGCCAAGAAGCCAAGCCGATGCACATCAGGCCCATCGAGGCCAGCGCCAGCGCCAGCGTGCTGTGCATCACCAAAGGCGCCACCACCCCGGCCACCACCCCATTGGCGGCGCTGCCGATGCAGGCCTGCAGGCTGGAGGCCAAGCCGCGCCGCTCGGGCACTTCGTCAAGCACCATCAAGGTCACCACCGGCACCATCAAGGCCCAGCCAAAGGCGAAGGCAGAAATCACCGGCAAGGCCCAGAACGGGCTAGGTGGCAGCAGCAGATTGAGCGTCACGTTGATGATGGACATCACCCCCATGATGATGAAGCCATAGCGGATCTGCTGGCGCGGCCGCACCTTGCCGGCCAAGCGTCCGCTGAGCCAGGCGCCACCCATGATGCCGCCGATGGAAAAGCAGAAGAACCAGAAGAACTGAGTTGGCGCCAGGCCCAGATGCTCACCCACGAACACCGGCGCGGCCAGCACATAGAGGAACATGCCGTTGAAGGGAATGCCGCTGGCCAGCGCCAGCAGCATGAAGCGCCGGCTGGTCAGCAAGCGCCCGTACTCACGCATCAGCGGCCCCACGTGGAAAGGCTGGCGCGCCTGCGCATGCAAGGTTTCGGGCAGCAAGCGCCAGTTGGCGACAAACAAGGCGGCACCAATCAGCACCAGGAACCAAAAAATCATGTGCCAGTCGAAGTGCACAAACAAAAAGCCGCCAATCATGGGCGCGATGGCCGGGGCCACGCCGAAGAAGATGGTCACCTGCGACATCACCCGCTGCGCTTCCGAGGGCGCAAACATATCGCGAATGATGGCCCGCGACACCACGATGCCAGCCCCCGCCGACATGCCCTGGACCGTGCGCCAGAAAACCAACTGGCCAATGCTGGTGGACAACGCGCAGCCCACCGAGGCCAGCGTGAACGCCGCCATGCCCCACAGCACCACTGGCCGGCGGCCGAAGCTGTCCGACAAGGCTCCGTGGAACAGATTCATCAGGGCAAAGCCCAGCAGATAACTCGACAGGGTTTGCTGCATCTGCACCGGCGTGGCGCCCAGCGCAGTGGCGATGCCAGAGAAGGCGGGCAGATAGGTGTCGATCGAGAAGGGGCCGATCATGCCCAGGGCGGCCAACAAAACGGCCAAGGCCCAGCGCGGGGCGCGCCACAAACGACTGGCATCAGGATTCATAGCGGGGGCGGCAAGCCAGGCAGAGGTAAGGCAGCAGTGTAGCGATGCAGCCGCCGTGGCGCTGACATGCCAGCGACATGCCAAGCGCAGCAGGGCGAATCGCAAAATTAAGAGTGAAGCAAGTCGATAGGCCGGATTCTGTGCAGAACCGCGTTCTTGCGAACGCGGCTCCGTGACCGCCATTCCTCTTGGCCGAGCATCACTGCCCGGCTCGGTGCCACCTACCCGCCAGCTCTGCGAGCCGCATCAATACTGGCCTACTTGGTGTTGCTGCGCGTAGAGATTGCCCGTTTCACCCGACCCCGGAGGCTGCGCTTCCGGTCCCGCAGCGCTTGCGCCCTGCACGTTTGATCGACTCGTCTCTGTTGCTCTAATCCTCGGCTCACGCCGGACAGCCGTTAGCTGCTACGCTGCTCTTTGCAGTCCGGACCTTCCTCCAGTGCCATGTTTCCATGCTCGCACCAGCGGCGGTCTGACTTGCTTCACCACACCATTATCCCTCACGATGAACGCCAGCCTGTTTGACGAACCCGCCGTGCAAGCCATCGCACCCGGCGTGACGCTCTTGCGCGGCCTGGCTTTGCCAGTTGAAAAGCCCTTGCTCGGCGCCATTGCCGCGGTAATTGACGCCGCGCCCTGGCGGCAAATGCAAACGCCGGGCGGGCAAAACATGGCCGTGTGGATGACGAATTGCGGGCCGCTGGGTTGGGTGTCGGACCGCGCCGGCTACCGCTATCAAGCCAGCGATCCATTAAGCGCCCGGCCCTGGCCGGCGCTGCCCGCCGCATTCGCCGCACTGGCGCATGAAGCCGCCGAACAAGCCGGTTATGCCGATTTCACGCCCGACGCCTGCCTGGTCAACCGCTACCTGCCCGGCACGCGGCTGAGCTTGCACCAAGACCGCGACGAGCATGACTTCGCGCAGCCCATCGTCTCGGTATCGCTGGGGCTGCCTGCCGTCTTTTTGTTAGGCAGCCTGAGCCGCAGCGACAAAACGGCCCGCCTGCCACTCAGCCATGGCGATGTACTGGTCTGGGGCGGCCCGGCGCGGCTGCGCTTTCACGGCGTGATGCCGGTAGCTGAGGGCCAGCACCCAGCGCTGGGCGCTATGCGCATCAATCTGACTTTTCGCAAGGCCGGCTAAAGCCGCGCCGCACTAATTCAAGGCGATCACGCTGTCTTGCGGCTCGGCCACGCAGCCTTCGGCGATCGGCACCCAGCCGCGGCGGATCACCACCTGTGTCTCGGTATGGCACATCTCCACCCGCTGCGCCCCAGGTGCCTGGGCCTGAATCAGCGCCTCGAGTGAGGACGGCATGCTGACGCGAAAGCGCAGCTGCGCCAAGTCTTCCTCGGGGTGATCATCGCTGTGCACCCAAGGGATGAAGGCACCAAGCCACATCATCGGGCGCCAGTCCACCGCCATCACGGCGGGCTGATAGCCATTGCTTTTGAGCCAGTCCTGCGCCGCAGCGCGGCTCTGCCCATCGGCCCCCTGGGCACCCTGGGCGCCCGCCCAGCTGGCCGCCAGCAGCTCCGCCACCCATTGATTGCAGTTTTGGTATTGCAGGCCAAAGGCATAAGCATTAGCGCTGTAGTTCGGGCTCAGCAGCTGCAGGCTGAGCGGCTTGTCCAGCGCGGCCCGCGCCAGCTGCGCCGAGCCTTCCTCAGGCAAAAACACCAAGGACACATAGCCTAGCTTGGGGTCATTGGTGCCGAGCAAAAAGCCGGCCATGCCTTGGTCGTAGATGCGCGGCCGACCTTCATCGCAAGAGAAATACAGCTGACGCACCGACCAGGGCGCGTTTTCACTGTCACGCAGGCTCAAACCCGCATGGGAATAGCGTTGACCAAAGCGCGTCAGGTCCAGGCCCGAGCGCGAAATCAACGCCATGCCTTGGCCAGACTGGCTCAGTTCGTTCTTGACGATTTCGGTGAAGCGCAAGAGCTTGTCTTGCGCCGCCGCGCTCATGGGCGCTTGGCGCCCGCAATAGCCCAGCAAATCGGCGTGTGCGCTGGCTGAAACGGCCAGCGCCGCACACAGCAGCGCGGCCGCCCGCAGCCCCCGAATCCGCCTCAAAGCGTGACGGGGTTGCTCTGCAATTCCTTGAACCACTCGTCCCGCAGAACCAGGAAGAAAGCCTGCTGGGTGGTGGCCACGGCGAACTCCAGGCCATAGGCATGCTCACGCGCGCTCACGGTCTGGCCTTGCGCCAGGCGGCTTTTATCCAGGGCTTGCTGGGGGAGCACCAGGGTGAACTCGGCAGCGGCTTGGCCATGCTGGGCCACGGCGGCCTGCAAAGTCATGCCCACCATGCCGGGCTGGCCGGGGATGGCGGCGACGTCGATGATTTTGTAGTCACCTGCAGCCACCTTGTTGCCGCCGGTGGAGCTGTTGCTGGAGCCTTTGATGGAGTCCGACAAGCTGCCCACCGAGGTGCTGAGGCTGTCAGACACCGAGGACGTGGCCGAGCTGGCGGCCAGGCTGGAGAAGCTGGCGACACCCAGCGCCAATGCGGCGACGAGGCTGGCGGCGGTCTTGACGAATACTTGAGACATGCTGATTGAGAGTTAAATGGTGATGGTGGGCCGAGGCCGAACGCCAGGCAGACGTTCGGCCACTGTTTGGGGCGCATATTAGCGCCCGGCCCTGGGGCCGGCGCGCAATCAAGCGTCAATCAACAGGCGATCAAGCCTCAAGGCTTGGGCGCAAATGCCGCATCGCCGAACTGCCAGAGGAAGAAGCTCCACACATCGGCAGTCTCATCCAGGCGTTGCGAGACGCTGGAACCCATGCCGTGGCCGGCATCGAAGTCGATGCGCAACAGGGTCGGCTTGCTCTTGTAGCTCTCCGGGTTGGCGGCCTGCAGGCGGGCGGCCAGCTTGGCTGGGATCCAGGCTTCCACGCGCGGATCATTGGCGCCGGTGGTGACGATCACCGCCGGATAGGCCTTGCCATCGACCACGCGGTGATAGGGGCTCAAGGCATACATGCTCTTGAAATGTGCCGGGTTCGTCACCGTGCCGAACTCGGCCACATTGGGCGCGCCGTTCGGGGTGTTTTCCATCCGCAGCATGTCGGACAGGCCCACCGAGCTTTGTGCAGCAGCCAGCAGATCCGGCCGCTGGGTGATGGTGCCGCCAATCGTGATGCCGCCCGCGCTGCCGCCGGTGCCCGCCAGCTTGGACGTGCTGGTGTATTTGTTGGCAATCAACCATTCCGCGCACGCAATGAAGTCCGACACCGTGTTCTGCTTGGTGGCGATGTAGCCACCCTGATGCCATTCTTCGCCCAGCTCACCGCCGCCCCGCACATGGCAGGTCGCCAGCACGCCGCCGCGCTCGATCCAGGCCAGACGGGTGGCAGCAAAACGCGGCTCCATGGTGATGCCGTAGGCACCGTAGCCGGTCAGCACCGTGGGGTGGGAGCCATCCAGCACCACATCCTTAGGCGCCACGATCGAAAGCGGCACCATCACGCCGTCATGGCTCTTCACCATCACGCGCTTGGCCTGCATGCCGCTCACGTCCAGCGTGATCGGCTTTTGCACCGTCACCGGCTGCGGCGCGGCACCCGGCTCGCGCGGATTCAGCAGCAGGCTTTGCGGCGCCTGGGTCCAGCCCTCCAACAAGACTAGCAGCTTGCCGTCCTTCAGCGGGGCGATGCTGCGCAGCGTGCCCTCGAAAGGCAGGGCCACGGCCGCCGTCTTGCCGCTCTTGCGATCCACCCGCCAGAGCTTGCTAACGCCCGCGTCCAGCGCCTTCACATAGACCGCGTCTTCCGCCACTTCCAGGCTTTGCAGCACGCTGTCACCGGCCGGCATCACGGTCTTGAACTTGGCATGCGGCTTGGCTAAATCCAGGCTCAGCAGCTGGCGACGGGAGGCGGTCTTTTGCGTCAGGGCGTAAAGCGTCTCGCCGGCCAAGGCCGCAGCAATGACCCGGTCTTCCGGCCGGATCACCCGGCGCCAGGGCGTGGCCGCGCCCTGGAGTTGCTTGACGGGCGCCACCCAGAAGGAATGATCGACCGCGTCGCCATGCAGCACCTCGGCCAGGGCGAAGCTGGAGTCTTTGCTCAGGCGGAGATAAGGCAGGTCCGGCAGCGCGAACTTCTGCTTGGCGCTGACTTGCCAGCCGATCAAGGCCTGATCCTTGGCGTCGTCCTGGCCCAACTTGTGCAAGAAGACGGCACTCTTGTTGTAGCGCTCGTCGGCGGGATGGCGGTTGTAGGCAAAGCCGGAGGAGTCCGGCAGCCAGGCCACACCGCCCTCGTTCAGGCCGGTACGGTCAATCGCCTCGCTGAGGAATTTGCCGCTGGCCAGGTCCAGCACGCGCAGCACGCTGTTCTCCGAGCCACCCTTGGACAGGCCCACGGCCAGCAAGCGGCCATTGGGCGCGGCGCTGTACCAGTCGATGGCGTGATTGCCGGCTTCACCCGGCAGATTATTCGGGTCCAGCAGTTCGCGGTCAGCGCCGTTCAGGCCATCCCGCAGCCACAGCCGCGCCTGGTTCTGGCCCGGCGCCCGCTTCAAATAGAAGAGTTTGCCGGCCACGATGTCGTAGCCCGCAGTGGACTCACCCGCGTCAGAGAGCTTGCCCAAGCGCTCACGCAAAGCCGCGCGCCCCGGCAGCCGGGCCAGTTGCTCGGCCGCGTAAGCCGACTGCGTCTTCATCCAAGCCTGGAACTCCGGCGCATTCATATCCTCCATCCAGCGGTAGGGGTCGACCACCGCGGTGCCGTGATAGTTGTCGGTCACGGGCTTTTGCGGCGTGGCCGGATAGGGCTCAGCGGCTTGCGCCAGGGTCAGCAGGCTCAAGCTGGCAGCGGCCAGGATGCTCAGCTTGGAAACAGCTTTGAAGGTCGTCGAGGGTGTCATGAACAAACTTCCGTGGCGGCGCCGGGTCGGCGCGCAGTAGAGAGGTTAGAAGGCGGTGCCGTATCTTAAGCACAGGCTCGAGGCGGAGCCGCCCGCCAATCAGCGACAATGCCGGCCATATGTTTGCCCTGTTCGATGACGCCGGAAAATTCCTCGCCGGCCGCGTGATGTCTGAAGCCGATAGTTCGATGCAAGTCGAACTGGAATCGGGTAAGCGCGTCAAAGTGAAATCAGCCAATGTGCTGCTCAAATTCGATAAACCCGCCCCCGCCGAGTTGATCGCGGAAGGCCAACGCCTGGCGCAGGAGATCGATCTCGACCTGGCCTGGGAGTTCGCCCCCGAAGGCGAGTTCGGCTTTGCCGATCTGGCGCGCGATTATTTCGACGCCAAGTGCGGCACCGCGCACCAGGTGGCGGCGCTGTTCCGTCTGTTCGAGGCGCCGCATTACTTCCGGCGCGCCGGCAAGGGCCAATTCAAAAAGGCGGCGGAAGAAACCGTCAAGGCCGCGCTGCTGGGCATTGAGCGCAAGCGCCAGCAAGCCCTGCAAATCGAGGCCTGGGCGGCCGAGCTGGTGGCGGGCACCTGCCCCAAGCCGATTGCCGACCAGATCTACAAGATTCTCTTCAAGCCCGACAAGAACGGCCCCGAGTACAAGGCCGTGGTCGAGGCTACCCGCGCCTCGCACAAGGCTCCGCTGGACTTGCTGAAGGCCGCTGGCGCCATCTCCAGCCCCTACCAGTTCCACTGGAAGCGTTTCCTGTTTGAGGAATTCCCCAAGGGCGTGGGCTTCCCGGCCCTGAGCGCACCGGAGATCAAGGACGAGCTGCCGCTGTCGGCGGCGCAAGCCTTCTCCATCGACGACTCGGCCACCACCGAGATCGACGATGCGTTGTCGGTGCAAGGCCTGGGCAGCGGCACCATCATCTTCGGTGTGCACATTGCCGCGCCTGGCCTGGCGTTTGCGCCCGACTCGGCCGTGGACAAGGTGGCGCGCGAGCGTTTCTCGACCGTCTATATGCCCGGCTGGAAGCTGACCATGCTGCCGGACGAGGTGGTGCAGGCCTACACCTTGATCGAAGGGCGCGATTGCCCGGCGGTGTCGATCTACTTCACCATCGACGAAGCCACGCTGGCGATTCAAAGCAGCGAGACCAAGCTCGAACGCGTCAGCATCCGCGCCAATCTGCGTCACGACAAGCTGGACGGCGTCATCACCGCCGCCACGCTGAGTGGCGAGGCGACGGCCGACTATGCCTTCGCGCCCGAGTTGGCCTTCACCTTCCGCCTCGCTAACGCCTTGAAGGCGCAGCGCGAAGTGGTGCGCGGCAAGCCGGAGAACTTCAACCGGCCGGACTACAACTTCCGCCTGGAGCGCGAGGCCGGCAATGAGGGCAATGAGCCCAAGGGCGATGAGATTGTGCGCATCAGCACCCGGGTGCGCGGCTCGCCGCTGGACCTGATCGTGGCCGAGGCCATGATTCTGGCCAACTCCACCTGGGGCGGCTGGCTCAATGAGATGGGCCTGCCCGGCATCTATCGCAGCCAGGCCAGCATGGCCCCTGGCGTCAAGGTGCGCATGGGCACGCGTGCCCAGCCGCATGCCGGTATGGGCGTGGCGCAGTACACCTGGGCCACCAGCCCCTTGCGGCGTTATGTGGACTTGGTCAATCAGTGGCAAATCATTGCCTGCGCCAAGAATGGCCGCACGGCCGCCCTGGTGGCGCCCTTCAAGCCCAAAGACGCGCAGCTGTTTTCCATCATCTCGGGCTTTGATGCCGCGTACACCGCCTACAACGGCTTCCAGAACGGCATCGAGCGCTTCTGGACCCTGCGCTATCTGGTGCAAAACCAAATCACCGAACTCACCGCCACCGTGATGAAGGACGGCCTGGTGCGTGCCGATGAGCTGCCCCTGGTCTTCAAGGCCCTGGGCTGCGAGCACCTGGCGCGCGGCGCCCATGTGCGGGTGCGCATCACCGGCACCGATGAGATGACGCTGGATGTGCATGCCACGCTGATTGAGCGTTTGGACGCGGCGCAGGCCAGCGCCGAGGCGACCGATGCCGAAGCCATGGACGAGGACGAAGACGAAGCGGCCGGCAGCGGCCCGCTGACCCTGGCGCTGGACCTCAGCGCCGACGGTGAAGGCGAGTCCGCCAGCGACACCCCCGAGGTCGCTGCGACCTGACGATGCGGCGCCGGCTCAGCACCCTTCATGTCGCGCTGCTGGTTTCGCTGGGTCTGCATGGCGCCCTGCTGACGCTGCGCCTGGTGGACCCGGCGGGCTTTAACCGCATCTTTCAGGACACGCCTCTGGAAGTGGTGCTGGTAAATGCCCGCAGCAAAGAAGCGCCCACCAAGGCTGCCGCGCTGGCACAAGCCAATTTGAGCGGCGGTGGTGAGGCCGAGGCCGGCCGGGCCACCTCACCCCTGCCGCCCGCTAAGACCCAGGAAGTGGGTGATGCGCTGGAAGCCCAGCGTACCCAGATCGCCAAGCTGAAGGAACAGGAGCAGCATCTGCTGAGCCAGCTGCGGCGTGACCTGGCCCTGCTGCCGCCACCCGACCCCAAGCGCGACCAGGGCTCGGAAGCCGCGCGCGAGCAAAACGAGCGCCGCCGCGCCCTGGTGCAGCTGCTGGCCGAGATCGAAAAGCGCGTCAACGAAGAAAGCGCGCGCCCCCGCAAGCGCTACATCAGCCCCGCCACCCGCGAGGTGGTCTACGCCGCCTACTACGACAAGCTGCGCCACCGCATCGAGGAGCGCGGCACTCGCGACTTCCCCGAGCACGCCGGCCGCAAGCTCTATGGCGAGCTGACCATGAATATCCACGTCGACACCAAAGGTCGCGTCATCGCCACCGACATCGTGGCGCCATCAGGCAATGCCAATCTGGACCGCCGCGCCGTGGCCATCGTGCGCGCCGCCGCCCCCTTTGGCCCCTTCACCAGCGCCATGCGCCAGGGCGCCGAAGTGCTGGTGATCACCTCTCGTTTTCGCTTCACCCGCGAAGATGGCCTGGAAACCAGTGTGACTGCCCCGCAATGACGACAACTTCCACCCCCGGCCTTGATCGCTACGCCGTTGCCGGCAACCCGGTGGCGCACAGCCAGTCGCCGCGCATCCACGCCCTGTTCGCGCAGCAGACCGGCCAAGAACTGAGCTATGAGCGCCTGCTCTGCCCGTTGGACGCATTTGCCTCTACCGTGCAAGCCTTTGCGGCGGCGGGCGGGCGCGGCTGCAATATCACCGTGCCCTTCAAATTTGAGGCCCATGCCCTGGCCGCCCGGCTCAGCCAACGCGCCCAGTTGGCCGGCGCCGTCAACACCTTGCGCTTCGATGCGGCGAATGACGGCGGCTGGTACGGCGACAACACCGACGGTGCCGGCTTGGTGCGCGACATCCAAGCCAATGCCGGCCGCCAACTGGCGGGGCAACGCGTCTTGCTGCTGGGCGCAGGCGGCGCTTCCGCGGGCGTGCTGGGCAGCTTGATTGCCGCCAAGCCGGCCGAGATCTGCCTGGCCAATCGCAGCCTGGACAAGGCGCAAGCCATCGTCGCGGCCCATCTTGCCTGGGCGGAACAGCATGGGGTGCGGCTGCACGCCAGCGAGCTTGGCAGTTGCGGCAGCAGCTTTGATGTGCTGATCAACGGCACCAGTGCCAGCTTGGCCGGCGCCGGCGTGCCGGTGGCCCCAAGCGTGCTGGCCCCGGGCGCATTGGCGCTGGACATGATGTACGGCCCCGCGGCCGCGCCCTTTCTCGACTGGGCCCGCCAGCATGGCGCCGAGCCGCGCGACGGCCTGGGCATGTTGGTAGAGCAAGCGGCCGAGGCCTTTGCGGTCTGGCGAGGCATTACCCCTGACACCACAGCGGTGCTGGCCGGCTTGCGGGCCGACGCCGCGGCGCGATGAACATGATGAAGAGCTTGGCGCGCTTAGGCCTGCTGCTCTTGATGGGCGTGCTGGCCCTGCAGATCTACTTTGCCGGCCGCATCGCCTTGATGGCCTGGCTGCCGCCCGAATCCACCAGTTTCGAGCGCTCCGAGGCCTGGCGCCTGGCGGTCGAGAAGCACGAGATCGCCTGGAGCCAGCAGTGGGTCGATGGTGAAGCCATGTCGCGCCAACTCAAGCGCGCGGTCATCGCCAGCGAAGACGCAGGCTTTGTGGAGCATGGCGGCGTGGACTGGGACGCCCTGGAGAAAGCCTGGGAAAAGAATCAGCGCGCCCAAACCCTGGCCGAGCAGCGCGCCGCCCAACAAAGTGCCAAGGCCAACAACGCGGCCAAGACCAAGGCCGCGCCCAAGCCTGCACCCCAAGCCAAGATCGTCGGCGGCTCCACCATTACCCAGCAGCTGGCCAAGAACCTGTTCCTGAGCGGCGAGCGCAATCTGCTGCGCAAGGGCCAGGAATTTTTGATCACCTTCATGCTGGAAGCTCTGCTCAGCAAGGACCGCATCCTCACCATCTACCTCAACCATGTGGAATGGGGTGAAGGCGTGTTTGGCGCCCAGGCCGCGGCCCGGCACTACTTCCGCGTCGATGCGCGCCAACTCTCCAGCAGCCAGGCGGCCAGACTGGCCGTGATGCTGCCGGCGCCCAAGCGCTTCGAGAAACGCCCGGCCTCAGGCTATGTCTTGTCCCGCGCGGCTACCATCGAGGCCCGCATGCCAGCGGTTGAACTCCCCTGACACCATGCCATACGAATCCAGCGTGACCGCCGAGATTGCCGCCACCGCCGCCCGCCTGGTGGTGGAAGAAGGCCTGGAATACGGCCCGGCCAAGCAACGCGCGCTCAAAACCCTGGGCCTGGGCCGCAGCCGCGCCGCCCTGCCCAGCAACGATGAGCTGGAAGACCAGGTGCGCGACTACCTGGCCCTGTTCTGCGCCGACACCCAGCCGCAGGAACTGCGCGCCTTGCGCGAACTGGCCGCGCAGTGGATGGCCCGGCTGGCCGAGTTTCGCCCTCATTTGTGCGGTGCCGTCTGGCGCGGCACCGCCACCCGCTTGTCCAATATCCATTTGCAGCTGTATTGCGACGACAGCAAATCGGCCGAGATCGCGCTGATCAATATGAATGTGGATTACGAGGTCGGCGCCACGGCAGGACCGAAGGGACGGGGCGGCGCGCGCGAGATCGATGTGCTGTCACTGGCCGCGCCCTGCCGGGACCTGAACGAGCTGGTCACCCTGCACCTGAGCATTCTGGACTTTGACGATTTACGCGGCGCACTCAAAACCGATGCACGCGGGCGCAGCGAGCGCGGTGATCTGGCCGCCCTGCAAAAACTGCTGACCGAAGAGGCCGACGAATCCCTATGAGCGACAAGACCCCAAACACCGGCAGCCGCCGCAACTTGTTGCTGGCCGCCGCCGGCCTGGGCGCCGCAGGGCTTGGCGCGACCCTAGCCTGGCGCGGACAAAAGCCCGCCGCCCCGGTGCTGAACCCGGCGGAACAAGCCTTCTGGGCCGCCAGCTTCGAGCGGGTCAGCGCCGCACCTTCGACGGCTGAACCGGCAGAACTGCTGGCTACCGCCAGCCTGCGCGGCAAACCCTTGCTGGTGAACTTCTGGGCCACCTGGTGCGCGCCCTGCGTGAAAGAGCTGCCGGAGCTCAATCAATTCCAGCAAGAATTTAAATCCCAAGGCTGGCAAGTCCTGGGCTTGGCGGTGGACGCCATCGGCCCGGTGCGCGAATTCCTGCAGAAAATGCCCTTGGACTTCTCCCTGGCCATGGCCGGCTCGGCGGGCACCACGTTGACGCGCACCCTTGGCAATGCCCAGGGCGGCCTGCCTTTCAGCGTCGTGTTCAATCCAGCCGGGCAGCTCGTCTGGACCAAAGTAGGCGTGACAAATCTGGAAGAATTGCGCCAATTGGCCAGTACCATCAAGGCCGGCTGAGTCAAGCCCCCGCCCGCGCCTTGTCTCAATCCGCAATTCGGGTCAAGCAATTTATTTCACGGCAAGCCCCGGGATCGGGCCACAAAACGCGTAAAGTCCGGCCTTCTTCGCCTCTAGTGTCCGGACTCTAATTGAACGGACACAGACCCACGATGACGCGCAAACAGATTCTTGTCCTTCACGGCCCCAACCTCAACCTGCTCGGAACACGTGAACCCGAGATTTACGGTTCACTCACTTTGGCACAGATCAATGCAGATCTTGCCGCGTTCGCTGCTAATGAAGGGGCTGAGCTAAAATCCTTCCAAAGCAACCACGAAGGGGCTTTGGTGGACAGGATTCAGGCTGCGCGCGAGGATGGCTGCCAGTTCATCATCATCAACCCCGCCGCCTACACCCACACCAGTGTGGCGATCCGGGATGCCTTGGCCGCGGTGGCACTGCCTTTTGTTGAAGTTCATCTGTCCAATGTTCATAAACGAGAGTCGTTCCGGCAGCACAGCTATTTCTCAGATCTGGCTGTTGGTGTGATCTGCGGGCTTGGCGCCCAGGGCTATCAATTTGCTTTGCGCTTCGCGCTCAGCCGCTTGAGTGGATCAGGACAGTCCTGAACACCAAGCTCACCGTTTTTGCCGCGTAGCGACGACCCACTGCGGCGCGGCACGCTCCCCCCTGTTCCCTAAAACAAAATAATCATCCGCTGGAGAAACCTTATGGATCTGCGCAAGCTCAAGACCCTGATCGACCTGGTGTCCGAGTCGAATATTTCTGAACTTGAAATCACCGAGGCCGATGGCAAGGTGCGCATCGTCAAGTCCGACGGCGCCGTCGCTGTGCCCATGATGATGCAGGCCGTGCCCCAGCAAGCCGCTCCAGCGGCAGCCGCCCCCGCCGTCGCTGCAGCCGCTCCGGCCGCCGCACCGGCCGCCCCGGCGGTTGAAACCGGTCATGTCGTGACCTCGCCGATGGTCGGCACCTTCTACCGTGCCTCCGGCCCCAATGCCAAGGCCTTTGTTGAAGTGGGCCAACCCATCAAGGAAGGCGAAGCCATCTGCATCATCGAAGCGATGAAGATCATGAACGAGATCGATGCCGACTTCAGCGGCACGGTCACCAAGATCTTGTGCGAGAACGGCCAGCCGGTTGAATTTGGTCAGCCCTTGTTCGTGATCGAGTAAAGCCTCGACATGTTCAAGAGACTTCTGATGCAAATCAGGAGGACGCAGCCAGATTGCTCGTCGGGCGCAGCTCGACAGGGCGATTGAGCAGCGACACAAATGTTTAGAAATCTTCTGATCGCTACTCGACGCGAAATGACTGCAAGCCTTGCGGCGCAGCCACATTGCTCGTCGAGCGCAGCACGACAGGACAATTGAGCCGAGGCAGCACAATTGTTTAAAACAAATCTGATCGCCCATCCAGGCGAAAAGGCCGCAGGCCTTGCGGCGCAGCCACATTGCTCGTCGGGCGCAGCACGACAGGGCAATTGAGCCGAGGCATATATGTTTAAAAAAATTCTGATCGCCAATCGAGGCGAAATTGCACTCCGCATCCAGCGCGCCTGCCGCGAGCTGGGCATCAAGTCGGTGGTGGTTTACTCCGAAGCCGACCGTGAAGCCAAGTATGTGAAGCTGGCCGATGAGGCCGTTTGCATCGGCCCCGCCGCCTCTTCGCAAAGCTACCTCAGCATGCCGGCCATCATCGCCACGGCCGAGGTCACCGACGCCGAAGCGATCCACCCCGGCTACGGCTTCCTGAGCGAGAACGCCGACTTCGCCGAACGCGTCGAGCAAAGCGGCTTCACCTTCATCGGCCCCTCGCCCGAATCCATCCGCATGATGGGTGACAAGGTGTCGGCCAAGCAGGCCATGATTCGCGCCGGCGTGCCCTGCGTGCCCGGCTCGGAAGGCGCCCTGCCCCCCGACCCGAAGGAAATCGTCAAGATCGCCCGCGCCATTGGCTACCCGGTCATCATCAAGGCCGCAGGCGGCGGCGGTGGCCGCGGCATGCGCGTGGTGCACACCGAGGCGGCCCTAGTCAACGCGGTGCAAACCACCAAGGCGGAAGCCGGTGCAGCCTTCGGCAATCCCGAGGTCTATATGGAGAAGTTCCTCGAGAACCCGCGCCATATCGAGATCCAGGTTTTGGCCGACACGCACAAGAGTGCCGTTTGGCTGGGCGAGCGTGACTGCTCCATGCAGCGCCGCCACCAGAAGATTCTGGAAGAAGCACCGGCACCCGGCATTCCGCGCCGCGTGATCGAAAAGATCGGCGACCGTTGCGCCGCAGCCTGCCGCAAGATGAACTATCGCGGCGCCGGCACCTTCGAATTTCTGTACGAGAACGGCGAGTTCTATTTCATCGAAATGAACACCCGCGTGCAGGTGGAGCATCCGGTGACGGAGATGGTCACCGGTGTGGACATTGTGCAAATGCAAATCCGCGTGGCGGCCGGCGAAAAGCTGCCCTTCACGCAGCGCAATATCACCATGCGCGGCCACTCGATCGAGTGCCGTATCAACGCCGAAGACCCCTTCAAGTTCACCCCCTCGCCGGGCCGCATCACGATGTGGCACGCACCGGGCGGACCGGGCGTGCGGGTGGATTCGCATGTCTACACAAACTACTTCGTGCCGCCGCATTACGACTCCATGATCGGCAAGATCATCGTCCACGGCGACACCCGCGAGCAGGCCCTGGCGCGCATGCGCATCGCCCTGTCCGAGACGGTGGTGGAAGGCATTCAGACCAACATCCCCTTGCACCGCGAGCTGATGGTGGACGCCAAGTTCGTCGAAGGCGGCACCAACATCCATTACCTTGAGGGCTGGATGAGCCAGCACAAGCGATGAGCGATTCCAACACCGGCACCCCGCAGGCTGAACCCAACCCGGCCACGCTGCACGAGCTGCTGCTGATCTGCGGCGAAGATGATGTCGAAACCGTCAGCGATGCGCTGATGGAACTCGACGCCTTGGCTGTCTCGGTGGAAGACGCCGACGCCGATACCGACGCTGAAAAAGCCCTGTTCGGCGAGCCCGGCATGCCGGCGCCGCGCGGCGGCTGGCAGCGATCGGTGGTCAAGGCCTTGTTCCCGGACGAGGCCGAAGCCACCGAATGCGCCACCCTGATCCTGAGCCAGGACTGGGCGCAAGACGTGCATGTCCAAGCCATTCAGGCCGTGGCCGAGCAGGACTGGGTGCGGCTGACGCAATCGCAGTTCCAGCCCGTTGAGATCACGCCGGAATTCTGGATCGTGCCCTCCTGGCATGAAGCGCCGGCGCAAGCCAGCAAGGTCATGCGCCTGGACCCGGGCTTGGCTTTTGGCACCGGCACCCACCCGACCACCCGCATGTGCTTGCGCTGGATCGCGGCCCATCAAGACCTGGCGCCAACCTGGCAGCGCGTGCTGGACTACGGCTGCGGCTCGGGCATCCTCGCCATCGGCGCGGCCTTGCATGGCGCAGTGAACATCGACGCGGTGGACATCGACCCGGCGGCCATCATCGCCAGCCAGGCCAATGCCGAAGGCAATCAAGTCAGCCTCAACGCTGCCTTGCCCGATGCCGCCAAGGGAGAGTACCCACTGGTCATCGCCAATATCTTGGCAACGCCGCTGAAGCTGCTGGCGCCGCTGCTGTGCGCCCATGTGGCCCACGGCGGTCATCTGATCCTGGCCGGCATTCTGGAGCGTCAAGCCGACGATCTGAAGCAAGCCTACGCGCCTTGGTTGCAACTGGACGTCAGCGACAGCCAAGAGGGTTGGATTTTGATGCACGCTCAACGTGCCTAAGCTGCACTTGCAGCTGACAGTAGCAAGACTCATGGCATGATTCGGCCATGAGCCTTGCCACCCGTTGTACCGCTTGCGGCACCATCTTTCGGGTGGTGCAAGATCAGCTTCGTGTTTCCGAAGGATTTGTTCGTTGCGGCCGTTGCGCCGAGGTGTTTGACGCCCGCGAACAGCTCTTCGATATCGACCGTGAGCCGCCCCCGCCCTGGCCTGCCCAGGCCGCAGGCGAGGCGAAAACCGCCCCTTTCTCCAGCGACGACACGCCAGCGTCACCCCAGGCACCGGACGATGGCCGCGCCAGCTGGCAGCAAGAGGACGAGCCAATCGCCGTGGAAGATTGGCAGGACGATGGGCGCGACGCAAGACCTGCCCCTCCCGCTCCGCTCACACCTCCAGCACGCCATGTAGCAAGGCCTGCCCACTCGCCGACACCGGTAACCCATGCGCATATTCATGAGCCGGCCGACGACGAGCCCTTGCCCATCAGCACCGTCAGCAACTTTGACGAAACCCGTCTTGAGCCGCAGTGGGTAGACAACGAAGAACAGGCCTGGGCAGACACACCCAGTGAGCCAGAGCCAGCCAGCAAAGCACCTGCCAAGCCGCACAGCAAAGCCAGTGGCCGCGGCGCAGCGCCAGCAGCAGCTAAGACTCCGGCCGTCGCCACCGAGCCCGCCATTGCGCCTGTTCCAGACGACAAGCCCGATGTGGTTTTGTCTGAGCGACTGGCGGCCGGTGCAGCAAAGCCGACGAAGCCGAGTATGGCCAACGGCGGTAGCGGTGAGGAAAACGTTCCGTCCTTTTTGCGGCAGTCCAACAGCGCAAAGTTCTGGCAGCGGACGTCGGTTCGTGCTGGGCTCAGCGTGGCGGCCTTGCTACTGATGCTCACGCTCAGTGTGCAGGTGCTGCAGCATTTTCACGATGCCATCGCCGCACTATTCCCGAGCGCGCGGCCGGCCGTGCAAAGCTATTGCCAGCTCAGCGGCTGTGAGCTCAAACCCTGGCAGCGCATCGACCAGATCGCCGTGGAAAGCACGGCGCTGAGCCAACTCAGCCCCGGCAACACCGGCAATCACTATCAGCTGGCCATCAGCCTGCGCAACAAAGGTCATATCGAAGTGGCCACACCCTGGGTGGAGCTGAGCCTGACCGATAGCACGGGCGCATTGATCAGCCGCCGCCTGCTGGCACCTAAGGAGTTCAGGATCGAGCGTGCGGCTGCGGCAGCATCAGCGGCCTCCGCCCCATCAAGCTCGGCATCAGGTGCTGCCTCGGGCGCCACAGCCAATGCCCTGGCCGCAAGCCCGGACATCAAGGCCATGCCCGCCGGCGCTGAACTGCCCTTGCTCGCCCTGCTCTCGACCGGCCAGCAAAGCATCAGCGGCTACACCGTCGAAATTTTCTACCCCTGAGCAGCAGGGCGAAGCACGCATCGACAGCCAGGGCTGACGGCCTCTGCCGCGCCGATCTGGCGACAAGCAGACGGCGTAAAGCGCCCGCCCTAACGCCATACCTTCAGGCATAAAAAAACCCGGCCTAAGCCGGGTTTTGCTGGGCCGCCAAGCATGGGTCTAAACCCACGCTGGCGATCACCATCTCGAACGATCAGGGCTTGTTGCCTGTCGGGAAGGGCCATGCGGCTTGGGGGCTCAGCGCGGTCTTGGCTGCGGGAGCAGCGGCAGCGGGCTTGGCAGCGGGCTTCTTGGCAGGCGCTGCGGCCTTGCCGGTCTTCACCGGAGGCTTGACTGGAGGCGTGTCCTTCTTTGCAGGAGCAGCGACCTTCTTCGCAGGTGCAGCAGCCTTCTTGGCAGGAGCAGCAGCAACCTTCTTCGCAGGAGCAGCAGCCTTCTTCGCAGGCGCAGCGGCCTTCTTAGCAGGAGCAGCAACCTTCTTCGCAGGTGCAGCGACCTTCTTAGCAGGAGCAGCAGCCTTCTTCGCAGGTGCAGCGGCCTTCTTAGCAGGAGCAGCAGCCTTCTTAGCAGGTGCGGCAGCCTTCTTCGCCGGAGCAGCAACCTTCTTCGCAGGTGCAGCGGCCTTCTTCGCCGGAGCAGCAACCTTCTTCGCAGGTGCAGCAGCCTTCTTCGCCGGAGCAGCAACCTTCTTCGCAGGTGCGGCAGCCTTCTTAGCAGGAGCAGCAGCCTTCTTCGCAGGTGCAGCGGCCTTCTTCGCAGGTGCGGCAGCCTTCTTAGCAGGTGCAGCTGCCTTCACGGGAGCGACCTTCTTTGCCGGTGCGGCTGCCTTCTTTGCGGGTGCGGCGGCCTTCTTAGCCACGACTTTCTTTGCAGTTGCCATTTCAGTTCTCCTTGATCAAGTGGAAAAAGCACTGCGCACAGCCAGCACGGTTAAGCGCCGCTGCCTCGCAGCTATTCATCGCCCAGATGTCGCCCAGGAGGAGCGCCCCAGTACGGTGAATTTTGGTTTCGACAACCCGAGCCCGCGCTTTCAGCACGAGCCCTTGGTCCTCGACAAATTCAATTTCTTCTTGAGCTAAGAACTGAGATGGATGCGTAGCAAGCACCCAAGTCGGAGTTCAGTCATTTGGCACGCAGGCCATTTGGCTTGAACGAGTCACAAGACAAGCCGCAGGGCTTGTCTTGCGTCCGGGCTCAATCCCAGCTCAAGGCGCCACCGGATTGGTATTCGATGACGCGAGTTTCAAAAAAGTTACGTTCCTTCTTCAGGTCAATCATTTCGCTCATCCAAGGGAAGGGGTTTTCCTCGTTAGGGAACAACTCCTCCAAGCCGATCTGAGTCGCGCGCCGATTGGCGATGTAACGCAGATAGCCCTTGAACATCGATGCATTCAGACCCAAGACGCCGCGCGGCATGGTGTCTTCGGCGTAGGCATATTCGAGATCCACGGCCTTCATGAACAGCGCCTTGATTTCGGCCTTGAAATCGGCCGTCCACAAATGCGGGTTCTCCATCTTCAGCTGGTTGATCAGGTCGATGCCGAAATTGCAGTGCATGGACTCGTCACGCAAGATGTACTGGTACTGCTCAGCAGCGCCGGTCATCTTGTTCTGCCGACCCATGGCCAGAATTTGCGTGAAGCCGACGTAGAAGAACAGGCCTTCCATCAAGCAGGCGAAGACGATCAGGCTCTTCAGCAGCGTCTGGTCAGTCTCGGGCGTGCCGGTGTGGAAGTGCGGGTCCATGATCGCTTCGATGAAGGGGATCAGGAACTCGTCCTTGTCGCGGATGGACTTGACTTCGTTGTAGGCGTTGAAGATCTCGGACTCATCCAGACCCAGCGACTCCACGATGTACTGATACGCGTGGGTGTGGATCGCCTCTTCAAAGGCTTGGCGCAGCAGGAACTGACGGCACTCGGGCGCCGTGATGTGGCGGTAGGTGCCCAGCACGATGTTGTTGGCGGCCAGCGAATCGGCGGTCACGAAAAAGCCGAGATTGCGCTTGATGATGCGGCGCTCGTCTTCGGTCAGACCGTTCGGGTCTTTCCACAAGGCGATGTCGCGCGACATATTCACTTCCTGCGGCATCCAATGATTGGCACAAGTGGCGAGGTACTTTTCCCAGGCCCACTTGTACTTGAAGGGCACCAACTGGTTGACGTCGGTCTGGCCGTTGATGATGCGCTTGTCGGCCGCTTTGACGCGGCGCTCGGCAGCGCTCAAGGTCGGCGCCACAGCCGCGGCCGAAGACACCGGGGCCGACGCAGCGGCGCTGCGAATTGGGGAGTTAGCGGTCGTCACAGCAGTGACGGTTGCACCCGCGTTCGCAGCAGTGCCGGACGCGGTATTTGCATGTGCTTTATCAGCAGGCTTCAGGTCTTCTTCCCAAACCAACATAGTGGCCTTCCTATCGAAACGAATTATCAGAGTGTTGTGTTCAAACACCAAGAACTTCTTGACATCGCGCAACGAATTGCGTTGCTCGCGAGCATCGTCCTAACGCTCAATTTACGCAGATCCCACCAAACACAGAAGCCGGCACGTTAAAACGAGAACCGACTTTGAGCCGATGAACAGTGGCTTCCAAGGCATCGCGCGCTTTAAGCCAAAGCTGAGTGCGCGCGTTGCCCTCATTCACTGAAGGGCCGAGCAGTCCGGGTGGTGGCTATCGCACACATCGCCGCGCGATGCTGTGTTTTCACCCCATCCATCCTGCAGAGCCCATGCTTGCTGGCAAGCATGGCGGTCCGACTTGTGGCTGCAACTCACATCGCGGGGCGATGTTGAGCCGTCGCCGCAAGCCGCTTGCCGGTCGCTTGCTTACTGGCAGGCCTCGCAATCCGGGTTGTCAATCGAGCAGAACTTCATGTCGGTGGCGGGCAGCTCTTCTTCCACCGGTGCGGCAGGTGCTGGCGCCGACAAGATCGGGGCAGCCGCGCCGGACGAGACGGAGTTGAGTTGACCCGACTTGGTGACGGTGCTCTTCTCGGCCGACGAAGCGCTCATGGTGCGGAGGTAGTAGGTCGTCTTCAGGCCACGCAACCAAGCCAGCTTGTAGGTTTCATCGAGCTTCTTGCCCGAGGCACCGGCCATATAGATGTTCAGGGACTGAGCCTGGTCGATCCACTTCTGGCGGCGCGCGGCGGCTTCCACCAACCACTGCGTTTCCACTTCGAAGGCGGTGGCGTACAGAGCCTTGAGTTCTTCAGGCACGCGGTCGATGCGACGCAGCGAACCGTCGAAGTGCTTCAGGTCCATGACCATCACGTCATCCCACAGGCCCAGCTTCTTCAGGTCACGCACCAAGGATTCATTGATGATGGTGAACTCGCCGGACAGATTCGACTTGACCGAGAGGTTGCCGAAGCAAGGCTCGATCGAAGCGTCCACGCCGATGATGTTGGAGATGGTCGCGGTCGGCGCGATCGCCACGCAGTTGCTATTACGCATGCCGTGCGCTTTGATCTTGGCGCGCAGTGCCGCCCAGTCCATGCTGGTGCTGCGGTCCACTTCCACATAGCCGCCACGGGCTTCGGCCAGCAGGTCCAGCGAATCGATCGGCAAGATGCCTTGATCCCACAGCGAACCTTGGTAGCTGGAGTAACGGCCACGCTCAGCTGCCAGCTCGGTCGACGCTTCATAAGCGTAGTAGCAGATGGCTTCCATCGAGCGGTCAGCAAACTCCACCGCGGCGTCCGAGGCGTAAGGCGTGCGCAGCGCATACAACGCGTCCTGGAAGCCCATCAGGCCCAGGCCCACCGGGCGGTGGCGCAGGTTCGAGTCACGCGCCTTCTTGACGGCGTAGTAGTTGATGTCGATGACGTTGTCCAACATGCGCATGGCGGTCGAGATCGTCTTGCGCAGCTTGTCGTGGTCAACGCCACCGTCCTTCAAATGCTGGACCAGATTGACCGAACCCAGATTGCAGACGGCGATTTCGCTGTCATTGGTATTCAGTGTGATCTCGGTGCACAGATTGCTGGAGTGGACAACGCCCACGTGCTGCTGGGGCGAGCGCACATTGCAAGCGTCCTTGAAGGTGATCCAGGGATGGCCGGTCTCGAACAGCATCGAGAGCATCTTGCGCCACAGGTCCTTGGCCGGCAGGCGCTTGAACAGTTTGATCTCGCCACGGTCGGCCTTGGCCTCGTACTCGACATAAGCCTTCTCGAAGGCAGCGCCGAACAGGTCGTGCAGGTCAGGCGTGTTGGAGGGGCTGAACAGGGTCCAGTCGCCACCATCCATGACACGGCGCATGAACAGATCGGGGATCCAGTTCGCGGTGTTCATGTCGTGGGTGCGGCGGCGGTCATCGCCGGTGTTCTTGCGCAGCTCCAGGAACTCTTCGATGTCCAGGTGCCAAGATTCCAGGTACGCGCAGACCGCGCCCTTGCGCTTGCCGCCCTGGTTCACCGCCACAGCCGTGTCGTTGACCACCTTCAGGAAAGGCACAACGCCTTGCGACTTGCCGTTGGTGCCCTTGATATGCGAGCCCAGGGCGCGCACTGGCGTCCAGTCATTGCCCAGGCCGCCGGCGAACTTGCTCAGCAGGGCGTTTTCTTTCAGCGCCTCGTAGATGCCGTCCAGATCGTCGGCCACGGTGGTCAGGTAGCAGCTCGACAGTTGCGAGCGACGTGTGCCGGAATTGAACAGCGTCGGCGTGCTGGACATGAAGTCAAAGCTCGACAGCACTTCGTAGAACTCGATGGCGCGGGTTTCGCGGTCGATTTCGTTCAGCGCCAGGCCCATGGCCACGCGCATGAAGAAGGCCTGCGGCATTTCGATGCGCTGGTCGTCGATGTGCTGGAAGTAGCGGTCATACAGAGTCTGCAGACCCAGGTAGTCAAACTGCAGGTCACGGTCAGCCTTCAGCGCGGCACCCAGGCGGGCCAGGTCGTACTGACCCAGCTTCTCGTCCAGCAATTCGGCCTTGATGCCCTTCTTGATGTAGCCGGGGAAGTACTCGGCATAGCGGGTGTGCATCTGCTCTTGCGTGATCTCGCCACCAATCACCTCACGGCGGATGGTGTGCAGCAGCAGGCGCGCGGTGGCGCGGCTGTAGGACGGATCCTTCTCGATCAAGGTACGCGCGGCCAGGATGGAGGCCTTGTAGACCTCGTCGATCGGCACACCGTCGTACAGATTGCGCTTGGTTTCAGCCAGGATGGGCTCGGGCTTCACATCGGCGCCCAGGCCGGCACAGGCCGACACGATCAGGCTTTGCAGATGCGCCAGATCCAGTGGCACGCGTTGGCCACGGTCGATCACGGTCAGCGCAGCCGCAGCCACCGGGGCCATTTGCTCCACTTGGCGGGCACGCTCTTGGAAGCGGCGTTCACGATACAAGACATAAGCGCGCGCCACTTCGTGGTGGCCACCGCGCATCAAGCCCAGTTCAACTTGGTCCTGCACGTCTTCGATGTGGAAGGTGCCACCGCTGGGGCGCGAACGCACCAGGGCGCGCACGACCGCTTCGGTCAGGCCATCCACCGTCTCGCGCACGCTGGCTGAGGCCGCGCCGGTCGTGCCATGCACGGCCAGGAATGCCTTCATCAAGGCCACGGCGATCTTGCTAGGCTCAAACGACACCACAGCACCGTTGCGGCGCAGGATGTGATACGCCAGATAGGCCGAGGCCTGGCCCTGGCCATGACTCACTGCGGCTGCGTGGCGATCGCCGTCTGACACTGCTTGATCAACATGAGTTTGCATGGATGAAGTCCTTTCTTCTGTGGTTTTGTCGGAGTCAAAAACAGGCAGTCGATAACGCCGCTACCGAGCTATGAAGCTCACGGCGGCGCGATCTCGTGCCTGCGATTGGAATTTCTGTTGTGCTGAATTGCTCGCGCCTGGAGTGCCGCCCCGACGGTCAGGCATCAAGGCCTGACCAGAGACGGCAGCGCGTTCCTGGGGTGATCGGCGGGGGCTTGCAAATACGCTTCGCGGCGCGAAATCGCATTCAAACTCCACACGAACCCTGCGCCCTTGCCGGCTCGAAAAGCAGTCGGACAAGGTGCTGAACTCAGGGCTGAAGGATACCATGAAGCGCACTATATCTGGGGCCAAGTACCCCATCAAGCACTACGGATAGCGTACCTATCCGCTTGACGCCACCGGTTTGAACGGCTAGCCGGGCTTGAATTAGCGGCTTTTTTTCGGTTTGCGCGCAGCTCGCACAGCACGCCAAGCCCGATGGCATCGCAGCGCGCCCGCGCCAACCCGCATCAGGCCTTGCTTGGCGCCGAAAACGCCCCGCTAAGCCGCGCCAATGCTTGCTTTGAGAAGTGCTGATTGAGAGCGCAGCGCCGCTGCGATCCAGCGCATTCGGCAGCACGACTGGCACGCTGCCAGCACCGCGCAAAGGGTAAGTCCCAGGCCAAATTCACCCTCAATCCCGCGAGCCGGGTGAGGGCTTGGCCCGAACTCAGCCGCCCTCGCCTTCGGTGATGCCCAGCCGCGCCATGCGGTAGCGGATTTGCCGCAAAGACAGGCCCAGGCTGGCGCCTGCGGCCGTGCGGTTGAAGCGATGGCGTTCCAGCGCGCGCAGCAAGATTTCGCGTTCCACCTCGTCCAGATACACCGCCAAATCCGCAGGAATGTCCCCGGGCGCCAAGCTGGGCACGCCGGCCGCTTTTTCGCGCAAGGCTGAGGCCGGCGGCAGCGCATCACCCGCATCCAGCGGCTCCACCTCGTCCAGCATGGACTCGGGCAGACCCAGATCGGGCGCGTCAATCCACTCGCCACCCGCCATCGCCAGCGCACGGTGCAACAGGTTTTCCAGCTCACGCACATTGCCTGGGAAGGCATAGCGGGTCAGCTGGGCCAGCGCCGCCGGGGTCAGGCGCGGCGTGGGTGACACGCCGGCATCGGCCGCGATGCGGCTCAGCACCTTGTCGGCAATCAGCGGGATGTCTTCGATGCGCTCACGCAGCGGCGGTACGCGCAGCTGGATGACGTTGAGCCGGTAGAACAAATCCTGGCGGAAGCGCCCCGCCGTCACCTCGCTGCCGAGGTCTTTGTGGGTGGCACTGAGGATGCGCACATTCACCGGCGTTTCCACCACCGCCCCTACTGGACGCACCGAACGCTCCTGAATGCAGCGCAGCAGTTTGCTCTGCATGGCCAGCGGCAGATCGCCGATTTCATCCAAGAACAAGGTGCCGCCATCGGCCGTCTGGAAAAAACCTTCGCGGTCTTCGTTGGCGCCGGTGAAGGCACCCTTGCGGTAGCCGAAAAACTCGGCTTCGAGCAATTGTTCAGGGATTGCCCCGCAATTGACCGCGACGAAGCGTTGGCGCGCTCGCGGGCCGCTGTCGTGAATGGCGCGTGCCACCAATTCCTTACCGGTGCCGGACTCGCCCTGCACCAGCACCGGCGCCATGCTGCGGGCCACCTTGTCGATCAAGGCACGCACCTCTTGCATAGCAGCGGACTGGCCTGCCAAGCGCGACAAGGCCGCCGCGGCGGCCGTCTGCGCGGGCATGGCTTGCGGCCTGACTGGCGCGGCAAATGAGGCCTGCGTAGGCGCAAGCGCGGCCGGTTTGCTGGGCGCGCCGGCCTTGGCGGCAATTGCGGCGGTGGCCGCCTCGCTGGCATTCAAGGCCTGCTGGCTGGGCAGTTGCGAGGTTTGCACGGTCGCGGCCGTGGCCGGCATACGGCCCAGGGCCGAGGCCACCACCAAGCGGAATTGGCGCAGGTCCACCGGCTTGGTCAGGTAGTCATAAGCCCCGGCCTTGAGCGCCTCGACCGCGTTTTCGGCCGAGCCAAAGGCGGTGATCACCAAGGCCTTTTCTTGCCGGCCCTGGGCCTCCAGCCACTGCAAGATGTCCAGCCCGCTGCCATCGGGCAGGCGCATATCGGTGATGACGGCACTGAAGCTGCGCGCCTGCAAATGCCGCAAGGCATCGCTGACGGTGCCGGCCGTCTCCATTTCATAGCCTTCGCGCAGCAGGGTCAGCTCGTAGAGCGTGCGTAGATCGGGCTCGTCGTCCACCACCAGCAGGCTAAAGATCGGGTTCGCTGTGCTCATGCGCGTTCTTCTTCACTCGTTCATTCGTTGGTTGCTTCGTTGACCACATCAAGTCAGGGCCGCGCTGGTGGCATCAAGCGCAGGCGCAGGCTGAACTCATTGCCCGCCTGAACGCCGCCCGGGCGCCAGTGGTAATCAATGCTGGCACCGTAGCGCTCGCACAGCTCCCGGCAAATGTACAAGCCCAGGCCCGAACCACGGCTGCGGGTGGAGAAGAAAGGCTCAAACAGATGCCGCTCCACTTCGGGCGGTATCGCCGCGCCGCAATTGAAGACGCGCAAGCGGGCCCAGCGCGGGCTGTCCCGCGGCAGCTCTCTTTGGCCGTCCCAGACCTCGTCTGCCTCGGGCTCCAGCGCCAGCTCGACCTGCACACAGGCCGGCCCCGGCTCGGCATGGCGCCAGGCGTTGTCCAGCAAATTGACCAGCACGCGGCGCAGATGCTCGGGGTCAAAGGCAATGATCAAGGGCTGCAAGGGCACGGTGCAGCTGAGCGGGTCAGAGGGCCCCGGCGGCAATTGATTGGTGCGTGCCCAGTCCAGGCAGGTCTCACTCACCAGCAGCGCCGCGTCAACCGGCACGGCCACCGACTTGGCGCCCGGCGCCACTTCCAGCACATCATCAACAATGCGTTTGAGCCGCTGCACATTGGCCGCCACCATGCGGGTGAGCTGCTGGGCGCGCGCCTCTTGCGCTTCTTGGGCATCTTCTGCCAGCAAGGCATTGGCCTGATCGATGGCTGCGAGCGGGTTACGAATCTCATGCGCAATGCCGGCCGACACCCGGCCCATCGCCGCCAGCTTGTCCTGCTGCAAGCGGGCCTGCAACAAGCGCGTGTCCTCCACAAACAGCACGCACAGGTCTTCGCTGGTGTCGGACTCGCGCCGGCGGGTGAAGCGCATGCGCAGGCGCAAGCCGCGCAGCACCTGACCCTGCTCGTCGAAACGCAGATCCACATCGCGCCCGGCCTCGGGCCAAGCGCCTTCGGCAAAGGCCTGCTCCACCGCCTGCACCAAGGGCACCCAGGCCGGCACACCGCGCAACTGAAAAGGGGCGGGGCGAACCATCGTGCCATCGGCCAGCAAGGCCCGCGCGGCTGGATTGGCGGCGCGCACCCGGCCGCGCCTGTCCACCACCATCACGCCTTCTTGCATCTCGTCAATCACCAAGCGATTGAGCTGCGCTTGCTGGCGCGCGAACTCCATGCTGCCGCGCGCGCTGCGCTCTTCCTTGGCCAGGCGGCTGGCCAATTCACTGGCCATCAAGCTGAAGACAAAGAAGCCGCCACCCAGCAGACCGGCCTGGGTCAGGCGCAGGCCCACATCGCCGCCCTCCAGCACCGACCAGGCCGCCACACCCAACATCCACAAAGTGGCCGCCGCGGCAGTGGCCAGGGCCAAAACCCGGGGCGTGAGCACGCCGGCCATCAGCACCGGCATCACCAGCAAGGCGCCGTAATTGACATTGGCGGCGCGCTCAAACGCATGCAGGCCGCCGAAGACCAGCAAATCCAGGCCGATGCTGCCCCACCACTGCGGGCTGCTGACCCGCGCCATGGTTTGCGCCGAAGCGCCGCGCATCAGCTGCGGCCACAACCACAAACTCATCGCTTGCACGGCATACAGCACGCACAAAGCCAAGGTCAAGGGCACTGCCGCGCTGCCCAGCAAAACAGCCATCAGCTGCACGGCCACCAGCACCACACCCAGCGCCGCGCGGGCGCCGAGAAAGGTGCGGTAAAGCCGCGCAAACGCACTGCCGCCGGTATTGACCAAGCGCCGCGCCTGCTGAAAAAAGAAGCGCGACTCGGGGCCGGCCACGCCAGCGCCCGAGGCCACTGCGGCGGCATCCTCACCAGGCCCATGAAGCTCATGGGGGGCAGGCCGCTCCGCCTCTTCCCTCCCGATGCCGCTATCACCTTCGTCGAACTGCGAGACGCCGCCGCCCTCCTCCTGGCCCGCTTGCGCACTTGGCGCCAAGCCGAACCAATTCGCCCTGGACCCGGCCATGCTCAGGCGCCCGACGGGGGCTGCTGCGCCTCGAAGGCAGCGCGATGCGCGGCCGAGCAGAACACGCCACCCTTGCCTGGCAGAGCTTCGTCGCGCGGCAAATGCAGGCCGCAATGGGCGCAGCTGAGCATGGTCTGCGGCGCCGCTTCAGGATCGGCGGGCGTGCCGGGCGCACTGGGCTTGGGCGCCTTCGTCTGCGCGGGGCGTGAATGCTTCATGCCCAGCAAGAAAACCACCAGGCCCAGCAGCAAAAGAATCAGAAAGAATTTCATCTCACAGGCCTACTCTCAAAGGTTGGGTGCTTCGCACCACTTAGTAGGCAACTGGCTTTTGCACCAGCACTTCCAGCACAAAGCGCGAGCCCACATAGGACAGCAGCAAGAGCATGGCGCCAAAGTACAACCAGCGCGTGGCGCGCCGCCCGCGCCAACCGAACACGCGCCGCCCGGTCAACAAGCCCGTCAACACCAGCCAACCCAGCACGGCCAGCAAATTCTTGTGATCCCAACGCCAGTGCGGCGTGAACCACCAGCCCAGCAAAATGGCTGCCGACAAGGCCGCCACCCCGGCGGCCACAAACTGGAATGTCAGCCGTTCCAGCCGCAACAAGGGCATCACCGGCTGCGCTGCAGGCTCGCTGCTCCCGCCCAGGCCGGGCTTGTTGAGGGTGCGCATCATGCGCTCGGCCCGGTTCAGCAACGCGGCATGCAAGACCGCCACGCCAAATAAGCCGTAAGAGGCCAGGCCCAGCAACCAATGCAGCGGAGCCCAGGGCGAACCTGCATGCGGCCGGCTTTCACCCGGGAACACCCAGGCGACCAACACCGCTGCCGCAGCGATCAAGGCCAAGATGCGCCGCACGCTCGGCAATGGCAGAAAGCGGCTTTCCAACATATACACCGCCAGCACCAACCACACCGTGGCCGACAGGGCCGGCCCAAAGCCGAAGCGGGTGCCAGGCACAGCCTGACCCAAGCCCGAAAAATCCAGCAGCAAGGCCAGCAGATGCAAGCCCCAGGCCAGCAGCAAAAGACCGGGCAAGCGCTGCGCCAGGCCCGTGGGCGCCTGCTCCGGCACCTGCGGCAACACCGACTTGGCACTATGGCCCGCCACCACGCCATAAGCCACAACCGCCAACAAACTGGCGCCCGCCAGCAGCAGATTGGCGGCCCCCGAAGATGCGATGGATAAAATCATGGCCACAGTGTACTTTTGCGCGCCTCTCTCTACAGGAGGGCGCCACCCCCAATGGCTTCCAATTTGACCGACCGCCTCAGTCGCCTCGTGAAAACGATGCGCGGCCAAGCCCGCATCACCGAGAGCAATGTCCAGGAGATGCTGCGCGAAGTGCGCATGGCCCTGCTGGAGGCCGACGTGGCCCTGCCCGTGGTGCGCGACTTCATTAATCGCGTCAAAGAAAAAGCCCTGGGCGCCGAAGTGGTGGGGTCGCTCAACCCCGGCCAGGTGCTGGTGTCCATCGTGCAGAAGGAACTCGCCGCCACCATGGGCGAGGGCGTGGCCGATCTCAACCTCGCCGCCCAGCCGCCCGCCGTCATCCTGATGGCCGGCCTGCAGGGTGCGGGTAAGACCACCACCACGGCCAAGCTGGCCAAGCACCTGATTGAAAAGCGCAAGAAGAAGGTGCTAACGGTCTCGGCCGACGTCTACCGCCCCGCTGCCATCGAACAGCTCAAGACGGTGACGGCCCAGGCCGGCGCCGAATGGTTCCCCTCGGCGCCGGATCAAAAGCCGCGCGAGATCGCGCTGGCCGCCATCGACTACGCCAAAAAGCATTACTTCGATGTGCTGCTGGTGGACACGGCCGGCCGCCTGGCGATTGATGAAGCGCTGATGGCCGAGATCCGCGATCTGCACGCCATCCTGAACCCGATCGAAACCCTGTTCGTGGTCGACGCCATGCAGGGTCAGGACGCGATCAACACAGCCAAAGCCTTCAAGGAAGCGCTGCCGCTGACCGGCATCGTGCTGACCAAGCTGGACGGCGACTCACGCGGCGGCGCGGCGCTGTCGGTACGCCAGATCACCGGCGCGCCGATCAAGTTCGCCGGCGTGTCCGAGAAGATCGACGGCCTGGAAGTCTTCGACGCCGAACGCCACGCCGGCCGCGTGCTGGGCATGGGCGACATCGTCGCCCTGGTCGAGGAAGTGACCAAGGGCGTCGACGTGGCCGCGGCGCAGAAGCTGGCCGAGAAACTCAAGAGCGGCAGCGGCTTTGACCTGAACGACTTCCTGGCGCAGATCTCGCAGATGAAGAAGATGGGCGGCCTGGCCGGCCTAATGGACAAGCTGCCCACGCAGATGACAGCCAAAGCCGGTCCGCAAGACATGGACCGCGCCGAGCGCGATATGAAACGCATGGAAGGCATCTTGAACGCGATGACCGCCAAGGAGCGCCGTCAACCCAATCTGCTGCTGGACGGCAAGAGCAAGGCCAGCCGCAAGCGCCGTATCGCCACCGGCGCCGGCGTGCAGATCCAGGATGTGAACCGCCTGCTGACTCAGTTCGATCAGATGCAGGGCATGATGAAGAAGATGAGCGGCGGCGGCATGATGAAGATGATGAAGAAGATGGGCGGCATGAAGGGGCTGAAGGGCATGATGCCCGGGATGTAAAGTCCCCCGGCCTGCGGGTACGCAGTCCACCCCCCGAGGGGGTAAAAGCAAAAAGGGGCCTTGGCCCCTTTTTGCTTTTTGGTGGCGCTAGGCGCCAGCCCTTCCTCGCTTACTCCAGCAGCGCTTGCGCGAACTCGCGCGCATTGAAGGTCTGCAAGTCTTCCAGCTTCTCACCCACGCCGATGAAGTAGACCGGAATGGCCCGCTCGCGCGCGATGGCGGCCAGCACGCCGCCCTTGGCCGTGCCGTCGAGCTTGGTGACGATCAGGCCGGTGAGGCCCAGCGCATCGTCAAATGACTTGACCTGGCTGAGTGCGTTCTGGCCGGTATTGCCATCCACCACCAGCAAGACTTCGTGCGGCGCGTCGGCCTGTGCTTTGGTGATGACGCGCTTGATCTTCTTCAGCTCTTCCATCAGATGCAGCTGAGTCGGCAGGCGACCGGCAGTATCGGCAATCACCACATCGCAGCCGCGCGCACGGCCGGCATTGACGGCATCAAAAGTCACCGAGGCCGGGTCGCCGCCCTCTTGGCTGATGATCTGCACCTGGGTGCGGTCGGCCCAGACCGATAACTGCTCGCGCGCCGCCGCGCGGAAGGTATCGGCCGCCGCCAGCAAGACCTTCTGATCGGCTTCGGCCAGATGCCGCGTGAGCTTGCCGATGCTGGTCGTCTTGCCCGCACCGTTGACGCCCACCACCATCATCACCGTGGGCGTATGCAAGCCCACCGCCAAGGATTTCTCCAGGGGCTTGAGCAGTTCGGCCAACGCCTCCACCAACAATCCGCGCACAGCTTGCGGGTCCGTCGCCTTCGACTCTTTGACGCGACGCTTCAAGTCGGCCAACAAGAACTCAGTGGCTTTGACGCCCGCATCGGCCATCAACAGCGCGGCCTCCAGCTCTTCGTACAGCGCGTCATCAATCTGCGTGCCGGTGAAGACCTGGGCGATGCTGGAGCCGGTCTTGCGCAGGCCTTGGCGCAGCTTATCGATCCAGCTGCGGCGCGGTTCGGCGGGTGCCGGTGCGGGTGCCGGTGCCGGTGCGGGTGCGGGTGCGGGTGCGGGTGCGGGTGCGGGTGCAGGTGCAGGCACTGGCACTGGCACTGGCACTGGCACTGGCACTGGCACTGGCACTGGCACTGGCACTGATTGTGGTGCTGGTGCTGCGACTGACTGAACAAGCGCAGGCGATTCGATGGGCGCGGGAGGCTGCACGACCGGCGGCAAAGCCTCAGGCTCAACTTCAGGCGAGGCATCCACCATGACTGGCTCAGGACTCACATCAGGCAACGCCGGGGCCGCAGGCGCGAGCACAGGCACCGGCACAGCGGCCGGCTCAGGCAGGTTCACGGCGACCGGCGACACTTCGGCCACAGGAGCTGGAGCAGGCACCGGCGCCGGCGCTTCGCCGAACAATTTTTTCTTGAGGAAACTAAACATCTGAGAACCTGAAATCTCCGGGTTCGGCTCCTCGCAAGGAACATCCTCGCTGATTGAGCACCCGGCGCGAGGCCTAGGCTTGCACCCCGACCCGAAGGCCCGAATCATAATCGGCCGACTTGCCCACTCCCGGCCCACACCCCATGCACATCCACGACGAGCAAGCCACCACCGCCCTGCTGCCCTTTGATCGTCTGATTCCCGCCGTGGCGCAAGCCATGCTGGACCTGCGCGCCGGCCACATCCACGCCAGCCAGCGCACCGTGCTGCCCCTGCCCGAAGGCGGCAGCTACCTTGCCATGCCCTGCACCGATGCGCAGTTCGCCATCACCAAGCTGGTGGCCGTGACTCCGGCCAACCGACTTGTGGGCCAGCCCACCATCCAAGGCCGGGTCATCGTCAGCCAGGCCAGCACAGGCACACCGCTGATGGTCTTGGACGGCTCGGTCGTAACTGCCCGCCGCACCGCCGCCGTCACCTTGCTCGGGATCGAAACACTGCTCGGCGGCGCCCCGAGCAGCGTGGCCCTGGTCGGCACCGGTGGCCAAGCCCGCATGCACGCACTGGCCATGGCCGAACGCTGGCCCGGCGTGGAGCTGCGCAGCGTTGGCCGCACCGCGTCGCAAAGCAAGCTGTTCGCCGCCAGCCTGGCCGACGAGGCACACATCAACATCAAAGCCCTGTCCTTGGAACAAGCCCTGCTCGGCGCCACCGTGGCTGTCGCCGCCACCACCTCGCTGACGGCGGTCTTGCCGCCGGATGTGGACGCCAGCACCTTGATCGTCGGCCTGGGCAGCTTCACCCCCGAGATGGCCGAACTACCCGCCGCCCAGGTACGCACACGCCAGGTCTGGGTCGACGACCTGGACGGCGCCCGCCATGAGGCCGGTGACTTGCTGCAAGCCGGCCTCGACTGGTCGCGCGTTCACCCGCTCAGCGACGCCCTGCTTACCCCCGAGGTGCGCCGCGCCCCCATGCTGCTGAAAACCGTCGGCCACGCCGCCTGGGACCTGGCCGCCGTGCGGGTCGCCATGGGCGCCGACACCGGCAATTCAACTATTTGAAAGTTTTTTTAGAAAAACTCTTGCGGAGCAAAAAATAACGGTGCTATAGTAGAGGGCTTGAGGCGCTTTAGCTCAGCCGGTTAGAGCGACGGAATCATAATCCGCAGGTCCGGGGTTCGAATCCCTGAAGCGCCACCAAATCAAAAAAAGCCTTGTAGGTCAATGACTTACAGGGCTTTTTTCCTTTCCGGTGCGACGGTCGGTGTCACGGTGTGGACATGGCAGGCAATCGCATACACAAGCTTCCGAATGTTGTCAAGAGTCGCCACGGTGTGTGGTACTTTCGCATCTACGAAGGTGGACAAGAGCGGCGGTTTTCGCTAGGAACCAAGGATTGGCAGCTTGCTAAACTTCTGGCAATGCGTGTCCATCTGGAAAGGTCGAGCGTGGCAATAAGAAAATTTGATGTCGTACTTCCTGGGGGCTTTGAAGTACGCAATCTCAATACCGCTGAAGATGTGGAACGCTTCACGCAGCTTGCAGCAGATCGCCATTTTCAGGAACTTGTGAGGCTTTCAGCTTCCAAACCTGTGCACTCAAACGGCGCTGGCCTTTCCCAAAAATCCCCCCTTCTCTCTAACGAGTCTCAGGCTTCGCCAGCAAAAACTAAGCCGTTTTCTGATTGTGTGGCCCTCTATTTGGCCGAAAAGAAACACGACAATTCGGCCAAAACTCTGCTGGAAAAGCAATCAACCCTCGAAGAATTTCAGCGATTTTTTGGCGATTTGGATTTGAATTTGTTCACTGCTGAGCAGGCCATTTCCTACAAAAATCGTCAAATTTCTGATGGATTGAGTGCCCTTCGTATCAATAAACGGGTGGGCTTTCTCCGTGATTTTTTCACATATTCCATCAATAACAGGCTGTATTTCCAGGACAACCCTTTCCAGAATTTGGGCATCAGTCGGAAGTCAAAACTTGCCCAAAAGGTGAAAAGTTACGAGGCATTTTCTGACGATGACCTGAAAGCCATTTTTGAAAATCCTGAGTTTTTGACCTACATGAACAAGCCAGATTATTACTGGCTCCCTCTTCTTGCGCTCCATTCTGGTGCGCGAATTGAGGAACTGGCAAGCCTGAAATTGACCCAAATTCGACAAGAAAACGGGGTCTGGTTCTTCAAAATCGAGAAGGCCAAGAACAAAAATTCAGTTCGTCAGATTCCAATTCACCCCCAAATTATGGCCCTTGGATTTGACAAATACACTGAATCCGTGAAGGATAAAGGGGGTCAATTGTTCCCCCACTTGAAGGACTCCATCAACGGATTTTCCAAAAATTGCAGCCGAAGGTTTGGCCTGTATTTGGAAAAAATCGGGATCAAGGATGGCCGAAAAGTGTTCCACAGTTTTCGGTCAACCTTCATTAATCGGATGACTTACCTGAACACTCACCCTGCAATTTTGATGGCAGTGGTGGGCCACTTTGAACAAGGCAACCTCGATCTGAGCAGCCCTCATTTTTCGGTTTACCAGAAAAATAAGCCGCTGGCTGTTCTGAACGAAGCTGTCCAAAAGCTGAGTTTTGACCTCAAATTTCCAACCCGAAGTTGGGAATGAAGGTCAACCCGGCCAACAAAACAAACCGCCCTTGAGGCGGTTTTTTTGTGGTCGGAAGGGGAGTCCAGAGGGGCGCAGCCCCTTTGGCAGACTGAGCAAGAACGAAGTTCGCAGCGTGGGTATCGAAGATACCCCTAGTCTGTACCTAAAGGTATCAAAAAGCCAAAAACCTACCCCATACTTCCAAAACAAAAATAGCAAGAAAACCGATGACATAAGGCTACCATAAGGGTATTGACGCCGACAAAAAATCTGCTAATGTAATATTAGGCAGGTGAAAAATGGCTGAACAAGAAAAACCAAAAAGCCAATGGATGCATCTGGAACTTTATTCCAGATCAGGCACATTGAACAAGAGCGAGAAGAACACAAAAACCAGTGTGGGCGGTGTAGTGAATGAAGCGATCCGCACGCCGGGTTTTGTGGATCACATTCTCCAAGATGGGGGACAACCTTCCCCACCATCCCATATATATAGTGTGGACGGAAAAACTCTCGATCAGCACATGGGGGAAATTTTGGCCCAAGTGGAAACTGAACGAGATCCGATGGGTCGAAAAATTCGGGCTGACAAGAATATTCTGTTGGCAGGAACTGCAAGTTATCCTAAACCAGTTAAGGCGGATAACTGGACTCCTGATGATCGTCAGAACTACGAGTTGTGGAAAGAGCAGACCCTAGACTTTCTGAAAAATCAGTTTGGGGAAAACTTGATTTGTGCACTTGAGCACCAGGATGAGGCATATCCCCATTTGCATTTTTATGCCGTCAATCGTCAGAGAATTTCTGAGACTCCTATTCTTCATCCTGGGCATGCCTCAAACATCAAACTGGAAAAGGAAGCCAAGACAAATAACAAAAAGCCGAATTCCAGCGAAATGACAAAAGCCTATCGTGCAGCAATGCGGGATTTTCAGGATGCATACTACAACGAAGTTTCCGTTTACTGTGGATTTGATCGCCTCGGCCCCAAGGTTCAGCGAATGAACAGAAATGAATGGAAGGCCAGAAAGCAGGCAAACAAGAGAATGCGAGATGTGGTCAGAAAACTGAAGGTAGAGGCAAAATCGGTTCAAAGCCGGGGCGAGAAGATCGAGCAGCTAGCCAATGAGCTTGAAATCCAAATGGCGGAAAATCAAGAGTGGGAAAACAGACTGGAACAGGAAACAAAAGCTCTGGAAAGTGGCACAAAGGATCTTGAGCTTGCCCAGTACGTGAAAAAGAACAATCCAGAAATTGCCGCCTCATTCAATATTCAGTATGCGAGAAAGCAGGTTGCAGTCAAATCAAAGAAAATGGGCTTCGCACCGAAATAACTCTTGACAAATAATCGCTTCTGTGCATAATAAATAAACCCGCCGCAGCGGGTTTATCGTTAACTGTACTAATAAGCACAGACTGGCATCAAAGCCAATAAGATTGCAACAACAATCTTGATGACTAGCCAGAAGAGTTTGCTTCCTTTCATGGAAGTCTCCTCATCCCGTGTCTTCCTGAAACTTGAGTTGGCCCTATTGGCACCATTGCCAGTAGGGCACTCAAGCCCACATGCGTAATCAAACGGTTTCACTCACATGTGCCAACATGGTAGGTGATCCGGTTGGTGATACACTAGGTGTCACGGTTCAGGGCAAAAATGGCCGTCGCATCTGAACCTAAGTTATTGATTTGCAACGAATTTTTGAGTTTTGGTGGTCGTTTTAGGTGATCGTCCCTGAAGCGCCACCAAAAAATGGAAGCCTTGTAAGTCGACGACTTACAAGGCTTTTTCATTTTCAGGACTGCAAATGGAACGCCCGCGGCGGGATCCAAGCCTCTGCTACTCCATTGACCGCACCCTGCCCTGTCCCGCTCCTACTTCTGCTGCCACGCCGGCCCAACTCCAGCACCCGCACGCAGAGCCCCCGGCAGTTCGCGCGCAAGTCCGCCAGAGCAGCGCCGACACCGCCACCAGCGATGTTCACCTCCCGCTCCACCGTTCAGTCGCGGTAGAGCGCTTCCACCACATCGCGATGCGCCTCGATCACCGCGGTGCGGCGCAGCTTCAACGTGGGCGTCAGCTGCCCGGCATCGATGCTGAAATTGCCCGCGATGATGTCGAACTTGCGCACTTGGCTGACCCGCGCGTGCCGCGCGTTGACCTCGTCCACCTGCGCCTGCACGGCAGCCAATAGCTTGGGATGCTGTAGCAAGCCCATCTGCGGCAAACCTTCCCTTTCGGCAAAGGCTTGCAACTCCGCAGCCTTGAGCGTCAGCAAGGCCGCCAAGAAATGCCGGCCTTCACCCACCACCACTGCATGCTCAATCAGAGGCTGGCTCATCAGGTCGCTCTCCACATTGGCTGGCGAGATGTTCTTGCCCCCGGAGGTGATGATCAGGTCCTTCTTGCGGCCGGTGATGTAGAGATAGCCCTGCTCATCCAGGCGCCCCAGATCACCACTGTGCAACCAGCCGCCTTGCAGCGCTTCGGCGGTGGCCCGCGCATCGCCGGCATAGCCCACAAAGACGCCAGGGCCCTGCATCAGCACCTCGCCATCCTCGGCGATGCGCAGCGCCAGCCCCGGAATGGCACGGCCCACCGAGCCGATACGCGTGGCACCCTCGACATTGAGGGTCGCCGGGCCGCACACCTCGCTCTGCCCGTAAACCTCGCGCACCACCAGATCCAAGCCAAGGAAGAAGTTCAGGTTCTCCGGCGAAATCGGTGCCGCGCCCGAGATCAGCAGCACCGCCTCGTCCAGGCCCAGCGCCTTCTTGACCTTGTTCAACACCAACCGGCGCGCCAGGCCCATTTGCAGGCGCTGCAGCAGGCCGGGCGAGCGGCCGTAGAGCCGGCACTCATGCCAGCGCCGCGACACGCCCATGGACCAACGCGCCAGCACGCCCTTGATGCCGGTGGCCGCGCCGATCTTCTCGGCCAGACCGGTATGCATCTTCTCCCACAGCCGCGGCACGCCGAAGTAGATGGTCGGGTGCACCTCCTTCATATGGTCCAGCAGCTGATCGATGGCGCGCGCGAAATAGATGGCATAGCCGCCCCGCGCGGGGGCATGGATGGCGCCCACTTTCTCTGCCACATGGGCGAAGGGCAAAAAGGAAATCAGGCGTGAGCGCTCATGCGTGCGGTAGATCTGATTGAGCGCCTGCGCGGTCCAGGCCAGATTGCCGTGGCTGAGCATCACCGCCTTGGGGTGGCCGGTGGTGCCCGAGGTATAGATCAAGGCCCCCAGATCGCTGGGCTGCAATGCCGCCAGCCGGCCCTCCACCTCGGCCTGCAGATCCGCCGCATCGGCGCCGCTGCCCAAAGCCAAGAAAGCATCCCAAGCCAGGGTCTGCGGCAGCTGTACACCCCCCATGCTGACGACATCCTTGAGATAGGGCAGCGCCTTGCGCCGGCCCTCGATCTTGGCCAACTGCGCCGCATCCTCCAGCAGCAAGAGCGGCGCCTTGGCATGGTTCAGGATGTAGTCGACCTCGGTCGGCGCGCTGGTCCAGTAGATGCCTGCCGTGGTGGCGCCGACCATCATCGCGGCATGATCCATGATCAGCCATTCGGGCCGATTGAAGCCCAGGATGCAGACGCTCTGATGCGGCTGCACGCCCAGCGCCACCAGGGCGCGCGCAGCACGCTGGACCACGGCCAGCAGCTCAGCCCAGCTGTGAGGCTCCCAGCTGCGCTCGCCGCGCACGTAGTAGGCGGGGCGATCCGGGATGCGCGCGGCCGTGGCCAGCAGACAAAACGGGGTCAGCTGCCGCTCGGCAGCAGCGCCACCGGGAGCATGGGTGTCGGTCATCGCCGTCTCCTTCGGATTGCTGGACTAAGCACTGCGGGTGGTGGTGCTCGTGCTCAGCAGCTCAAGCCGAGCAGCGACCGCGCTTCAGCGGGGCTGGCAATGGCACGCCCGGCGCGCTCGGCGCACTGCGCCAAGGCTTGAATCAGCACACCGTTGCCGCTGGCGCGGGTGCCGTCGGGCAGGTAGAAGGTGTCTTCCAGCCCGGTGCGCAACATGCCGCCGAGCTCAGCAGTGCGCTGGTGCACCGGCCAGATCTCGGCGCGGCCGATCAAGGTGCTCTGCCACACCGCGCCCTCCACCACATAGCGCGGCAAGAGCGCGAGCAGATCGGCATCACAAGGCATGCCCGAAGCCACACCCATCACGAAGTTGTACTCGGGCCGGCCCATGGTCTCGGCTTTGAACATGCCGTTCTTCACGAACATGCCCACCGCGCGGACGATGCCCACATCGAAGCATTCAAACTCGGGGTGCACGCCACATTCCGCCATCACATCCAAAAAGGCCTGCACCTTCGCCACCGGGTTGTCGAACACCATCGGCGGCCAGGCCCAGTTGCCATCATCCTTGAGCTTGAGGTAGTTGAGGCTGCCGGCATTGCAGGCGGCAATCTCGGGGCGCACCCGGCGTATGCAAGCGGCGGGACCGGAAATGTCCGGGCCGATCACGCCGGTGGTGAGGTTGATGATGACGCCGGGGCAAGCGGCCCGAATGGCACTGACCACGCTGTCGGCCACGTCTGGATCCCAGCTGGGCAGATGGCTCAAACCCTCATCCTGCATGCGCAAGTGCACATGCATCACCGAGGCGCCGGCGTTGAAGGCATCGCGCGCCTCTTGCGCCATCTGCGCCGGCGTCACCGGCACCGGGTGCTGCTTGGGATTGGTGAGCACGCCCGTCAGCGCGCAGCTCAAAATGGCTTTGCTCTTGTCCATGTGATTCCTCAATCCTCAAGTTCGACCAGCAAGGCGCCGGCCGCCACAGATTCGCGCAGCCCCACATGCAGCGCCTTCACACGCCCGGCCCGGCCGGCGGTGAGCCACATTTCCATCTTCATGGCCTCCACGCTGAGCAAGGGCTGACCCTCCGCCACCGCATCGCCCACCGCCACCAAGACCTGCGCCACCAGGCCCGCCACGGGGGCACGCGCATGGGCGGGGTTATTCAGATCGCGGGCCTCGGGAAAGGCCGAAGGCTCGTGGAAGCTGAACACGGCTGCAGCGCTGGCAAGTTCCAGGCGACGCTTGCTTTCATCACGCACCGCAATGACGCTGCGCTGCACACCGTCCAGGGCCACGCGCCAGCGGCCCTCGGCGTCTTGGCCCAGCAGGCTGACTTGGTGCACCTGCTCGGGGCCTTGCAGGCGCAGCTGGGCGCCACTGGCCGTGACACGCCAGTGGCGGCGCTGCTCGCCCTGCTGCAGGGCAAAGTCAAAGCTGGCCACGCCAGCGGGCCGCGCGGTGGCAGGCCCTTCACCCAGCAGCAGGGCGGCGGCGATCAGCCAGTCGGCCGGCGCGGGCTGGGGCGCCAGCAAGGCCCATTCGTCCAAAGAGGCGGTGTGCAAGCGGGCCGCGCGGAAGTCCTGGTGGTCCAGCAGATCGACCAAGAAGCTCCCATTGTTGACTATGCCCAAAAGAGGCGCATCGACAAGGGCGGCGCGCAGGCGCCGGATGGCATCCTCGCGGTCGCGCCCATGGGCGATAAATTTGGCCACCATGGCGTCGTAATGCGGCCCCACCTCGCCGCCCTCGGCCACGCCGGCATCGATGCGCACACCGGGGCGAAGCGCCAGCTCAGGCCGCCACCAGGTGATCTGGCCGGTCTGCGGCCGAAAGCCCTCGTAGGGATTCTCCACATAGAGCCGTACCTCGATGGCATGGCCCTGGAACTGCACATCCTGCTGCGCCAGCGGCAAGGGCTCGCCCGCGGCGATGCGCAGCTGCCATTCCACCAGGTCCAGACCAGTGACGCATTCGGTCACCGGGTGCTCGACCTGCAAGCGCGTATTCATCTCCAGGAAGTAATGCTTCAACTCCGCATCGACGATGAACTCCACCGTGCCCGCCCCCACATAACCTACCGCCTGTGCGGCCGCCACCGCATCGGCGCCCATGGCGGCACGCATGGCCGCACTCACCACCGGCGAGGGCGATTCTTCGATCACTTTCTGACGGCGACGCTGCGCCGTGCAGTCGCGCTCACCCAGGTGGATGCAATGCCCGTGGGCATCGGCAAACACCTGAATCTCGATGTGCCGGCCCTGGGTGATGAGGCGCTCCAGCATCAGGGTGCCGTCGCCGAAGGCGCTCTCGGCCTCGCGGCGCGCGCCGGCCAGCGCGCCGGCCAACTCGGCCGGCTGATGCACCACCCGCATGCCCCGCCCGCCGCCGCCCGCCACGGCCTTGACCAGCAGCGGGTAGCCCAGCTTCGCGGCCTCGGCTGTGAGCGTGGCTTCGTCCTGCTGCGCGCCCAGATAGCCCGGCACGCAGGGCACAGCTGCCGCCAACATGCGCTGCTTGGCGGCCGACTTGCTGCCCATGGCCGCAATGCTGGCCGCCGGCGGGCCGATGAACACCAGGCCCGCGTCCACACAGGCTTGGGCGAAGTCAGGCCACTCGGAGAGGAAGCCGTAGCCGGGGTGGAGGGCATCGGCACCGGTGCGGCGCGCGGCATCCAAGATGGCGGCGATGTCCAGATAGGAATGGATCGCCAGCGCCTCGTCGGCCTGCGCCACATGGGGCGACTGTGCGTCAGGCTCGGTGTAGACGGCCACGGTGCGATAACCCAGATTGCGGGCCGTGCGCATTACGCGGCAGGCGATTTCGCCGCGGTTGGCGACAAGAATTTTGCTAAACATGGCTGCTCCGCGGCTCAATCGCCGCTCGCTGCGCGAGCCAGGCGATTTGGTGTTTGCTCACATGCTGCGCATATGAGCGCACCCCTGCGCCTGCGGCGCGACCGCCACGATTGGCGACAAGAATTTTGCTAAACATGGCTGCTCCGCGGCTCAATCGCCGCTCGCTGCGCGAGACAGGCGATTTGGTGTTTGCTCACATGCTGCGCATATGAGCGCACCCCCGCGCCTGCGGCGCGACCGCCACGATTGGCAATGAGCATCTTGCTGAAGCTGCTCATAGCGGTGCCCATAGCGGCTTGCGTTGTTCGAGAAAGGCGCTCACCCCTTCCATGCCCTCGGGGCCCAGCGCGGCTTTGGTGAAAGCCTCGGCCGCCTCATCCACCAGGCTGGCCGGGGCATGCAAGCGCGCCCTGGCCATCAAGGCCTTGGTGGCCGCAAGTGCGCCGGGTGCACAGCGCAGGATTTCGCCCAACACACGCTGCAGGGCCGCGTCCAGTTCAGCGCCCACATGCAGCTCGTGCACCAGGCCGAGGGCCAAGGCCTGGCGAGCGTCCAGCTTGCCGCCGGTGACAGCCAGGCGCCGCGCCTGCGAGTAGCCCAGGCGCTCCACCAAGAATGGGGCAATCTGTGCCGGCACCACACCCAGCGAGGTCTCGGGCAAGCGCAGGCTCGCCGTCTCGCCCGCCAGCACCACATCGGCAACACAGGCCAGGCCCAAGCCACCGCCCATCACCACACCCTCCAGCAGCACCACGATGGCCAACTTGCTGGCCGCAAAAGCGCCGCAGAGGTGGCCGAAGGCGGCGTTCATCTCGGCCAGCACGCGCGGGCCGTCTTCGGCCAAACGCATACGCGCAGCGGCCATGTCCTTGAGGTCGCCGCCCGCGCAGAAATGCCCACCGGCACCGCGCAGCACGATCACCCGCACCGAGGCATCCGCCTCGGCCGCCGCTAGCGCGGCACGCAGCTCGGCCACCATGGCGATCGACAGCGCATTGCGCAGCTCGGGCCGGTTGAGCGTGAGGTGCAGCACGCCGCCCTCTCGCCGCAGCAGAACAGTTTTCGGTTCACTCATACGAGAACGTCCTTACACCAAAGGGGACAGCCCGTCGCAGGCCACGAGCCCATGGCCTTGGCGCCCGACGCGCGTAGGGGTGGGTCATTTCGGCAGCGTGCCTTCGAGTTTGCAGATGATGGACAGCATCACCTCATCAGCGCCGCCGCCGATGGAGACCAAGCGCCCATCGCGGAAGGCCTGGCTGATGGGGTTGTCCCAGGTGAAGCCCATGCCGCCCCAGTACTGCAAACAGGAATCGGACACCTCGCGAATCAGCCGGCCGCATTTGAGCTTGGCCATGGAGGCCAGCTTGGTGACGTCTTTGCCACTCACATACTGATCCACCGCCGTATAGGTGAGTGCGCGCAGCGCCTCCACCTCGGTGCGCAACTCGGCCAGGCGGAAATGCACCACCTGGTTGTCGAGGATGGACTTGCCAAAGGCCTTGCGCTCGCGGGTGTAGCCGATGGTCAGGTCGATCAGGCGGTCCAGGTTCTTCAACGAGCTGGCCGCGCCCCAGAGCCGCTCCTCCTGGAACTGCATCATCTGGAACATAAAGCCCATGCCCTCTTGCCCGATCAGATTGCGCTGCGGCACGCGCACGTTGTCGAAGAAGAGCTGGGCGGTGTCGGACGCATCCATGCCGATCTTGTGGATCTTCTGGCGCGTGATGCCGGGCGTGTCCATGGGCACGATGATCAGGCTCTTGTTCTTGTGCACCGAGCCGTCACTGGTGTTGGCTAGCAGGCAGCACCAGTCCGCTTGCATGGCGTTGGTGATCCACATCTTGCTGCCGTTGATCACATAGTCGCCGCCCTCCTTCTTGGCCGTGGTCTTGATGGCGGCCACGTCCGAGCCGCCGCCGGCCTCGGAGACGCCCAAGCAACCGACCACATCGCCGGCGATGGATGGCGCCAGAAACTCGCGCCTGAGTTCGTCCGAACCGAAGCGCGCCAGCGCCGGCGTACACATATCGGTGTGCACGCCGATGCCCATGGGCACGCCGGCACAGGCGCACGTGCCCAGGGCCTCGGCCATCACCATGGAATAGCTGAAGTCCAGGCCCGCGCCGCCGTACTCCTCGGGGTATTTCAGGCCCAGCAAGCCCAGATTGCCGAGCTTTTTGAAGACCTCGTGGGCCGGGAACTGCTCGGCCTTCTCCCACTCGGGCACATAGGGGTTGAGCTCTTTTTCAACGAACTTGGCCACGGTGTCGTAAAGGGCACGGTGTTCAGCGGTGAGTTGCATCGCGGGTCTCCTGGTGTTGTGTCGTTAGAAGCGGGCCACGCCAAAAGCGTTGGGCCTGAGGCTGTGGGCCTCGGCCTCGCGCGCCAGCGCCAGGCCCAGAGCCAACACGCTGCGCGTTTCACGCGGGTCGATCACGCCGTCGTCCCACAGACGTGCGGTGCCGAAGAGCACGCTGGATTCGCGCTCGATGCGCTGGCGCAGCTGCTCGCTCATCGCAGCCAGGGCTTCGTCGTTGACGGGTGCGCCCATGCGCTCCAGCTTGGCTCGGTTGATGATGTCCATCACCTTGGCCGCCTGGGCGCCGCCCATCACCGAGGTGCGTGCGCTGGGCCAGCTGAAGATGAAGCGCGGATCAAAACCGCGCCCGCACATACCGTAGTTGCCCGCGCCAAAGCTGCCGCCCAGCACGATGGTGAACTTAGGCACGCGCGCATTCGCCACCGCCTGAATCATCTTGGCGCCGTGCTTGATGGCGCCCTGGCGCTCTGCCTCGCGGCCGACCATATAGCCGGTGGTGTTCTGCAAAAACACCAGAGGCGTGCCGCTTTGGTCGCAGAGCTGGATGAACTGCGCGGCCTTGGTCGAGCCCTGCGGCTGGATCGGGCCGTTATTGGCCAGAATGCCGACCAGCTGACCCTCGATGCGGGCGTGTCCGCACAAGGTCTCGCTCGCATAAGAGGCCTTGAACTCGAGAAAGTCCGAGCCATCGACGATGCGCGCAATCACCTCGCGTGCATCGTAGGGTTCGCGCTCGTCAGCAGGCACCACGCCCAGCAACTCCTCGGCGTCATAGAGCGGTGGCTGGCTGGGGGGCTGGGCCCTCACCCCGGGCCAGTTCAGCTTGTCCACCAGCTCGCGCGTCAGCGCCAGCGCATGGGCATCGTTGTCGGTGAGGTACTCGCCCAAGCCGGTAACGCTGGCGTGCAGCTCGCTGCCGCCGAGCTCTTCGTCCGTCGTGTCCTCGCCGATGGCGGCCTTCACCAGCGGTGGGCCGGCCAGGTAGATGCTGGAGCGATCGCGCACCAAGACCACGTAGTCTGAGAGGCCCGGCAGATAAGCACCACCCGCGGTGGACGAACCATGCACCACCGCGATCTGCGGAATGCCGGCGGCCGAGAGCCGCGCCTGGTTGGCGAAGCTGCGCCCGCCCTCCACGAACATCTCGCTCTGGTACATCAAATTGGCGCCGCCGCTCTCCACCAGATAGATCAGCGGGAGCTTGTTCTCGCGCGCAATCTCCTGGGCACGCAAGGCCTTTTTCAGACCCATGGGCGCGATGGTGCCGCCCTTGATGGCGCTGTCGCTGGCCGAGATCAGCACCCGCTTGCCGGCCACCACCCCAATGCCAGCGATGGAGCCGCCGCCCAGCACGGCCTTCTTGCCGTCATCGTCGTGCATGCCGAGTCCGGCCAGGGACGAGAGTTCCAAAAAGCCCGAGCCACGGTCCAACAAACGCGCCACCCGCTCGCGCGGCAGAAGTTGGCCGCGCGCCTCGAACTTGTCGCGCTTGGACTCCGACTCCGCCACCACCTTGGCCTCCAGCGCGTGCAGATCGGCCAGTTTGGCGCCCATGGCCTCGGCATTGGCGGCAAAGGCCTTGGCCTTGGGATTCAGGCGGCTGACCAGCGTGCTCACTTCAGCACCTCCGGCGTGGCAGCGCGGTGAAAGCCATTGAAGGGCGCCGTGCCGGCATGGTCGATATTCGGGAACATGGGGTTGCCTAGCGAGGCGGCGCCATCGATCTGCAAGGTCACGCCGGTGATGAAGGCCGCCGCTGGCGAGAGCAGGAAGACGATGGCGGCCGAGACCTCGGCCTCGCTGGCCAGGCGGCGCAGCGGCACATGGCTTTTAAGCTGACGGATCAAGGGCTGGATGGCGGGGCCATAACTGTCCATGCCGCTGGACGCCACCCAGCCGGGGGCCACCGCGTTCACGCGCACACCGGCATGGGCCCACTCAAAAGCCGCGCTCATGGTCAGGTTGCTCATGCCCGCACGCGCCGCGCCGCTGTGCGCCATGCCGGGCATGCCGTTGCGAAAGTCCGCCGTCATATTGACGATGGCACCGCCGTGCTGCTGCAGGCTCTGGTTGAAGAGCTCGCGCATCATCAAAAAGCCACCGGTGAGGTTGTTGGCAACCACCGCCTCGAAGCCGCGCTTGGAAATAGCCATGAGCGGGGCCGGGAACTGGCCGCCCGCGTTGTTCACCAGGCCGGTGACGGCGCCATGCTCGGCCAGCACCGCGGCGATATTGGCCTTGACGGCCTCTTCCTCGCGGATATCGAAAGCGCGCCAGTCGCATTGACCGCCGTCTTCCCGTATCTCCGCCGCCACGCGCTCGAGCTTGTCGGCACTGCGCCCGGAGAGGATCACCTTGGCGCCCAGCGCCGCCAGCTCATGCGCGGTGCATCGGCCGATGCCCGAGCCGGCGCCTGTCACCCAGATGCAGTGCCCGCTGAACAAGCCCGGACGAAAGACACTGTCATAGCGCGCCGCTGCTGCGCTGCTTGCTTGATTCATGCCGCCTCCATTACGCGAATGGTCGATAGCTTCCCTTAACGTCATGCATCTTTCATATCGGTGAATACCATCATTAAAAGGGAAGTCATTGGCCCTAGCATGCGAACATCCCCTTTTTCTATTTCCTTCTGCTGGAGTTTTGAACCATGGATCTGCAAGCGATTACCGAAGCCCTGCGCGGCAAAGTAGGTTCCGAGAGCGGACTCGACGCCATCCTCAAATTCGATATGGGCGCCGATGGCCTGGCCGTGATCGATGGCAAGAACATCCCCAATAGCGTCAGCAACGAGGACCGCGAGGCCGACTGCACCGTGGCCATCACGCGCGAGAACCTGATCGCCCTGCTCAGCGGTGAGCTCAACCCCATGAACGCCTTCATGATGGGCAAGGTCAAGGTCAGCGGCGATATGGGCGTGGCCATGAAGCTGCAGCGCGTGGTGGGATGAGTAGCCATGCGAACGCCGCCGCGCGGGAAATGCTGGAGAGCAGCAATAGCGCGCCGCAAGAGCAGCTCTACGGCATCACCCAGCTGTGCGATGAGTTTGAGCTGACGCCGCGGGCGATACGCTTTTACGAAGACAAGGGCCTGCTGGCGCCACGGCGCGTCAACGGTGCGCGGGTCTACACCCAGCGCGACCGGGCGCGGCTGAAGATCATCCAGCGCGCCAAGGCCATTGGCTCATCGCTCGAAGAAATCAGGCATTACCTGGATCTTTACGGCTCGCATGGCGAGGGCCGCGCCAAGCAACTGCAGTGGACGCTGGAGCGCACCGACGTGGCCATTGCGGAGCTGGAGCTCAAGCGTGCGCACATCGACGCCACCCTGGCCGAGCTGCGCCTGATCAACGAGACCGTGCGCGCCCAGCTCGCGGCCAAGAAGTAGCCGCCGCTCCGCACCCCTGAACCCGGACGCACGACAGCTGGCAGGCATTTCACGGCTCAAGCCGCCCATCTAGGGCGCTTGACTCAAGTGCGCCCTAGATCGCCGCTCGCCCGCCCGTGGATGACAAATTCGTCATCTTGGGCTTGCACCTCAGCCGCAACAATAGCGGCATGAAACTTTTGGTGATCGAGGACGAGCTCAAGCTGGCCGAGTACCTGCGCAAGGGCTTGAGTGAGGAAGGCTATGTGGTCGACCTGGCCCACAACGGCATAGATGGCCTGCATCTCGCCAGCACCGGTGACTACGACTTGCTGGTTCTGGACGGCATGTTGCCCGGCATCGACGGCTTGGCCGTGCTCACGGCCTTGCGGCAAAGCAAACAAACTCCGGTGCTGATGTTGACGGCACGCGTGCAGGTGGAGGATCGCGTCAAGGGCTTGCAGAGTGGCGCGGATGACTATCTCCTCAAGCCCTTCGCTTTCTCCGAACTGGTTGCCCGCATTCAGGTGCTGCTGCGGCGCGCCAATCCGGTGCGCGCAGACTCAGAACCCATCCAGCTGCGGCTGGGCGAGTTGGACGTCGACCTGATCCGGCGCAAGGCCACGCGCGCCGGGCAAAGACTGGATCTGACCGTGAAGGAGTTCAATCTGCTCAGCCTGATGCTGCGCCGCCAAGGCGAGGTCATCTCCCGGACTGAGTTGGCCGAGCAGGTGTGGGATATGCACTTTGACAGCGAGACCAATGTGGTCGAAGTGGCCGTGCGCCGGCTGCGCAGCAAGCTAGACCTGCCGTTTGAACGCCCGCTGCTGCATACCGTGCGCGGCATGGGTTATGTGCTGGAAGTGCGAGACACATGAGGGCCGGACTATCCGCCCCGGCTTTGCGGCAACGCCTGTCGCGCTGGCTTGCCCTGCAAACCCTGATCGGGCTTGGCCTGGTCTGCAGCGCGGTCTACCTGGTCACCGCAACAACCCTCAGCAACCGACAGAACGAAACCCTGGACCAAAAAGCTGCCATGGTCCAGCACTTGCTCAGCGAGGGCCGCGCGCAGCTTGATGACCCCGGCTTGCAGCATCAGCTCAACGACTTTTTGGCCGGGCATGAAGAGCTGACGCTCAAGCTGCAATCCCCGGGCGGCCAATCGATCTACGCCTCCTCGCCGCCCCGCGCGCTGGTGGGCGCGGTCAAACAGCGCCATTTCGAAGTGCTCGCCACCTCTATTGCCAGCGAGCCCCTTCGTGCCGAGCTGAGCCTGGGCACGCAAGCGGATGACGCTTTGCTGCGGCAGCTGGCGCTGACGCTGGCCGCAGCGGCCATCATCGGTGCCGCCGCGGTTTCCTTGGGCTGCTACTACTTGGTGAGCTTGGGCCTAGCGCCTTTGCGCCAGCTGGTGGAGCAAACCCGGCTGCTGTCGGCCAGCCAACTCGACAAGCGCCTGGACGGCTCTGCCCAGCCGCGCGAACTGCAAGCGCTGATCGAACAGTTCAACGCCCTGCTGGAGCGGCTGGATCAGACCTATCACCGGATGGAAGGCTTCAACGCCGACGTCGCGCATGAGCTGAACACCCCTTTGGCCACACTCATCAGCAGCAGCGAGTTGGCACTTCGAAAGTCCCGCAGCGTTGAAGAGTTGCGCGAGGTCTTGGCCGCCAATCTTGACGACTTGCAGCGCATTGCCGGCATCGTCAAAGACATGCTCTTTCTGTCTCAGGCCGATCGCGGCGCCAGCGCTCGCCGCACGCCTGTTCACAGCCTGGCCGCCCTCGCCAGCGATGTGGTCGAGTTTCATGAAGCCGCGATGCAGGAGGCGTCTCTCATCGCCGAGGTCATTGGTGATGCCTCCGGCTTGTTCGACGCCGGCCTGCTGCGCCGGGCGCTGTCCAATCTGCTGGGCAACGCCACCCGCTATGCCAAGCCGGGCAGCGCCATGCGGATTGAGATTGAGTCCGATGGCCCGGGCCATGTGATCAAGATCGCCGTCGTCAACCAAGGCGACGGCATTGCCGCCGCCCATCTGCCCCGGCTGTTCGACCGCTTCTACCGGGCCGACCCCGCGCGCGCCAACGCCGATTTGAACCATGGCCTGGGCCTGTCCATCGTTGCCGCCATCTCGCGCATGCACGGTGGCGAGCCCTTCGCGGATTCAAAAGACGGCGTGACGCGCATCGGCATCTCACTGCCGGCGAAGTCGCCGCACCCATGAGCCGCGAGAAGCTCGCTCATCTTGCCTAGCAACCCTAGGCCTTAGTTACGCTCACCCTCGTTGCGCTCCACATAGACCTTGACGCCCGCGCTAGCGAAACCTGCGGGCGCGATGGCGGCTAGGTCAACGGCCGCATGGCCGACGCTGTCGAACTTCCAGGTGAAGGATTTATCACCATTGCGGAAGCTGACGACTTCCCCGCACTTGAGATTGATTTGTTGAGCCGCCTTCGTCACATCGATGACTTTGCTTGCCGCAGTCGCCTGTGCAGGCACGCCGTAAACCGAGTTGCCATTGAGCAAGGTAGCACTGGTCGCCGCCAAGGAGGCTTGAGCCGTCAAGGCAATACCAGCAAAAAGAACAGCGGCTTTCAAGGTCTGGAACTTCATACAAATCTCTCCTGTTGCAAGACGCGGCTTGTGCCAACTGCGCAAGCGCTTTTGATGCGTCCCAGGAGTACTTTATGAAGCGGTGCTCGACAGAATGCCGTCGGCGGGATGACCAATTTGTCATCAGCTTCAGCCAGAAATCTTGGCCGTCGGAGGCGCAGTCTCAAGAACTCCAAGGGCAACTGCAAAGCCCGCCGTTTGATCCCACATCCCACGAAAACAATACAAATACGAATAATTCTCATTTATGATTTAGACATTCGGAGCCTGAGCCGGTATCGAAGGAGGAAACAAGATCATGTGTGAACACAAAGCCAGTGGCCCCAAGCAACAGCCTGCGCCAGGCCACCCGGGCCACCCGGGCCACCTGACGCCCACCGCAGCCGCATTCGGCCGCAGCGCCCGCCCTGGCTCAATCCAAGCCACCGTAACAACCGCTCTCACCGCCACCAATGGCAGCAGCAACGCTAGCAGCGAAGGCGGCTCCCGGCGGCGGCGCTTGTGGGATCTGCCCACCCAAGCGCTGTGCCCGGTGATTGGCGTTTGCCTGCCCATGGCCGTGCTGCGCCGCCGGGTCGATAAGCTGCTGGGCGGCGAAACGCGGCTGAATGACTACGAGCTCCACTGCGGCGCCATCAATGCCTGCGATGGCCGCTCACCCATCGCCGAGTTGCTACAAGCCGAGCTGGAGCAGCGCTTTGTGCGCAGCATTCGCGCGGCCGCCGCGCACAAGAGCACTCAGGCATTGAGCCTGGCATGGCAACAGGCTTGCCAGGGCCAAGAAGTGGCGGGCGCCATGTGGGCAACGCTGACCCATGCCCGCTGTGATGCCGGCCTGCAAGAACAGGTGCTGCGCGACATCCATATGCTGCAGCACCAAGTCGGCAGTGCCAACCGCGCTGATCTGCAGCGACTGGAAGCACTGGAGGCCGAGAACCAGGTCCTCGGCCGCGAACTGGCCAGGGCCCAGGCCCGCAGCAGCAAATTGCTGGAAGAGCGCGCCACGGTGAACGCAAAACAAGCGGCCGAGTTGATGCGTTTGCGCGCGGAGTTGCTGGGCAACGCTACCTTGCTCGCCAGTTTGCGCGATGAGCTGGCGCAGCTGGAAGCCGCCGTGCCGGGCTTGCGCCAGCGCCACGCCCAGGCCGAGCAGATCCAACATCAATTCAGCCGCATCCAAGACCTGGAACGCGCCCTGCTGGCCAGCCAGCAGCAGCTGGAACGCGAACGCCGCCGCAACGAGGAGGCGAAGGCCGCGCAAGGTGCTCAAGACACTATGCAAGCGACGCCTGCGTGCCCAAACAGCAACAGCACATCGGGCGAAACAGGCAGCACCACGCCACAGCTGGGCGAGCGCGCCATCCTCTGCGTGGGCGGCCGGCGCGGCGTGATTCCCATCTATCGTCAATTGGTCGAACGAAGCGGTGGCCGCTTTCTGCACCACGACGGCGGCGAGGAAGACGCCTGCGCCAAGCTTGACGCCAGCCTGGCCGCCGCCGACCTGGTGATCTGCCAGACCGGTTGCATCAGCCATGACGCCTACTGGCGCGTCAAAGACCATTGCAAGCGCCACGGCAAGCAATGCGTCTTCGTCGAAAAGCCCAGCACCAGCAGCCTGGCAAAAGCGCTGGCAAGCCTGGCGCCAGCGGCGAAGGAAGCGCAGGCCAGCTCAGACTGAATGCCGCAAAAGCAGCTGGGCGCTGGTTTGCGCTTTGCGGGGGCTGCGCGCGGAGGCAAACGTCCACCTTCCCACGCTTGCCAGGCGTGGCCGCTGAGCATTGATGCACGGCGCTGCATTGATGGCTAAGGCCCGGGCGCTAGGGGTAAATTACAATGGTGGGTTCATCCCATCAACGCAGCCCCTGGACAAATACCATGAACCGCTGTGCCATTGCCGCCCTGTTTGCGGCCGCCGCTGTGAGCCTGACGGCCCACGCGCAAACCCACCGCCCCTTCACGCCGCAAACCTTGCGCGGCGAACTGGTGGTGCAACAAAGCCCCGATGTCACGCTGAACGGCAAGCCGGCCCGCCTGGCGCCTGGCGCGCGCCTGCGCAGCGACAGCCATATGCTCCTGCCGCCCGGCAGCGTGGCGGGCCAGAAATTGACCGTGCATTACACGCTAGACCCCAATGGTTTGCTGATGGACGTCTGGGTGCTGAACCCGGCCGAAGTGGCCAACAAGACCTGGCCGCGCACAGCGCAAGAGGCCGCCACCTGGGCTTTTGATCCCGCCACCCAGACCTGGCTCAAGCGCTGAGCCACTGATCCACGGCCATCGTGGCCACAGCGGCCACGTCAGCTGGCGCGCCCGAGCGCTTCCAAACAGCGCCCGCCAACAGCGCGCCCCCACGCATCACACCCGAGCACCCCATGAGCACCAACACCCCCGCGACCAAAAAAGTCTTCATCAAAACCTTCGGCTGCCAGATGAACGAGTACGACTCGGGCAAGATGGCCGACGTCCTGGGCGCCGCGCAAGGCTATGAAAAGACCGACGATGTCGAGCAAGCCGACCTGATTCTGTTCAACACCTGCTCGGTGCGCGAAAAAGCGCAGGAGAAGGTGTTCAGCGACCTGGGTCGCGTCAAGCACCTGAAGGAAAAAGGCGTGCTGATCGGCGTGGGCGGCTGTGTGGCTAGCCAAGAAGGTGCGGCCATCATCGAGCGCGCGCCCTATGTGGACCTCGTCTTCGGCCCGCAAACCCTGCACCGCCTTCCAGCCATGATTGCCGCGCGCAGCGACCAGCGCCGGCCCCAAGTCGACATCACCTTCCCCGAGATCGAGAAGTTCGACCACCTGCCGCCCGCCAAGGTAGAAGGCGCCTCGGCTTTTGTTTCGATCATGGAAGGGTGCTCCAAGTACTGCAGCTACTGCGTCGTGCCCTACACACGCGGCGAAGAGGTGTCGCGCCCTTTTGACGATGTGCTGACCGAAATCGCCGGCCTGGCCGACCAGGGCGTGATGGAAATCAATCTGCTGGGCCAGAACGTCAACGCCTATCGCGGCAAGATGGGCGGCACGAACGAATTCGCCGATCTGGCCCTGCTGCTGGAATACGCGGCCGAGATCCCCGGCATCCAGCGCCTGCGCTTCACCACCAGCCACCCGAATGAATTCAGCCAGCGCCTGATCGACGCCTACGCCAAGATCCCCGCGCTGGTGAACCATCTGCACCTGCCGGTTCAGCATGGCAGCGACCGCCTCTTGATGGCCATGAAGCGCGGCTATACCGCGCTGGAGTTCAAGAGCACGATTCGCAAGCTGCGCGCCATCCGCCCCGACATCCGCATCGCCAGCGACTTCATCGTCGGCTTCCCCGGCGAGACGGAAGAAGATCACGCCAAGCTGATGAAGCTGGTGGACGATATCGGCTTCGACGCCTCCTTCAGCTTCATCTTCAGCCCGCGCCCCGGCACACCGGCCGCCGCGCTGGAAGATCTGACGCCGTATGAAGTCAAGGTCAAGCGCCTGCAGGAACTGCAAGCCGTGATCGAGGCCAACACCCTGGCCATCAGCCAGACCATGGTTGGCCAGACCCAGCGCATCCTCGTCACCGGCAATGCCCGCAAAGATGCGTCCGAGCTGATGGGCCGCACCGAGTGCAACCGCATCGTCAACTTCAAGGGCAATGCGCGCCTGATGAATCAACTGGTGGACGTCAAGATCACCCAGGCTTTCGCGCACTCATTGCGCGCCGAAGTCTTGATCGCTGACGAGCAAACCGCCCTGGCCTAAGCCTGCAAGAAAGCTATTTGGGCCTGAACGCCAGCCACCGCTGCGGCAGGCAAATGCCCAGCAGCAGCAAGCCATAGCCCAGCATCTTGCCGTCGCGGCCCAGCAGGGCCAGGGCGGCCAGGGTGGCCAGGCTGCCGCCCACGCCACCCCAAGTGGCCAAGCGGCGCCAAGCCAAGGCTTTGAGTTCACGCCGCCACAGCAGCTTGGCGAATAAGGCCAGCAGGCCGGCCACAGCCCAAGCCGGGGCAAAGAGATTGCAGAGGTGCCAGAAGGCGTCGATGGGACTCAAGTGGGCGGCCTTGGGGCTGGGGGTGAAGGGAAATCAGGCGCAGTCTTGAGCTAGCTCAAGACATTTGTATGCACAAAAGGGGCTCTTGCCCGGCTTGGGCGGCTGGTCTGATCGTTGTCAATTTTATAATCCTGCCATGTCAGTCTTCGCCCTCGGCTTGAACCACAACTCCGCGCCTCTGGATTTGCGCGGCCGTTTCGCGTTCTCGCTGGAGCAGTTGGCCCCCACTTTGCTCGGTTTCCGCCAGCAAATGTCGGCGGGTCGGCCGGCCGAAGCCACCATTTTGTCCACCTGCAATCGCACCGAGCTTTATGTGGCGGGCGAGGCCGGCATGGTGCAGCCCGCCGTGGATTGGCTGGCCGGCATCGGCGGTGTGGGCTCCAGTGCCTTGATGGATCACGCTTATGTGCTGGAAGGCAGCGCCGCAGCGCGCCATGCTTTCCGCGTGGCCAGCGGCTTAGATTCCATGGTGCTGGGCGAGCCGCAAATCCTCGGCCAAATGAAGCAGGCGGTGCGCGAGGCAGATCAAGCCGGCACCGTCGGCAGCACCTTGCACCAGCTGTTTCAGCGCAGCTTCTCGGTGGCCAAGGAAGTGCGCAGTTCCACCGAGATTGGCGCCCACTCCATCAGCATGGCCGCCGCCTCGGTGCGATTGGCTGCGCAGTTGTTTGAAGACCTCAGCCAGATCAAAGTGCTGTTTGTCGGCGCGGGCGAGATGATCGAGCTGGTGGCCACCCATTTCGCCGCCCGCAATCCCAAGGCCATGGCCGTGGCCAACCGCACCCTGGAGCGCGGCGAAAAGCTGGCCGGCCGCCTGGGCGCGGAAGCGATCCGCCTGGCCGATTTGCCGCAGCGCCTGCACGAGTTCGACGCCGTCATTTCCTGCACCGCCAGCAGCCTGCCCTTGATTGGCTTGGGCGCGGTGGAGCGGGCACTGAAGGCGCGCAAACACCGGCCCATGTTCATGGTGGACTTGGCCGTGCCGCGTGATATCGAGCCCGAAGTCGCCAAGCTGGACGACGTTTACCTCTACACCGTGGACGAATTGGCCAGCCTGGTGCAGACCGCTGGCGAAAAGCGCCAGGCCGCTGTGCAGCAGGCCGAGGCCATCATCGAAACCGGTGTGCAAAGCTTTGTGCACTGGCTGGGCCAGCGCCACACGGTGCCGCTGATCTTGGCGCTCAATGCCCAAGCCGATGGCTGGCGCGAACATGAGATTCAACGCGCCCGCAAGCTGCTGGCCAAGGGCGCTGATGTGGATGTGGTGCTGGAAGCGCTGTCGCGCGGCCTGACCCAGAAAATGCTGCACGGCACCCTGGCCGAGCTGCACGCCAGCGAAGGCGAGCAGCGCATGCAGCTGGCGCAAACAGTTTCGCGCCTGTTCCTGCGCGGCAGCAGCCGCAACCCGGCCAACGCGGTTACCAGTGATAGCGGCAATAGCGGCGAGCATTAGCGACAGCGCTTCACCTCCCCCTGCCCGCCCGCCAGCCCCTGCTACAAGGCTTGGCGCATGCGCTTGTCGCCCTGTTCCCGGAATTCGCCCCCATGAAAGACTCACTGCGCCAGCAGTTCGAGCGCCTGGCCTACCGCCTGGCCGAGCTTGACACCATTCTTGCCGACGGCAGCGCCGCCGCCGATATGAAGCGCTACCGCTCGCTCACCAAAGAGCAGGCGGAAATCTCCGAGCTGGTCAGCCAATACCGCCAATACCAGCAATGCGAGGCCGATCTGGCCGAGGCCCAAGCCTGGCTGGCTGACCCCGAGATGGCCGATATGGCCAAGGAAGAAATCGCCAGCGCGCAGGCCGAGATGACGCGCTTGCACGCGGCTTTGCAGCTGTCCTTGCTGCCGCGCGACCCGGACGATGAGCGGCCGGCCTTCTTGGAAATCCGCGCCGGCGCGGGCGGTGACGAGTCGGCCCTGTTTGCCGCCGATCTGGCCCGCATGTATCTGCGCTACGCCGAGCGGCGCGGCTGGAAGACCGAGGTGCTGTCGGCCAGCGAATCCGATCTGGGTGGCTACAAGGAATTGGTGCTGCGCATTGATGGCGAGAAGGTCTACGGCAGCCTCAAGTTCGAATCCGGCGGCCACCGCGTGCAGCGTGTGCCTGCCACCGAATCACAGGGGCGCATCCACACCAGCGCCTGCACCGTGGCCGTGCTGGCCGAGCCCGACGAGGCCGAGGAAATCACCCTCAACCCGGCCGAACTGCGCATCGACACCTACCGCGCCAGCGGCGCCGGCGGCCAGCACATCAACAAGACCGACAGCGCCGTGCGCGTCACCCACGTGCCGACCGGACTGGTGGCCGAATGCCAGGACGACCGCAGCCAGCATCGCAACAAGGCTAAGGCCCTGGCCGTGCTGAGCGCCCGCCTGCGCGACAAAGACCGCAACGAGCGCGCAGCCAAAGACGCCGCGGCCCGCAAGAGCCTGATCGGCACCGGCGACCGCAGCGACCGCATCCGCACCTACAACTTCCCGCAGGGCCGCCTGACCGACCACCGCATCAATCTGACTCTCTACAAGCTGGGTGCCATCATGGACGGCGACCTCGACGATGTGGCCGCCGGCCTGCAAGCCGCGCAGGCGGCCGAGCAATTGGCGATTCTGGAAGAAGGCAAGTCGGCATGACGGCGCCGAGCGATGTCAGCACCGCCCTGCAGTTAGCACAAGCCATGGGCCTGGATCGCTTGGATGCCCAGCTGCTGCTTGGCCATGCCCTGCAACGCAAGCGCGCCTGGCTGATCAGCCATGACGATGCGCCCTTGGCCGCCGAGGTGGCCGAAAACCTGCTGCAGCAATTCCGCCAGCGCGCCGAGGGCATGCCCTTGGCCTATCTGACCGGCGAAAAGGAATTCCACGGCCTGCGCCTGCGCGTCACGCCCGACACCCTGATCCCGCGCCCCGACACCGAAACCTTGGTGGACTGGGCGCTGGAGATCCTGCGCACCGAATGCCCGGGCCTGCCGCGCGTGATCGACCTGGGCACAGGCAGCGGCGCCATCGCCCTGGCCATCAAAGCCAGCCACCCGCAAGCCGATGTGCACGCGCTGGATTTCAGCCCCGCCGCGCTGGCCGTGGCGCAAGCCAATTCACGCGAATTGAATTTGCCGCTGCAATTCCACCAAGGCAGCTGGTGGGAACCGCTGGACGGCCAGCGTTTCGCGCTGATCGTCAGCAACCCGCCTTACATCGCCGGGCAGGACGAACACCTGCCCGCCCTGCGCTTTGAGCCCCTCAGCGCCTTGACGCCCGGCCGCGATGACGCCACAGGCATGCGCGACTTACTCACCCTCATCAACGAGGCGCCCGAGCATCTGCTGCCCGGCGCCTGGTTGCTGCTGGAGCATGGCTACGACCAGGCGCCGGCCGTTGCTGCGGCGCTGCAGGCACGCGGCTTTGCCGACGTGAGCCTGCGCCGCGATCTGGGCGAGCAACCGCGCGTCACCGGCGGGCGCTGGCCGGCTTGATGATCTGACGGCCTGATCGTTTGATGGTGGCGGTGGCTTGATCGCCACAAAAGGAAGCGCTTCACCGGCAATTTGTCATTTCCCTGCGGCCTAGCCTGACGTAGCATCAATCTAAAACCACTGCCGCAGGAGACCGCCATGAAGACCGCGTGTTCAGCTCACCGTCTGCCCTCCCTGCATGCCGCCCAGTGTTCAACAGGCCTGCTCCTGGCCTTCGCCTTGACCTTTTCCGCCGCCAGCGTGCTGCTGCTTTCACCCAAGCCCGCCCAAGCCAGCGACATCGCCGCAGCGGCCAAACCCACCGACAGCCTGAAATGGCAGGCCCGCTTGGAGCTGGGTAGCCCGGACGCCGACAAGGCCTACAGCGGCTCGGCCTCTCGCCTGCTCAGCGCCCAGTTGATGGGCGACTATTTCCTCACCGGCTCCGGCCTTGGCGGCGTACAAGGCGGGCTGCGCGCCACCGGCGGGATGTTGCTGGGGCCGCGCTCGATGAGCCAGCATGGCCTGGGCTCAGCGATGGGCGGAAACTCCGCCAGACTCGGGCAAAACTGGTCCATCAGCCAGCGTAGCTTGGTCAGCAGTTCACCGGGCCTGGACGCGGGCGACCCGACCACCACCATGTCCTACCTGGGCTTGGGTTACACCGGCCAGTCGCTGCGAGGCGGTTGGGGCTTCAGCGCCGACTTAGGGCTGCTGAGCAATAGCACCGGCCTGCGCCTGGGCAATAGCCGCGGGCCAGGCATGGACGAGTTGCTGCGCGATCTGCGTTTCCAGCCGGTGCTGCAACTCGGCCTGTCGTACAGCTACTGAATTCGGGGGCTTTGCGCCTGACCGATAATCCACCCCAGTTAATTAACCAAGGGGTGTAGAGCTATGAGCGACGTTCAGCAGCGCATTGACGAGCTGGTCAAGAACAACCGTGTTGTCCTGTTCATGAAGGGCACGGCGCAATTTCCCATGTGCGGTTTCTCGGGCCGCGCCATCCAGATCCTCAAGGCCGCCGGTGTCACCGACCTGAAGACCTTCAATGTGCTGGACGACGCCGAAGTGCGCCAAGGCATCAAGGACTACGCCAACTGGCCCACCATCCCCCAGCTCTACGTCAACGGCGAGTTCCTGGGCGGCTCGGACATCATGATGGAGATGTACGAGTCCGGCGAGTTGCAACAGACCCTGGCCACCAGCGCCTGAGCCCCTCAGTGACAACGCCGCAAAGGCTTGTTGTTGGCATCACCGGCGCCACCGGCGCGGCCTACGCGCTGCGTCTGCTGCGCCGGGGCCGCGAGCTCGGCCTGGAAACGCATCTGATCGTCACCCCCGCTGGGGTGCTGAATGCGTACCACGAGCTGGGCCTGGACAGATCGAGCCTGGAGCGCGAAGCCAGCTTCGCCTACTCCCCCGCCGATGTGGGCGCCTGCGTGGCCAGCGGCAGCTTTGCCACCGCCGCCATGGTGGTGGCGCCTTGCTCAATGAAGACGCTGGCCTCGGTGGCCCACGGCTTCGGCGACAACTTGCTGACGCGCGCCGCCGACGTCACCCTGAAAGAGCGCCGCCGCCTGATCCTGATGGTGCGCGAGACGCCTTTCAATCTGGCGCATCTGCGCAATATGACGGCGGCCACCGAAATGGGCGCCATCATCTTCCCGCCCCTGCCGGCCTTCTATCACCACCCGCAAAGCATCGAAGAGCTGATCAACGAAAGCGCCGAGCGCGTGCTGGAATTGGCGGGTGTGCTGGGTGCCGCACCCAAGGCTTGGGGCGGCCTCAAGAACTGAAGTTGCAAGGCGCAGCGCAACCGAACTGCGCACTGCCTTGCGGACCGAGTTCACATTGGCCCTAGCGCTCGCCCGGCATCAGCCACTGGCGGCGGCAGGCGAATACCGCATCAGGATATTCGGGGCGACCACGGCTGCCGTTGTAGCGGCCCAGGGCGAGGAACATATCGCCCTTCTCGCGATCCAGGTAGTGGCGCAGAATCACGCAGCCGAATCGCAGATTCGTCTGCATATGGAAGAGCCGTGAGGCCTGCCCGTCGCCAATCGACTTGGCCCAGAACGGCATCACCTGCATATAGCCACGCGCGCCGGCCGAGCTGATGGCGTATTTGCGAAAACCGCTTTCCACCTGCACGAGGCCCAGCACCAAGCTGGGCTCAAGCCCGGCGCGCTTGGCCTCGTACCAGATCGTCTCGAGAAACTCGATGCGGGTCTGCGTCTCGCTCTTGCGGCGCTTGAGCCGCTCGCTCATCTCACCCAGCCAGCGCAGATAGACCAAGCGCTGCTCAACGTCGTCAAAGCGCGGTTTGGGTGGCGCGCTATTGGCCACCGCCGCGCTCAGGGCCGAGCGCACCGAGTCAATCAAAGGCTCTTCAACCTGGGCGCCGGCCTGACTCGGCCGCGGCAGCCAGCCCGCCGCCAAGGCAGCCAGCAAGAGGCCGCGGCGGCGCAACTCCTGAGGGCCCATCAAAGCTTCAGCTTGCCCTTCAGATGAGCCAGCACATCGGCCAGAGCCAGCTTGCTGGCCTCGGCATCGCGGCGGCCTTGCACTTCGACTTGGCCCTCTTTGAGGCCACGGTCCGACAGCACCACACGCTGCGGCACGCCGATCAGTTCCCAGTCGGCGAACATGGCGCCGGGGCGCTCGCCACGGTCATCCAGCAGCACATCCACACCCAAGTCGCGCAACTCGTCATAGAGCTTGTGAGCGGCGGCCTTGACCTCTTCGCTGCGGTCCATACCGATCGGGCAGATGACCACGCTGAACGGCGCCAAGGCGTCCGGCCAGATGATGCCGCGGGCGTCGTGGTTCTGCTCGATGGCGGCGCCCAAGATGCGAGTCACGCCGATGCCGTAGCAGCCCATCACCATGTGCTGGGGCTTGCCGTTCTCATCCAAGAAAGTGGCATTCATGTCCTTGGAGTACTTGGTACCCAACAAGAACACATGGCCCACTTCGATGCCGCGCTGAATCGCCAGCACGCCCTTGCCGTCCGGCGAAGGATCGCCAGCAACGACATTGCGGATGTCCGCCACCAGATCCGGCTCGGCCAGGTCGCGGCCCCAGTTGGCGCCGGTGAAGTGGCAATCCATCTGATTGGCACCGCAAACAAAATCGCTCATCAGCGCGACCGTGCGGTCAGCCACCACCTTGACCGGCTTGAGCAGCTTGATCGGGCCCAGATAGCCCGGCTTGCAGCCGAAGTGTTCCTCGATCTCGGTATGCGTCGCGAAGCGGAAGCCGCCCTTCAAACCCTCGATCTTGCCGGCCTTGACTTCGTTCAGCTCATGGTCGCCACGCAGCAGCAGCAGCCAAACGGTGGACTTGATGATGGCGCCGTCTTTGTCCAGCTCATCACTGGCCAGCACAATCGACTTCACGGTTTGGCTCAGCGGCAAGCCCAGCAGGGCCGCCACGTCTTCACAGGTGCTCTTGCCCGGTGTGGGCGCGAGGGTCAGGTCTTGCGTCGCAGCCGCGCGCTCCGCCAGCAAGGCCACGCCTTCGGCCAATTCGATATTGGCGGCGTAGTCGCTGGTTGGGCAATAGACGATGGCGTCTTCACCGGTGTCGGCGATGACCTGGAACTCATGCGAAATCTCGCCACCGATGGCGCCGGTGTCGGCCGCCACGGCGCGGAACTGCAGGCCAAAGCGATCAAAGATACGCTGGTAAGCCGCGTACATATTCTGGTAGCTCAGTTTGGCGGTGGCCACATCGCGGTCGAAGGAATAAGCATCCTTCATCGTGAACTCACGACCACGCATGACGCCGAAACGCGGGCGGCGCTCATCCCGGAACTTGGTCTGGATGTGATAAAAATTCTTCGGCAACTGCTTGTAGCTGCGCAACTCCTGGCGGGCGATGTCGGTCATCACCTCCTCAGACGTTGGCTGGATGATGAAGTCACGGCCATGGCGGTCTTTCACGCGCAGCAGCTCGGGGCCCATCTTGTCAAAGCGGCCGGTTTCTTGCCACAGCTCTGCAGGCTGCACGATAGGCATCAAGAGCTCGACGGCGCCGGCACGGTTCATCTCCTCGCGGATGATCGCTTCCACCTTGCGGATCACGCGCAAGCCCATGGGCATGTAGTTGTAAATGCCCGCGCCAATGCGCTTGATCATGCCGGCGCGCATCATCAGCTGATGGCTGACAACCTCGGCATCGGCCGGAGCTTCTTTGAGGGTGGAAATGAAGAACTGGGAAGCTTTCATGATGGCTGGCGGACTCGGCAAAAAAGATGCTTCGCAAACACGGCGAAACAAGGCAAAGGGTGGGGTCAGGGTAAGCGAGGACGATGCCGGGGTGGCATCCCAATGCAATAATCAAACCAACTATAGATTCGAGGTTGATTATGCTCGACCGTGAAGGCTTTCGGCCCAACGTCGGCATCATCCTGCTCAACCACAGGAATGAAGTGTTTTGGGGCAAACGCATCCGCACCCATTCCTGGCAGTTCCCGCAAGGGGGCATCAATTACGGCGAGACGCCTGAGCAGGCGATGTATCGCGAGCTCCACGAAGAAGTGGGGCTCGTGCCCGACCATGTGCGCATCATTGCGCGCACCCGCGATTGGCTGCGCTATGAAGTGCCCGATCATTTCATTCGCCGCGATGCGCGTGGGCACTACCGCGGGCAAAAACAAATCTGGTTTTTGCTTCAGCTGGTGGGGCGCGACTCCGACATGAACTTGCGCGCCACCAACCACCCCGAGTTCGACGCCTGGCGTTGGAACGAGTACTGGGTGCCGCTGGAGGCGGTGATCGAGTTCAAGCGCGGCGTGTACGAGAACGCCTTGACCGAATTGGCGCGCTACCTGCCGCGACTCAATCAGCACAATCGCTATCTGCGCTCGGGCCTGCGCTCGCACCATCATCAGGCAGGCCGCAGCGAAGAGGTGCAGTCGGGCACGGAAAACGCGCCGACTGAGCCCAAGGACGCGGACGCCAAGACGGGCAACCAAGCCGACACCAGGCATCAGCCCGGGTCGGGTGGCTGAGGCTTAAACGGTGGCGGTCAAGACCAAGTTGTCGCGGTGAATCAACTCGTGCTCGGCCACATAGCCCAGCACGCGCTCGATCTCGCTGCTGGCCTTGCGGGCAATCAGCCGCGCTTCGGCGCTGGAGTAATTGCTCAAGCCGCGCGCCAACTCCAAGCCAGAAGCGTCACGCACCGCGATCACCTCGCCGCGGCGGAAGTCGCCTTGCACATCGGTCACGCCGATTGACAAGAGGCTCTTGCCCTCGCCCTGCAGCTTGGCCGCTGCGCCGGCGTCCACCGTCACGGCGCCACGCAATTGCAGATGATCAGCCATCCACTGCTTGCGCGCCGCCAACTTCGGCGTGCTGGCCAGCAGCGCCGTGCCGATGGCTTCGCCGGCCACCAGGCGCAACAAGACATCGGGCTCGCGGCCCCAGGCGATGACGGTGTTGGCGCCACTGCCGGCAGCGCGTTTGGCGGCCAAGATCTTGGTGATCATGCCGCCGCGCCCCAGGCTTGAACCGGCGCCACCAGCCATCAATTCCAGCTCAGGCGTACCAGCCTGAGCCTCATCAATAAAACGGGCATTGGGATCTTTGCGCGGATCGGCCGAGTAAAGGCCACGCTGATCGGTCAGGATGATCAAGGCATCGGCCTCGACCAGATTGGCCACCAACGCACCCAAGGTGTCGTTGTCACCGAACTTGATCTCGTCGTTGACGACGGTGTCGTTCTCGTTGATGACCGGCAGCACGCGGTGCTGCAACAAGGTCAGCAGCGTGGAGCGGGCATTGAGATAGCGCTCACGGTCGGCCAAGTCGGCATGCGTCAGCAGCACTTGCGCGCTGCCCATGCCCTGCTCCCGCAGCTTGGTTTCGTACATCTGGGCCAGACCCATCTGGCCCACCGCCGCAGCGGCCTGCAACTCGTGCAATTCCTTGGGGCGGGTGGCCCAGCCGAGGCGCTTCATGCCCTCGGCGATGGCGCCACTGGACACCATCACCAGCTCGCGCCCTTCACTCGCCAAGGCCGCCAGTTGGCGACACCAGTTGGCAATGGCATCAGCATCCACCCCGCGACCTTCGTTGGTCACGAGGCTGGAACCTACTTTAACGACAATGCGCCGCGCGCCTTTCAGCGCGCCACTCATGCTGCGTCGTCGTCCGCCGCAGGAGCTGCCGGCTTGCCATCCGGGAAGCGGGGATCCACTTCGACGATGACGCGCTGGGCCGAAGCCACATGGTCGTAGATGGCATGCACCAAGCTTTGGCAGCCATCACGCGTCAAGGCCGAGATTTCAAACACCGGGCCCTTCCACTTGTAGCGCTTGATGAAGTCTTTGACCCGCTTGGCGCGCTCGTCTTCCGGCACCATGTCCAGCTTGTTGAGCACCAACCAGCGCGGCTTGTCGTACAAAGACTCGTCGTACTTCTTCAACTCGGCCACGATGGCCTTGGCTTCCGCCACCGGGTCAACCGCCGGGTCAAAGGGAGCCAGATCAACCACATGCAGCAGCAAACGCGTGCGCTGCAAATGACGCAGGAACTGGTGACCCAGGCCCGCACCTTCGGCCGCGCCTTCGATCAAGCCGGGGATGTCGGCAACCACAAAGCTCTTCTCCGGCCCGACGCGCACCACACCCAGATTTGGGTACAAGGTCGTGAAGGGATAGTCGGCAATCTTGGGGCGCGCATTCGACACCGCCGTGATCAGCGTGGACTTGCCCGCATTGGGCTGGCCCAGCAGGCCCACATCGGCCAGCACCCGCAATTCCAGCTTGACCTTCTTGGCCTCACCGGGCCAGCCCGGCGTCTTCTGACGCGGGGCGCGGTTGGTACTGGTCTTGAAGTGCAAGTTGCCGAAGCCACCGTCGCCGCCCTTGGCCAGCAGGATTTTTTCGTCCGGCTCCAACAACTCGGCGATCACCGTGTCGGTTTCCAAGTCTTTGATGATGGTGCCCACGGGCATGCGCAGGATGACGTCATCCGAGGCAGCACCATAGCAATCCGAACCGCGACCGGCCTCGCCATTGCGGGCCTCATGGCGGCGCGCATAGCGGTAGTCGATCAAGGTATTGAGGTTGACGTCACCGACGGCATAAACACTGCCACCACGTCCGCCATCACCACCATCGGGCCCGCCGAAGGGGATGAATTTTTCGCGGCGAAAACTCGCACAGCCGGCACCACCATTGCCGGCCACGATGTCGATGGTGGCTTCGTCGATGAACTTCATATGTCTTTCTCTGCGCTTCTTGCGGACAGCGGCCAATATTAAGTCAATGCGCACAGGCATTGTTTGCCGCCGCAAAAAGCAAAAGCCCCGGGCTAGCCGGGGCTTTGGGTCGCCGGCGGGCGGCTAGCCCCCGTCGGCGAATCGCATTCGCTGAAGTCTGCGCTTAGGCAGCCGTCACGAACACGGTCTGGCGGCTCTTTTCACCCTTGATGGCGAACGACACGTGGCCGTCAACCAAGGCGAACAGCGTGTGGTCCTTGCCGATACCGACGTTAGTGCCGGGATGGAACTTGGTACCGCGCTGACGCACGATGATGGAACCTGCCGAGATGAGTTGGCCGCCGAAGGCCTTCACACCCAACATCTTTGGTTTGGAGTCGCGGCCGTTTCGTGTTGAACCGCCGCCCTTTTTCTGTGCCATGGATCAGCTCCTTGAACTGTTAGCTAAAGAAGAAAACCGCGCTCAGCCGTTCACCGTGCTGATCAACAGCTCGGTGAAGTTCTGGCGATGGCCTTGACTCTTCTTGTAGTGCTTACGACGGCGCAGCTTGAAGATGCGCACTTTGTCGTGCCTACCGTGAGCCACAACTGTGGCGGAAACGCTTGCGCCCGCAACCAAGGGAGTGCCAATCTTCAATTCAGCGCCGTTGCCGACAGCCAAAATTTGGTCGATCACAATCTCTTGGCCAACATCCGCAGCAATCTGTTCTATCTTGATCTTTTCGCCGGCAGCAACTTTGTATTGCTTACCGCCGGTTTTTATGACCGCGTACATATCAGCCCTTTCAATTAAACCTGCCCGGCACTCGTCAATTCATCAGAGCAAGCCAGGCCAAACCCCTGCCACCCAAGAGCAACAGAGCCCGCGAGTATAGCACAGCTTGCTGCTTTGACAAGCAGGCGACCGTGCCGCAGCGCTTGCACGACAGCCGCTGTGCAAACCCAAGCGCGCCGCGCCGGGGTTCGCGCGGCTGTTCCTATAATCCACCTTCCGTCCCAATGAGAGCCGAGAGTGCACGCTGCGACTGCTTCGTCCCCCTCCACCGATCCCCTCCTGAGCGAGGCACTTGCCACACTGGCAGCAGAGATGCTGGAAGTCGATGCTGTCATTGCCCAGCGCCTGAGCTCTGACGTGGCTTTGATCAATCAGATTGCCGGCTACATCGTGCATGCCGGCGGCAAGCGCATGCGCCCCAAGCTGGTGCTGCTGTTTGCCAACGCACTCGGCTATCAACAGCCCGGGCGCTTTGAACTCGCCGCCGTGGTGGAGTTCATCCACACCGCCACGCTGTTGCACGACGACGTGGTGGATGAATCCTCGATGCGCCGCGGCAAAAAAACCGCCAACGCCCTGTTCGGCAATGCCGCCAGCGTGCTGGTGGGCGACTTCCTCTACTCGCGCGCCTTCCAGATGATGGTGTCGGTGAACAAGCTGCGCGTGCTGGATGTGCTGGCCGAGGCCACCAATGTAATCGCCGAGGGCGAGGTCTTGCAGCTAATGAATATGCATGACCCCGACATCACGGTGGAAGCCTATCTCCGCGTGATCCGCTACAAGACCGCCAAGCTGTTTGAAGCCAGCGCTCGCCTGGGCGCTGTGCTGGCCGATGCGGGGCCCGAGATCGAAGAGGCCTGCGCTGGCTATGGCCGCGCGCTCGGCACCGCCTTTCAGCTGATCGACGACGTGCTCGACTACGAGGGCGATAGCCAAGCCCTGGGCAAGAACGTTGGCGACGACCTGCGCGAAGGCAAGACCACCCTGCCTCTGCTGATCGCCATGGAACGCTGCAATGCCGAGCAACGCCAGCTCTTGCGTCACGCCATCGAGCATGGCGAGCAGGAAAAGCTGGCCGAGATCGTCGCCATCGTGCGCGAAACCGGCGCACTGGAAGCGACCCGCGAGGCCGCAAGAGCCGAAGCAAAATTGGCGCGCGACTGCCTCAATCTCTTGCCCGACTCAAAATGGCGAAAATCCCTGCTAGAATTTGCGGCTCGGTCGGTTGAGCGCTCTTTCTGAGTCGACTCTCAGCCACTCGAGACAAGCAGTAAAAGAAGTACAAGACGAAGTACAAGAAGTTTTGCGCTGGACTTGTGAAATACCAAGTCCCAGTCGCCAGAACATCGGGGTGTAGCGTAGCCAGGTAGCGCGCCACGTTCGGGACGTGGAGGCCGGAGGTTCGAATCCTCTCACCCCGACCAGGAATTTCTCAAGTCAGCAGAAATCCTCGGTCTTTCAAATCAATCGATCCATCGTTGGTTCAAGCTTGCCTACGTCAGCCTTGGCTAGTAGCTTTTAGCCGAGTTTGGCTATGCGCCCGCGGCCTGCGCAGGCCTCGCGATCCTCGCCCCTACAATCCGCGCCAAACTGATGGAGCTAGCACGCATGTCCGCGCCGATTGATTTCTACTTCGACTTCGCCTCGCCCTACGGCTACATCGCCTCGGCCGTCATCGACCAACTGGCGGAACGGCACGGCCGCAGCGTCAACTGGCATGTGATCGTGCTGGACGCCAATTTCAACTCGCTCGAGCGCATCCGCATACCGCACAACGTAATGCGCAGCGACTACATCCGCCGCGATGCCGAGCGCCTGGCCACCTATTACGGTGTCCATTACAAGACCCCCTCGACCCTGGGCGTGCACACCGAGCAAGCAGCGCGTATCTTCCACTGGATCAACGACCGCAACCCGCAGCAAGGCCGCGACTTCGCCAAGCATGTGCTGCAGGCCTATTTCATCAAGGACCAGAACGTCGCCGCAGCCGAAGTGCTGCAGGCCATCTGCGAAGCCATGGGCATCTCCGCCGAGGACTTCCACGAAGCCAGCAGCGGCTCGGCCAGCCGGGCTCGCCTGAAGGCCGAGGTGGACATGGCCGAGGCGCGCGGCGTGTTCGGCTCGCCCTTCTTCATCGTCGAAGGCGAGCGCTTCTGGGGCAATGACCGCCTGCCCCAACTCGAACGCTGGCTCGCCAACGGCCCTTACTGAGTCAGGACCGAGGCAAGGCCCTGCGGCCTTGTCGACGCCTGACGAAGGCCGAGCCGCCTACGAGCGGATTGGCTGAGTCAGGACCGAGGCAAGGCCCTGCGGCCTTGTCGACGCCTGACGAAGGCCGAGCCGCTTGCAAGCGGCTTGGCTGAGGCAGGACCGACACACGGGCCTAATGCCTCGCCGAGGCCGGACCGACCCAAGGCCAAGGGCCTTGCTCGCATTACTTAGGCTGCAAACTCGCCGCCAAGCTGCGCAGCGCGGCAGCATCCAGGGTCTTGCCGGGCTGGGCTTCGCAAATCTGCGCCACCCGGTTCAGCAAGCCCACCGCAAAGCGATGCGCCGCCGCCAGCGTTTCTTCGTCGCTGTCGTAAGTGTCATAGGCCTCCACGGCCACGCCGCTGTCCGAGGCGATTTGTTTGACGTCAATCTTCTTGGGTGAAGAGGAATTATTGGTGGCCATGCTGTTGAGCTCCTTTGAATGGCCACCACTGTACTGGAGCGGCAAGGCACTGCGGCCCTGCTACCGCAGGAGCTAACGCTGATCCAGCAAATCAAGCAAGCCACTGGCCCGCCGCGTGCGGCGCCCCAGGGCTTGATCAAAGCTTTGTGCGCGGCCGGTGACCAAGGTGAAAGCCTTGCGGGCGCGTGTGATGCCGGTGTAAACCAGCTCGCGTGACAAGGTCTGGCTGGCCTGGTCGGGCAGCACCAGCACGGTGTGCTCGAACTCCGAACCCTGCGATTTGTGCACCGTCATCGCAAACGCCGTTTCCACATCAGCCAGCCGGCTCACAGCCACCGAGCGCAGCGCCGTGCCGTCCAGAAAATAAGCTCGCAGCGAGGCCGCGCCGGTACCTGATCCACCCGCTGACCAGGGCTTGAGCACGATGCCAATGTCGCCATTGAAAACGCCCAAGCTGGCGTCGTTGCGGGTCACCATGATGGGCCGGCCCTCGTACCACTCGCCCGTCTTGTTGAGCAGGCCGGCGGCTTGCAAGGCGCGCTCCACCGTCGCATTCAGGCCCGCAGCACCCCAATCGCCTTCGCGCACGGCGCATAGCAAGCGGAAGCGCTCAAAAGCCGTCAATACAGCGACCACCCACCGGTCGAACGCGGCGCGCTCAGCGTTCACCGGACGCTGCGGCAGCAAGCCCAGATAGAGGCCATAGCCGCACTCAGCCCCCTCGGCACCAAGCCGGCCCTGCAGCGCCAGCGGCAGCACGGCCTGAGCCGAGCTGGCATTCACCCAGCGCAAGACCTGACCCTCTCTTTCCTCGCGCAACAGGGCAGTGGCGGCCTTGGCGTCACCCGCATTGCTGGCCAGGGCCAGCTGGCCGATCGGACCGCCGAAGCGGTGGCTCTCGCGCAGCATCACGGTTTGCTGCGCCAGCTGTGTGCCCTCCAACGCCAACATCTCGTCCGGCAGCGCGCGGCCGGTGGCGGCCAGGGCGAAGGCGGCCGTGGCGGCCGAGTAATGCCCGGCTTGTGCGCCGCTGCACAAGTCACCCAGCACCGCCCCGGCCTCCACCGAGGCCAGCTGATCCTTGTCACCCAGCAAGATCAGGCGCGCGCCGGGCGGCAGCGCCTCCAGCAGGCCGGCCATCATTTCCAGATGGATCATCGAGGCTTCGTCCACGATCAGCACATCCAGCGCCAAGGGGCTGGCCGCATCGGCGCGCAGCTTGCGCGTGTCAGGCCGAGCACCCAGCAAGGAATGCAGGGTACGCGCTGGGCCAATGGCACTGGTCAGCGCTGCGCGCGGCAAGCCACAATCAAAGTCCGCCGGGATGCTGGCCAGCGCTGTTTCAATCGATTGCTTGAGCCGTGCCGCCGCCTTGCCGGTGGGCGCGGCCAGGCCCACACGCAGGCGCTGCGGCTGCTCGTCCAGCGCGAAGATCAGCGCCAGCAAACGCGCGGCCGTGTAGGTTTTGCCAGTGCCCGGCCCGCCGGTGATGACGGTCAAATTGGCCCGCATGGCCACAGCGCAGGCGAAGCTCTGCCAATCAAACTTAGGCTCCCTGGGCGGGAACAACTGATCCAGCTTGGCGCGCAGCCGGCTCACATCGACCGCATCTGATGCGCCCCCCACCGCCGCACAGCGCCGCAAGACTTGCGCCGCCACCCGCCCCTCGTAAGCCCAGTAGCGGCGCAAATACAGGCGCGAACCACGCAGCACCAGGGGCGAGTTCTCGCCTTGCAGCAAGGGGCTCGCGCCAATGCGCGCCAGCAACTCAGCCACATCCTGGCGGTGCTGGGCCAAGGTGTCACGCAAGGCGGTCAAGCCATCCTGCGGCCAGCTCAGCAAGCCGTCTGGCTCCTGCACCAGCTCAGCCAGATCCAGGCAGCTGTGGCCCTGACCTTCCTGGTGCGCCAGCAAGGCGGCGGCCAGCAGCAACTCTGGGGCGGCCTGGGGGTCCAGCTCGGCCATGAAGCGGGCAAACGCCAAATCAAGGCGGCGCAGCCAACCGGCCTCGCGCCAGCTTTGCAAGTCACTCAAAATCAGCTCGGTCATGGCGCGGTCGCCTCGTCTTGCAAAGATTGCTGCTGGAACAAACGATCCAGCTGGGTCAAGAAGGCTACGGGCGGGCGCAAGGTGTAGCAACCCGCTGCCGGGCCGTTGACCCCACGCAAAAAGTAGAACACCGCCCCGCCCAAATGCTGCTCTGGGTCATAGCCTGCGCCCAAACGGGCTTGCAGCAAGCGATGCAAGGCCAGGAGGTAGATGGCGGCCTGCACCTCGTAGCGGTGCGCGGCCATGGCGGCTTCCAGGGCCTCCGGGTGATAGTCCTCATCACGCCAACCCAGGGCGTTGGACTTGTAGTCCAGCACGAAGTAGCGCCCATCGGCCTCGAACACCAAGTCGGCAAAACCCATCAGCATGCCGCGCAGCTGGCGCTGCGGCAGCTCAGGCCGGGTGTGGCGGCTTGGGCCGCCCAGCAGGTGCTGGCGGCAGAGAGAATCCAACTCGTCCACAGCCAGGCCGGCGCTGGGGAACCAGAACTCCATCTCGGGCAGCGCATGACGAATGTCTTGCAGGGCCAGCCCCAGCGGTGGCAATAACCGGCTGCAAACCCGGCCCAGCCAGGCCTGCACCTTGGGCTCATGCTTGGCCCACAGGCCGCGCTCGCAACGGCGGCGCAATTGCTCCTGCAGATCAGGCGAGCCAGCCAAGCCGACGCCCGGCGTCTGCTCGCTCAGCAGCCATTCCAGCTGGTCGTGCAAGAAGTTACCGGCCAAGGCGCCGCGGGGAAACGCATGCCAGGGGGCCAGGTCTTGCCCCTCGGTCTCACTCAGCGATGGACTCGACGCCAAACTCAGGGCCGAGACAAGCGTGCTGCCGCCCGGCTGCCCGGCATCTGCTGCTTCGGCGGCCTCGTCATCACGTGCAGCGGCCACGCTGACCGCTGTCGCAGCCGCCGCTGCGCTGGCAGCACCCGGCTGAGCCAACGCTCGCACCAGGGCCGAGAAGCTGCCGATGGTCCAGTTGCGCTCGAACTCGGCGGCGTAGGTCTGCAGCTCACACAGGGCCGGGGGCGCGCCGCGCGAACGCAGCGCGCTGGCCACTGGCGCCTGATTGGGCATGGGCAGCAGGGCAAAAGCCCTTCGCCCCTGCACGACATGTTCCAGGCATGCCTGCAGCTCCGCGGCATCCATCTTGTCCGGGCCGCCCAGCAAATAGCCCAGGGCGCTGCGGTGCGCCGTGCAGTCCTTACCACCGCGCACATTCAGCGCCGCCACGCCCACCCACAGGGCATGGCGGGCGCGCGTCAAGGCGACGTAGAGCAAGCGCAGATCCTCACGCAGGCGGTCGCGATCAGCGGCGGCCACCAAGTCCTTGTTCAGCTGCAGATGCAGCTGGCTTTCGCCCGCTTCGTCCACCACCTTGACGAAGCTGCTGCGCGCTTGCTCCACCGCCCGGTAGCTGCAGGCGAAGGGCAGGAAGACCAGCGGGTACTCCAAGCCCTTGGACTTGTGCACCGTCACCACCTTGACCAGATCGGCATCGCTTTCCAGGCGCAGCACCTGCTCGTCGCCGCCCGCCCCGCCGCCAACGGCCGCGTCTTCAATCTCGGTGGCCAGCCAGCGCACCAGGGCCTGCTCGCCTTCGAGTTGGCGGCTGGCCGCCTGCAGGAGTTCGGCCAGATGCAAGAAGTTGGTCAGCTGGCGCTCACCGTTAGCGGCCTCATCCTGCAACCAGCGCGCGGGCAGGTCCAGGCGGTGCAAGGTCTGGCGCAACATGGCCAGCACGCCTTGCTTGAGCCAGACCTGGCGCAAGGCCTTCAACTGCTCGCTGCGGGCTTCGAAAGCCTCATCGTCAGCGGCCAGGCGGGCCAGCTCGTCCAGGCTCAGCGCCAGCATGCCGGTGGCCAGGGCGGCACGCACCAGGCGCGTATCCAGCGGCGCGGCGACGGCCTTGAGCCAACGCAGCAGATCCAGCGCCTCGGCACTGGCAAAGACAGAGTCCTTGTCAGACAAATACACCGAGGCCACACCGCGCCGGCGCAGCTCACGCCGCACCGCCAAGGCTTCGCGGCCGGTGCGCACCAGCACCGCCATATCGGCCGGGCGCAGGCGCACGAAGCTGCCGGCCTGTGCGGACTCAAAACCAGCCCCCTCGTCATTGAGCAGGGTAACGATGCGCTCGGCGCAATGGGCGGCGAACAGGCGCTGGCTGCTTTTGCCGTCACGCAGCTCGGCGTCGAAAGCAAAGCTCAGGGCTGGCGTGACAGATTGGCCGCTGAGCACCAAGCGCTCGGCCCGACCCTTCGCTGCCACAGGCTCGAAGGGCAAATCATCCCCGGCGCCAGCGCCCTCATCGCCCGCTGCGCGGAACATGAAGGCGCCCTCACCGGCACGGCTTTCCGCCTGCACAAACAAGGTGTTGACGCTATCCACCAGATCCTGGGTGGAACGATGGTTGGTGCCCAGCATGTAATGCCGCCCGGCGGTGGCATGGCGGGCGCGCAAATAGCTGTAAATATCGGCACCACGGAAACCGTAGATGGACTGCTTGGGGTCGCCAATCAGCAGCAGCGCGCTTTGCGCATCGTTGGCCTCCAGCGCGTAGAGGCGGTTGAAGATGCGCAGCTGCAGCGGCGAGGTGTCCTGGAACTCATCGATCAGCGCCACCGGATACTGCTTGAGCATGCGTTCGCGCAAGCGCAGGGCATTGGGGCCGTTGAGCGCCGGATCGAGCGCACGGTCCAGCCGGCTCAACATATCGGCGAAGCCGAAGGTGCCGGCTTTTTGCTTGAGCTCGGCCAGGCGTAGCTGGATGCGCGCCGCCGCATGCTCGCGCAGCTTGGTGCGCGGCTGGGGCAAGCACTCCAGCGCCTGCATCAATTGCGCGAAGGCCGCAAATTCGGCGGGCAGCGCCATGGGCTGACCCTCTTTCCAAGCCTCGGCCATGCCCTCGGGCGTGAAGCGGGTGGCACCGGTTTTCACATCCGGCACCAGCAGCTCAGGCTCATTGGCCCAGCTCGCCAAGGCCGTTAGCCAGTTGCTGTAATGGCGCTGCGCCAGCTTGGCTTTGTTGAAGGGACAGGTCTTGCTGGCGAACAGGCCGTCGAGCCAGTTCTGCATGGCCTCGGCCCGCGCCGCCCAGCCCAGCTTCAAATCGGCCAAGGCGGCCGCATGCTCGGCAATGCTGCGGGCAATCAGCTCGCCCAAGCTGCCCGTGCCGGCACCTTCGGGCATGCTGAAGTCCAGCAGGCTGCGCGCGTCCTGGCTCAGCGCCGTCACACTGGGCCACACCGCCAAGGCTTGTTCCAGCGTGTCGCCACGCAAGGGGTAAAGCTCGGCGCGCCAATAGTCTTGCGCGGCCAGCAGTTGCAGCTCGGCCTCGTCGCCCTGCAGCTCTTCGTCAAACAGGCAGCCGCTGTCGAAAGCATGTTCGCGCAGCATGCGCTGGCACCAGGCATCGATAGTGTGCACGGCCGCATCGTCCATGCTCTCGGCCGCCAGGCTGAGTTGCCAGGCCGCGCGCTCGCGCGCCGGGCCGGACTCAAAGCCGGCCAGCAAGCTGAGCATGAAGGGATCCGGCTTGGCCTGGGGATCGCCCCGGAAGCAGCGGGCCGCGTCCAGCAAGCGTTCGCGGATGCGGTCAGACAGCTCGCGCGTGGCGGCACGGGTGAAGGTCATCACCAGAATCTCGGCCGGCAAGAGCGGGCGCGTGAAGCTGGCACCGGCCTCGCCATGGCCCAGCACCAGGCGCAGATACAGCGCGGCGATGGTCCAGGTCTTGCCGGTGCCGGCGCTGGCTTCGATCAGGCGGCTACCCCACAGGGGGAAGCGCAAGGGGTCAAGGGCTTCAGTCATGGTTCTGGGCCAGCTCGGCGCTGCCGTGCAGTTGCAGCGTCACATGGGTTTGCATCCACTGATGCAAGGGGGCGAACAGGGCTTGGGCCAGTTCATCAAACTGGCCATCGGCGCTGAGCGCGGCAAAGTCGGCATAGCAGCGCGCCAGCGTGGCCTCACTGCCCTCGCCTTGCGCCAGCGCGCCGAAGCCGCCGCCTTCAAACACGGCGGCCACATCAGCGGCCTCGCTGACGCGGGCCAGCGCCGTCTTGGCCGCAAAAGGCAGCGGCGCTTGCATGCCGCGCCCCCAGGCACGCAGCAGTTCGGTCAAGATGGCGTGCGCCTCGTCCTGCGCCAGCGGATTGACGTAGACCAACGCGTCGCGCCCGACCAGCAAACCCTGCACCGCTTCGCCGCAGGCGCTGGCCACCAGGGTGCGCACCCAGGCACCCAAGAGATGGTCGGCACGCGGCGTCAGGCTCTTGGCGTCTTTGCACAAGCGGCTGGGCAGCAAATGCAGCCACACCAGCTGCTCTTGCGCGGGCGTGGCCTGCAGGCCGTCCAACCAGTCATCCAGGCGCAAATCAGTCGCCCTATCGGCTGAGTCGGCTGAGTCGGCAGCTGGCAGCTCAAACTGCAGCCGCGCCATCGCCGCCTTGTGCGGGAACAGGCTTTGCATCTCGCACCAGCGATGCAGCATGGGCATCAGGGCCTCGGCCAGCAGGCGTTCCTGGCGCCGGCCTAACTCGCCAATTGGCAGGCGGCCGGCGGCGCGAATGCGCGCGCTTTGCTCTTGCACCTGGGCCAGCAAGAGCTCGGGCGAGGCGGCAGCTTGAGCAAAGTCCTGCTCGCCCAGGCCCAACAAGACCGCATGCGTCAGCTCGCTCAGCAGGCTCCATTCCTGCAAGCCATCGAGGCCGAAGCTCTCGTCATCTTCCAGTGCTTCGTCTTCATCGCGGAACTGCACGTCCAGGCGCTGCTTGAAAAACTCACGCACCGGATTCTTCAAAAAGTTCACCAGGGCGGCCATGTTCAGGGCCGGCAAGTCTTGCGGCGGCAGGGCCGCGGCTGGCGCGTCGGCAGCGCCCTCGCTCACCGCATGAGCTTGACGCCACTCACGGGCATAGCTGAGCAAGCGCGCATCGTTTTCAAAATAGCGCCGGCTGAAGGGCTGCAAGGGATGGGCCGTGGTGCGCGTGTCCACCTCGGCCTGGCCCCAGCCTGCGGCCAGATAGTCACGCAGCTGCGAAACCAGCACCGAGGGCGGCTGCTCGCTGTTGTCGCGCACGCTGCGGCCGCTCCAGCTGATGTAGAGCCGCTGGCGGGCCGAGAGCAAGGCTTCCAAAATCAGTTGCCGATCATCGTCGCGGCCCGAGCGGTCGCCCGGGCGCTGCTGGCCGGGCAGGCCCATGAGGTCGAAGTCGCTGCGCATGCTGCGGCGCGGGTAATCGCCATCATTCATGCCCAGCAGGCAAACCACTTCAAAGGGCACGGCGCGCATCGGCATCAAGGTGCAAAAGGTAATGCCGCCGGCCTTGAAGCGCTTGTTCAAAGTGGGCAGGTCCAAGCCCGACAGCCAGGCCTCGCGGGCAACCACCAGCTCGATGTCATCGGCAAACTCCGCCGTCTCGCAAGCGGCCAGCCATTGCGTCAGCGCGGCATCGGCGGCGGCGAGCGTGGCGCGCTCCTGATCGTCCTGAGCCAGGAAGAAGTTCGCCAGCAGTTCACGGCCGAGCTCGCCCCAGGCCTGCGGCGTGGCCAGGGTGCTGCTCAGGCGCCACCAGGCTTCCAGCGCGCCCAGCAGCTCAGCCAGATGGCCGGCCAGGGCGGCGTCCAGGCCCCCCACCTCGGCATAAGCGGCAATGCCGGCAAAGGGCTCGCGGTGCGCCGTGGTGTCGCCCACCGCATAGCCCAGCAAGATCCGCTGCAAGCCGAACAGCCAGCTGTTTTGCTCGCCGCAAGCGGCCAGACCCAGCTCGCCGCGCTGCTCGGCATTGAGCCCCCAGCGTATGCCCGCCCCTTCCATCCACTGTGTCAAACGCGGCAGGTCGGCGGGCGTGAGGCCAAAGCGCGCGGCAACGGCGGGCACGTCCAGCAGGTCGCGCACCTCGCTCAAACGGCAGCGCTGTTGCGGCAGGCGAAGCAGCCACTCCAGCGCAATCATCAATGGGTTGTGACCGCGGTCTTTCAGGTCGGCGATGTCAAAGGGGATGAAGCGCTTATCACCGCGCCCATTGAAACCGTACTGGCCGAACACCGAGCGGATGGCCGGCGCGAAGGCATCGATATCGGGCACCATCACCACGATGTCGCGCGGCTGCAGGCCGGGTGTTTTGGCCAGCAGGTCCAGCAACTGGTCTTGCAGAATTTCCACCTCACGCTGCGCACCGTGGGCGATGTGGAAAACGATGGAGCGATCTTCCGGCTGCAGCGGCTGCGCCAGCGCCGGGTGCTCGGCCAGCGGCACCAGCTCGCGGATGCGCGCCTGCACCTGGCTCAGCAGGCTGGCGCCCTCGCCTTCGTCAAACAAATCGATCTTGGCCAGGGCAAAGCGCTCCTGCGCCTGCAAGGCATCGTCAAAAGCATCAAGCTGGCGCACAAAATCGCGGCCCTGGCGGCCCCAGCTGGCCAGCAAGGGGTGGGCATGCTGGTGCATGGCTTCCAGTCCCACCTCGGCCAGGTCTAGGCCGGCGCGCAAGGGCTGGCGGCGCCGGCTCATCTTGAGCAGCTCGCGGCCGTCGATGATGTCGGCCCAGTGGAAGCGGCAAGGGTTGGGGATGGCCAGAATCACCTGGCAATGCGCCGACAAAGCGGCCAGCGCCTCCAGCGTCTGCATAGGCACATGGGTCATGCCGAACAGCACCACGCGGCGCGCCATCGGCGTCACCGGGCGCTGGCCCGTATGCAGCGCGGCGACAAAGCGCTGATGCAGCTGCGGCCGGCTGGCGCCGCGCTCGCTGGCGCTCAGCGGCTGTTGCAGCGCGCGCCACAGCAGGGCCTGCCAGCGCTGGTCGGCGGCCAGGGCTGGCGCGCCGGCCGGGTCTTGGCCGAGTTGAGCGGGTAGCGTGTCATGGCCGGCGCCCCAGGCTTCCAGCCAATCGCTGCGGTAGACCTGGTATTGGTCAAACAAGTCGGCCAGGCGCTGGGCCAGCTGCAAGCGCCTATCCATGCCGCCCAGGCTCAAAAATCCCAGCAAGGGCTCAAAGCCGGCTTGCCCTTGCAGCTGCGGCAACAATTGCATCAAACGCCAGGTCAGCGGCAGCTTGTCTAACTTCGATTCCGCAGGCACCGCCGCGCGGCCCAACAGCTGGCGATAGGCCCGCCACAAAAAGCGCCCAGGCAGCTCCACCCGGGTGGCGGCGCAGATGCCGGTTTGCTGAGCCAGCGTCATCTTCAACCACTCGGCCACGCCATTGCTTTGCACCAGAAAGATCTCTTCCTCCAGCGGCAACAAGGGCTGGCGGCGCAACCACTCGAATACAGCGTCGCCCAATAGCTCGGCGCGATTGCCGTGCAGAACCAGAAGGCCGGGCGTGATCGAAGTGGCGGGGAGTTCGGACGAGGCCGAGGGGCGGTCAGTCATGGAGTTTTCAGTGGCTGTAGCGGCGGTGCTGGTGTCGGCAATTCAAGGCGAGACGGATGGCAAGGCGGGCAGTGTTCCGCTGGCGTGAGCCATTGTCAGCCAGGGCGAAGGCGGCTTGACCATGAAGATGGAACTTCCTGCGCCGGAATGGCAATGCTCACGACAAAAGCCGATGCCTGTCTGGCGGGCGGGGAAATCCCCTGCATCCTTTCTTTGCCCGCCTGGCACAGAATCGGGCCGCCCCTCTTTTGCCCCATCTTCGCCCCCCTCTTCGCACCTTCTTGACCGGAGTTCCCATGAAGATCACCGTCACCACGCTCATCCAAGCCCCCATTGCCGAAGTCTGGCGCGCCTACACCTCGCCCGAGGACATCAAGGTTTGGAACACCGCCTCGCCGGACTGGCACACCACCGCGGCCAGTGTGGACTTGCGAGTGGGCGGCCAGTTTTCATCGCGTATGGAAGCCAAGGACGGCTCCTTCGGCTTCGACTTTGCCGGCGAGTACACCGAGGTCCAGGCGCCGCATCACCTGGCCTACCGCTTTGGCGAGCGGATCGGCGTGGTCGACTTTGCCGAAACCCTGGAAGGCGTCACGGTAACCGTCAATTTCGACGGCGAAGCCACCCACACCGAGGAACAACAGCGCAGCGGCTGGCAGGCCATTCTCGAAAGCTTTGCGCGGCATGTGGAGAAGACGCGCCTGGGCTGAAGGCCCGGCAGTTCTACAGCCCGCTTCGCGTACCCGTCAGCGCCGCAACTGGGCGGCCTGCGCCACCCTATGCAGATCCAAGGCTTCTGGCGCGGGTGCAGCCTGGCGCGATGTTTGCGCCACCTTGGCCAGCATCTGGCTCAAGTCACCCAGCGCACCCAGATCCAGCGCAGGTGCCGGCGTGGCTGGGGGCAGCTGGATGCTGGCCAGATCAAGCTCAAGTGCCTGTGCGGTGCTTGCGTCTTGCTGCGGCGCTAGCTCACGGATCTGGATTTGAGTGGGGTCGAAAGCCGCAGACTTGGCATTGGCCAGGCCCACATTCAAATCGATGTGCAAAAAGGCGGCCAGCTCAGCGCGTTCGCGCTCGGCTTGAGCTTCGCGTGCCAAGCGAGCCTGTTCGCGCCGAGCCACTTCCTGCGCTTCAGTTTCCTGCGCTTCAGCCAGTTGGGCAGCAGCCGTTGCTCGCGCTTCGGCCAGGGCTAGCTCGGCGGCCTGGTCAGCAGCACGCTGTTCGGCCAAGGCTTTGACTTGGGCCTGCCTTGCCATTGCCTCTTCTGCAGCCTTGGCCTCAGCTTCAGCCTTGAGTGCCGCAGCGCGTTCAGCCGCAGCGCGTTCAGCCGCAGCGCGTTCAGCCGCAGCGCGTTCAGCCGCAGCGCGTTCAGC
>NZ_JBCARA010000010.1:0-239498 GCF_038419725.1 Roseateles sp. PN1 | reverse complement strand
GGGCTGGTCATGCTGGCTTGGCGCCGCCGCAAGCTGAGCTGATGCTCAGTTGACGTCCAGGGCCGGCAGCCGGCCCACCCATCCCAGACAACCCTTGCCAGCCAGGAGCTGCCATGCCTTCACTTTCAACAATCCCTGCCGCGCGCAGGCTGAGCGCGCCCTTGCTGGTGGTACTTTGCCTGGCGCTGCCGGGCGGCGCGGCCATCGCGCAGACCGGCGCGCCAGCCAAGTCAGCCCCGTCAACTCAAACCATCGAACAAGTCGTCATCAAGCTGCTCAAGAGCCGGCCCGAGCTGGTGCGCGAAGCGCTGGACGAGTTGCAGCGCCGCGAGCTGGCTGGCCATGCCCAGCAGGAAAGCAAGGCGCTCGCCGCTTCTGCCAAAGCCATTGCCGACGCATCTGACGCCACGGTCTTGGGCAACCCGGCCGGCGATGTGACGCTGGTGGAGTTCATCGATTACCACTGCGGCTTCTGCAAGAAGCTGGCCCCCAGCATCGAGGCCTTGATCCAGCGCGATAGTCAGCTGCGCGTGCTGGTCAAGCACCTGCCCATCCTCGGGCCTGAGTCGATTGCGGCGGCGCAGCTGGCCTTGTCGGCAGGCCAGGGTGCCACGGCCCAGCAGGTGCACAAGGCCTTGCTGAGCGCTGATTCGATTGACGCAGCCAGCCTGCAGGCCATCAGCCGCCAGTTCGGCCTCAAACCGGTGGACGTGGTGGCAGTGAACCGCCAACTCGGTGAGGTGCGCGTGCTGTCTGAGCGGCTGGGTATCCAGGGCACGCCGGCCATTGTCGTCGGCGATGTGATGTTCCGTGGGGCCGTCGGCACCGAGCAACTCGCCGCAGCGATCGACGCGGCGCGGCGAGCTCAGTCGGCCAAGTCAGCCAAGGCGGGAAGCAAGCCGGGGGCTGATAGCCGCCGCGTGGCGCGGCCCACTTGATCGTCACCCTATTGCACTCATCGGAGTCATCACCATGAATTGGTTTTCTCGCTTCTTGATCACGCTGCTGGCGACCGGCGCCTTCGCGTCGGCGCACGCCGCGGATACCTCCTACAACGTCGTTGCCAGCAATGGCCAATGCCTGGACAGCAGCGGCGTTCTCAGCCCATGCGGCAAGCCCGAGCAGCGCTTCGTCTTCGGTGCTGACGGCACGGTCTATCTGCCCGGCAGCGACGGCAAGCGCTATTTGCAGGGCAATCTGTTTGCGAGCAAGACGGTCAGCTTCAGCACCGCGCTGTCCACCGGCAACGCCAGCACTTACTGGAGCCGCCCCGGCGGCAATCAACTGCAACTCAGCCAATCCCGGGCGATGTCGGCCATGTGCTTGTCATGGCAGTTGGTGGGCTATGTGAAACCGGGCCCCAGCAGCGGGAATCCGGGCGTGTTGAGCGCCGAACTCGCGCTGTGTTCGGCCACTGCAGCCAACCAGAAGTGGACCTTGGCCAACCCCCTGCCTGTCGACGTGGCCGACCCCAGCAAGACGCAAGTCAAGAGCAGCACGCGAAGCTGTTTGCAGCAGACTGATTTCACATCCCCGCTGTCTGCCAGCAAGTTGACAGTGTCGGCATGTGCGGGCACGGCAAAGAGCGAGTACTTTCGCTTCACCAACCAGGGCTCTATCGTGTTGAACGGCTATTGCCTGACGGAATTGGGAGGTGCTGGCACGCCGGTCGGCTTAGGCAACTGCGGCGAGACGGGTGTGCCGCCCGCAGCCAATCAAAAGTGGACGCGTGGCAGCAACTCGAGCATTAAGTCAGCCAGTGGCCTGTGCCTGAGTCAAAAAGGGTCCGGCGTCGACCTTCAGACCTGCGATGCCGGCAATATGTCCCAGTACTGGAGCACCAGCAGCATCGTGGCAAACACCTGGCCGCAGGGCGTGCCCGACAAGCCCACCACCTATGTGCCGGGCCAGAAGTTGAGCGCCGGTCAGGTCACTACGATCGTCAACTGGATTCAGAGCGAAACCTCGATCAGCAGCACCCCGTTCTGCTACAAGACCGCTGCCTACGACCGTGGCGTTGGCATCTTGCCCGCTTGCGGTGACGGCCAGTACCAAGACGGCGCTTTGTGCTACAGCAACTGCCGCAGCGGCTACCACCCGGTCGGCTCGGTGTGCTGGAGCAACCAGGCCCTGTCCTACCAGCCCGGCAACCGTTGCACGGCACGTGACGCGCTAGGCACTTGCTGGGCCTGGAAGATGAACGATTGCAAGGACGGCTACACCAGCGACCGCATTGCCACCTGCTGGCTCAACAAGGCCTCCTATCAGAACGGTGTCGGCAGCCTGCTGAAGTCCTGCAACTCCAATCGCGTGCTGCAGGCCGGCCTGTGCTACGTCAAGCCGCGCGACGGCTACCAGTGCAATGTCACCAGTTGCAATCAGCGCTGCGCTGCGGGCATCGTCGATTGCGGCGCAGCGGCCTGCGCCAGCAACGCCAACCAATGTGCCAACACCATCACCAATATGGTGGTCAGCTCGGCCATGATGATCGGCAGCTTTGCCACGGTGGGCACCATGGGAGTGGCCAAATCTTCGGTGATGACCGCCAAGAACGCTTACCAAGCGGCCTCGACTGCTTACGATCTGGCGCAGGCCTTGCTCACCTTGTCTGAAAACATCAACAACTTCATGAACCTGGCGGAGAACAATTTGGCTTCAATTTCGAGCACCGACATCGAAGCCCAGATCGCCGCCAAATACAAGAAAGGTGAAGCCGACTACAGGCACATCGCGCGGGAATGGGCGGCACGGCAGATGATGTTCTACATTGCCGACCTGCTGCTTGATCTCGACACGCTCATCATCACCTCGATTGACCCGACCGGTATCACTGGGGTCATGGACGCCTTTGCCAAGCCGCCCTGCAAGGATCACACGCCGATGCCCTGATGTTGGGGTGACCCGGCGGCGACCGGTGCAAGGAGCCTGGAACTTGAGCGCCGTTCGCGCACAGCACCAAGCACCACGCCGCCGACACCCTTAAGCAGGGCGACGCGCGTCTTGCTGTTTGACAACGGGATCACACGCATGACGTGCGGGGCAGCGGCCTGCAACGACAAGAGCAAGTTGGATTTTTCAAGGCTGGCCGTAGACGGCAGTTTGTTCGTGACGGCACCGCCCGAACCGGGCAGTTGGCCCTGGATGCAGGCGGGCTTGGGCTTGCGGGGAGGTCTGCCCATCTGTGTGCCCACGCGTGCCGGGCTATGGACTTCGCCCATCAACACTGACGGGAGTGGATCGAAACCATTTGGCAAAGAGTGACTGGCAATTCGGTAGCGACGGCGTCTCGCCCGAGTTCAACAGCTAAGTGCTTCGCGCAATAGAGCATGGCACTTCCCTCTGCCCGCTCCGGGCGACTATGTCGCTTGTTGATATGGCTCAACCAAGGCACATCGCAAAGCGCGCCCAATTCAGTCGATTCAAATATAAGGAGAGAATGATGTCTGCAATGAAAGAATTGTTCACGACTGATGTCGGACTGATGAGCATTGGCGGTATTGCATTCATGTTGGGTATGGGGGTGTTCTTCATCCGCTACTTCTTGAAACACATCAAAGAGGACGGTGATCGGGCCGCCGCGGCTGCCAGACGGTGAAGTCTCTCAAGGTCATGAGTTGAACTCCAGAGCGCTGAGTTTGCTCGACTGGGTTGGCGTCGAATCCAGCCTAATGTGCGCGACACGGGGCCCTGCATGCAAAGGGCATCCGTGTCGCTTGCGGTCCAAGGTGGATTCTCGGGACCAAGTTCGCCAGGTTCGATTTGAGGATGCTTGGCGCAGGTTCCCGCAAGGTCTCTGCGATCAGTTTGACGCGTTCCCTTGATCCATGTCGAGAAGCTGCGCCGCGCCAGCGCCGGCACTTCATTGCTGTTGCTGAGGGGCGTGAGTGAGCGAAATGCGGTCGCTGTCCCTGCGCAGGTCGCTGCGCTTGTGACGTGCTCCGGTCACGCCGAATAGCCGCTGCCTTGCCAGGGCGCTGGGTGCGCGGCGCAGCGCACCCAGCGACTCGACCGTCACGCGGGAAGGCCGGCCTTCCGAGTTGATCCCCGGCGAATTGTTCGAGCGCGATGTCATTCCATTGCTGAAACTGACATACAGGCTTGATATCAATCAAGCTGCCGCAGCGCATTGGGGGGCAATATACAGACGATTCGTAGCAATGCTTTTTAGTCCATTGCTTACCTTTCAAAGTGGGGAATCTGTATGAAGGCTAATGTTGGCGGTGTCGACCGCATCGTGCGTATCGTGGCCGGCCTGTTATTGCTTGGCTTGGCTCTTACCGGCTTCGCTGGCTGGTGGGCCTATTTGGGTATCGTCCCTTTGGTCACCGGTTTGTTGGGCTGGTGCCCACCGTATGCGATCATTGGCTGGAACACCTGCTCCACGCGAACGCACAAAGCCTGAGGAATAGCGCATGTTTAATCAGTTCCGCATCTCGCAGCGCTTCGTCGCCATCATGGCGATGTACTGGGCCACCTTCTTGCTGCTGGCTATTTTGGCGATTTGGGCCTTGTTCGCAGGTGCCAAGAATATGCAAGCCGTGCACACCGAGAACTTCAAGCCCGCGATCCTGATCGAGGAAGTGATGCAGCTGAATCAGCGCAATCGCACTGAGCTACTGCTGGCCTTCCAGCATGCGCCGGGCAGCGCCCTGGCCAGCATTCATGAGCATCCGGTCAGCCTCCATGTGGATAACGCCAAGAAGAGGCGTGCTGAAGCGGATGCGGCTTGGAAAGCCTACTTAGCCATTCCCTCGGCCAAGGAAGATACTCAGTTGCGCCAACAGGCGGACGCCGCGCGTGAGGCCTGGAAGGCGAAGGCGGCCCAAACTATTGAGGCGGTTGAGCGAGGCGACTTCGGCAATCAGGTGATGGCCGATTTTCTAGCGGCAGGCCGCAATGAGGGTGAGGCCTATTACGTCGCATTGCGGCGCCTTGCAGATTTGCAGGACAAGCAGGCCGGTCTGGTGGTGCAGGCCAGTGCTGAACGGGCCCAGTCGCTTCTCTATGTATTCATCGGCTTGGCGGTCTTGGTGGGCATACCCTTGACCTGGATGTTCATCAGCTTGCTGACCCGTATTCGTGGCGGATTTGCCAAGGCCGATGCCGTCTCAACGGCGATTGCTGCAGGTGATTTGACGCTAGACACCCAAGCCGATGGAGGCGACGAGATCGGCCACCTGCTGGGTCAGATGCACGCCATGCGCAAGCGACTGCTGAGCCTGATTAGCGACGTTCGTCGGGCGGCAGAAGGGGTGCAAGTTGCCGCGACCGAAGTGGCTGCCGGCAATATGGATCTGTCCTCGCGCACCGAGCAAACCGCCAGCAATTTGCAGCAAACGTCCAGCACCACCGACGAGTTAAGCCATACCGTGCGTCAGAACGCTGACAACGCCGTGCAAGCCGATCAACTGGCCAAAGGCGCCAGCACGGTTGCGGAGCGCGGTGGTGCGGTGGTCGGGCAAGTCGTGGAGACCATGAAAGGCATCAACGACAGCAGCCGAAAGATCTCTGACATCATCGGCGTGATTGATTCGATTGCCTTTCAGACCAACATCCTGGCGCTCAATGCCGCGGTAGAAGCGGCGCGCGCCGGCGAGCAAGGGCGGGGTTTTGCGGTGGTGGCCTCTGAGGTGCGCAGCTTGGCGCAACGCAGTGCAGAGGCTGCCCGCGAGATCAAGAGTTTGATCAATGCCAGTGTCGAGCATGTGGAGCAGGGCACGCAGTTGGTGGATAGGGCCGGCAGCACCATGCAAGAGGTGGTCGCCTCCATCCAGCGGGTCAGCGATATCGTGGGTGAGATCAGTGTGGCGAGCAAGGAGCAGAGCGAAGGCGTGGCCTTGGTTGGCGGTGCCATCACTCAGATGGATCAAGCCACTCAGCAGAACGCTGCGCTGGTGGAGCAAAGTGCCGCAGCTGCATCCAGCCTGCGGGATCAGGCCGATCAACTAGTGGCTGCCGTGGCCGGCTTTAAGCTGCCCTGAGGATGCTCAAATGCTTGGTTCAGGGTTCGCTTCGGTCAAGCAATCGAGTGATACCCAAAGCCTTGAGCACATAGCGCTCGTAGATGGGCTCGGAGTTACCTGACTTCATCTTGCGGATGAAGTACTGCTCGAAGGCAATCTTGGCCAGATGAACCCATTTGCCTTTCTTGAACCAATTGACATTGCGCGGCGGGATCTGAGGTAGGGCGACAAAGGCAGCGCCGGTATCGCCCATATCGGCCAAGCAGATCGCGTTCCAAGTGCCCTTGGCCGTGGCGGGCTTGCCTGCCAATTCATCGGCAATATTGTGGGCAATGGCACTCACCATGCTTTCGATCATATAGCCCGTCTTTGGCGCGCCGGTGGGCACGGGGGTCACCTCGACCGGGGGAATCGCCACGCATACGCCTGCTGAAAAGATGTTGCTGTAGGCCTTGCTGCGCTGGAACTCGTCGATGAGGACAAAGCCGCGCGGGTTGCATAAATTGGCGACGGCCGCGACGGCCTCTACACCTTTGAAGGCCGGCAGCATCATGGCGAGCTTGAAGCCGACCTGGTGTTCTCGCTTGATCTGTCCCATATCGTCAAGCTCGGTCGTATGTAGCATGCCGGCCTCGACCTGAGTGGTCTTGGCGTTGCAAATCCACTTAATGTCGTGACCGCGCAATTCACTTTCCAGCATGCTCTTGCTGTCGCCCACGCCGCCCAGGCCCATATGGCCGATATAGGGTTCGCTGGTCACGAAGGTCATTGGCACTTTGTGGCGCAATTTGCGCTTGCGGAGGTCGGAATCGATGATGAAGGCAAATTCGTAGGCCGGGCCGAAGCAGCTAGCGCCCGGCATAGCGCCAATGACGAAGGGCCCGGGTTGCTTCAAAAACTCCTGGTACTCAGCCCAGAACTTCTCGGCGTGCGGCACGCTGCAGACCGAATGCGTATGGCCGCCATGGGGGCCGGCACCAGGCACCTCGTCAAAACTGAGTTTGGGGCCGGTGGTGATGACAAGGTAGTCGTAACTGACGATCTGACCATCGGCCAGGGCTAGGCGGCTGTGCTCGGCATCGATGGATGCAACCGCTTGCGCAATGAAGGCAATGCCTTTGCGCTCAAGATAGGGGCGGATCGGCAAGGTTGTGTCTGCGGCCTTGCGCCAACCCACCGCCACCCATGGGTTGGACGGAGTGAATTGAAAGGTCTCGGTCGAATTCAGGACCGTGATTTGATGCTCCTTGCCGAGCAACTCACGAATTTCGTAGGCGGCCGGCATGCCGCCAAGGCCGGCGCCGATGATCACGATATGGGCCATGGCTTGTCTCCTAGTCTTGGTTTGTTTGCGTGTGGATGGGAACGCGGTGTTCTGCACGGCTAGCTTGCCGTGTCAGGAACTCGTCACGGCTGGTTCGCGCGAACCAGGGGTGCCAGCGGCGCTGCTGGTACAAGAGGGTCAGCAGTTGCCCTTGATGGGCATGTGCACTGAAAAGCAGAGTTTCATCGGCAAGGCGGAACAAGCGCCGCATCACGCTCTCCCAGAGTGCCTGTGGGTCGACGGGTTCTCGTTGATAGGGGCAGGCATCCATCGCCAACAGCCCCCCACAGAACACCCGGTCGCGCCAACGGAAGCTCAAGCAGTCCTGCGTATGTCCAGGGGGCGCCAGCACCTCAATGCTTTCACCGCCGAAGGGCAGCAAGCGACTATCGTGTGCAAGACCCTGGATGATGGGCGCACCCAGCATTTGCAGTTGCTCAAGTTCGGGCGTCGGAATTTGGCTGTCGTGATTGTGGGTACGCAATAGCCAGCGCAGCCGCAGGCGCTGTTCAGCCATCATGGCTTGCAGCAAGGCCAAGTCCGCGCTGCGGGGATCGACCAGCATGGCTTCGCCAGCTTCCAGGTCCGCCAGCAGATAGCTGGCGCAAGCCGAGCGTTCATCTTGCAGAAGGCGGAAGTACATCTCGAGTTCCTAAAGAGCCCCGCGAAGCAGCACGAACAGCGCTAACGCGAGCAAACAGGCCCAGCCTGAGAGGATCATGCGCAGAACGGGCAGGCGGGGCATGAAGCCCACGCCGCGAACGAAGCCCGCACTCATGGCCCAGCAAGCTAACAAAACCAAGGTGTGGTCGGCTCGTCCACTGGTCGTGCTCAGCAGCGGCGGATAGAGCGTGCCGCCCAACATGATGGCAAGTGCGGCGAGCAGACTCGGGCCGTGAACGGCAGCTTTGCCCTGGCCTTGGCTTTGTGTCTTGCTCATGGTGTCGGCGTTTGGACGTCGTCGGCTTGCCTCCGTTCCTCGGCCAACTCTCCCCACATTGCGTTCATCACGGCCAGCAGTACAGCGAAGCCGACGCCGAGCATCCAGGCGAAATACCACATGGTGCAGTTCCTTTCTCAGGCGCTATCGCCGATGACAAGCCGCGTTGCGCTCAAAAAGCGGTGCGGCGGAATTTCGAGATTGCTTGGCGCGGGTTTGTTCTTGAACACCCGGCCAGCTAGATCAAAAGTAGAACCATGACAGGGGCAAAAGAAGCCCCCAGGCCAGTCCGCATCAACATTGGGGTTGCCCGAGCCGGCAGCCACAGCCGTCGGCGAGCAGCCCAGGTGCGTGCAAATGCCGATGGCCACGAAGACCTCGGGGTGAAGTGAGCGGCCGGCGTTGCGCAAGGGCTCGGGCAAGTCGTCTCGCCGCGAATCCGGATCAGCCAGTTGAGTCTTCAGGTTCGCCAAGCTGGCCAGCATGGCCGGCGTGCGTCGCACCAGCCAGACCGGTTTGCCGCGCCATTCAACGGTCTTCATCGACCCTGGCGCCAAGTCGTCGATGTCTACCTCAACCGCAGCACCTTGCGCTTTAGCGCGTTCGCTGGGCGCGAAGCTGGCCACAAAGGGCAGGGCGGTGGCAACGACGGCCACACCCCCAGCTGCGCCGGTGGCGAGCAACCAAAGGCGCCGCTCGCTATCGTCGGCAAGTTCGGCCGGCATCGTGGTGGAGAGCTTGTGAGTATTCATGCGGGACTCCTGGTGGGGCTTTCTTCAAGGCTTGCAGCGCAGATTGCGCCGTACAAGCCTCCGAAACAAAAAGTTCAATATGCGCTGTGGCTATTGGCTCGAATGTGAGCCACCGTCACCTTGCCGCGCATCACACGGTAGGCCCAACTGGTGTAGAGCACGATCAAGGGCATGAAGATCAGCGTGGCCCAGAACATGATGCTCAGTGTGAGGTGGCTGGATACGCTGTCCCAGACGGTCAGGCTCGCCGCAGGCATGCTGGATGAGGGCATGAGGAAGGGGAACATGGCGGCTCCGGCAGTGCCGATCACGCCGGCTAAAGCCAGGGACGAGACCACAAAGGCAGACAGGGTCCGCCCAGCATGCAGCAGCGCGGTGGCCAGCAACGGGCCAGCAAGACCCAAGGCCGGCAATGTCCACAGCGCAGGCCAAAGCCGGTAGTTGCCCCACCAGGCCTCGGCGCTCCGCACCACGGTCTTGGCCAAGGGATCGGGCAAAGCAGAGGGATCAATCACCGAGGTGATCACGTAGCCCTCGATGCCACCAAAGCGCAGCCACAAACCAGCCGCCAAGAATGCCAAGACCATGAACAAGGCCGCGCCGCTGGCGGCGCGCTTGGCGCGGGCCTGAATCTCGCCTTCGGTTCGATGGGCCAGATAGATGCCGCCGTGCATGGTGATCATTGCACTCGAAACCACGCCGGCCAGCAGCGCAAAGGGATTGAGCAATTGCCAGAAGCTTCCGCTATAGGTCGACACCAGATAGTCGTCGAACTCAAATGGCACGCCTTGCAGCAAGTTACCGAAGGCCACGCCGAAGATCAGCGGTGGCACGCTGCCTCCGACAAACAAGCCCCAGTCCCAGGTTTTGCGCCAAGTGCTGTTTTGGATCTTGCTGCGATAGTCAAAACCGACCGGTCGGAAGAATAGGGCCCACAGCACCAGTAGCATGGCCCAATAGAAGCCGCTGAAAGCCGTCGCATAGACCAACGGCCAGGCGGCAAAGATGGCGCCGCCGCCGGTGATGAACCAGACCTGGTTGCCGTCCCAATGCGGTCCAACGGTGTTGATGACGACACGGCGCTCCTCATCGCCGCGTCCGACGAAGGGCAGCAACGTGCCAACGCCCATATCGTGCCCGTCCATCACGGCAAAGCCGATCAGCAGCACGCCGACTAAGAGCCACCAAATCAGCTTGAGAGTGGGGTAATCCATCATGACGCTCTCCTCAGGCGTGAGTCGGTTCGAATTGGTAGCGGCCAGTGCCCAAGCTACCCGGCCCCTGCCGAGCGAACTTGATCATCAGATAGACCTCGATGATCAGCAGCACGGTGTAAAACCCAACGAAGCCAGCCAGCGAGCCGTACAGGCTCTCAACGCTGAGCGTCGACACACTCAGATGGGTGGGCAGCACGCCGTAGATGGTCCAAGGCTGGCGACCGTACTCAGCCACAAACCAGCCCAGCTCGCAGGCAATCCACGGCGCAGGCAACATCAGCACGGCCCAGCGCAACAGCCAGGGACGGGCACGGCATTCGCTCTTCAGGGTGCTCCAAAAAGCTAAGCCGAAGAGCAGCAACATGGCAAAACCTAAGCCAACCATGATGCGAAAGCTCCAGTACATGGGCGTTACTCGCGGCACGGTGTCGTTCATGGCCTTGTCAATCATGGCCGGCGTGGCTTGGCTGACGTCACGGGTGTATTTCTTCAGCAACAGGCCGAAGCCGAGGTCACCCTTGGTGAGTTCGAGTGTTTTGCGTGCCTGGAGGTCGTCGCGGTGCTTGCGCAGCGTTTCCAGCGCCATCACGGCACTGATGCCATTCACAATGCGTTCGCGATTGCGGGCTTTGATGTCATGGATGCCCGGGATTTGCTTGCTGAGCGAGCGGGTGCCGATCATGCCCATCACATAAGGCACTTCGAGTGCCCAGTCGTTCTTTTGCTCGGCTTCGTTGATGCCTGCGATCACATTGAAGCTGGCCGGCGCAGGCTCGGTTTCCCACATGGCTTCCATGGCCGCCATCTTGGTCTGCTGGGCCTCGCCAACGGTGTAGCCGCTTTCATCGCCAAGCACGATGACCGAACAAACGCTGGCCAGCCCGAAAGCAGCTGCAACACGGAAACTGCGCTTCGCAAACTCAACATCGCGTCCGCGCAGCAAGTACCAACTGGAGATGGACAGCACAAACATGGCACCGGTCACATAGCCGGCCGACACCGTATGCACGAACTTGGCTTGCGCATCGGGGTTGAAAACGATGGCCCAGAAATCCACCATCTCCATGCGCATGGTCTGCCAGTTGAACTCAGCGCCGACCGGGTTTTGCATCCAACCGTTAGCGATCAAAATCCACAGTGCCGATAGATTTGTGCCGACAGCCATCAAGGTAGTGACCAACAGATGCTGAGTCTTGCTGAGGCGATCCCAGCCGAAGAAGAACAGGCCGATGAAGGTGCTTTCGAGGAAGAAGGCCATGAGGCCTTCAATAGCCAATGGCGCGCCGAAGATGTCGCCGACGTAGTGCGAGTAGTAGGCCCAGTTGGTACCGAACTGGAATTCGAGCGTGATGCCGGTGGTTACGCCAAGGGCGAAGTTGATGCCAAAAAGCTTGCCCCAGAACCGGGTCATATCCTTCCACACTGCCTTGCCGGTCATCACGTAGACCGTCTCCATGATCACCAGCAGCCAAACCATGCCCAGGGTCAATGGCACGAACAGGAAGTGGTACATCGCAGTGGCGGCGAACTGCAGCCGAGAGAGATCGACGAGTTGTTCAGAAATCATGGCTGAGCTCCAGAAGCGGGAAATGCGGAAACAGCAGTTCCAGCTAGGTGAGCAGCAGTACGCTGTGGATCAGTTGCGACCCGAAGCGGGCGCACGAAAAGGCCCCAAATCAGCAACAGTGCCAACAACTTGATGGCAATTGCTAGGGCGAGGTGATGGGTCAATGGCTTGTGCTTCATGCCTTCCCATTCGCAAGTGCCATGCCACCCCATCGCCCCTTGGAAAAGCCCGCTCACAGAGAGTGCTTTGCCCATAGAGGCGCATGGTGGGATCAAGCGCTTCTGCCAGAATTGCTGAATTGACAAGTGCCATAAATGGCAGTCAACTGACATTTGTGGCAGTTGATCGGTCGACGGCCGGGTCGAGCGCAAAGACAGTTGCAGCCAGTTCAGGGAGAACGCCATAGACAAGTTCACTACGCCAACGGTGCCGGCAGGCGCACCATTCGAGTTGCTGTCTTTTTTGGAGGAGATGCCCGAGCCACATATCCTGCTCGACGATCAATACCGCATCGTGGCGGCCAATCTGGCCTACCGACAGCGCTTCAGCCCCCACAACTCGGTGATCGGCCGTCACTGTTATGAGGTTTCGCATGGCATCAGCGTGCCCTGTGACCAAGCCGGTGAGTCCTGTCCATTGGCCCGTGCTCGCACCAGTGGCCGCCGCGAGCGTGTATTGCATCTGCACCATACGCCGCAAGGCGAAGCCTATGTGAACATTGAGCTGTCACCCCTGCGAGATGCCAGCGGGCGGCAGGTCTACTTTGCTGAAAAGATGGAGTCGCTGCCGGTGGCGCGCGGTGTGCCTGCGTCCGAGGGCTTGGTGGGGCGTTCCCCGTCGTTTCAGCACATGCTGGGCTTGGTCGCGCGGGTGGGCCCCTCCCCAGCCAGTGTGCTGCTGCTTGGTGAATCTGGTACCGGCAAGGAGCTGGTGGCCCGTGCGGTTCACGACGCCAGCGTGCGGGCGGCCAAGCCCCTGGTTGTTGTTGATTGCGCCAGCCTGCCCGATGCCCTTTTTGAGAGTGAGTTGTTCGGTCACGAAAAAGGGGCTTTCACCGGCGCCCATGGGGTCAAGGCGGGCTTGGTCGAGTCGGCGAGCGGTGGCACCTTGTTCCTCGATGAGGTGGGCGATATTCCACTGACCATGCAGGTCAAACTGCTGCGCTTTCTGGAGAGTGGCACCTATCGCCGCGTCGGCAGTACAGACTTGCGACACTCTGATGTGCGCTTGGTTTCGGCCACTCACCGTGACCTCGCCGCGATGGTGGCTGATGGGCGCTTTCGGCAGGATCTGTTCTACCGGCTCAGCACCTTTCCTATCCATCTGCCACCACTGCGCGAGCGGGGGGCCGACATTCCCTTGCTGGCGGAGTCATTGCTGGCCCGTGTTGCCGCCGGCCGCAAGCTAGTTTTAGGACCCGGGGCACAGCGTGTGCTGGCTGACTACGCTTTCCCTGGCAATGTGCGGGAGTTGCGCAATGTGCTGGAGCGCGCAGCGCTACTCAGTGACGGTGAGAAAATCGATGCGCTCACCATTCTGGCTGCCTTGCAAGTGGGCGCAACTGCTGGCGGCGGTTCGTGTTGCGCGCCGCAAGCGGCAATTAATGGTCGCAAGCTGCGTCAGCTCGAAGACGAGGCCCTACGCGCCGCCTTACAGCGGCATGGTGGTAGCCGCGACGACCTAGCGGCAGATCTGGGCGTTAGCGTTCGAACACTGTACCGGCGGCTAGCTAGATTGGACGCGGTTTCCTGAGGTTTGCTGCGGGGAGGCTATGGCGAGGGTGGCACAACACAAAAAGGGCGTTTCCAGAACGTGGGGCCGTGTGCCTATGCCAACGCAAGCGGCTCCGAGTGACGCCGGCGCCAAGACCCTGGCGGCATTGGTTCTGACGAGTACCCAGTAGACGCAGTGCGACGCCACATGACACTCCGAGCGGGGTCAGGCCCGGATCGCTACAGGCCTTGCCATGCTGCATCGGCAAAGTTGTTGCTCCAGCACCCTTTTGCTGACAGTGATGTTCAGCGTTTCTGCCCAAAAGCAGGATCGCATGGCCATTCTTGGAGGATGCGGAAATCGCCCTGGGTCAGCGCCTGATCAAGAAACATCGCTGTGCCGATTGCCATGCCGAAAGTTCGGCGGGGACAGTTCAGGCGTTTACCGAGCGATGGAGCGCGCAGAGACGGCGGGGCTTCGCATGGCTTGGTCGAGCAATGCCATACCGAAGCGAGTCCTCGGCATGTTCCCGGAGGAGTCATCAACGGCCAAGGCCGCAGCCTTAACAAGAAATTCTGCAGCTGCAAGTGAGCACGCTATAGGTCCCTGGGCGGCTATATCGTTAGATGCGAATATGATAATTCATCGGTCACCACAACAACAGAGAGCTATGGACCCGCGCAAAACCGAAGACAAGGTTTTTGAATCGGTCGCTGAACTGTTTTCACTCCTGTCCACACCGATTCGGCTGAAGATCATCAGCGCCGTCTGCCATGGCGAGAAGAATGTTTCCGAGTTGTTGAGCGAAATTGACACCACACAGCCGAATATGTCGCAGCACCTGTCGACGCTGTACCGCAGTGGTGTGCTGTCTAAACGCCGTGAAGGCACCCAGATTTATTACAAGCTGCAAAGCGACCGGGTCGCCGCGCTGTGCAGGGCGGTCTGCACCCAAGTGGCTGCCGAACTTGACCCTGAGACCGAAATCGAGACCAAGGAACGCTTGATGCCGGCGGTGGCACGCTAAAGGCTAAGCCTTGCTTGATTGCTGCAGTAAAACGGTTAGCCCGCCAGGGCTCTTTGCCCAAAGGCTCCTTGGTTTGCCTGCGCCAGGTAGCGCAGAAGATGATCGGCTCCGCTGCCGACAAGAAACCAAGCTGAACTAAAGACACCATGCAATCCGTCGCACTCGGTCCCCTGGCAATTCCACTTGCGCCACTGTTGATACTGCTGGCCGCGCTGCTTTCGCTTGGGATAAGTCACTTGCTGCTCCGTCGCCAGGTAGACGGGCCGAATCTAAGCAAGTTGGCTGGCGACGCGCTTCTGAACGCGGCCTTCATCGGGCTGCTATTTGCTCGGCTTGCTTACGTGGCGGAGTATGCGGGAGCCTATTTGGGCAGCCCTTGGGCACTACTTGACATTCGCGATGGTGGTTGGAACGCCATGGTTGGATGGCTTGCAGCAGCGGCCTTTTTGCTATGGATAGGACGTCGGCAAGCGGCCTTGAGGCCCACACTTGCTATCGCGGGTCTGGCTGCGGCAACTCTCTGGCTGACCATAACCGGCTTGATCCAAGCGTCCCTGTCGGACCGGCCAACCGAGGGCTTGTTCCAAACCTTGGATGGCGGGCCTGCAAAGAGCCTTGCTCAAGCATCACAGGGCAGGCCGATGGTGCTGAATCTCTGGGCCACTTGGTGCGGCCCCTGCCGGCAAGAAATGCCGCTGCTGGCTCAGGCCCAAGTCGAGCATCCTGAGTTGAGTTTTGTATTCGTCAATCAGGGGGAGTCGGCCACAGCGGTACACAGCTATCTTGCGTCCCAGCGTTTTGCTTTGAACGGCGTCCTGCTAGACCCCGCCTCTGCATTGGGACCCGCGTTAGGTTCACGAGGCCTGCCAACCACCATTTTCTACGATGCAAACGGGCGCTTGGTCGATGCGCATATGGGCGTACTGAATGCGGCGGCCCTGAACATAGCTCTGCGAAAAATTCAGAACTAAGGCAGCCGCTAGGCGAGGGCTCTTCGAAAGGGTCAAGGTGCTTCTCACGCACGGTGCAACAGTCCATTGCCGAGTTTTCCGGCCACGGTGGCCTGAATGGGCTGAGCCGAGACGGCTGGGACATTGCCCGACCCAAATGGCGCTAGGCCATCCTGCGCACTAAAGCCGAAGCTGAGCCACGATCAAGCTCTGCTGTGCTCCACTTCGTCGAACCCGCATGCTTCCGCTTGGCCGCTAAGTGGCTCTTCGGTCTGGCTTAAATCAGCGGCGGCTTATGGACGTTAATGACTGCAGTGGGTGGTGAGCCATGATGGCATCTGGCAGCTTCTGGGCGACTGACTTTGCGTGTGCGACCGACTGCTCCGGGCATGTTTCTGACGGTGGCGGCCGGCTGCAAGGTGCCCATAGCAGTCGACCATTGCATCAGGTAGTCCCACTCTGGACGGCTCTTTGCATATGCTCTTTCGCCACGCACCAAAGACCGTCGTTACCAGCACCGACCATTGAATTCTCCTTGCCGGAAGTCCGGTGCACTGCCCAAAGCCGAAGTTCGCTCAACTTCAGCTTTGGTTTATGTCTGCCCGGGCGGTGGCGCGCCTGCTGGCGATTTACTTGTGTCCAAGTTGATTTTGGATTCAAGGCGATAGAGATTCAATGAAAGTGGGCAGTGGCCGCCCCGAACCCTGTGCGCCGACGGCGGGAATCACCGTCCAGCTGTCTTGACCGAATTGGGCACCAAAAGTGCCGGGCGTCACCAGGCGAGTGCGGTCACCCGCGTGGCCGTTCAGCAGCCGCAACTCCGGGTGGTCAAACGGGGCCCGTTCATAACGCACACGCTCATCGGTCAAGGATTTCAGGAACTCCAGCAGGTCGCTGCGGGCCTGCGCATCCAACTGCAATTCAGACTGGCCAAAGATGGTTCCGAACTGCTTGGAGGTGCCCGCGAAATTGCCGCCGCGGGCATAGAACTCGATCACCTGTTCTAGCGTGGCCATGCTGCCGTTGTGCATATAGGGTCCGGTCAACTCCACATTGCGCAGCGTGGGGATCTTGAAGGCCGCGTCCGTCACCAGCAGCATGCGCTTGTTATTCACGCCTGCCGCCAATTCGGCCTGGGCTGCGGCAGCGGTGGGCACAAAGGCGCCGCTTGGATTGATGCAGCTTTGTGTGCTGTGCGGCTGCGGCTGCACGCCCTGGGCTTGCGTGAACACACTGGGATGAGGCTGTGGCCGGTTCAGCGCAATCGAGGTGGGTAAGTCGCAGGCCCGCACGCTCAGCACCCGGCTGTCTTTGACGGCGCTGCTGTCGCCGGTGAGCAGCTTCAGGTACTGGGTGGCATAGGCCAGCTCGTTGCCCCAGTCGTCCTTGCCGGCCAGGCCTATATCCCATTCATCACGGCCCACGCCAGTGGCGGCAAAGCCGGTGTCGACAAAACCAAAGCCTTTTTTGCCGGCCATGCGGCTGACGATATTGCTGGACGTGGTGTTGCGAAAGCCCGGGCCACTGAAGCCCCAGGGCTTGCTGGCCACCAGAGCGGCATTGGTGTCCACCGCTGCCGAGGTGAAGTTGGGCCCGATGTGGCAAAGCGCGCAATGGGCGCGGCGGAACACCTGCAAGCCGCGCGCCTGTGCCGGGCTCAGTTCCAGCGGCAGCCCATTGGTGTCGCGCGCGCTGCGGTCAAAGGGCGAGTCGTCCGAGACCAAGGTGGACTGGTAGACCTGCAGCGCCAAGCCGAAGAAGAGCCCGAAGTTGGCTTCCACCTGGCTGTAGGGCTGGCTCATCGGGCCTCGGGTGCTGACATTGGGCTTGCCAAAAGGGCCGCGCTGTTTGGAGGACCAAAAGCGAGGATGAAAGGCCTGTTGCACCAGGGCGATGTAGTCTTGGGTCAGACCGGCTTGACCTCGGCCGGCTGCGGACCAGGGGCCAAGCACGCTGTCTTGCGGATGTACTTGCTGGGTTTCCAGCGCACTGCGGTAGAGCAACTTGCGGCCAATGTCGGCCAAGCTGCGGCCCTGGCAGCTCATCTCCTTGTCGTTCAGCGGGGCGGTCATGGCTTGCGAGGCCAGGGCCGAGTTGACGAGCGCGAGCTTCTCGCGCTTGACCGTACCGTCGGCCTGCTGCACCCAGACGCCTGCGGCCGCATCGCGCTCGCCGCCTGCGCTGCTGCCATTGAAAACATTGCTGGCGCGGCCGTCCCACAGCAGGCGGTGGTTGAAAACCGCGTTGATCACGCTGGGGGCATTTCGATCGCTGACCCGGCGCGCGCCAATGCCGGCCACATGAAAGCTCGGGTCAGGGCTGCGCTTGCAGTCGTCATTGCTGCCGAGGGCGGCATCCACCGCCTTCAAGCCACCACCGAAGCTGCCGGCCGAGCCCGTGACGGTGGGCGAGATGCGAGCCAGCAGGCGCTCGTCCACATCGGCCAAGGGCTGGTAGGGCTGAGTGAAGGGGAAGTCGCTTTGCTTGAGGGTTTGGTTCGGGCCGCGTTGCAAACCATCGGGCCCGATGTCAAAGCTGGGCGCCAGCTGGCTTTTGCCGCCGGGCGCCAATTGATTGCGCACGCGCCGGTCGGCGCCTGCTGAGAAGTGGCATGACGCGCAGGCCATGCCATCGCTGCCCACATTGCTGTCCCAGAACAGCGCCTTGCCCAGGATCAGGGCTTTTTGGCGATCCACGATGATGGGCTTGGCGCCGTCACTCAAGCCGGGCACCGCCGGCAGCGGCACGCCTTTCAGGGGCATGGGCATGGGGCCGATATCGGCCTGGGCCGAAAGAGCGCTCAAGCCCAAGGCGAAAAAGAGCGCGCAGCGGTGACGCATCAAAGTGGACAGCATGGGGAGGACTCCAGATTCAAAGGGGCGACCGGGCGTTGCAGCAACCCTGCACACGCTCAGTCGCCCGGTACTGCGGGGCGATCAGCCCTCGTGGCGACGACGGCTGCGACGCAGGGCCAGCAAGCCCATGCCTGCCAACATCAGACCCAGCGAAGCGGGTTCCGGCACGGCCGCCACGGCACTCACGTCAAGGTTGTAGCTGGCTGCGGTCTTGCTGTTGTCGGTGCCACCGATGTAGAGGGTGTACCAACCGGCCTGCAATTGCTTGACCTGCAGGTGAATCTGGTTGCCGTTGGCTGTGCCGGTCACGCCTTGCTCGAAGGTGTTGTCGGTGCTGATGTCATTCACGCCTTGCTTGATGACCTCGCCCCAGCCGGTGGCGTCAGTGTCGGTATGGGCCGGGCCGGTTACGGCATAGGCCAGGGTCTGCAGCATATTGCCGTTGGCGCCGCTCATCCAAGCCGTGCCGAAGTCGCCAATCTGGCCGACCACATTGAAGGAGTGCGGATCGCCCCAGCCATTGTTGCCAGTCTCAATGCCTTCGCTGCCGCCGTCGAATTTTTGATTGCCCGAGGCCCACAGAGTCAAACCAGGTGCAAAGTTAGCGCTGGCAACTGCTGGAGTCAGGTTGATCGTGACGTCGGTGGTGGTGGCCAGTTGGAATGTGTACCAAGGCGTGCCACCTGCATGAGCCCAAGCGGAGAACATCAGGCCTGGGTTGTCCGAGTAATTGCTCTTGGCCATGGCTTGTACCGCGTTGATGCTGCCGCCAGCGGCCAGCAGCGGGGCGCTGCCGTCGGTGCCCCAGTTGCGGAAGTCGACCGCGTCTGCAGCCAGGGTTTGGCCGGCTGCGCTCAGCAGTGCGACGGCGCTCAGGATGTGCTTGATCGAGTTCAAGGTTTTCATCTTCAAGATCTCCAGTTCAGGTTTACGAGGTCAGGGAAAAAATGAAAGTCATGCGGCTCAGCGAGTGCGTGCTTCCGGTCGAAAGAGGTCTGGGTTTTCATGGTGATCACCAGTGCCAGGCCCAGAGCTGGTCGGGCGTCCAGACCAGTCGCAAGGCGCTGAAGTTGTTGCGCTGAGTGCCTTGGCGGTCGGTGCCTAACTCGGCAAACAAGCGCAGGCTGGGCCAGGGGGCGTAGCTGGCACTGGCGCTGGCGCGCCAGATGCGGGTGCTGCCCAGCAGGCCGGCGTCACGGGCCAGGGCCAGGGCGTTGGCGCTTTCCAGTGTTTGCACGCCGCGCACGGTTTCTCCGCGCAGGGCCAGGCCGATTTGCGGGCTGTACTGCCAGATCAGGTCCAGCCAGCCGCCGCCGGTGCTTCCGCGGTAATCGGTGTCGCCATTGAGGGAGTAGAGCTGGCCCCGGTCGCGGCGCAGCAGGCCGGCCAATTCCAGACGCAAATCCGCCGTGGTGGGCAAGACCCAGGCCAGGCTGCCGCTGAGCACCTCGCTGCGGCCATCGAAGCAGAAGATGCCGGTCAGGCCGCCGCGGCAGTCGGGGCGGTCATGGGTGTGGGCGGCGGTCGCGCTTTGCACATGAGCGCCTCGCAATTGCGGGCGCAGCAGGGCACCAAAACCGTCGAAGCTGAAATCGCCCCAGCTCAGGCGCAGATGGGCAGCAGGTGCGGCCGGGCCTTCAGCGCCGCCGGGGAAGCTGCGGGCGCGCCAAACGCCCAGGTCCAGCGTTTCCAGCGCCGGCCAGGGGCCGTCGTGGCTGCGCTGCCAGCGCAGCGAGATGCCGTCGTCGATCCAGTCGCCGCCCAGCACGGCCCGCTTGGCCAGCGGCATGCTGGCGAAGCGGTCAAAGTGACCACCGCCTTCTAGCAGCCGACCCATAGGCAGGCGATTGCGGCCCAGGCCGAGCAGCAGTTGGTCTTGACCCCAGGCGGTTTCGCCTTGCAGCCAAGCCGCTTCGACGTGCACGGGGTCGCGATCATGCCAACCCAGGGCCAGCAGCGCACCGAAATGCGTGCCCAGGCGCAGGCCCGCATCCAGGGTGCCGTGCTCCAGCGCGCCCCCGCGACGGTCCACCGGGGTTTCGCCATTGCTTAAGATGCCGGGCAGCTTGATGGCCGGCCAGGCTTGATCGGCCTGCGCTTGGCTCAGTGCCAAGCCGGCGCCTACGCGCAGGCCGGTACTCTCTGGCAAGGCTTTGGCGCCAAGCTCATGGGCCAGGGCGCTGCCTATTGCCAGGACGCTTGCCAGGCAGCTAGCCAGCGCGCAGGACAGGGCCCGCACGCTGGCACGGCGCAGCAGCCCGCGCGGCTCAGTTGCCTGAGGCTTTGGCGAAGGGGTCGGCATGTTTGGGATTGCTGAGGAATTCATGGTCGGTGAGGGTGCGAAGGAAGGCGACGATGTCGGCGCGTTCTTGCGCGTCCAGGCTGATGCGGGCCACCAGCGGGTCTTTGTTGGGGTTGAGGCGGCCGTCGCCGGCGTGCGGGCCGCTTTCGATGTTTCGGCCGCCTGCGGCATAGAAGTCCAACATCGCCTCCAGCGTGGCGATGGAGCCGTCGTGGGTATAGGGCGCTGTCACCTCGACGTTGCGCAGGCTGGGTGCGCGGAACTTGCCCATGTCCGAGGGCTTGGCGCTGAGCTCAAAGACCCCGCGGTTGGGCTCCGGGAAGGCGCCGGTGCCCCCAATATTGAAGAGCCCGGTGTTGTGGAAAGGTGTTTCCGCCAGGCGGCTGGTTTTGTGCACCACCTGGTCGTTGAAGTTGAAACCACCGTGGCAGTGAAAGCACTCGGCCTTCTCGCCGAAGAAGAGGTTGAGCCCGCGCTCTTCGGTGGCCGTCAGCGTGGCTTTGCCAGCAAGGTATTGGTCGTACTTGCTATTGCCCGAAATCAGGCTGCGCTGAAAGGCTGAGATGGCCTTGATGACGTTGTTCCAACTCACCACATCGGCGCCACTGCCAAAGGCCTGCGCGAACATGGCCGGGTAGGCTGTGTCACTGCTCAGGCGTGCCAGTACCGTGGCCTTGTTGGCGTCGTTCAGACCCATCTCCACCGGCCGGGTGCCGAACAATGGCACCAGCATCTGGGTTTCTAAATCCGTCAAAGCCGGGTTGGCCCAGGTCAGTGTGGCGTTGTAGGCCACATTGACGATGGACTGGGCATTGCGCGGATGCGCCTCGCCGGTGGAACCAATCGCGGTGAGCTTGCCGTCTGTGAAGGCCAGGCTTTGCACATGGCAGCCTGCGCAGGCCTGCGTGCCATTGCCAGAGAGGCGGCGGTCGTAAAACAGAAAGCGGCCTAGCTGCACTTTGTCGGCTGACATGGGGTTGTCGCCCGGCACGCGGGGTTCAGGGTACTGCGCGGGCAAGGCCCAGGCCCACAAGGCATTGGCCGATGGGCTGACCTTGACCTCGGTGCTGCTACCACCGCCACAGGCAGTCAGCAAAACCGCACAGGCCAGCAAAGCAAGAGAGGTGCATTTCATTTGTTGATGACCTTGAACACAGTCTGGCCGCGGCCTTCGTTGATGGGCAGGCCGCTGCCGCTGCCGTCGGTCTTCCAGTCGATGGCCAGGGCTTCAAAAACCTTCAGGCAGTCTGTGTCGGTGCCGGCCGACATGCAGCCTTGGGCGCCGCCCTGGTTGATGGTGATGTTGGTGCCGGCCAGCAAGGCCGCGATGTCGACCGCGATCTTTTGCGCCGCCGGGTCAAAGCTCGGGAACTGCAGCGTGGCGCGGTTGGGTTTGCTGCAAACCACCGTGCCCAAGCCCGCATTGCCGGTACAGCCGGTGGAACCGAGGTGGACGAAGAAGGAGTCGCTGCTCCAGGCGCCTGCACTGGACTGGGTCACTTCGATCTTGGCGAACTTGCGACCGGCCTGCCAGCTCCAGCCCATGGCGGCGCTGTCCAGCGGCGGAGGTACGGCCGATGTCTGGCTGTGATTGAGCGACTCCGGCACTCCCAGCGTGGCGCGCATGCCCACATAGCGCCCGGCTGGCACGGTGCCGCTGAGGAAGGCGTTGCTGGCAGCAGTCGTTTGCTCGGGCGATTCGGCGCAACTGGCGCTGCCGTCCTCCAAGTCAATCAGCGTGACGGCCGCGCCGCTGGCGGCGGTGTAGTTCCAGGCGTTGTTGGCGCTGAGTTTGATGGGCACGGCCGTGCCATCGGCGCGAATCATCGCGGCTTCAGAGAGGTAGAAACGGAAGTCCAAGAGCTTGGCCGGGGTTTGGGTGCTGCCCAGGGGCGGCAACAGGTTGCCGCAACTGACTTGGGTGCTGCCGGCCATGGCCGCAAACTGAACCGAAACCTGGCGGTCAGCGTTCAACATGGCGGGCAGGCTGCTGCGAGCTGCTGCGGTCTGGATGGCTGCGGCCAAGTTGCTCACCCGGTCGAACAGCAGCTGATTGAACGTCTGCATCAGCTGGCTGTCGCTTTCTCCGGCGCGAATTGGGCCTGCGAACAAATCGGCGGCGGGGCTGGGTAGGCTCAAGGCGCTGAGCTGCGTGCGCAGCCAGGTCTTGCCGGCCTCCAAAGCGCTGGCGGAGGGCACATCTGCCGTGCTGGCAAAGCGTGCAAAGACATTGGCCGGGCTGTCAGCAAAGGCATAGGCCAAGCTCAATTCCGACAGCGGGCTGAGTTGCACCGTGCCTCCGAGTTTGTCGACCCAACCGTGCAGCACCTGGGTGTTGGCCTGGCTGCCGACTTGCCCGCCGCGCACCTGGAACAGGCAGGGTGCGCTGGCGTTCAAGAGCTTGGCCGCAAAGCCCCCGTTGGTGTCGGTAATGAGATTGGCTGGCGTGCTGCCGCTGACGCAGCGCACCAGCACTTGGCCGCCTTGAACTGGCTGGCCATCAGCGGCCATGCCGGTCACGGTGGCGGCAACTTCGAGTGCGGCCAAGCGCGCAATTTCAGCCAAGCGGGCAGCTTCGGCCGCAGCGGCCTCAGCCTCAGCGCGGGCCTTGGCTTCGGCGGCAGCTATGGCGGCATCTGCAGCAGCCTTGGCTGCTGCAGCTTCGGCGGCGGCTTTCTCAGCGGCGATGCGGGCTTCTTCGGCGGCTTTGGCGGCGGCGGCGGTGGCTGCCGCCGTCGCTTCGGCCTGTGCCCGCGCGGCGTCGGCTGCGGCCTTGGCGGCGGCGTCCGCTTTGGCTTTGGCTTCGGCGGCATCCGCTTTGGCTTTGGCTTCTGCAGCGGCTGTCGCCGCCCGCGCTTCTTCCGCTGCCTTGGCTGCGGCAGCCGCAGCGGCCGCACGCGCTTGCTCGGCGGCCAGGGCTTCGGCTGCGGCTTGGGCCTGCTGGCGGGCGCGCTCGTCAGCGGCAGCCTTGGCCGTGTTCAGCGTGGTGGCAAAGCTGCTGGCGCTTTGGGCGCTCTCACGCAGTTGCCCCAGGCTGGCTTGGGCCGCGCTGAGCTTGGCGCCAAGTTGGTCCAGCAATAGATCGGATTCAGAACCCAGCACCAAAGCTTCGGAGAGCAGGTCCTGGCTGGGAGGCTTGAGGCCCAGAGCGCTGATTTGCGCGGCGATGAATTGCTGCGCGGCAGCCAGCTTTTGGGTACTCGGCAGATCGACTTGACCTGCAAAGCGGCTGAAGACCTGCGCCGGGTCCGCCCCAAAGGCGTAGGCCAACTGCAGATCAGTCAAAGGCGTGATGGCGGCAGCACCGGTGGATTGGCTGAGGCCATGCAAGTTGGTGCTGACCGGTGTGCCCAGGGCGGTGCCTCCCTTGGCTTGCAGCAGGCAGGGTGGCTTCAGGCCGTTCAACTCGATGCTGTACGCGCCTTTCACATCGGTGGGCGCCTGAGCAGTCGTCGCGCCGTTCAGGCATTTGGCATTGATGCTGGCGCCGATCACCGGTGCGCCGACCGCCACGGTGCCGTTGATGGAGGCACTGAAGGCCTGCGGTGTGGGCAGTGGTGTGGGCACTGGCTCGGTCACCTCGGGAGTGATGATCTTGTCTCCGCCTCCGCCGCCGCATGCGGCGAGCAGGGTGGAGAGCAAGGCGGCCAGCAGGGCCCCGTAGGACTTGCTCGTCATGACCTCGCTGGTCCATGTTTTCATGGTTCAGCCCCGGTTGCCGCGACGACGACTGAGCAAGCCGATGACGGACAGGCCGGCCAACATCAAGGCCCAGCTTTGCGCCTCAGGCACCGCCGCAGCCACGCTCAAGGTGGCGCTCAGGCCGTAGGCCTTAGCCAGGTCGGGATTGCTGGGGTTTTGCGCCCAGTAATCGGCGCCGCCGATGAAGATGGTGTAGTCGCCTGCGTCCAGCAAGAAGCTGCCCGCCACCTTGCCGTCGGCTAGGCCGCCGCCTTGCAGGCTGGGGCTGGCATTGCTGAAATTGGCGGAAGTACCGTCGACGGCATAGCCCTTGAAGACGAAGCTGCTCAGGGCGGCGGCGTAGTTGGCATTGCCGTCGTTGCCGACCTTCCAATCGCCAGTGGCGACCCACGCGCCTTCCTTGGCTTCGCCGGGCAGGCTGGCCAGATAGCTTTGGCTGATGGCGGCAAAGTCATGGTCGGCCGATTGCGGCGCCAGATGAGCTAGGCCTTGATAGATCGAGAAGCCGGGCAGCAAGCCGCCAATGCTGGTGGCGGTGGCATCGGCCTTGGCGGAGACTTGCAAGCTCACCGTGGCGGCATTGTCCAGGTGGAAGCGGAAGGCGCGGCCCTTGTGGCTGTCGCCGAAGTTGTAGTCGCTGGCATCGGCCCAGCCATAGTTGCCGGTGACGGTTTGGCTGCCGATGGTGACGCTTTGGGCGGCGAGGCCGCTGAAACTGCCGAAGTCGCGACCGCCGTAGCCAATATGGGCTTGAACGTTGGCGGCGGCCAGGGATGCGGCGCAGAGCGCGGCCAGACGGAATGAGGAACGAAGGTCCATAGATTTCTTTTGCTGCTGAGGTTGAGACGAGCTCACGTTTGCACAGCGAGTGGGCAGAGGCCGTCCGAAGGCGTTCTGTAGCCGCTGCGTCAAGCCTTGTGGGGGGCTCTGTCAGAGCCTCAGCAAGGACGAGCGAGCAGGACTTCAGGCTCGGCGACGCGCAAGCGCAGGCGGGCTGGGGGCGTCGAGGCAGGCTTCAGAACGGACGAGCCTATGCGGAGCAGCTCAGTTCGATCATTGGCTCAAGGGGTGCGGAACTCCGCCTCAAGGTCGAGGTTGGTTCCGGCTTAGACGAACCCGCAGCAAGGCTTGCGAGCCGCATAGACCGTACAAGCGCTGTTCAGCGCTGGCAAGGGCAACGCGAGCCCGACGACTCAGGCGCGGGTCGGTGGGGCGCGCGACTGCGCAGTGCTCCAGACATGGAGGCGGCGCGGCGCTTGGAAGAAAAGCGGAGGGAGCTGCGCATGGCGCAGCGGCAGGACCAGCACTTGTGGCACTGCGGGCAGACCGGGCGTGGTTTGCGATAGCGAGCAGTAACTGCAGTGGTCCAGTGAGCCAGTCAAGGACAGACCATCGTCAGGGACGCTGTCGCCATCAATGGCCGATGCAGGGGCAACGTCATTGACGGCAACCCAGCGTGAACCTTGTGCCGAGCAGATTTCGATCCAGCTCTTGCCACCGGCTTGAGAAGCCAGCGCACGCGACATCACCGGCATCAGCACAAGCGCCAGCATCGCGACGAGCGCGAGCCAAGTGCCGAAGCGTTGATGACGGGATGAGCGTGACATGGTTCGCGGATGTTAACTTGAAATTCTGGCGGTAGTCTTTGACCTGGCTCCAGAACAGGGCCTCGAATGTGGGGGCACGCTCAGCGGGGCTGCTCCACCCAGACCTGCACGCGGGCTTCTCCAGCACGCTCAAACTGCAACACTGCTTCGAAACGGTCGCCCGCCAGCAGCGGCTTGGCCAAGCCTCGCAAGCGCAAGCATTGCTTGTTGCTGTGGCGCCATTGCTGCGCGGTGCCGCCGGGCAGGGTCAGAGGCAAGGCCTGACCCTCGGGTGCGGCCACGCCTTGCGCTTGCTCTACTGATGCGGACAGCAGGCGATCCGCTTCGCTGCCGGTATTGCGCACTTCGCGGAAGCACAGCCAGCCTTGCCCGTCTTGCGAGGGCGGGGCGTAGGGGTGATCCATGCGCAGTGCACCGACCCGGAAATCATGAGCCTGGGCCGAGGTGATGGCCAGCATGGTGCACAGGCCGCCCAGGCGAGCGGCCTGCATGAACAGCCTGCGCATCAGTGCTTGTGCTCGTCTTTGGCGGCGGCAGGCGTGCTGAGTTGCTTGGCTTCGGCTTTCACTTCCACGGTTTCGCGCTGCTTGGCCGAGTTCTCGAACACCAGCGTCAGATCGACCTTGTCACCGGCCTTGATGGCCCCCTTCAGGTCCATCAGCATGATGTGATAACCGCCCGGCTTCAGTTCAACGGACTTGCCGGCTGGCAAGTCCAGGCCAGGTACGGCTCGCATCTTCATCACTGAGCCGTCCATGGCCATTTCATGGATTTCCACCACGCCGGCCACTGGCGACCGGGCTTCGACCAAGCGACTGTCACTCTTTGCCTTCAATTGCAAAAAGGCGCCCGTGGCCTTTTGCTGCGCCACGGTGGCGCGCACCCAGGCCTGGCTGACGTCAACTTGCGCAGATGCTTGGAGGGAAGCAACTAGCAAAGCGCAGCCAAACAGTACCTTAGCTATGTGACTCTTCAAAACGATCATCATTGATTCCTAAAGTGGGACGGCCAATTCGAGCGACGATAGCTCGTAGACGGCGATCAATCAAGATGACTTCCGGGCCACCAATGGCGCCTTGCCGGTGGCTGGGTGAGATCATCTCCACATGAATCGGGCGAAGCAGTTTGCCCGAACGGCAGTAGGACGTTCGAGACCGGACGTTGAGGTAGGAGTCCTGCCGCCTCAGCCGATGACGGCTTCATTTGACGAACAGTGAACTTGGTAATCATGCTGTTCATGAAGTCTTGACTTAAAGGCCGCCAACTTGAAAGTCCGCAATGGGCACGGAGCTGCCCGACGGCCATCTGCCTCGGATTTGCTCGGCCTATTGCTATCGGCAAGGTCGTAGGCGCGCCACCAAGCCGCAACTCAAAGGGGAATAGTTGCTAGCCGAGGTCAATCCGCAGGCGATCTACACGGGTGGCCAAGTCGATGGCGAGAAAGACGGTCAAGAATCTGGCGCATGGCCAATCGGCAAAAGCAACACCGCAATTGCTACTCGTAAGTTCGACAAAGTTGATTATGTCGAATTGAAAATTTCACTTCAGCCCAAGCTGCTGGTTTGTAATCGCGCTGCCTTCAGCCAGAAAGATATGCCCAATCAGCGTTGGAGATTTGCTCCCCTGCCCAAGCCACCAAAGGCTCAAAGCGTCCTGCGGCTTGTAAGTGTCATCCATGGCGACGCTTCCCCGCGATCTGAAGCACCAGCATCTCTTGCGCCAAGGCCTGCGAATCGCTTTCCGGAGCCGCCAGTTCCCGCAACGCGTCAGTAATCGAGGGCCTACTGACAGGGGAGCTTTCTTCACCGCAAGCCTAGCATTGCCGGCGCCGGCTCAATGCAAGCGGTATTGGTGAGCGTCTTCCCGGTTCCCGCGCACATTGACACCTTGCGCCTTCCAACGGGCAATATGCGGCGCCAAGCGCTTCACAAAGGCCTTGGGCTCGCTCTGGGCTTGCTGGCGCCACGCCACCTCGGCCACCGCCGCCATGCGCGGGTAAAGCATGAACTCCAGATAAGACTCGCTGCGCACGTTCTCGGTCCACAAAGGCGCCTCGATGCCCAGCACCTTTTCCTGCTGCGCTTCGCTCAAGCCCACCGGCATCGGCTCCCAGGCGACGATCTTCTCCACCGAGACCGGTCCGCCGGTATTGCCCTCCCAGGGTGCGCCCGGCTCACCCAGGCCGGCGGCGTAGTCTAGATACATGCGGTCCGAGGGCGACAGAATCACAGCCTGGCCTTGCTTCAGCGCGGCCAAGACCATCTCGGGGTGGTCCATGCGCCACCACTGCACGATCATGTTGTCTTGCAGGCCGGCAGCGATCACCTCATCCCAGCCAATCGGCACCCGCTTGTGCTTTTGGATCAGCTGCACCATGCGGCGCGCAAACTCGGCCTCGACGAACTTCATCTGCGGCGCCTGCCCGGCCGGGGTCAGGTCTTGCGCCATCGCCAAGACCTCGGGCATCTGCGCCCAACGGGTCTTTTCCACCCAGACCTCATCACCGCCAAAGTGGATATAGCGACCCGGGAACAGCTCGACCAACTCGCCCAAGAGGGTGTCGATGAAGCGGTAGGTCTCAGGCTTGGCTGGATTGAAGGTCACCAGGCCGTCGAAGAACTCCGGGTAAGCGCGCGCCGCAGCGCCGCTGTGGCCGGGCATATCGATCTCGGGAATCACCTCGATATAGCGCTCGGTGGCGTAGCGGACGATGCTTCGGATGTCTTCGGCGCTAAAGAACTGCGCCGGCGCATCGGGGCGCGAATGGTCGCCGCGCCCACCCACCGTGCTCAGCTTTGGGTAGGCCTTGATGGCCAAGCGCCAACCCTGGTCATCGCTGAGATGCAGGTGCAGGCGGTTGAGCTTGTAGAAGGCCATATTGTCGATGACCCGCTTGACGCGCCGCACATCATGGAAATGGCGCGCCACGTCCAACATGATGCCGCGCCACTCAAAGCGAGGGGCGTCGTTGATGTCTACGGCTGGCAGCTCGAAGCCAGCGGAAGCGGCGGTCAACTTGGCCTCTTGCGGCAGGAGTTGCAACAGCGTCTGCGTGGCGTAAAAGGCGCCGCTGTTTTCAGCGGCCTGGATGAGGATCTCATCGGGCTTGATTTGCAGCCGGTAAGCACCCGCCACCTTGCCCACCGAGGGGTCTTGCTCGAAGCGAATCCGCGCTGCACCCGCCGTGCTCGAAGGCGCAAGCTTCAGCCGCAAACCCAAGGTCTGGGCCAGCGATTGCGCAGGTCCAGCCAAACCCTCTGGGGCCAGCACCGGCACCTGGGCGTTCAAGAGAAATGGGGCTTGCCCCGTACCCGCCTTCACCATCTGCGGTTGCGGCAGCAAATTGCCCAGCGGAATGGGCACCGGCAGCGTCGCCGCCGCGGTCTTGGGCGTTGCCGCAAGGGCTGGCGTCAGACCACCCAAGCCAAGCTGCAAGCCCAGGGCCAGGGCCAGAGCGCTGAGCGCCAGGGCGCGAAACATGGCACGTGGCCGCGAGCACAAAGAATCAAAAGGCATAGCGTGCCTGCTCCGTCAGGCGCGGCCAGCGATCGGTACGGAAGGGCACCGCCGGCAGGCCCGCGCGGTTGAACAAGTTGTTGTGCTGCGGGTTGTCCACCCAACCGAAACGCACGGCCACCGGGTCTTGAATTGAATTGTGATGCACCCGCAGCGTCGATGGCCCCATGATTCGGGCCTGTGCCGGCTGAAACTGGCCGGAGGCATCGGCGATGGTGAAACCTTGCAGCGCGCCGCCCCCGCTCATCAAGCCGGGCAGCGCATGATCGAAATGCAATTCGATCTCGTGGCCAATCCGCTTCATGCGGCGGTAGACCGGGCCTTGCACTTGACCTTGGGCTTCCCATGCCTTTTTGACCTTGGGCTGCAAGGCCAGGCCGGCCAGGCGATCACCGACCACCTTTTTATTGCGGGGGTGCAGATTGCCATCGTCGGCCACATCACTGGTCACCACCAGGCCGGTGTGCGGCAGTCGCAGGGCCTGGGTCTGGGCCTCGCGCAACTCGGCCCAGGCGCTGCCACTCAAGGCGTTGAGCGCCGCGGGGTGCTCTGCTGCGATTTGCACCAGATGAAAGGGAAAGTCGCCCTGACCCCAGCGGGTGCGCAGGTCGGTGATGAAGGCGGGCAAGAGGCGTTCATATTGCGCCGCACGGGCTACATTGCTTTCGCCCTGGTACCAAAGCATGCCGCGTAGGCCCACACCCAGCACCGGATTCAACATGCCGTTGAACAAGAGCGATGGCAGCTCATTGGGGCCGGGCGCGGTTTTCCCGAGCAAAGACTCGACACGAGCCTGCCAGGGGCCGGCCAGGGTCAGGTCTTGCGCCCCGAGTTGAAGCCGCAGTTGCTCCGGCGTGCCGTGGATGCCGCCGCCCATGCCCTGGTCGGTCACGCGCACCGCGATCACATTGGCGCCGGCACGTAGGGTCCCAGCGGGCAATGAGTAGTGGCGCGGCCGGTCCCAGCCGCACTGGCTGCCCACGGGCTGGCCGTTGACGAAGGTCTCGTCGCAGTCGTCCACCTGGGCCAGGTGCAGCACCGCCTCGGGCGCTGCCGCCTGGGCTGCGCTGAGCTGCAGAGTCTTGCGATACCAAACCTTGCCGTCCAGATTCGCAAGGCCCTGGGTCTCCCAAATACCGGGGGTTTGCAAGCGCGGCCAGGCGCTGTCATCCAAGTCCGGCTTGGCCCAGCTTGCAGCCTCGGCGGCACCGGCCGGGCCTGTGCCCTGCCAGGCCTTCATTCGGCTCAGCATGCGGTCCTCTTGCTGGGCCACAAAGTCACGCTCCGAGGTCGGCAGCGGCGCCGCCAACAGCGGCGCGATATCGGCCAAGGTCTTCAAAGCCGCAGGGCTCATCCAGGCCTCGATCTGGGTGCCGCCCCAAGACACATTGAGCAGCCCCACCGGCACGCCCAACTCACGGCGCAGGCGCTTGGCAAAGTGATAAGCCACTGCGCTGAACTCGGCCGCATGGGCCGCAGTGGCGGGCTGCCAGGCCGCGGGGGCTATATCGTCCTGTGGCTGCAAAGCCGCGCGGTGGGCGACCTTGATGTGGCGGATGCCGGGGTCATTGGCGGCAGCGGCTTCGGCAGGGCCGTCCAGCGAATCCCGCAAAGCCCATTCCATATTGGACTGGCCCGAGCACAGCCAAACCTCGCCCACCAGTACATCGCCCACGGTCAGGGGCGCCCGACTCTGGTTGCCCTTGACCGTCAAGGTATGCGGCCCGCCGGCCGCCTCAGGTTTCAGGCGAAGGCGCCATTGGCCTTGCGCATCGGCCTTGACGGTTTGGCGCTGCTGGCGAAAGCTGACTAGCACCGTCTCGCCCGGTGCCGCCCAGCCCCACACGGGGATCGCCTTCTCGCGCTGCAAGACCATGTGCTCGCCGAACAGCCCATGCAGCCGTACCTCGGCATGCGCTGCAGCGCTCAGACCGGCCAAGCACAGCAGCGCTGCCGCGCGCCAGCTCATGGCTTGGACGACCAAGTGAAGGTCACCACGCTGTGCTTGGGCAAGCTGTAGGTGAAGCGGCGCTCGCCACCCTCCGCGCTACCCACACTGAAGCGACGGCTGCTGGCCTCGCCATTGCTGACGATCAGCACGATGGATCCATCATCGGCATTGCGAAACGCCACCGTCTCCATGCCGCCCACCTTGGCTGGCGAAGCAATGCGCTGGGCGCCGCGACGCACAAACTTGCTGGCGTGGCCCAGGGCGTAGTACTCCAGATTGCGGGTGACCGCGCCGGTCTTGCTGTCGATGGTGACCACGCCGCGGCAGTCATTGCAGCCCCCCAGATGCGGGCCGTATTTTTCATCCAGAGCCAGGTTCCACATCAGCACGCCCTTGGCCCAGCCGCGGGTGCTGCCAATGACCAGATTGCTCATCATCCAAGGCAAGGTCTTGTGCCACTCGGGCGCCCATTCGCCGCCCGAGCATTCGGTGAACCAAGTCTCTTTGTCGGGGTGGGCGGTGTGCACCACGGTCTGGGCGAACACATCACCCGCATAGCAATGCCAGCCCACGCCATCGACATAGGACCGCGCCACGGGATCGGACAAGACCGCCAGCGGCGACTTCACTTCGTCCCAGTTGTGATCCCAATCGATCAACTTGACCTTCATGCCGCGCTGCTTGAGCAGCGGGCCCAGATGCTGACCAAAGACGGCGGCACGCTCGGCCGGGTCCACCCGCATGCCGGGGTAATCGCCCGGCTCGTTATGCGGCTCGTTCTGAATGGTCAGCGCGAAGATAGGCACACCTTCGGCGGCAAATGCGTCGACGTAACGGACCAGATACTCAGAAAACACGCCGTACATCTCGGGCTTCAAGCGGCCCTTGATCATGCTCTCGGTCTGCTTCATCCAGCCCGGCGCGCTCCAGGGCGAAGCCATCACCTGCAAGCTGGGGTTGATGGCCAGGGCGCTTTTGACCACCGGCAGCACATCCGCCCGATTCGGCTCGATCGAGAAGGCCTTCAAGCCCATATCGGTCTGTCCGGGGGGCAGGTCCAGATAGCTGTAGTGGCTGCGCGAGAAGTCCGAAGCGCCTATGGTCAAGCGGGTCAGGTCGAAGCCCACACCGTTCGGCCCGCGCCCGAACAATTCCTCCATCAAGGCTTTGCGCTGCGCCTCGTTCATGCGCTGCTGGATCAACCAGGCCGAAGCGTCGGTGATTGCGGCGCCAAAGCCTTCCATGGTTTGGAAGCGCTGGCTCGCGTCGACCTCAATGTGCAGGGGCAAGGCTTTCTGCCCAGTTTTGAATCTGCTGTCAGGTTCGCGGGCCAAGAGGCGGCTGCGGTCGGCGCGGGTCTGCCAAGAAGATGCCGTGTCAGCCGCCTGGACCAGACTGGCCAGACTCAGCATGCACAAGCTCAGCGGAAGCGCGCGAAGACGTGAAGTCGAGAGTTTCATGAGAGGAAGCCTTGAAATAAAAGGAGCAGATCAATCCAGCCGCGCACGCAGCAGCAGCGGATGGTGGTCGGATGGGAAGCGGCCCGCCAGCGAATCGCTGAGCACGCCGTACTTGAGCACCGTGATGCCGGGGCTGAGGAAAACGTAGTCGATGCGCGCGTCCATGGGTGCGTCGATCTTGAAGCCATTGAAGGTGCCCACCGGCCCATAGGGCGGGCTTTGGCTGACCAGATAGGCATCGCGCAAACTGGCCTGCATCAGGCGGATCTGCTCGGTCTCCGGCGTGGAATTGAAGTCGCCGAGGCAGAACACCGGCGCCGCGCCCGCAATGGCCTTGACCTTTTGCAGCAAGAGCTTGGCCGATTCTTTGCGCGCCACTTCGCCTTCATGGTCAAAGTGCACCGAGAACACAAAGAAGTTGCGGCCGCTCTCTCGGTCGCGCAGCTGCACCCAAGTCGCCAGGCGATTGCAGCAACGGGCGTCCCAGCCCTTGGAAGGCTGATCCGGCGTCTGGCTGAGCCAGAAGTCGCCATGGCTGAGCGCTTCAAAGCGGGTCTTGCGGAAGAAGATGGCCGAGTGCTCACCGCCGCGCTTGCCGTCATCGCGGCCCACGCCCACAAAGGCGAACTCACCCATGGCGGCCAGCTCATCGATCTGCTCAGGCATGCCTTCCTGGGTGCCGAAAACATCGAACTCGTGATAACGGATCAAGGCCTTGACGGCCTCGGCACGTTTGGGCCAGGCGTTAGGGCCATCGGAGGCCAGATTCAGGCGCAGGTTGTAGCTGGCGATCTGCAGACTAGGGCCGGCGGCCAGGGCCGGTAGCGCGAGCGTTGTGCTCATCAGCACGGCAAGATGAAGCGCACAGCGAGAAAGAAATCGTGCGATCAACATGCCTGCTTCTCCATCGATGCCGCTTGGCAGTGCTCAGCAATGAAGTCGGCCTGTGTAGGCATCACCTGCACGCAGCGGGTGATAACCTGCTTGATGTGATCCAGCAGCTCTTGCGCCTCGGCCAGCGGTGTTTCCTCGGCCAGCGGGTGGTAGCCCTGGGGCCGCAGGCCTTGGCCGTTCATCACCTGCAACCAGCTGACCTCGGCGAAGAGCTCCTCGCCCTCGCGGAAGATGCGGCCATTGCTGCGGTAAAGGTCCATCTTGCGCTGCAGCGTCTCGGGCACCTCCATCTGGCGGCAATGGTTCCAGAAGGCGGAGTCATCACGGGCCGTGGCCTTGTAGTGCAGGATGATGAAGTCGCGGATGCGCTCCAACTCGAACTGAGTCTGGCGGTTGTACTCATCGATGTCGGCCGCACCGAGCCCGCCATGCGGGAAGAAGCTGATCAGCCGCGCCAGCGCGGTCTGGATCAAATGAATGCTGGTCGACTCCAAAGGTTCCAAAAAGCCCGCGGCCAGACCCACAGCCACGCAGTTCTGCTGCCAAGCCTTGTTGAGACGACCGGGCTGGAACTTGATCACCCTTGGCTCGGCCAGCGGCTTGCCGTCCAGATGGCGCATCAGCACGGCTTTGGCTTCAGCCTCGTCCATGAAGCGGCTGGCGAAGACATGGCCATTGCCGGTGCGGTGCTGTAGCGGGATGCGCCACTGCCAACCGGCGCTGTGCGCCGTCGCCCGGGTGATGGGCAACAAGGGGCCGGCGGACTCGCAAGGCACGGCGATGGCCCGGTCACAAGGCAGCCAGTGCGACCAGTCTTCAAAGCCCACGCCCAAGGTCTTGGCCATCAGCAAGGCATGCATGCCGGTGCAGTCGAGGAAGAAGTCGCCCTCGATCAAGACGCCGCTGTCCAGACGCAAGGCTTGAATCCTGCCGTCTGCTACAGCTTGCTGGACTTCAACGATGCGCCCCTCGCTGCGGCGCACGTCGCGCTGCTCGGCATATTGACGCAAATACTTGGCATAGAGCGAGGCGTCGAATTGGTAGGCGCTGGCAATATCGGCTAAGGGCGAGCCCACCATCTCGGGCCGGGCGCGCATGAACTTGGCTTGCAGCGGCGCCATGGTGTTGATCGAGTACTCGCCCAACTCCGCTGCCAGCCCAGCACGGCGTAACCTCAGCCATTGCTGGTGAAAGCTGACCGAACCAAAGTCCTGGCCAAACTTGCCAAAACCGTGGATGTAGCGCTCGCCGATGGCACCCCAATTGACGAACTCAATGCCCAGCTTGAAAGTGCCTTGAGTCGCGCGGATGAAGTCGTCTTCATCAATGCCTAAAGCGGCATTGAAGTTCTTGATATTGGGAATGGTGGCTTCGCCCACGCCGATCGTGCCGATCTCTTCGGACTCGACCAGATGGATCTCGTACGCGCCGGGCAGCAGGCGGGACAGCGCCGCAGCGCTCATCCAACCCGCCGTGCCGCCGCCCGCAATGACGATGCGGCGCAAGGGTGGAAGGCTCATCTGAAAACTCTCCGGTGATGGGGCTCTGGGCTTTGGTCTTAAAGCCGCTGCTCGCTGCGCTGATCAAACAGCGAGGCGCGCGCCAGGTCGAGCTGGAAGCTGACCGTTTGATCCGGCTGCAACTGCACATGGTCCTCGACGATGGCGGCCAAAAGCTGCTCGCCGGACTTCAGCCAGACCACCTGGTGGTTGCCCATGGGCTCAATCAGATGGACGACACCGCGCCAGGCGCCTTGCGGGTCCAAGCGCACATGCTCGGGGCGAACGCCCAGCAGCACTGGCTGATTCGCCTGTGGGCGATTCTGGAAGGGGTAAGCGCTGAGCTCGGCATTCAGGCCGCCGCGCAAAGACACCGCGCCATCGGCTGCAACGTCCAGCGTGCCCGGCACCAGATTCATGCCCGGCGCGCCCAAAAAGCCCGCGACGAAGAGATTGGCCGGTCGCTCATAGACCTCGGTCGGCGCGCCGATTTGCTGGATCACGCCGCCCTTCATCACCACGATGCGGCTGGCCAGGGTCATGGCTTCCACCTGGTCGTGGGTGACGTAAATCATGGTCGAACCGAGGTTTTTGTGCAGCAGCTTGAGCTCGCGGCGCAGCTCGGCGCGCAACTTGGCGTCCAAGTTGGACAGCGGCTCGTCAAACAACAGCACCGCCGCCTCCCGCACCAGGGCGCGGCCGATGGCCACGCGCTGGCGTTGGCCGCCGGAGAGCTGTCCCGGCTTGCGCTGCAGCAGCGGCTGCAACTGCAGCATGGTGGCCACGCGCTGCACGCGGCGCTGCAACTCGTCCTTGGGGCAGCCGCTGACGCGCAGGCCGAAGGACATATTCTTCTCCACCGTCATGGTCGGGTAGAGGGCATAGGACTGAAACACCATGCCGATGCCGCGCTCGCTGGGGTCGGCGAAGGTCATGTCCTGACCGGCAATCTCCACGGTGCCTTCGGCAATGCTCTCAAAATCGGTCAAGCCGGCAATGCTGTGCAGCAAGGTGGACTTGCCACAGCCCGAGGGGCCGAGCAAAACCAAGAACTCGCCCTCATGGATCTCCAGATTCAGGCCCTTGATGACCTCGTTGCCATCGAAGCGTATGCACAAGTCGCGGATGCTGACTCCACTCTTGGGCTGTGGGCTCGTCGTCGTCATCATTTTTCTCTCAATCAACCTTTGACCGCGCCGGCCGCAATGCCGCGCACAAACCAGCGTCCGGAGACGAAATAAACCAGCAAGGGCACCATGGAGGTGAGGATGGTGGCCGCCATGTTCACGTTGTAAAGCCGCTCACCGGTGGTGGTGTTGATCACGTTATTGAGCTGCACCGTCATCGGCAGATGCTCGCGGCCGGCGAAGACCAGGCCGAGGATGTAGTCGTTCCAAACCCCGGTCACCTGCATGATGGCCGCCACCACGATGATGGGCGTGGACATGGGCAACATCAGCTGCAAGAAGATGCGCCAGAAGCCGCCACCATCGATGCGCGCCGCCTTGAACAGTTCTTGCGGAATGGCGCTGTAGTAGTTGCGGAACAGCAGCGTCATCACCGGCATGCTGAAGATCAGGTGCACGAACACGATGCCGGGCAGCGAGCTGTACAAGCCCAGCGTCGCCATCACCTTGACCAGCGGATAAATCATCACTTGCACGGGAATGAAGGCGCCCAGCATCAAGATGCCAAACAGCAGGTTGGCGCCGCGCGGCCGCCAGAAGCTCAGCGCATAGCCATTCAAAGCCCCGATGAACACCGGCAGGATGGTGCTGGGCACCACGATGGCGACCGAGTTCCAGAAACCCGCGCTGATGCCCTCACAAGACACGCCCGTGCAGACCTCGCTCCAGGCTGCTCGCCAAGGGTCCAGCGTGGCCTGCATGGGCAGCGCGAACAACTGGCCCAGGCGAATCTCTTCCATGGTCTTGAAAGAGGTGACCAGCATGATGTAGAGCGGGGCCAAGAAGAACAGGGCGGCCGTCACCAAGAAGGCGTAGATGCCCCAGCGGGCTGGATTGAATTTCCCGCGTGCCTTGGCGCGGCGTGCGGCTTGTGTTTTCATCACAAGAGCTGAGTGGCTCATGCGCCCCTCCCCTTCATCGCCTTGCGGCTGCGGGCGTAGAAAAATGGCGCCACCAGGGCCAGGACGGTGAGCAGCAGCACGATGGCGCCGGCCGAGGCCAGGGCCACATTGGCGCGGCCGAACAGGTGGTCCATGATGAATTTGGCCGGCACATCGCTGGCTGTGCCGGGGCCGCCCTGGGTCATGGCGGCGACGGCGTCAAACACCTTGACCGCTGCGGTGAACAGCAGCACGAAGACGGTGGCAAAGGAGGCGCCGAGCATCGGCAAAACGATAGACAGGTACACACGCCAAGGCTTGATGCCGTCGATGCGCGCAGCCTTCCAGATGTCTTCATCAATGCCGCGCAGGCCGGCCAAGAGAAGCGCCATCACCAGGCCCGAGGCCTGCCAGACCGAAGCGATCACCACGGTGTAGATCACCTTGTCTTGGTCAATGATCCAGTCAAAGGTGAAGTTCTCGAAGCCCATTTGACGCACCGCTTGCTGGATACCGTCGGTGGGATTGAGCACCCATTGCCAGACCAGGCCGGTGGCCACGAAAGACATGGCGTAGGGGTAGAGAAAAATAGTGCGCAAGAGGCCCTCGCCCCTCACCTTTTGGTCGATGAAGACGGCCAACAAGAAGCCGATCACCATGCAGGCCAGGATGAACAGAACGCCATAGATGGCCAGGTTCTCCAGCGAGAGCAACCAGCGTTCGTTGCCAAACAGGCGCTCGTACTGGGCCAGGCCGACGAAGTCATCCTTGGGGAAGGTGCGCGAGCTGCTCAGCGAAACACGCAGGCTCCAGAGCACAGCGCCTAGATAGCCCAGCAGGACCGTCAGCGCCATGGGTAACAAGGCCGCCCAGGGCGTGAGCCTGCGGAAGATTGAAAGCCGTGGTTTGCTCGACATCAGTGGCTTGTCATCAGTTGCCATTGAGCGCCGCGATCAGGTCTTTTTGCACCTTCTCGACCGGGATGTTGCGGTTCCAGTAGGCAGTGACGATGTCTTGAATGGCGCCGTTTTGATCCGGCGTCAGGTAGACCTCGCCATTGCCCAGGTGGCGCGACTTGTCCTTCATGATGGCCACCCCCTGCTGACCGCAGATGTCCAGCTGACTTGCATCGATATCGGTGCGCGCCGGGATCGAACCCTTCTTGATGCTGAAAGCGATCTGCGTGGCCGGTGTGGTGGCCACGGTGGCAAGTAGTTTCTGCGCCTTGATGGCCTCGGGCTGATTGGTCTTGGGGAAGACCAAAACATCGCCCTGGATGATGTAGGGCGAGTTGGGGCCGAAGCCGGCGATGCAGCCGTAGTCGCGCCCGGCTTCTTGCTTGGCCAGGGCGAACTCGCCCTTGGCCCAGTCACCCATGAACTGCACGCCGGCCTTTCCATTGATCAGCAAGGCGGTGGCGTCATTCCAGTTGCGGCCCGGCGAGCCCTTGTCCACATAGCTCTGCAAGCGCTTGAAGCTCAGCAGCACGTTCTTGAACTCGGGCGACATGATGGCCTTGGGGTCGCGGTCGCGCATGACCTTGAGGTAGAGCTCGCGCCCGCCCACATTGCTGAGTACGGCGGCGAACACCGTGTTGTCCTGCCAGGGCTGGCCGCCATGAGCCAGGCCGATCAGGCCGGCGGCCTTGAGCTTGTCGAGCGCCGCGAAGAGCTCGTCCATGGTCTTGGGCTCGGCCGTGATGCCGGCCTTCTTGAAGGCGGCCTTGGAGGTCCAGATCCAAGCCGGCATATGGATATTGACCGGCGCGGCGTAGTAATGGCCCTTGACCTTGATGACCTTGAGCACAGTCTCGGGCAAGACCTGATCCCACTTGCCGGCGGCAGCGGCCTCGTCGATATTGTTCAACAGGCCTTGTTCCACCACATCCAGAAACTGCTTGGAGGTGTTGAACTGCGCAGCGGTTGGCGGGTTGCCGCCGACGATGCGGTTGATGGCCACCGAGCGGGCTTGCTCGCCCAGGGCCACGGCCGTGTCCTTCCAGGCGCCACCGGCGGCGCTATACGCATCGGCCAGGGCTTTGACGGCGGCCGACTCGCCGCCCGAGGTCCACCAGTGGATGACTTCGGCCTTCAGAGGCGCCGCCGGAGCAGCAGCAGGCTTTGCCTGCGCCTGTGCAATACCGGCGCTCCCGAGGGCTGCAAGCAAGCAAGCGAACTTGCGCAGTACAGGGCGAAGAACGGGGCGAGAAAGGGCTTTCACTTTTCAGCGTCTCCAGGCTGCAGGAACTGGGCGTACCACTGGCCGCTGGCCTTCAGGGTACGTTGCTGGGTTTCAAAATCAACATAACTCAGACCGAAGCGGCGCAGATAGCCTTCGGCCCACTCGAAGTTATCGAGCAAGCTCCAGGCAAAATAGCCCTTCAAAGGCACGCCGGCAGCCATGGAGCGCCGCGCGGCCGCCAGGTGGCGGGCCAGGTAGCTGCGGCGCTGCACATCCTCAACACGGCCGTCGGGCAGCATCTCGTCCTCGAAGGTCGAGCCGTTCTCGGTCAGGTAGACGCAATTCGGCGCGTAGTCGCGCTGGATGCGGGTCAGCAGGGTCACCATGCCCTCGGGGTCAACTTCCCAGCCAAAGGCGGTGCGCTCGACGCCGGGCGTCTCGACCACGCGGGTGGCGATGGGGGCCACACCGGGTGCGTTCTCAATCCGCTCAGGGAAGTAGTAATTGACGCCCAAGAAATCGGTCGGCGTGGCGATCTCGCGCAGATCGGTGCTGAGCGCGTGCGGCGCATCGTCGCCTAAGAGCGCCAAGATGTCTTGCGGATAGCCACGGTCATGCAAGGGGTCGAGGAACCAGCGATTGCGCAGACCGTCGTGGCGCTCAGCCGCGGCGGCATCGGCGGCGCTATTGCTGGCCGGCGAGATCGGGTGCAGGCTCAGCGTGATGCCAACTTGCGCATCAGGCACCAGACGCTTGATCAGCGGCACGGCGCGGCCATGCGAGAGCAGCAGATGGTGGCAGACCAGCAAGGCGGTCTTGTGATCCTTCAAACCCGGCGCGTGGTTGCCTTCGAAGTTGCCGAGGAAGGCGGTGCAATAGGGCTCGTTGTGGGTGATCCAGTGCTTGACACGGTCGCCCAGGCGGCGCGCCACCAGTTCGGTGTACTCAAGGAAGGCATCGATGGTGGCGCGATTGGCCCAGCCGCCTTTGTCTTGCAATGCTTGCGGCAGATCCCAGTGGTAGAGCGTGGCCCAGGGTTGCAGGCCGCGCTCCAGCATGCCGTCGACCAGGCGGGAATAGAAGTCCAAACCCTTTTCATTGGCGGCACCGCGCCCTTGCGGCAGCACGCGCGGCCAGGCGATGGAGAAGCGGTAGGCGTTGACGCCCAGTTGCTGGGCCATGTCCAGATCTTCGGGCCAGCGGTGGTAGTGGTCGCAGGCCACCTCGCCGCTGCTGCCGTCACGAATGCGACCGGGCTCGTTGCAAAAGCGATCCCAGATCGACTCGCCACGGCCGTCTTCATGGATCGCGCCTTCGATTTGGTAGGAGGAGGTGGAGCAACCCCAACGGAAGTCGCTGGGGAAGTCGCTGCGCACAATCAGCGGCATGGCGGTAGCGGCGCTCAGTTCGGAGTTCAGTTCGGCGTTCAAGGGCGAGGAAGTCGGCAATGTCATGGTTGAGAAGCGTTGGAAAACTGAGTGCAGCTGAGTGCGTCGGCATCGCGGGCAGCCCCCGAGACGACGCGGATGTTGGCGATGGCCGCAGCAAAAGGTGCGTCGGCACTGAGGCTGAAGGGTGAGCCGATGCGGCTCAGATTGGCGCCCTGTTCGGCAAAGCAGGCGAGCGGAATCTTCAAGCTCTGGCGCTGACCGACGGGCCGGCCGGCCAGGGCCGTATTCAGGTTCAGCGTGCCGGCGCAGGCGGGAGCGCCGGAGCCGCATTCCATGCGCAAGCGCACCGGCTGGGTGGCGGCTTGCTCGACGATCAGGTCGAACACCAGCGCTGGCGCGGGGTAAACCATCAGATCACTCAGCTGGTTCGCACCGATATGGAAGGTGGCCGGTCCCATCCAGACCAAACGCTTGGCGTCTTGCTGGGTGTTGACCTGGCTGCTGGAGACTCGAATAGCGGGCTGTTCGGCCGGCACCTCCAGCACCGCATTCAAATCCGAACCCAGGCCGCGATTCGGCCATGCCCCCGTGGGGCTGCCCACATGCATTTGGAAGGGGCCTTGACCGGTCTGGCGGAAGATCAAGAGCTCTTTGGATACATCGCAGCCGCCGCTCATCTGCCGCACAGGCAATTGCGACACATGGCCGGGCTTGGCGTAGCTCAGGCCGTAGCCGGCTTTGAACAAAGGCTTGCTCTTGGCGCTGACGCAAGGCGCGGCCGGCCAGGCAAACGGCAGCTTGGCGCGGAAGTCATGGGCCGGCTGACCGTTCGCGCCTTTGAACAAAACATCGGCCACGCCGCCGGCTTCGCTGCCTGGCAACCAGGCGGCCACAAAGGCGTCGGACAGGTTCAGCAAGTCGTGGGTGTAGACGGTGCGGCCACTCATGAAGACGGTGGTCACCGGCACGCCCTTGCCGCTGACGGCGCGCAAAACGGCCAAGTCTTCGGGGTAGCGCTGGCTGTGCTGCAAGCTGCTGGAAGGCGAGATGTCACCTACGCCTTCGGCATAAGGGGTTTCGCCAATCACCGCGATGACGGCATCGAAGCGGCTCACATCCACATCGGCGGCGTTGGCGCTGAAGGCAACTTCGGCCGCGCCGGCCACTTCGCGGATGCCCGCCAGCAGCGATTGTGAAGACGGGAAATCGGCGTATTGCGTATCGGTGCCCTGCCAGGTCAAGCTCCAGCCGCCGGCCTGGTTGGTCAGGTTGTCGGCGCTCTTGCCCACAACCAGGATTCGTTTGCCTTGAGCCAAGGGCAGCGTGCCACGCCCGTTCTTCAAGAGCACCAGGGTCTGGCGCACCGCACGGCGGGCCAAGTCGCGTTCCAGCAAGGCTTCGGACTTGCCGGCTACCGCGCTTTGCTTGGGGGCGGTTTCGAACAAACCGGCGCGCAGCTTGACGCGCAGGATGCGGCTCACCGCATCGTCAATGCGAGCCATCGGGATCTCGCCGCGCTCGACCTGGGCGATGGTGTTCTTGATGAAGGCGCGCCAGTCCTCGGGCACCATCACCATGTCCACCCCGGCCTTGATGGCCTGGGCGCAGCTGTTGTCGCTGCAGCCGGGGACTTGGCCGATGCCGTTCCAGTCGGAGACGACAAAGCCGTCAAAGCCCATTTTCTGCTTCAAGGCCTCGGTCAGCAGGGCGTGGCTGCCGTGCATCTTGCCGTAGTCATGGCCATTGGGTTTGGCGGCTGTCTTTGCGCCGACATCGGTCCAGCTGTGGAAGGAAGCCATCACCGTCTGCACGCCGGTGGCCAGGGTGGCGTAATAGCCCTGGCCGTGCACATTGATCATTTGCGCGCGGCTGATCTTGCTGTGACCCTGGTCGCGGCCAAACTCGGTGCTGCCGTCGCCGATGAAATGCTTGGCGGTGGCGACCACCTTGCTGTCACTCTTCAGGTCACCTTGCAAGCCGCGCACCGAGGCGGCGCCCAGACGGGCCACCACTTGCGGGTCGGCCGAAAAGCTCTCATAGGTGCGACCCCAGCGGGCATCTTGTGCCACCGCCAAGGTCGGGGCGAATACCCATTGAATGCCCGTGGCGCGCACTGCCTTGGCGGTGGCCGCGCCGATAGCTTCGACCAAGGCGGCGTCATTCGCAGCGCCCAGGCCGATATTGTGTGGAAACAGGGTCGCGCCACGCACATTGCCGTGGCCGTGGACCGCGTCGGTGCCCCAGATCAGCGGGATGGGCGTGCGCGCGCCGCTGGCCATGGAGGCCTCGTAATAGGCTTGCGACAAGGCCAGCCAATCGGCAGCCGAGGCATCGCGCTTATTGCCAGGCCAGGTGCCGCCGCCATTCAGCACCGAGCCAATGTAGTAACGCCCCACTTCAGCGGGGGTGATGGATTTGATCTCCGGCTGGGTCATCTGACCCACCTTTTCGGCCAAGCTCATGCCCGCCACGATGGCCGCAATGCGCGCCTCCATCGCCGGGTCTTGCGCTACCGCGCTTTTCACGGCGGGCCAGTCGCGCAAGGTGGGCGCGGCCTGGGTCTGCGCCGCAGCACAAACCAAGAAGGCCGCGGCACTCAGGCAAGACAAGAGCGATGGAAGTCGGGTTAAGTGCGTGGGCATGGGCATGGCGGCCTCAAACAATTTCGTGACTCGGCTGTGGCGCCGTGGGCAGGGGGATGAAGACAGCCTCCATCGTCAATCAAGGCTGAGTTCACCCCACCTGCCCAACGTTTCTTCCCTAAGGCTCACCGAAGGCGAGCGCTTTGGTGCTTAGAACTTGTAGTTCACTCCCATCATGATTTGACGGCCGTAAGTGGTGTACCGCTCGGGCATCAGGTTATCCGGGTTCTTGCCATTGCCGACGCTGACACTGGTCCGATAGGGCTCATCCGTCAGGTTGTTGACCTGCAAGAGCAGACCCAGACCCTTGAACATGCCGGCATCGAAGCTGTAGCCCACTTGCATATCGGTCACCGTTTCTTCGTTGATATTGCTGATGGCTTCCGAGTAGAAGATCCCGCGGGTCTTGGCGCTGAAGTCCGAGCGATAACGCTGGCCAAGTCGCGCCGAGAAGCCGCCCTTCTCGTAATAGACCGACAAGCTGCGCACGACGCCGGACAAGCCATCGATGCCGTTCTTGAAGCCGTCGTCCTTCACCGTGCTGCGGGTGTTGGAGTAGCTGGCCACCACGCCGAAGCCATCCAAGGCCTTGCTCAGCATCGACGCTTCCAAAGAGGCGGCCAACTCGTAACCCGCCACCATGCCGCCATTGCCGTTTTGCAGCGTGCTCAAGATACCGATGTTGGAGATCGGCTGCACCGGCGGCTTGCCGTTATTGGGGAAGCCGGTGAAGTCATACAGAACTTTGCCCTCGCCAATCCAGTTGAGCAGCTTCTTGTGAAAGATCGCGTAGGAGATGTAGCTGCGCTTGCCGATGTACTTCTCGATCGACAAGTCCACCGAGTCGGCGAGCCATGGCTTCAGAGTGGGGTTGCCACCGCTGCCGGTCCAGGTCTTGATGACGGGGTCCACGCTCACGCCGGTGAAGCCGGCACGCATATCGTTCATGCGCGGGCGAGCGTTGGAACGCGCCAGGCCGAAGCGCACGATGGTGTCAGCCGGCAACTCGGAGACCAAGTTCAAACTGGGCAGCCAGTCGACATAGTCGGTGCCGCCGGTGATGGGCACCGACTTGCTGCCGTCCCAAACAAAGCCGTTCGACTCCTGATGGGTGCGCACATACTGCACGCCCATATTGCCGCGCAGGGGACGACCGAACAGCGTGGTGTCGATATTGGCCTGCATATAGGCGGTGGAGACTTTCTCCGACACACCGTAGTGACGGGCAAACGTCTTGTCAGCACCCACCTCGACCTGGTTGTAGAGCGCATCCTTGGCGCCCACCACATCGTAGGAGAGCACCGCCGGAATGCCACCAAAGGCCAAGGAGGTGTTGCCCAACAAAAGGTTTGAGGGCACGGCCACCGGCACGCGGCCGTTTTTCAGATTGAGCTCGTACTCCATCATGTCGACGTCTTTGCTGCGCTGATTCAGGTTCAGCCCCAGCTCGACGCTGCTGAAGAAGCCTTCCAGATCACGCTTGGCCGAGAGGCGCAGCGCCTTGATCTCGTCATTCGACATCGGGTAGTTGCTGCGGCCGTCGCGGCCCCAGCCGCCCGGATCGCTCAACAAGATCTTGCTGGGGTCCGAATAGTTGAAGGGCGTGGTGATTTGCGAGATGCCGCTGCCGGTCTGCACATTGACGTCCAGCGTGGTCGGTAAGACCGAGCCAGCGCTGAGCTCCATGAACTGCTCTTGACGCTTGGCGCGCGAGTAGCTCAGGTCAGCCGCCGCGACCCAGGAATCGCCAATCTTCAGCTTGTTGTTCCAACCAAAGGCGCGGATGTCGTCATCGCGGGTGTTGAACTGGCTCAGATGCACCGGCTTCAAATTGCCGACGGTGGCGCTGGTCACGAACAGGTCGCCATTGACCTCGCCCGTCTTCACATTCGAATAGACCGGCTCGGTGGCATCATTCCAAGTGGGGCCGAGGTTGGACATCAGCCCGCGGTAATTGCGCTCTTGCTTGAACTTGCTGTAGTACAGGTCCAGCACGCTGTGGAACTTGTCATTGGGCTTGTATTCCAGCGCGGCCATCAAACCATTGCGCACCTGCTTGGAAGCGGTAACAGTGTCTTCAAAGCCGTTCAGCGTGGCCGCGCCCTTGGGCACGCCAGCGATCTGCTTGCCCCAAGGGCCGGTGTCGGCCCACCACCAGGATTTGTAGTGCTTCTCTTGGCCGGGGGAGTCCAGATGCGCAAAGCCAATCGCCACGCCGATGGTGCGATCGGCGAATTGATCGATGTAAGAAGCGCTCAGGCGGTTGCCGTTGGCGCCGGGTCCGGGGGTGACCTGGCCGTTCGAGTTTCTTTCGGCGCGGGCGTTGAAGACCAGCTGGCGGCCGCCGAAGTTCAGCGGACGCACGGTTTGCATGTCGATGGTGCCGGCCAGACCTTGGCCCACCAAGCTGGCGTCAGGCGTTTTGTAGACCTTCACCGCGCTCAGCAACTCAGAGGGGAACTGGTCGAATTCGACGCCGCGGTTATCGCTGGTGCTGACCATTTCACGGCCATTCAGCAAGGTGCCGGCAAAGTTGCCCGCCAGACCGCGGACCTGGATGCCTTGGGCACGACCGTCGACGCGCTGCGCGGTCAGACCTGGCAGGCGCGACAGCGACTCGGCAATGCTGGTGTCGGGCAGCTTGCCGATGTCTTCGGCCGAGATCACTTCCACGATGGAGTCGGAGTTGCGCTTGGAGGCCACTGAGGCCTCGATGCCGCGCCGAATCCCGCTGACCACAACGGTTTCCAGTTGCTGCGCGTTCTCAGCCTGTGCCTTGGTCTCTGCAGCAGTTGCAGACTGGGCTTGGCAGACTTGGGCTGTAAACAAAAGCATGGCGCAGGCGGCCGCGACCGGACTGATCTGCAAGGCCAAACCACGCCGGCGCACTGCGCTTTGCTGCGTGTCGCTGAATTGCTGGGAGTTCTTCATCTCGGGTTGTCTCCTGTGACTGTCCTGGGGCAAGGCATCGGCATCAGCGAACGGACATTACACTGCCCTGTCATAAAGCGCTGAAACTGGCATGCATTCTTAACGATGTTAATGTTTCGTTAATTTGGTATTAACCCTTGAACTGATGTTTTAAAACCATCACCTACGGCCAACCGCCTGACACCCCATGAACCTATTGCTAGCCGAAGACGATGCCATCCTGGCCGACGCCCTGACCGTGCAGCTGCGGCGCTCTGGATTTGAGGTCGAACATGCGCCCAATGGGGCGGTGGCCGAGTACCTGTTGCTGAAGTCGCCCTTTGATATCGCCATCCTGGATCTGGGCTTGCCCATGGTCGATGGCTTAACAGTGTTAAAGAAACTGCGTGCAGCGCGGCGTAATCTGCCGGTCTTGATCTTGACTGCGCTGGACAGCCTGGACGACCGGGTCTCCGGCCTGAACGCTGGCGCGGACGACTACCTGACCAAGCCTTTTGACTTCCCGGAACTGAAGGCGCGGCTGCACGCCCTGTTGCGCCGCGGCCGGCCGCTGACCGCCGGGCAGGAGCTGGGCAATCTGAACTTCGACCGCAATGCCCGGCGCGCCAGCGTGCACGGTGAATCGCTGGAGTTGAGCCCGCGCGAATGGCTCTTGTTAGACCTGCTCTTGCTGGAGCGCGACCGGGTCGTCACCAAGGAGCAGATCGTCACCGCCTGGGCTCAAGACCGTGGTGAGAACGGCGGCGGCAATTCAGTCGAGGTCTATATCCACCGCCTGCGCCGCAAGCTGGAAGGCACCGGCCTGCAGATTCGCACCGTGCGCGGCCTGGGCTATTTGCTGGAAGCCGAAGCCGGCGGCGGCTTGCACACACCGACTTGAGCCGCCCGACATGAATGCCCCCGAGACGGTGAGCGAAGCCCCCCATGTGAGCACGGCCGCCCGCTCGCTGCATCGGCAGCTGTTTGTCTGGCTGCTGATGCCGCAGGTGGTCTTGTGGTTGGCCGCTGCCTTGTTCACCTACAAGCTGGCCGAGCATTACGCCAATGCGGCCATTGATGCGAGCTTGTCGCAGACCTCGCGAACGCTGGCCCGGCAGGTCAAACCGCTGGACAACGGCCTGTTCATCGATTTCCCGCGCGCCGCGCAAGACATTCTGGAAGCCGACCCCAGTGACCGGGTGCTCTACACCGTCAGCATGCCGCCCGGCCAATTCATCCTAGGCAATCGCAATCTGCCTCCGCTGCCGCGCGGCGCCAAGCCGGTTTACGGCGAGCCTTTTTTCTACAACGGCAAGCTGGCCGCGCATGAGGCTGCGGCCTCGCCCGAATCCAGCGCCAGTGGCGCGCCGGCTAGCTCAGAGCCGCAGCGCCTGCGCGTGGCCGCCTTGCTGTTGCGCTACGGTACGCCCGACTCTCCCGGCCAGAGCATGCTGGTGCAAGTGGCCCGCTCCAGCACCAACCGCGAGTTGCTGGCGCGGCAAATCCTGCTCGACACCGTGCTGCCGCTGTCGGCCCTGATGGCCTTGATGACCATGATCGTCTGGGCCGGCGTACGTACCGGCCTGAAGCCGCTGGCCCTGCTGCAGCGCCAAGTGGAGGGGCGCGCCGCCAATGACCTGACCCCCATCAAGATCAATGCCGCGCCGCCCGAAGTGCGCTCGCTGGCCCTGGCCATGAATAGCTTGCTGGTCGAGGTGAACCACAATGTGGTGGCGCAAAAGCGCTTCATCAGCGACGCCGCGCACCAGTTGCGCACTCCGCTGGCCGGACTGAAAAGCCAGACCGAGCTGGCCCTCTTGGACGCTAAAGACCCGGCCCTGCAAGCCCGGCTGCAACTGGTGCACAGCAGCGCCACCCGCAGCGCTCACTTGGTGAACCAGTTGCTGAGCCTGGCGCGGGCCGAGCCCGAATCGGCCAGCCAGCAAGCCCGCAGCCGCTTGGACCTGAGCCAGCTGGCCCGCGAGATCAGCACCGAGATGGTTCCGCGCGCGCTGGCGGCCGGGGTGGATCTGGGCTTTGAGCCCTCGGAGCAAGGCGGCAGCTGCCCGGTGCGCGGCTTTGAATCCTTGTTGCGCGAGGCTCTGGTCAACCTGATCGACAACGCGATCCGCTACGCCGGCCGAGGCGCCAGCGTCACCGTGCGCGTCTATGCCAAAGATGGCCAAGCGTTTCTGGAGGTGGAAGACAACGGCCCCGGCGTGCCGGCCAGCGAGTCTGAACGCGTCTTCGAGCGCTTTGTGCGCGCCACCCATGACGGCACCGGCTGCGGCCTGGGCCTGGCCATCGTGCGCGAGATCGTCGAGCGCCACGCCGGGCGGGTCCAGTTGCTGCCAGTGCAACCGCATGGCGCACTCGCCCGCGTCAGCCTGCCGGTTGCTGCCCAGGGATAGCCCCCAAACCAACGCGTTAATTTATTGTTAATAATCCATAGCTTCCCTGCGCCGTCAGCGCCGGGCTCACGCCAGGAACTCATGCATCAATGAAGCCCACCCAAGCCTTGGAACGCCTGCACGCCGGTGAGCGGCAGGGCCTAGGAGCACCCATCAGACAAGTTTTGAAAGCAAGGCCGCAAACCCGCGCTGCCCTGCTGCTGGCCTGGGCTTGCTGTTCGCTGTTTGGCGTCGGCTCGGCTCGGGCGGGCGAAATCGAGGTTTTGCACTGGTGGACCAGCGGCGGCGAAGCCCGCGCCGCGCAGGCGCTGAAGGCCAGCATGCAAGCCAAGGGGCACAGCTGGAAGGACTTTGCGGTGGCCGGCAGCGGCGGCGACTCGGCCATCACCGTGCTGAAGTCGCGGGTGGTGTCGGGCAATGCGCCGGCCGCCGCGCAAATCAAAGGGCCCTCGCTGCAAGCCTGGGCGCATGAAGGCGTGCTGGCCAGCATCAATGATGTGGCCAAGACCGAGCGCTGGGACGAGCTGCTGCCCAAGGTGGTCAGCGAGCAAATGAAGTACCGCGGCGACTACATCGCCGTGCCGGTCAATGTGCATCGGGTCAATTGGCTGTGGGTGAACCCCGTGGTCTTTGCCCGCACCGGCGCCAAAGTGCCCAGCAATTGGGACGAGTTCTTTGCGGCGGCTGAAATCCTCAAGAAAGCCGGCGTGATCGCCTTGGCTCATGGCGGCCAGAGCTGGCAAGACCTGACCCTGTTTGAGACCGTGGCTCTGGGCGTAGGGGGGCCGGAGTTTTATCAGCAGGCCTTGGTGCAGCGTGATCTCGAGGCCCTGAGCGGCCCGACGATGGAAAAGGTCTTGAGCACTTACAAGCGCATCAAGCCTTACACCGATAAGAACTCCCCGGGTCGCGACTGGAATCTGGCGACCGCCATGGTCATCCGCGGCGAGGCGGGCATGCAGTTGATGGGCGACTGGGCCAAGGGCGAGTTCCTGGCGGCCGGCAGCCTGCCGGGCAAGGGCTTTATTTGCGCGCCGGCCCCGAGCACCAGCAAGGCCTTCATTTATGTGATCGACTCGTTTGCGATGTTCAAGCTAAAGAACCCGGCCAACACCGCCGCCCAGAAAGACCTGGCCAGCGCGGTCATGTCACCCGAGTTCCAAGAAGTCTTTAATTTGAACAAGGGCAGCATCCCGGTGCGAATGGGCATGAAGATGGACAAGTTCGACGACTGCGCCAAAGCTTCGACCCAAGAATTCACCGCGGCGGCCAAGTCGGCCGCCCTGCTGCCCTCGGTGGCCAATGGCATGGCCGTCACTTCGCCAATTGAATGGGCGCTGAAAGACGCGATCAGCCAGTTCTGGAACAGCGACAAAATGAGCAATGCCGAGGCGATTAAGCGCATTGTGGCCGCCGCTAAATCGCGTTGAAGCCGAAGCCGCAGGTCGAGTTGGCGGGCGGAAAGCTAGCGTAGTTTTTTTTCGACTTTGTACGCCCGCAACATCGGGCCAACTGCTGCAGGGCTTTCGCCGCAACAACAAGAATGCCAATGCCAATGCCAATGCCAATGCCAATGCCAATGCCGGCGACGGCGGCGGCGGCGGCGGCGGCGGCCTGAGCCTGCTGTGACGGTTCAATCGCCTCCCCCTTGCTCGCTGACATTGAGCAAGAGGCTGCAGCTGCAGATCAAGTCCACGCGGCCGACGGCGATGCCGGCGATCCAAAGCATGGTGGTGGCAATATTGCTGCTGGCCAGAGCGTCCAGCTGGGCCATGGTGGCTTAGATGTCGCCGAGGTAAAGCCCGGTGCCAATCATGCAACCCCAGCGCTCCAGTGGCGCCACTTAGCCCTTCAGCTCGGCGCGGCAGGAGTCCATATAGGCGCGCTCCACCAAGGCAGGCTCGCGTTGCATTAACTCGCGCACCTGTTGCCGAACCGCCAAGGCGATAGGGATGAGGCTGGCCACCAAGGCCAAAGTGGCGAGGAGGATGAACTCGGCGCGGAGCTGTAGGGATGGCAAGGACAGTGCCTTGCCTAATCCCCGCTGAGCAGCGCCGCAGCTCTTAGGCTTAGCGGCGCCGCAGCCCCCCAACCACAGCCAGCAGGCCAAAAGCCATCAAAGCGTAGCTCGATGGCTCGGGCACGGCAGAGGTGATGCCCACCTGAATTTGGCCAGCATCCCACTGCCCATCAGGCAAATCGGGGGCCAGGTCTTTCATGGTCTCGGCGAACTCCACCCGCAAGATGCCGTCGGACTGCACGTTAAAAGCCAGCCCTGCATCGAGCAGATTGACCGCGCCGATGTAGCTCATGGTGCCGGCCGAGCCCTCGCTGCCAGGCGTCAACCAGACCCCGTCATTGCCCGCGCTGCTGCTGAAGCGCACCTCCATATCGCTGAGCCAACTGGCGCCAAAAGCGCTCAGGGTCACGTTCCAATCCAGCGAGCTGATCAGCGCGCCGCCACCGACCTGGAAGTTCAGCACCGTGTTGCCGGGTGTGCCGGCCAAGCCCACGCTTTTTGCCTCAGCCACGTCAATGGCCAGGCTGCTGATCGATGCTTGGGGTGTCGACGTTGGCGCTGCGATCTTCGCGATCGAGGGTGCGGCGACCACTTGAGCCGCTTGGGCATGGCCTAGAGCCAGCAAGCTGGCGAGGGTCAAGGCGGTGGCCTGGAACATTTTCTTTTGCATGAGTTTCATGGTTTGAATCCTTGTGTGCGCTTGATTTGAAAGAGGCGAAGGCGTGACGAGCGATAGGCTCGCCCGCCTTGCTTAGGCCACGCTTCAGTTCACCTTCTTGACGATCAGATGGTTGATGTTCCAGCCGCCGCCGACGGCCTGCAGGCGCAAGCGATGTGGGCCTGCGCCCAGATTGAAGCTGGCGCCGCTGAAGGTCTTCCAAGACTGCCAGCCGCCGGTGTCGGGCACCGCCATCGCATCCACCTTGACGCCATCGATCAAGACCTCAAAGCCCGTACTGCCGCCGCCGCTGGCCAGGCGATAGTCGATGGCGAACTTGGCCGCGCTCGCACTGGAGACTTCAAACTCGATGTAACGGCCCGGCTCGAAGTGGCCGACGTCCTTTCCGCCACCGGTGTCGGAGCAGTCTTCCAGCTGTATGCCCAACATGGCGGAATAGTCCTCCGCTTCAATCTTGGCCGGCAAAGCCACGCTGTAGTTCGGCAGATTGGTGACTTCTTCGCTGCGATAGCTTTCGTCCTCAGCATCGATGGCACTGACCGTGTAGAAGTACCTGACGCCGGGCTCGACAGTGGTGTCCGTGTAGGTATTCAGTTTGTGCCCGCTGACCAAGCGAGTTGCGCCGCTGGCATCGCCACGCAGTCGGCTGCGGTAGACACGGTAGCCGGCCAGATCCAGCTCGCCATTGGCGGCCCAGCTGAGTTCTGCGCCGTTGGCGACGGGCGTGACTTTCAAGCCTTTGGGCTGGGCAGGCAAGCTGAAGATGCTGACGCCGGCCCCCGGCAAGTACTTGGCCAGACCTTTGTGGACCTCGTAAGCCTGGCTGCCATAGCTCTTGAACAAGGCCTCGATCTCTGCCACCGGCGCGCGGGTGAAGTCCACCTTGCCGGCTTGGTCCACCACGTCCACGCCCGGCGTTGGCTCTTGGGGCACCAGATAGACCTCGGCCCAGGCTTCCGTGCTGTTGTTGCTGCGGAAGCTGCCGCTCAAGCTGTAGCTCTGCCCACCTTGCAGGGTGACCGCTTGGTAGACCGCGCCATTGATCAAGCCACTTACACCGGCCGGGCGAGAAGCGCGCAAGACTGGACCATCGCCGCCCACCGGCGTCTTGTCGCCCACTCGGTAGTTGAAATCAAAGTTCTCTCGGCCGTTGATGGTCAGCGTGGTCCACCCGTTAGCGCTGCCAAATCCGCCATTGACCAGCATCTCGGCCTTGCTGGATTCATTGACCAGGCTGATATTGTCAAAGCTCACATCGGTTGAACCGCCGCCGGTGGCGCCGGTCTTGATCACCAAGTAATAGGTCTTGGCGCCGCTGCCGCCAATCTTGATGGTGCTGGGCTTCTTGGCGCAGGCGTCGGCGAAGCGGGCGTCCCATTTGGCGCAATCCCAGGTGCTGGCCTTGACCGCTAGGCCCAGGCCGGTGTCACGCTTGGTATCGACCGCATTGGTCACCATGCCCCAGGTGCCCTGCCCTTGCCCACCCGCGGTGCTGACAAACTTATAGGCCCAATTGGTGGCTGCCCAGCCATAGGAGCCATAGGTGTCATAGGTCGCGCGCCCGATGCGACCGCCCAAGTCCAGCCCGGCCGATTGCCAGGGTTGGAACTCACCCATCAGCATCGGTGTGTTGCTCGCCTTGACGCGCAGGTTCACATCGCAAACCCCGCCCGTGCCCTGCGGGCCGCAACGCAGCCAATCTCGATGGATGTCGTAGGGCGCGTCATTTGGCCGGTCGCCAAACAAGCCTGGATAGGGGTGCAGCTCAAAGGCCACATTGCTCATGCCCTTGGCTGCAGGGTCGCCATAGACCTCGAAGTTGCCGTAATGCGCTGGGAGCAAGACGATGTGCTTGTTGTCGATCCTTCGGATCGTCTGATAGAGCTCGGTCACGCGCGTGGCCATGTCTTCGGCGGTGGAGCCCCAGGGCTCGTTAAGCGGGTCGTAGGCGGCGACCGCCGGCTCGTCCTTGTAGCGCGCAGCGATCTGCTCCCACAGCCAGCGGGTGCGCTCCTGAAACTCAGGGCTGGTCCAGTACTTGTTCTGGCCCGAGCAGCCTGTGTGGTCATTGGGCGTTTGGCCACCTACCGCACCGTGCAGATCAAGAATTAGGTAGATGCCGCGCTTCTTTGCCTCGGCAATCGACCAGTCGATGTACTTCCAGGCATCGGCGCGCAGTGTCTTTGGCTTCTTCTCGTCCTCAATGACGCTCCAAAGAATCGGCAGCCGCACCAAGTTGAAGCCGAAGGCCTTGATCTGGTCCCAATCACGCTCTTTGATCCAGTTGTCGCGGTAGAGCTGGATCAGGCGCTCTTTCTCGGCGTAGCCAAAGCGAGTGGTCAGTTGCGCTTCTAGCGTGCATTGGTCGATGACACCATTGCCGCCCTGACCCATCATCCAAAACTCTTGCACGAGCCAATTGCCCAGATTGGTGCCCTTGAGTTGCACCGCCTCGCCATTGGCCTTGACCCACTGCGTACCGCTGCTGCGCAGAAAGCCCAACTCCGCAGCGGGCGGCGTGACCGGCGGAGTGATTTTGCCGATTGAAGCTGCCAAGGCTCGGGCATTCGCTGTTTGAACCTGGGCCGATTCATCCGGGGCGGATGAGCCGCCACAAGCAGACAAGCTGAGCAAGGCCATCACTGCCAGCCAGCCGGACGGTCGACTCGGCACAAGAGGGCTTGATTGGGTCGCAGGGACGTGACGCGCCAGGGCGCGGATAGGGCGGGATGCAGGCATGGTTTCAGTCCTCCGTTTGAGGCCCATCCCGATGACAGGCCGCTGGCGCTTTCGCCGGCGGATTATTGAAGTCGTTAATTTATTGTTAAACCCGCATTAACCCTGAATTCAATTCTGCAGGCCGCTCTGACGGCAACCGGGCAGCGTTTCACAAGGATTTCAGGCCACATGCTAAGCAGCCAAAGCCCCATTCGTTCGCAAGAGTGGATGAGGCAACTGACCTTAGGGTTAAAACGAAGTTAATAAAAAGTTAATTTCAATAAGATCAATTTCAACCCCATGCTTAACGAACTGCGGATCGGTCGGAACCGGGGTCTTGCGCAAGCGGCGCAAACTGATCTTGTTCGCTCTTCTAGGAAAGAACGCCCGATGAACTCAAAGTTTTCCCTTTGCCTCCTGGCTGCCGCGTGCATGGCGACCGCTGGTGCCGCTAACGCCGAATCACTGCTGATCGATGGCGACTTCAACAATGCGGCCTCATGGAACAAAAGCGCCGAAGGCGGTGGCTGGGCCAATGTGGAGAGCAACGCCGCCGTCAGCATGAATGGCTCGCAGTACCTGGTGACCGGCGCTGCCGGCAACGGCGGCGGTGGGCGCTTTTGGCAAACGGTGGCAGCCAGCTCCGGTTTGAACTACACCTTGGAAGTCTTCAGTGGCGCCGATGCTTGGTGGCTGCCCACCGGCACGATGACGCTGTACTTCCTGAACAGCGATTCGACGCTGCTGGGGACCGCATCCAGAAACACCGTCGACCCTGCCGTTTACGGGCCGAACTACGACATCCCCCACCCCTGGGAGGCTTACTCGCTCAGCGCCGTCGCCCCAGATGGCACCACTGCGGTGAAGGTCGAATTCGCTGCCAACAACGCCACCGGCAGCGTCTGGTTTGAGAACGCAGCGCTGAACGTCAGCGCCGTGCCCGAACCGAGCTCCTGGCTCTTGATGGGTCTGGGAGGAGCCGCCTTGCTTGGTGTTCGCCGCCGCCAGCTGGCCTCGCAGAACTGAGTTTCAATTAGGTTCGAGTATGAAAAATGGGCGCCCAGGCGCCCTTTTTCGTCGTCGAAGAGATCAATCGCTGCAAGGGCTTTGATGGGAAATTTCGACTGGCGGTGCGGTTCGGCCTGAGCCTCAGTGCACTGGACGATGTGTTGTCAGAAATACAGAACCGCCCTGACGTACGCGGTATTGCTATGGCCGACGCCGTGACTGCGAAACAGTGACAAGCGAAGCCAAGAACTAGCAGGCGCCAAATCGACCGGAGGTCGGACACACCCGAGAACTGCTGTCCTCCGCCACAAATGCCGCCTTGAAGTTCGACCCAGCGCTCAGCCGATTGAAGTTCAAATGAGTCCGGTTTAACGGTTCGTTACGTTTTCCGCTAACGACCCAAAGATCGCACTTTGCAACTACAGCTTGTGATTGGCAATCTTCGAGTACAAATCACAAGCTGTAAATTGTGTTTACAAATCAAAGACTGTATGCCGCCATTTACCGTCCGGACTGCTGAGCAGTTGCCACCCCTTTCGCAAGGAAGCTGGCCTCACCCAAAGCGAGGTCGCTTTGCGCCTGGGCGTCTCGCAACAGACCTATTCCGCCATGGAGCGCAACGCAGATAAGGTGGGCTCCGCGTGGCTGCTGAAATTGCTCAACATTCTTGGGGTCGAACTAAGCCTCGGGCAGACCTCGACCCAGCAGGCGCCTGATGCCTGCGGTCAGCCTTCGGCGACAGAAAACCCCATCTGGTAAGTCATGGGCCGCCACTCTCACACCCGCACACTGAATCTCTGGATGAACGGGGCTTTTGTTGGCACTTGGAGCTTGGCACCGAACGCCCCTGATACGTTTCAGTATGACCTGGCCTGGACCCGGTCAGAGCAGGGGCGGCCCCTGTCCTTGTCGCTGCCCTTCACCCCGGGCACCGCGGCGACCGGGTCCACGCCTACTTTGAAAACCTGCTGCCTGATAGCAAGGAAATCCGCGAACGCATGGCGCGCCGGTTCAGAACTGGCTCAAGCGATGCGTTTGAACTGCTGACCGAGATCGGCAGAGATTGCGTTGGCGCGCTCGAAATCCTCCCCCAGGGCGCGGTATCCGCCGGCACAACTGCGCTGCAAGCTGAGGCCTTGAACGAAGCAGGCGTTGCCCAAGTCCTGCGCGGTACAACGACCTCGAGTACCCGGGGCTGGGCGGGCGAAACCGAGAACTTCCGCATCTCCATTGCCGGGGCTCAGGAGAAAACCGCCCTGCTGCTACGAGACGGTCAATGGTGCCTGCCGCGAGGCAAGCTGCAGCCACTCATCTAGCACGCTAATTCCAGGCGGCAATATTGAATTGCTCGCTACGATTCAGTGGGCATAGCTAAGCTGCGCCGAAGCTAGACAACTTTGGTGGGCGCAGGAAGCACTCTCATGTACCGTGCCATGACGGCGGGGTCGGTGACACCAAGCCATTTTGCGACTTCAGCTGGTGCCGTGCCACGGCGAAGTTGGCGGAGCGCGAACGTGTGCCGCAGCCGAAAACTTCCTCCCTCGACGTCGTCAACGCCGGCTGCAAGCAGAACCTCTTTAGTTGCGTTGTATTGCGAAACCTTGCTCCAAACTTTGCCCGTCCTGGTCGACGGAAAGAGCGCTTTCCCTGGAATTTTCTGCTCAGCCCTGATATCGAGCCAGTACAACAGGAGCTGGCCAGCCCAGGGCGCTAATGGTGTCTCCCGCGTGACTGTGTCTGTGTGGCCAGAAACGCGCAGCTTCCAAGGAATGCCCTTTGGTCGGCCTCTATCGATGATCACATCGTCAATCTCGAGCGCCCTGACCTCTCCGGGCGTGACGCCGGCGCCGAGCATGAGCGCGACGGAAGCGCGATTTCGCACTTCCTGCCATGCCTGATTTATTGCTGAACGGCCGGGCCGAACAGCAGAGATGAATGTGAGCAAACGCTTCGCTTCGCCAGTTTGCAAATACGGCGGTAGCGGATCCTTTTCGGCCGCATTGGCGTAGCGATAGTCTGGACGTTGTTCGAGCAGTTGCGCGGCCGCTTGATTCGGCCTCACGCCAAGTTCTCGAGCTCGAAAGGCCAGTATGCGATCAACAAGGCGTAAAAAGCGCCAAGCATGACGCGCAGAAATATTCTCTTGGCCGCCACGTGAAGCCAGAAATCGTTCCAGACTCTCATCCGTCAAAGCGTCGATCGTGACACCTTCGGCGAGACACCATGCACTTAGCGCCGACCACATGTGCTCGTAGACGGTCACGGACGAATCGAGTTGCAAGCGCCCTGCCCTCTTCTCTCCATCCAACCAAGTTGAAAAACCTGTTGAAAACGACTCAGTGGTTGGTAGGGAAGTAGAGAGGTCCGGGAAGAGTTCGTAGTTGGCCACAAAAGTGAACTAACGGCATGGGATTTTTAAATTATAAAACTAGATCACCAGACTTTTACCAACTCCACTTGCAACACCAATGTCTAGACTAAAGGCTTCTGCTGTTAGTTCATTTTCTTGGTGGTTGGCTTGACCTCATCATCGGTTCTTGGCGACTCCTACGGAAATCGGCCACAGTCAGGCATTGGACGGTCGTAGCGGGTTTGGCGGCAATCTCAAACACATCAGCGGTACGGCAAGCTGAACGTGTCGAAACCTCCTGGAGCAATCGCCCCGCAATGGACGCCCTGTCCTCCTCAGACAGAAGATGCCTGGAGAGCCAGGCTCAACTCAACTGCTTGTTGAGCTTCACACCGCATGGTGTGTTGAACGGGCGGTTGGAACTTGACGGCGAACAACTGAGCCAGGATTACCCGGTTGATTTCGAGCAGAGCACTTCGGGGACGGCCCTGCCCTTCTTGTGCACGATCAACTCAATGCCCAAATACATTTCGGCGGCGCTCATTTCTTCTAGCGAGGCTTAGAATTTTCTCCACTCACGGCGCACTTTTGGCACGCAGCCTCAGTTAATGCCGCCTTTTTTAAGCATCTCCCATCTCAGCAGCAATTTCCAACAATTGCTCGCTCGTCGGCTTGTCCCAGCCATCACCGAAGGCTCCCGCAGCGTAGTACTTAACCATTTCATTGACGACCATCGGATGTTTCCACCCGCTCGTTTGCAGTCGCTTACGAATTGAGGGATGCACACTGCGAACAATCATGTCGTGCAGTAGATCCGTGACCAGTTGATCCTGTTCGGCGGTCGACATCTCAGCGATGGCTTTGACAGCTTTCTCCCGACCGCGCCGTATCCACTCTTCTGTCCATCGCGCCTGCCGCTTAGATCGATCGACACGACGTGCTTCGGTCAGTTCTTCAGGAGTCTCAATCTTGACTTCGACCTCAGCAGCGGCCGGTTGAACGGTTGAACCAGTGACCAGTGATTTGAAATAGCGATATGAGTCTCGCAGCGGAGCTGGGAACGAAGACGCGAGCCGCTTCTGCAGAGCGCCCAGTGCAGGCTCGAAGACTTTTGCCCCATGCTCGGCCAGAAGCTCTTCTGCCTTTTCAGAGTCGATGCCAAGCTCTGTTGCCTTTTGCACCAGTGACAAATCAATGGGCTCCGGAGGCACCTTCAATTGCAAGGCCGCCTGTCGTTTCGGTCGAACCAGAAACTGAATGTCGGCGATGTACCGGCCCTCTTTGTGTTCAACCAGTTCAATTTCCAAGTCGCTGATAGCCGAGACCTCGGCAATCGCAGTCTTGAGAGTGTCCCGTTTGAAAATCCGGTACTCAAGCTTCGCAGTCTTTTCTGTTACAGGCTGGCCGGACAAAACGGGATACCACCACCGCCAATGTTGACGGGCAGTTCGGCCGATGTCTTTGTACCTGGTGCAGATCTCATAAAGCGCGATGCCAGCATGCGATCGAAGTTGACTGATCACCTCCAACTTCAGCTTGGCAAAAACTGTCGGCTCTAATAACTCTTGCTTGAGGTTGACCGCGTAGGACCACTCGACCCAGACCTGGCCACGCTCTTTAGTGAGCTTTGCATGGGCCAGCAGACCGCTGACGTTCCACGCCCCGCCCTCACCTGACGTCGGTGACTGCCACTCGACCGTGGTCGACACCATGGCACGCAGGTGCTTTTTAATCAGGTCATGATCGTTGGAGCCAAAGTCAACGCCCTTCACGATCCGATCCAAAGGCGTTCGAAAAACGTCTTTCTCAAGTCCCTGTTCTTGCGCATCAAACAGCAGAACGTTGTAGGCCTTCCGCCCCAACGGTGTAATGCGAGCCGACCTAGGGACAATCGCCAAAGTGTTCACCGGCTTACGAAGAACGTCTTGTTGGATCGGCGCTATGGTGGTGACGGACGTCTTCCTCTTTCGGGTGGTCGCGGCTTTCTGATCTAGCGAAGAGTCCATCCTCGAATGTTACACGACATGTGAAACGTGAATTCACCTGAGAGTGAACTCAATGTGATCCTGATCGCGATCCCGAAAACTTGCACTTGAACACCAAATCCACCCGGAAAGAACATGCTGGGGTGCAAATTCAGATTCCCGAAAACTTGCACGTGAACACCGTCTCCTGCCAGATGGAGCGCGCCTTGCGGCAACTATTAGTTCCTGAAAACTTGCATGTGAAGAGCGCGAGCTGGCCAGGAGACCTTGCACTGGGTGTGCCTGGCTAAGGAACCGGCCATTCCAGCAATGAGGAATCACCCATCCCTCCAGCTTTCGCCCTTCCAAGAGACAAAAGCTCCCGAAAACTCTCACATCAAGGGCGTGCAATCACAGGAAATCCAAGATCAGGCCGCCGCAAGACAATGGCAGCGCCAAATCCTGTATCTACTCCCCTTCGATCCCGAAAAGTCTCCGCTTTGTCCTAAGTCCCCTCCAAGTCATCCCGAAAAGTCTCCAGATCCTCCCGTATCCTCTCACGCAAAAGCCGTTAAGTTGTTGATTTTAAAAAGGAAATTCGACCCTAAAGGTATTAAAGGGTTTGAAGAAATTGAATTTCTAAAAAACCCAGAAGGCGAACTTCAATCGTCAAACAAAGAAAAAGCAGCTGCCTTGACTGTCAAAGCTTTGCGGACAAAGAACTTTTTGACACAATGCTGGTTGAGCGTTCGATTTTCGTAAAATCTCTGAAAATCACGCATTGTTCCAAGGAGTCTAGAGTTGGACAGAATCAGTTTCAAAGCATCACAGTCAATTAGTCTCGGCGACATCAAAGACCAAGCAGAGCGCGCAACGTCGATGATGGGTCAAATCCGAGAAGCCATGTTGAATCCGACGTCTCGCAAGGCGTCCCCTACTTTCAACTTGTCCCAGCTCGCTGCCATGTGCGGCATTGAAAAAGGCTCTTTGAGCCATCGCTTGTCTCGAGGAGACCTGCCGGAGGGAAGAAAGAACGAATCCGGAAATCGGCGCGAGTTCAATCTCGCTGAGGCACGCACCTGGATTCGTGAGTACCGCAAAGACAGACTTCGACCAGAAGGTGCCGAAGCTGTCACCATCAGCATTGGCAACTTTAAGGGTGGCGTGGGTAAGACCACTACGGCCATGACACTCGCCCAAGGCTTAACGCTACTCGGGCATAAGGTGCTTGTCATTGATACTGATCCCCAAGGATCATTGACGACCCTCTTTGGAATTCTGCCCGACACAGAGGTAGAAGAAGAAAGCACCATCCTGCCTCTTGCGATGGGGTCGGAGACTTCAATTCGGTATGCCATCAGGTCAACATACTGGGACGGCATTGATCTTGTTGCCGCAGCACCAGTCCTGTTTGGTGCTGAATTCGCCCTCCCCGCTCGGCAGACAAATGAACCGGGCTTTGAATTCTGGGATGTTCTGAATCTGGGAATCGACGATGTTCGCCCGGACTATGACGTCATCGTGATCGATACGCCCCCGTCCTTGAGTTACACGACCATCAACGCCTTTATGGCGTCAAACGGCATTGTGATGCCCCTCCCCCCCAATGCCCTGGATTTCGCGTCAGCGGCGCAGTTCTGGTCGCTATTCTCCGACCTCACCAATGAACTGCTTGCTCAACGAGGACTTACCAAGGAATTTGATTTCATCAGCATCTTGTTGTCACGCGTTGACTCGTCGGACTCAACCGCGGCAATTGTTCGTCAATGGATTCAGTCCACCTATACCGACAAAGTCTTGCCGGTTGAAATTCCAAAAACGGCGGTAACAGCAACAACCTCAGCAGAATTTGGCACGGCCTATGACGTCAGTCGCTATGACGGAAGCGCCAAGACCTTTAAGAGAGCTAGAGATGCTTACGATTTGTTTGTCAGCTATGTTGAGGGATCGGTTCGTTCTGTGTGGCGCAAGCAAGTTGATGCCCTTGTGGCTGATGGATCTGGGAGCGTGAAATGAGCAAACGACTTCTTGAAAAAGCCGGGCTGATTGGTTTGCCGTCGGGTGGCAGAGATGCGGTGTTGAACCGTTCAACACCTCCGATTGACGCCAATCGTCCGAAGACTGCGCCTGGAACAATGCTGGGCTTTATGTCGGCACAGTCTGCGGCGGTGCAGGAGGTGGAGGCTCTCAGGGAGAAAGTAAAGGAGTTTGAAGGCGCATCGACAGTTCGCCCTCTCGATCCGAACAAGATCGCCCCATCAAAGTGGGCCAATCGCCATGATGCGAATTTTCATTCCCAAGAATTTTCTGATCTGAAGAATGAGATTCAGCAAGCCGGTGGAAACGTGCAGGCCATTAAGGTTCGACCGATCCAGGGTCTGTTGAACGGTTCAACATCCAAATTTGAGTATGAGGTGGTTTTCGGGCATCGCCGTCACCGTGCCTGTTTAGAGCTGGGACTTCCAGTCAACGCGATGATCGAGTCGCTCACCGATCTGCAATTGTTCGAGCAGATGGAGCGTGAGAACAGAAATCGCAAGAACTTGAGCCCTTGGGAGCAAGGCAATATGTATCGGCAGGCCTTGGACGATGGTTTGTTCCCATCCCAAAGAAAGCTGTCTGAGGCTCTTGGTGTTGACGTGTCCATGGTGTCAAAAAGCATCTCTCTCGCCAGGTTGCCGGTGCGAGTTGTTGAAGCCTTTCCTTCACCGTTGGACATTCAATACCGCTGGGCACAGCCTTTGGCCGACGCAGTTCAGAAGGACCCCGACGGCACCATTGCCAAAGCGGCAGTCCTCAAAGCAACAACGCCACGGCCAAACGCGTCCAGCGTATTTGCTTCGTTGACACAAGAGCCGTTGAACGGTTCAACACCTCAGGCTCCAATCACTGTTGGTGTCGCAGGAAAGAAACTGGCTTCGATTGAAAGCGACGCCAAGGGCAGAACGTTTGTGCGATTCGAGGCGGGGGTACTTCCGGACTCGAAGCGAGTGGCTTTGGCCAAGCTCATTGAGGACTTCTTAGCGAAGTAAAGTCCAGGAAGGCTAAGCACAGAAGGGGAAAGCGAAACGCTCTCCCCTCTTTTTTTGCCCAGCAAACCTGCAGTTGAAGGAACGGGCTGCCCAGAGCAATCTGCTCACAAAGAGCGTTGTGCAGTCCAACAGCACAAGGGACGCCCATTATTGGCACCGAAGCCTTGGCGCTCAAGTTCTTGTCCAAAGAGCCATGAATGCACCGCTAGGACCAGGCGCAGCGCATTGTTTGTTGGCCCATGCCGCAAGCACATCAATGAATGTTGACTTCAAGCCGCCGCGAACGGCGCGCTAGCTTCTTCGGAATCCACAGAACCACGAAGCAGGTCTGTGTGTTCATGGCTACCCGTTATTGAGGGGTGATGCTATCCAGGCGAGACCTGGGACCATCATGGGTAAAGAGCCACACTCCACTGCGTGACATGTTCGTGGGCATCCTCAAGATCGAACAGTCGTACTGTGATATCCATTCAAGGCGCCCTCCTCTATCAACGCCGGCTCCGTGCGTGCTCAACTGCGGCGCGTCGGAATGGGTGTACGTGGTGTGTTTGCCTTGAGTAGATGCACGGTTCTGCGGCGTGGCGAGGATGTAGTCCGGCCTGCTGCCACAAAGAAATGTTTGAGGTTTGTGGCGCTGCGCCGTGATCTGCGGCGACGTTTGCTTCACGTGGTGTGACGGCATTCCTATTCCCAGCGTGATGCCTGGAGCCTCGCGAATGGCGCTCTCGCTCATACAGAGACGTCGGCACGTATGTCCATCCTCCATCTGCTGCTCCTGCATGTCGTCATCGACCAACCCTCGTAGCGATGTTCGGGAACTGTGAGTGGTGCATGCATCGCCCGCGCCAGGCGCTCGCGCGGCGTGATGTTCAGCTTGAGCGCCAACTGCCCGTAGTCCGTTAGAGACAAGCCACTGCGCGACGAGCCACCGGGCACCAGCCCGCCAAAAACCAAGTCAAAGTGGCTCAAACCCTAGCTGCAAGATGGGCAGAGTCTTGATGAACAGCGCAGCAGTAAGGCCTGCGAGACTGAGGTCTTCAAGAGTCCAATTCCCATGGGGCCATCGTGCACGATGCAAAGAATCTCCGATGCTCCAAACACTGCGTGTTGACTCATCAACGGTCGGGCTTGAATCGGCAGCAAAGCCCGCCGGTCTGAGCAAGAGCCTTCAGTTGCCGAGCGAGTCGGGTGTTGGCTTTGATGGCTCGGTGGAACTTCAATGTGCCTTTGTCGATCAGAACGAAGCGGTTGTCGAGACCCGTTCCAGAGCTTGATGAACGTGACCTTCAGCCCCTTTGCCCGGGTAACTGGTTCGTCCGTGGCCCCGTGCGAGCGCGTGCGCGATCTTGCGCCCACAGGCACGAAAAAGGGTACTCGACGTCTCAAGCGCTCAAACGCGGGTAGTCGAAAACGCGTCTATGGAGGGACTAGACCCACGCTGACCCTCCTTGGACCAGGTGCCAGAACGGGGCGTGTTGAACGGTTCAACACGAGGGTCGCCCTGACCTCTAACCGTTCCGGTCACTGGTGAATGGGCTGCCAACGTGTGAGGCCGGTCTGCTCAAGAGTGCTACTCCACATCAATGAGGCAAGGCGTCTGTTGATAGCCAGACCAAGTTGCGCAGGGCAACATCAGTGCATACAGGAGTGGAATTCAATGGGCGTGTGATTCAAGATCGACTGCTGCATGGCCTTTCGATCGCGGGGGAGGGCATGGCTTTTTGCCTAAGCACCACCACGCTGAACTTCACGGAACCATGACGGGAAACCGATAGCAAGCTCTGCTGGGAGCGACTCCAACGGAAGTGCTCCAGAACATCGACACCGACCTTCGACACTCCTGCACTGGGGCCCCAGAAGACAGCGCGACGCGAATCATTCGGCCTGATGCCCAGTCAAACCGCCTCGCCGAAATGCCAGATTTGGCACACCAATTGTTCCGAATCAATGCAACCTGAAACGAGCTAGATGGCCTGTGGAGCTCAACTCATTTCCACTATCGTCACCTCGTAGGCGTCCTTTCCAATTCGAGCTTTCTGCGGGCTGTAGGTGAGGGCGGATGCGCCGATTTGGCTTGCCGTGCTTGTAGATGGCCGCCATAAGCGCTGGTCGTCAGGAGCGAATTCGAAGCAGCTGAAAAATGGCGAACAGTTCCGCAAGCCAGATCTCTTTAACCCGCCATCTGGTGGTCAAGGAGGTGAGGGCGCGCCACTCTCACAACTTGTGATTGCAGGGGCCGATGGGCCTTGCATTTGCCATCGAAAAAGCACAATTTTGGCTAAGCTGATCTGTACCACTGCATCCATCTGCCTATCGTCTACGACGACCTGCGAGACATCCGTAGCCCAGACTTTGTTGCCGAATTGAATGAGCCTGCACCGACGAAGTAGGTCTTCCAATCGACGGAAAGTGAAGGGGAGGGGAGTGCGAAAAAGCCGGAGCTCGCCTAGTAGGGCTTCGCGTTCGGAAGTCACTGTCTCTTGAAAAATAACCTTCCGCGGCTAATTCGGCGGGTACCGAACCTGCTGTAGCAGGCCACCTTGGACGTCGACCTCAACGCCAGTTCGATGTACTCCTGATGGTCTCGTCAGGCTGACACGATCACTGCAATGCTGAAGCAGGCGGCCAAAGCAAGGAGTAATACAAGGCGAACGAGAACATGAAAGTGAGCTCTCATTCCATTGGCCAGGTTCTTCGTCGTTGGGCCATTCAGGCCCTGAGGCTTCAATCGGGTCCAGAAGTTGGCGAATTGAACCGTCTAGATTTTGTTGACCAGGAAGGGGAGGGGGGCTCTACATGACAAGAGGATTTGACTTTGATCTAAGCGTGCGAGTCCTCCTACGACATTGCGGAGTACTCTTCAATCCTCTTCGAGGACCAAGACGGCTACACCTTACGAAGCCAATTCGCGCTCGTTCAACTCAAGGCGCGCCGCACAACTAGCCTTGACGTGCATTGACTTTTCCTCCGCAGCCTCGCGCTGTTCCTTTCCAACCAAGCTGATTTACGCGGATGGCTGTCGCCGGTTGATTAAGTGTCGTGAGGGCGGCACGCACCAGGAAATTCTGTAATTTCGTCGAGGCTCGCCTATCCACACCAGCGCACCACCTCGAGCCTCAACTCCTCCAGCTTGGTAGCCAGTTGAATCTGCCGTCTGATCAAACGGCCTAGCCTGAACTTACAGTGGCTCAACCCAGCCAAGTCAACTGGCGGTGATCGTGTAGCGGTTTGTTCCAAGGAACAGTGAAACCGGTTGATGAAAATCCGGACGACGAATTCAAGGATCGATTGGCGCCGGGAATTTGTACGAAGAAGCTCCAGGAGCTCGTTCTTCTAGGATGTGTGGCCAATCCAAAGGTCAAAACCGCTCAAAACGCCTTGTACGGGCTTTTGTGGTGTTGTGCAGCCCGACGCCTTGGTTGGGTCGAGAAAATCGATTCTGGGGCGTTCTGAGAGGTCGATTTTCGCCGTTGAGAAGGTCTAAAAAGGCTGTTTAGCGGCCCCAAAGCTCAGCGTGTACGAGCTCTAAATCCCCGCTTCATTCCACCTCCAGAGTTCGGAGACCAGGTGCGGTGAATGACCGTTCATTGACCGCCCTGGCGGGACGGTTGTGTGACAGCTGTGAGCGTGGCTGGAACATTGGCGTCTCGCAGCCACCCTGCCAAATCCATGCGCAGACACTTGCTATCAGGGAGAGCAGGGGATGGGCTTGGTGCCTTGCCACAAAAGGAGGCAGCCCAGCTCTAGCCAGCAATGACGCGGGATTGCGGCCTGGAGTGCCTGAGATATGCACAGCAAGTGTGGATATCTCGCTGGCCCAAGACTCACTCACAAAGGGATGTGGTCAAGACGGGGTTCAGGGCTTCAAGAAAAGTCCGGTGGCAAACAGACGGGCAGATGACAGATGCCTCCCTGTCAAAACATGATCGCAGCTGATACCGAATGCGGCTGATTGTTGGTGCAGCGCTGGAGGGCCGAGCGGCCGCAAACTCGAACTCAGATTCACGTTGATTCCGTCGATGTGGCGACGACAACCAATGAGTTGCCTACGGGTGGTCACACCGCTGAACGGCGCCACGAACCCTGCAACAGCAGGCAGATCAAAGTTTCCACGCACCAGACAGGTCAATCGTAAGGGCGTGATAACGTTTATTATCGCCCCTGCAATTTTTGTCTTACAAAACGGCATAAACTGAATAGCATCAGTCCAAGTTCTTGATTCGTAAAGAAATTCCAGCGCGGGCCCGTACGGGAATTGATGTTCACTAAGAAGTTAAGTTTTCAAAGTCAGTCCCGGCAAAGCCGCCGGCCATTGCTGTTTCCGTCGTCGGCAAGGGGCACGCGATGAAATCCGTCACGCGCGCGCCCAAGGTGTCAACCTGGGACTTCCGATTCCTGAGCGCCTTTGTGCAGGGGATCGACGTGAAGGAGGCCTGGGACCGTTACATGGGTCACCGCGGCTCGAACGATCTGCGCCATATCCGGTCCACTGTCCGCACCATGCTCGATGTGCTGGCGGCTGCGGCCAAGCGTCATGGTGATGCGGCAACGGCCAACCTTTTGAGGCGCGACCCACTGCGTATCAAGGCCTCGGCTGTCATGAACGCCCCATCAGCAGAAGGCGTCACTCTTTCGTCGCCAGCTGTGAGTTCATCGCACCTGGCTGTGAAGTCCAACGCACCACCTACCCTCGAAGCATTTCGCGAGGAGTTTGACGACCCAGATTTCTTTTCAGAGGCTGAGCTGATCGACCTCTGGGAGGAGCGCTACGGCATGGCCGGCGCACCCACCGCGGAGCCTGGCGTCGGGTCGGTGGCTAGGCCACGTGATAACCCGGAGTCTCGGGCTCGTAAGCGGCGAGGGCGCCTGGTTAAGCGGCAACTCGATGCTTTGCGGCGATTGGAATCGCTGGTCGCAGCGCCGCCCTTCCCGGCAGACCCTTTGGCAGCATGGCTCGACATTGAGCACTGCCGGCGACTCTCCGCGGTCGGCATCAACACGGTTGGCGAGCTCGTCGCCTATCTGAATGCGCACGGCTTCCGCTGGTACCGGAAGGTGCCCCGGGTGGGCGAGGAGGGCGCCAGACGGCTAGTGGCATGGCTCCAGCACCATGAGGGCAGCGTCGGTGGCCTGGACCCCTTTGCGCTGAAACCCGTAGACCAACTCGACATTGCCGCCTTGACGCCGCGGCCGATGGCAGACCTTGTGCCCTTGGAGCGACTGGTGGTGCCGCAGGCTCTCTCTGGTTTCGATGGCGAAAACAGGAAGCCTCTCGCTAGGTGCCGCATCAAGGCCTTGAATGACTATCAGGCTGTGGTCGCCTGGCTCGACATGTACCGGCCACGAACTGCTGCGGATGCCGCCGCCGCTGGAACGAAGCCCTTGTTGCTTTCAAGGGGCGCCGATGTGCCTTCACCAAAAGCCGAGATCGTCTCTGGCAACAAGCACACCTGGTCGGCCTACCGCAAAGAGGCTGAACGATTCCTGCTGTGGGCCATTTTCGAGCGCGGCAAAGCGCTGAGCTCGCTCGACTCGATTGACTGCGCCGCGTACCTGCACTTTCTGCAAGCGCCTGGTGCGCGCTGGATTGCGGGAAAAGGGATGCAGCGTTGGTCGCAAGACTGGCGGCCATTCGAAGGGCCGCTTGGCCCGCGATCACTGCGTTATGCCGAGACCGTGTGCAAGATGATGTGCAAGTGGTTGGCCAGTCAGAACTACCTAGACACCAACCCCTGGGACGGTGCGCCAAAGGGTTCGAAGAAGACGCCCTTGCGCGTGCTGCGTGCGCTGACTCAGGCTCAGTCAGCCGCGCTCAATGCTTGGCTGTCGGGGCTGCCGCGCACGCCGGCCAACGTGAGGCTGCGTGTCCTTTTTGAGTTGGGGCTGAATGCTGGTCTGCGCAAAGAGGAAATAGCCAATGCGGAATCGAGCTGGCTGAGGCAGGACCCAGATGCAAGCGGGCACGCAGGATGGTGGCTGCAGTTCTACGGCAAGGGAGGGAAGGAACGGAAGGTACCTCTAGACGAGATCTCGGTTGAAGCGCTAATCGACGCCATGGAATTCAAGGGCTTGTCGGCGCGGGATGCGAGGGGTGACATCGACCTTGAGTTGTTTGGGGCGTCGATACCGCTACTGTCCCGTTTGGACAATCCTTTTACCCCTTTGCCGCCAGCTCGCATCTACAACTTGGTGAAAGATGGCCTAGCAAAGTGCGCTCAGACGATTGAAGAAGCCAACCCGCGTATGGCACGGCAACTCGCCGCAGCTTCAACCCATTGGTTGCGACACACATTCGGCAGTGAGTGGGCCAAGACGGGGGGGGACCTCCGAGTTCTCGGCAGCATTCTTGGGCATACGAACCCTGCTACGACGGCTATCTACACCCAAGCTGAAGACAAGCTGATGCGGAGTGAACTTGAAATGGTTTCACGAAGGCGAAGAACTGGCGTGTGAGATCTGAGCTATTGGCGGAAGCTAAAAATTGCGTCAAGGTGTCATGTAAGTATTTACTTACTCATACGAACTTGTTTTAAACGAGAGGCGTAGAGCAGTGGCCTGGCCCGAGTTGACGAATTAATTGCTCGACCGGAACGTCGACATGTCCGTCCGGATCTTCATGCCTCATCAGTTTTCGGCCCATTCATCCGAGGCAAGGGGGGACCGTTCCAACCCCCCCCCTCACTGACTTCGGAGCGCGAGCCCAAGGTGATTCCGATCAAGCGCCCTTAACTGATTAACCAGTTGTAGCTGCAGGGTGACCAACTCGTGGCCAGCCGCGTGGCCAATGTGCTGCGCCAGTCGAGGTACCTGAACAACCTGATCGAGCCAGACCACCGCGCCATCTAGCGACGAACCCGGCCCATGATGGGTTTCAAGTCGTTCTGGTCGGCGCGCCGTTTGATTGCGGGCATCGAGACCATGCACATCATTAAGAAGGGGCAGTTGCGCAGCCTTGCGTATTGAGTTGCGGCGGTGTCAACGCCTTGCCGCGCCGTTACTTCGACTGAGCCAAGCAGCGCAGATAGGCGAAGTGCTGGGGCCCTAGCTTGGGAGGGAGCATGCCTTTGTCCACAAACGGCTTCGGCTCTTCCTCATAAACCGGTACGCGGCGGCGCCCCAGCGACTGTCCGCATGAATTGGCGCCCAGGGGAGGTACTGGACCGGGTACCAAAGGTCTTTGATCTCTGGCCAGAGCTCTCCAACCGTGGCCTCACGGTCGAGGCCTTGCTCGCTTTCGCGCAGGCGCTGACTTGGTCCCAACGGATCCATTGCCAAGTCGTCGTAAGTGCTTGTCACGCTGGGAATTTAGGGCAGGGCGCTGCTAACGGTTGGTTTTTACAGCAGGATTTTTCCTATCAACAAACGAAGTTATCTGTAGGCTGAATTTGAAAAGTTTAACGTATTAAACTTTTAGGGCGATGGCAAGACGGGGAGGGCGGCCGGGGCCGCCTGGCGGTGGTTTACGGTAAACCACCCTGTGCCAAGCAGCGCCTGGGTGAACCGCGTGATGGGGGTCGAGAAACTGACTCGGGCAGGTTTACTGTAGTAAACCGGGCGAAGGGGGTCGCCTTTTGGCGGAATGTGCTTTACGGTAAAGCGCTCATGTCGGAGCGTGCTTGGCGGGGCGGGCTAAACCCGAGCCACCCGTTGATTTCCAAACAGTTTAGTTAACTAAACCGGACTTCATCCGTTACATCTCGCCATGTAGGGGGGGCTAGGGGGCGCCGGACGAGTTGGCCACGTGCACTCATGGCGTCGTCCTGGGCCATACAGGGCCATCGGGGTGGCGGCAGGGTGCTCATTTCCGGCCTCCAAAGTGCGGCGCTCTATGTGAACGGTGCGAGCTATGACGCATTCGTCGGCTCACCGCCTAGAAAATCTCGACAAATTGAAGGAATGCAATGAGCGGCGAAATAGAAGAAGAGAAAAGAATGCTTCTCGAACTTTTTGAGACTGCAGAGGATCTGCAAGCCAGGGGAGTGATATCGGATCAGGAGTTGAAAACGCTTCATTTTCTCTGCTCGGTCCCATTCAAGGAACTAGACCAAGGGGCCCAAACAGACTGATCAATCCTTGCCGCCCATGCATCGCGTAGGGCGCCGAAGTAGTTGCACCTCGCGCCACAGGTCTGCGACTGGCGGGCGATAGTTGTTGTGACAGTCGTGCAAGCGATCCGGCTTCATTGATCGGCCTGAGCCAAAGGAGCCGGTCTGTCATCAGGCCTCAGCGGCAGCAACGTGCCCAAAGCGGTAAATTGCCAGCTCCCCGTCCGCTCATGCCAACTTCAGCCTGCCTAGTTGCTGTTACCCCTCAGCTCTGGAGCCGAACATGATGACCACCATCCCAAGGAAGCAAAGGCCGACACCGACCCAGTCGGTAGTGGTCGGGGTTATCTTGTCTACCAGCCACAGCCAAAGAATAGCTACGCCGATGTAGATGCCGCCGTAGGCGGCATAGACCCGGCCTGCCGCCGTCGGATGCAATGACAGCAACCATGCGAACAGCGCCAAACTGATGGCGGCCGGCACAAGCAGCCAGGCGGACTTGCCCTGCTTTAGCCAGAGGTACGGTAAGTAGCACCCGACGATTTCCGCCAGTGCCGTCACCACGAATAATCCGAACGTCTTGATGAGCTCCATAGGCAACATTGTCCCTTGCCGCTTCGGCAGAAAGAGCTTGCTCCTCAAGTGGCTTGAGGTTCTACCTTCTGGGTCTCACCACTCACGGGACATCTCATGAAATCATGGAAAGCAGCATTGGGCCTCGGTGCCGCCTGCGCGGCCTGCTGTGCCATCCCACTGCTGGGCCTGGCCGGAGGGCTTGCCGCAACGGGCTCGGCCCTGCTGGCCTGTGCCGATGAGTTGCTACCGCTGGCGGCGGCACTCCTGGCCGTTGCGTTGGCCGTGGCCACGGTGTGGTGGTGGCGTCGGCGCGAAGCGTCCCGAAGCGCAACGTGCGGCTGCGCCAGCACCTGTTCTACGAAGGCAATTGATGTCGGCAACTGAACAAGCGCCAATTGCCTGCACCCTTGGGCCGGCCGACATGGGCCCTCGGCTGGCTCGCATCCGCCAGCTTACGAAGCAGCACCTGCGCGCGCATCGCCTGGAAGACAGTTCGCTCCACCTGAGCTATGACGGTGCCGCCGCTTCCGAGGTCGAGCACATCGTCAAGCTGGAGCGCGAGTGCTGTGCGTTCCTCGACTACGCGTTAAGCCGGCGAGGCGATGACGTGGAACTGACCATCGTGGGGCCAGAGCAGTCAGGTAGCGATGCACAGCGGCTGTTCTCGCAGTTCTTGCCGGAGAACATGTCAGCGGCACAGCCGCCGGGGTGCGGTTGCCGCAAAGGCTAAGCTGTCGCGCATGAACACCACGGCATCCATCTCCATCGGCCTGCTGGCCCGGCAGGCCGGCTGCTCCGTGCCGACCATCCGTTACTACGAGGAAATCGGGCTACTGCCGGCGGTGCCACGCACCGATGGTGGACGTCGGGTCTACGGCACGGAGACCGTTCGACGGCTCAGCTTCATTCGGCGCTGCCGGGACTTCGGCTTTTCCATCGAGCAAGTGCGCGAGTTGGTAGGGCTGGTTGACGAGCCCAACCGGCCCTGTGTTGAAGTGCGGGAGGTGGCCGCCAAGCACTTGTCGCAGGTGCGAGACAAGTTGGCCGAGCTGCAAGCGCTGGAACGAAACATGGCGGCCTTCGTCGGGAGCTGCGACACGGCCTGCGCTGGCGGTGCGGCTGTCGATTGCACCATTCTTGAAGACCTGGCCTCACCAGGCGACGCGCCGATGCTGTCTGCATCGGAGTCACCGAGCGATAGAGCAAGTGGATGCTGCCGTTGATTGCTAGAAAACCTAGATTCGATGCAAGCGCCCGACGGATGAATCCAGCCTGGTAAGTTGGAGCGAGTCTGCGAACTCCAACAAAGCTGCGCGCCACCGACCGTTCTCACGGCCGAGACCGATGCTGGGGGGCATGGTGCTAAGCACCTACTTTCAAATCTGTCGATGACGGTTCATGGCCGATTTCGCGAGCGTACTTTGTGAATGCAACCGACCGCTTTGGGCACAGAACTGCCCTCCACAGCTACGCGTGTCGCCGCTGCACCACGTGGTCCAATCTCCTTTTGTTGCAGTAGCCCCTCAAATTCTCCCGTGCGTTCGTTCATCTCCCGGTCTCTGCTGACAGCAGCACTTGTTTGTGTTTCTACCTGGCATCTGCCTGGAAGCGGCGCTTCCATTGCTGAGCAGGTGGCCCAATTGCCTACCTCTTTCGCACGCTGCCCTGAGTTCTTTGTGCAACGGAAGGCTCCTGCCGTCGCTCCCAATCCGCGTCAGAGCGAGCTTTGCTACGACAGCTTTGCGGTGCTGCATAGCGGTGATACAAAGACGCCTATTTTTTCGGCTCAGCGACTCAATAAGCGGGCCCTGGGCGGCATCAAACGGCAGAAGTCAGATCGATTCTTCGCCGATGCGCGGCTCCCTCGGGCCGAGCGGGCCGAGCTCGAAGACTACAAGAGGTCTGGCTACTCCCGCGGGCACCTGGCGCCTTCGGGCGATATGGCCACCGAATTGGCGCTCGCACAATCATTCTCGTTGGCCAACATGGTGCCGCAGTCGATTCGGCACAATTCCGGCGCTTGGTCCAAGATCGAGCAGGACACGCGCAAGTACGTGCAGCGCGCCCAGGGCGATGTTTACGTAATCACCGGGCCTGTGTTTGATGCGAGCAGTCCGCAAATCGGTGACAACAAAGTCCGTGTGCCAAGCCACCTGTTCAAGCTGGTGTTTGACGGTCAAACTCGACAAGCCTGGGCTCACTGGCAAGCCAATCGTGATGAAGAAGTTGCCAGCAAGCCGATCAGCTACGAAGAACTAGTGAGACGCACGGGCGTCCAGTGGCTACCGCCAGGGGCCGTGAGACCTTGATCGAATTTGGCCCGCAGCACTGCGCCCTGCGGTAATGGAGGGCCTTTACCTTCATGCCAGGTCGCGGTAGGTTGCTGCCACCGAAGAAGCGGGACGCCGTCGTGCCGCAGGCGCAGACACCAGAGTCGATTAGGTTGCACACCTGCACTGTGCACACATACAGCCGCCCAAGTTGAAGCCTAGGCTCGGACATGCACCAGACGGCTCGGCCATAAAATATGACATCGGGCCTGGATAGATGGCGTGGGCCTATGCGCAACGGACAAAGGTATGACCGTAACCAAGGGCATTCTCGTAAAGGAAACTCGCGTGATGGCGTGGGCGACCCGCGCTATTGATCACTTGCCGGTTCATGTCCAAACGCTCGGGAGAGAGCAGACAGGGCTGGCGTGCGGGTGCGTTTGCCCAGGCTGCGGAGCGCCGGTTGAGGCCGTCAATGCGGGACAAGATGCCGCGCATTTTCTGAAGCCCAATTCGCACGGTATGTCTTTTCGACACAAGGCGGGCAATCAACGGGGCGACTGTATGGCCCTCGCGGCAAGGGCCGCTTTGATGCATCAATGGGTCAGTCAAGACTTCATCGAACTGCCGGCCGTCAAGGCCACGTCGTTTCTACGAGGTGTGAGTGGGCGAAGGTATAGCGCAAATGTCTCGGGTGAAACAGGGCTAGTGCAGGTGGTTGAGCGCCGGTGGTTGAACAGCCAAAGCGCCGAAGTGACGCTGGCTGATGGGCGAGTCATTCATATCCAGATCCGGTCTATCGTGTCGGTAGCGCCGGGGGCTGATGCGGTGCTGACGCTAGAGATTGACCATCCGGCGTTGGCGGGAATGGAGCCTGAGGAACTGCTCGCCTCAACCCGCCTCATTGGTGACAGCTCGTGCTGGGAAAGCCACCCGGACTTGGAGCGAATACAAGCTCTGGCGGAAAAGGCCGTCAAGCAGCAAGGCGCTGATGCCTTGGACGCGATCGAGCCGGACATGGATCCGACTTTTGATCTGTCATTGCTCGACGGCATGACCGCAGTGCAGCGCGGTGAAACTGCCTTGCACCTAGCGCTTAAGCGAATCTTGGAGCGTGCAGACAATATCCGTGTCGCCGGCGCAGTGTTCGATGTGGATTGCGGGCTCAAGGGTGGACGGGCAGTGGTCCCGCTAAGAATTCCGTCTTGCAGCTTCGAACTGAGCGATGTCCGCCTAGAACAGCACTTAGGAAACATCGTGCCAGATGTCCTGTGCTCGGCCTCTGAGTTTGACCGGGAGTTCGATGATTCGGAGCTGATGATTGAGGTTGCCGTGACTCATCGTGTCGATGCTGCCAAACTGGCCAAGATCAGAGAGCGCGGCACGGCTTGTTTGGAACTGGATGCGCAGCGGCTTTACGGATCTGGCCGGATGAATCACGCGGAGCTTGAGGAACTGGTGCATTCATCGCCGAACGCTTTCCGATGGGTTTACCACCCTGAGATTGAAAGCCGCATCAAAGCGGTTCAGGAAGCGGCCGAACGTAAGGAAGAAAGAAGGCGAAGGCTCGAAGACCTTGAGCGACAGGCCAAGGTGCGCCAGGCACAAGATATCCAGAGATACGCTGACCGCCTGTCAGCTCTCAAATTCGCGCCGCTACTGCAGAAATATGTATCCGATTTGCGCCCGGGCTTGCGCGGCGATCTTGTGGAGCCGCAGGCTTCGGCCTATCAGCAGTTGTTCCAGAAAATCAAGAAGCCTGAGCTGGCGACGGCAGAGTTTGCTCATCTAGTTTGGTGCTTGGATTGCATCCGATCAGCGGGGCTTGGTCACATGGCTCATCCAGGTTTCACGGGCGTCGCGGTCATCCTGACGCACAAAAAACTCCTCAGCTATGCACCTCTGATGCTCGCTGCCTATCGAACCTATCGGCCAAACCTCACGGACAGGGAAGCTCAAGAGCTGGCTCGCACGCGAACGCAGGTGCTGGAGTCCTTGGCGCAGGCAGAAGCGACCTATGCGCGAAACCCGAAAACCGACGAGGCGTTACGGCTGATATTCCCTGAGCTATCGCAGGCTTTGGGCCCGAACGCGACGGGCACGCTGGCGGGTGTCGAACGGCAGCGGCAAATCCTGCAGCGCAAGGCACATGAGGCCCGAGAAAGAAAGCTTGCAGAGCAAAAGAGGGAGGAAGAAGAGTGGCTGGAGCTACAGCGGAAGCAGCTCGACTCTCTCGTGGCACCTGCGAAAGCGCGCAACTGGACCCGAGGCGGGGGAGTTGCCTTCGAAAGGTGGTCTCGTTTCGACTCTGTGTCGAAAAGCTGCGGCCGCGGCCAATTCGAACTGATTCGACGCGCCTATCAGGCGCGAGAGTCTGGGGCCACGCCCGCTACATTCATCGCGTCAGAGAAGCCAGAGTCCGCCCAGCGTGTAGAGAGCCTGTTGGCCAGTCTGGATCAAGCGTTTCTACTCGCCTAGGGGCGGACTATCTCCTCCTCATCCAGCCTGTACGCCCATCACAAGCCAGGGAGCAGACGATGTTGCATCCGGTAATCCAGCGGTTTGAAGCGCAGGCAGAACTGCTCGAAGTGCAAGAAGCACGTGCGTCGTTGGACGATGCCGTTGTTCGACTGGCCGCGTGGATTGGGCTCGCGGAAAGCAAGCTGACCGAGGACGACATAGCGGCCTTGGTCGAGGTCGGAGGCATCCTCTACCGAGAAGGGCTTCGCAAGCGCCAAAGCTGAGACCAAAACAAGCGTGCGACTTTGCTTGCTGAGTTCAATGACTTCGACACGCATTTGGTCACTGTTGTGACTGTCTGGCTCTATGGAAGAGCTAGGAAGGGCAGGGCGATCACCCCTCGGTCTGCAGCCCGAGTGTGTCCGGCGTGCACATTGGCGAGCCCTTGGCCCTGCCCCGAGGCAAGCTTAGGTGTACTCAGAGGTAGCCGCAAGGACTTCCAGTAGCCTAGGTTGGCAACTAGCTTATACGGTGAGCTTCAATCGATTCAAACGGCAGGTGACTGGGGAGTTTCGTCATCACTGGGGCGCCAGACCTGCTCCGCTTCGACCGTGACAACGGCAATGGTCTGCAGGTCAGCTGCTAGGAACTCGACTTCATAGGCCTTGCCCTCCTGGTGAACATAGACCACCACGCCGCCATCACCTTTCCTCAAGCCGTGCTCAATCAGAGGCAGCTTCAATACGACATAGCTATTGATCTCGTACAAGGACACCTCCTGCATGCGTCAAGGTCGACTGCTCCTGCTCAGCTATTGCGCGCGCGGCAATGGCTTGCTGCCAGTCGTCAATGCGACCGAACTGAACGACTACATCGAGCCCCAAGTTTTCCAGCAAGCCGGCCAGCAGTTCGGACCTTTCAGCTTCACTGGCACACAGCTTCCCATCCAACAGTTCGAGACGCCCAGGCAGTCGGTCAAGTTTGGCTAGGCCGTCCTTGCCTGTCCACTGTCGGCCCGCGCGTCCAATATCCCATTCCATTTGCAAAGCCCCCCCGTTCAGCCTTGAGACGTCCTGATAGCTTTTCAAGTCTTCGATGGTCTCGGACAACTCGCGCAGCATCCGCGACTCTTCATTGCAATTCTTCTGCGCCATCGATTTCATTGCTCATGCTCTGTGGTCAGCATCAGTTGCCAGCCTTCAACTCTTACTCCAACCCCTGTTAGCTGCTTCATGCGAAGGTGCCTGGAGTGAGATCGTTTGGGGCCGGCCTGAATGAGCAAGTCCGTCACATGCCCTCCTGGTTGCCGGGCCCAAAACCCCCTCTGAATCCGGGGCGAAAAGCGACGCGCCACACGGGTCCAGTATCAGATCAATACCGGCCCCATAACGACAAATGTTACGTAAACCATTGATTTATATAGACATTATGATAGAGGAGGGTGTCTGAGTCACCAGCACCCGGCCAAAACCCATCAGCCGTCGGAGCTTTCATGCAGATCAAGGACGTACGCCCCGAATCCTTTGTCAAGCAGATCCGCTGTGATCGCTGCGGCCGTCTGGCCGACGTGAGCGAGGGCGAGGGCGAGTATCAGGAATTCGTCAGCATCGACTTGAAGGCCGGCTATGCCTCGATCTTTGGTGATGGCCGCGACGTCCAACTCGACCTGTGCCAGCACTGTTTGAAGACCGCCCTGGGCGCTTGGCTGCGGGTGAGCGATGCCGATGACCGTCGGCGACAGCTTGAGGATCGGCTGATGCAGTTCGATCCGGACAAGCATGGCGGTGAGTTCCCGACGGTTGCAGATTTCCCACTGCGAGAACCCAACAACTTGCCGCCACAAGACCGTCGTTCATTGAACTCGCCACTTGAGCACCGTCGTCGCCTCGCCCAAATGCGTCGAATCAGGCGGCACGGCATGCACCTGTTCTTCATGCCTACGACCCGTTCGTTTCGTGACAATCGGCAGCAGCAACAACGCTCGGCTTGTCTTGACCGGGCTCGCCAGCGCAGGCAAGCCGAGTTCGTGCGCCGTCGCCAGGCTTCCGACGAGCAGAGCGTCGATTCGTCATCCAGCACTGGTGCATCCCACCATTCAGAGGAATAGCCATGGCTGATTTCGCCAAGTGGCTTTTATGGACATGCCTGATCGGACTCAGCGCGGACGCGCCTGCCTTGGCCGACGAAATGATCCGCGGCCAGATTGTCAGCGTCTCAGGTGGCGATGTCCTCAAACTGGTCGACGCGCATAGTCGCGAGTACAGGTTGAGGCTGGCGTTCATTGATGCGCCGGAAGCCGGGCAACCCTTTGGGGATGAGGCGCAATCAGCGCTCTCTGCCATGGTCTTAGGCCGACAAGTGACTGCTCAACTGCACGGCCAAGGCGCAGACGGGCTCACCTTGGCCGAAGTGGTCGAACCCAATGGGCATCTGGTGAACCTGGAACTGGTGCAACGGGGGCTGGCTTGGCACGATTACTTCGATATGCAACTCAAGTCCGAGCAAGGCAAGTACCAGGGGGCAGTAGCCTCCGCTCAACAAACTCGCCAGGGCATCTGGACGCTGGATCTTCTTGAGCGCCCCCGAGATTACCGAGACCGCGCTGGGCAGGCCTTGCGCTGGTGGCTCTACGCTGTAGGTGCACTGTCGAGCGTTACCCTGTTGGGACTCATTTTTTCCGCATATGACACGCGCATTTCGGCCTGGATCGAAAGGCAAGATGAACTCATAAAGTCGTCTGCAGAAGCCCATCGCCTAGCCCGCATCCAGGATGACGCGGAGCAGGTGGAAAGGGATCGAAATCACAAGATTGCTAACCGCGAAATGGAGCGTCTTGCCGCACTACGACGGGCTGCCGAGCATCAGCGCTCAGGTTAATCCACGAAGCTGGCTGTCATCCGAACACCATAGTGGGTCCTGCTGAAGGACGCCAAGCCCTGTTCGATGCATTGGCCCCAGTCGGGCCCAATTCGAAGTGCTTCCAACCGGACTTCGCGGAGACGGCCCTCGCGGCCGTGATCAAGATGCCACTCGATCAATGCAGCCGCCTGCTCCAGTTCTTTGGCCGAGCCCCCCCGCTCGGAGGCCGGCAACTGGGTCGAAACTAAGATCATGTGCAGCGCCATGCGCGCTGGATCTGGAAGGTTGACTAGGCAGGCGCCGGACTTCCCGAAAACCACTCCTTGCGCGGTGTCCTCAAGCAGGAGTTCCAAGAACTTCCGTGGCTGCAACGGTATGCCCATCCCTGGCCTTGCGCCCACTATATCGCCCCTGAAGTCGGGAGTCAGAAAGTCGACTTGCAGGGCGCCCTCGTATGGCGCGCGCTGCGACCCCTTATAGCCGCGGAACTCCCGTACAGGCATCTGCCCCATTTCTAGGGCGGTGATCGTGTCGTGGCTGACAATCTCAGAAGCGAGGGGAAAACCGATGGTGATGTTGTGGCCAAGCTCTGCAGGGTCGCTGGCCCACCGTACGCCCAGCATGTTGCCAATGCTCAAAAACGCGTGCTGGCCTACTAGCACCCCGCCCGCTCGAAAGAATCCATAGCTGGCCAGTTTGTTTATGCCCCGAAAACCTTTGTCGGGCAAACCGAAGCAGCCAAGAGCGATGCAGGCCTTGGAGCGTTGAGAGAGTGCCTCTCTGCCGGCAAGAGCCTGGGATTTCTCGATCTCGCCGACGAGGCTCGCGACCTTTTCGGTTTCTGGGCCGACATATGTCGAGCGCCCCCGGCCATCAATGTCTCGGAAGTTGAAATAGACGTAGGTCTTGCCCTTGATCCGCCTCCGGTGAAAGGATCCCCGCAGCGCTGCGAACTTCGCTCTTGCGGCTGATTGGGCCATATCAAAGAGCTCGGCGTAGGAAGTCTGGGCGCCAAGCGAAAGAGGGGCGTGAAGACTGGGCATGATTACTATACGAAAGTCATTTACGTATAGTAACTTTCGAGAGTTGTTTGACCCGGGGCGGTTGCTGGCGATCCTCTGTTTGAGCCTGAACCTGATTGCTGGAGGTTTATACTGTATAAAAAAACAGTATGCAAACCATCGATTCGAATCAACCCACTGGCCTCGCTTTTGTCGAGGCTTCTCCGCTTCTCGTGCTCGAGCTGGGCGCGGTGGTGCATGCAGGCTTCCCAAGCCCGGCTGAAGATCTTGGCGCAAAACGAATTGATCTGACAGCACAGCTGATAAAACATCCCCAGGCTACGTTTCTCCTCCGTGCCCGAGGCGAATCGATGCGTGAGGCTGGAATCTTCGATGGTGATGTGCTGATCGTTGACAAGGCTGTGCCGCCACGGAGTGGCCACATTGTCATTGCGGTCGTCGATGGTGAGTTTGTGTGCAAGCAGTTGCACCTACGCGCCGGCCGCATGAAGCTCAAAGCAGCCAACCCCTGTTTCCCAGACATCGTCCCGCGCGATGGCCAGGTTGTGGAGATCTGGGGCGTCGTCACGGCGGCGATCAAAACCATGCGGCTGTAATTGCATGATCGCGCTACTCGACATCAACAACGCCTACGTCAGCATGGAGCGAGTTTTTCGCCCCTCCCTGAATGGTCTGCCAGTCGTGGTCCTGTCCAACAACGACGGGTGCGCAGTGGCCAGGTCGGACGAGGCCAAAGCGCTGGGCGTGAAAATGGGCCAGCCGTTCTTTGAGTTCCGCCACCTGGTGGACAACGCCGGTCTGGTGGCCCTGTCCGCGAACTTCGCGTTGTATGGGGATATGAGTGACCGGTTCATGAGCTTGGCCGCTGGCCTCGGGCCTGAGCAAGAGATTTACAGCATCGACGAGACCTTCATCTCGCTTGATGGAGTTCCCGGCGAACTTGTGGCGCGGGCACGCACGGTTCGCTCCCGTGTTCTGCAATGGCTGAGCCTGCCCTGCTGCGTCGGGATCGGCCCAACCAAGACCCTGGCCAAGTTGGCCAACCACATTTCCAAGTCCGCAGAGCGCAAGCCCGGCAGCTACCCGGCGGAGCACGCCCAGGTTTGCCATCTCGGCTGTCTATCTCCTGATGATCTCCATGAGCTGCTGGTGGGCACACCAGTGGGCGAGGTTTGGGGCGTTGGCCGCCGGATTGAAGAGCAGCTCCGTGCTGCCGGCATCGTGACGGCCGGCCAGCTGGCCCAGCTCGATCCAGTAACGGCGCGCACACGCTGGTCCGTCGTATTGGAAAGGACGGTGCGCGAGCTGCAGGGTGTGCGCTGTATCGATCTCGACGAAGCATCGGCCCCGCGGCAGCAGATCGCGTGCACCCGGTCCTTTGGCGCCCCGGTGCGCGATCTGCGACTGCTGGTCGAAGCCGTCACTTCGTTCGCCACGCGGGCGGCCGAGAAGCTGCGGCACCAGGACAGCCACGCGGCTCAAGTCCTCGTGTTTCTCAGGACCTCACCGTTCAGGAGGAAGGATGCGCAGTATTCGCGATCGATCGTCATGCCGCTGCGTCGGCCCTGTGCGGACACTGCGGCAATCGTGGCCAGCGCGGTGGCCGGGGTGCACGCGATCTACCGGCCGGGCTTCAACCTAGCCAAGGCAGGGGTGATGCTGCTGGACCTGCAGCCCGCGGCAGAGAGACAACTCGAGCTCGGCCTGCAGGATTGCGAGCCTGCGCGTGATCGGGTGGAGTTGATGAAGGCGCTCGACGCCATTAACGGTCGTTGGGGCAGGGGCACGATGCTCGTGGGCCAGGCTAAAGCGAACGACGCGACTGCCGGCGGTTGGCAGATGCGTCAGGAGCGGCGCACACCGGCCTACACAACCGAGTGGGCCTCAATGCCTTCGGTCCGATGCTGACCCTACGTATTCCGGTGAACGTGAGCATCCAGTTCATCGGCACCGGCGGCTGCCCCGCATCAGCGGCAGCTCTGCTACGAAAGCTGACAAGGTGTGAGGTACGCCTTAGCTAGCGGGGTCCTGAAATCTAGAATCCGCCCAGCGCCTTGCGGGCGGCTTGGTGCATCTCTAGATTTTTACGCGCTTCATCCACCGCTACTTGAACGGCATGCAGCGTTTGGTCGGCGTCGATGATTTGTTCCTGGATGGACTGAAGATCCTCGTTGCGGGTTTGAAGCCTTGCTTGCGCATCTTTGATGCGCCACTCCAACTCGGCCAACTCGGCCTCGGCTCGCTTGATGTGATCCTTTTCCTGCGTGGTGGCCCGGTCGATGATGTTCAAAGCCTGTTGGGTCGCGTCGAGGATCGTTGCAGTTGCTTCGTTCTTGGCCTGGTCCCGTTCGGCTCGCGCGAGGCCAACCTCCCGCCAGGCGCGACCACCCCAAAGAAGCCACCCAAAGTAGCCAAGAAGCAGCCCCATCAATGGAAAAACAATAACTGCGATGGCCTTGCCTACAAGCCAATAGTGCAGCTTCTTTTCATTTGGTAGTACCCCAGCCGTCAGCAATTCCCGGCCAGGTTTGGAAAGTGCTGACGGACATATTGGCACTAGAAAATCACATGAAGTTGCCAAAAGGACTGCTTTCTCTTGTTCGGCCTGCTTGAGGGCCTTCTCTTCAAACTGAGCCGCCCATTGGCGCAACTCCAAATTCTCTTTTTGCAGAGTTGCTATTTTCTCTTCTTGTTGCGCAATCTCTGCGCTGCTCTTTATTTCACAACCACTCAAAATTAGAGTAGCCACTATGATTACCGGCAAGATGAGTTTCATAGATCAATCTTGTGATAGATGAATTTCTGAGAGATCGACGCAGGAATCGTCATATTTCCAGATTCGACCCATTTCCGCTGGGAATCCCTCGTGTAAAGGCGAAGAGTTCGATTTGGTTTCAGCAGTTCTTTATAGGAGTCCAATATCGCATTTGAGTGGCTAACAATAATCACCATGTCCACCTTGCCATCACCCGGCTCTGTACTGATCGAACTCACCAGAGCGGCTACGGTTTGACTTTCTTCGAGTCCTGGTTTCTTTCTGGTTAGCTCCAGCTCGATGGCTGCACGCTGATCAGTATCCAGAATCCAGATCGCGTCAGGTTGTTTGATACCTGCACGAGATTGTTGTGAAACCTGTTTTGGGCTAAGCGCATCCTTAATCCGGCCGCCCTTGATCGCGCCGACCGAGGCCTGTTGCACAAGGTAGTCGTGCCGCAGTTGCCTCCACGGAATGTCATCCGCACGCTTCTGCGGCAGCAGGTCATGTCGGGTATCGAGGTAGCCCTCGACAAACGACTGGCCTTTCTCTGTCAGGCAGATTGCTTGCCTTGGATTACCCTTATCACCGCCTCCAGCAGGGTTCGGATAGCTCTCCAAGTAGCCCTGATCAACCAGCCCCTTGACCAGCCCACGCCGGCCAGGTGAGACGTAATCGTCCAGCAGCGTTGGAGAGGACCAGCCCCAGCGGTAGACCCAGCTCAGCGCCTTGGCCCGCTTCTCGGCGCCCAACTTGCGGCTTGTCGTTCCAGCATCCTTGATGCGTTGCGCAATGCCGACAATGTTCGGGCTTATTGCCTTGTTAGATTGCTCTATCATTCGCGCTCACTATTGGTTGTGTGGGTGCAATATTTGAGTCCATTATACTGGACTCGTCTGGCCAGCTTGGCATCCTTCAAGAACCACCGGCAAGGCGACGCCCTGCGGGGTCGTCTGGTGTCGCAGATTCCCTTGCCTGTCAGGGCTGAAACCCCCCCATCTCGCCTACGGCTCGACGGCTCCCCCGCCACCCCTGCGCAAGCGCAGGGTACCCTTCTCCCGCGGGTATCTATGCGCACGGAGTGCGCGTAGGTGGATCTTCGACCCGGCTGGACGCCGCCCTAAGAGCAGGGTTCCCTGCGCTTTGCTCGGGGTGGTGGCTTCGTCCCCAACCTCAACCGGGCCGCTGGGGCGCCTCCGAAGCCAGCCCGGGGCCTGCCGGCCTGACCGCTGGACGCGATCACCCTGTGCGGGTCGTTGGCAGGTTTCTGGCTGTCGGCTCCCTGTCCCTCGTCGTGGCCTCGGGATACTCGGCCTGAACGCCGTCGTCCCGCTGTCCATTGGCACCGGCGAATTCACAAATAGACGTTCCGAGTCTGCCGAATTAATTTGAATTTTGGCAGTTTTCCAATATTTTTAAAATTCTGAAGCGGGATTGCTAGACCTAGTACTTTTAGTGTGGTGGCATGCTGCGAACGAGGCTGCATCGGATTACAATCATCACGTCTGATGGTATTAATATATTTACCTAACATGACCTGCTCGGATTTTTCGAGCTAGTTATTCATGTAAAACGGCGGGGTTGGGGTGAACTGGCTTGGGTAACTTGAATTCATTTGCGGTAATGTAGTTGAGGCTGCTGTGTGGAATTATGAAATTTTATATTAAGATAATATGGCACGAGCACGAGCGTATGAATTATTGTCGTTCTAAGAAAATGCATCATTTCCTAAGCGCTCACTCAAATTAATATTATGAAGCTTCGGCACCACAGCGACAGGGAGATATAGCCGCCAGACCGGCTCTGCCGAGCTTGGGTATTCCCTTCGAAGCATCGACCAGGCTCTCGCACATGAGAGTAACCGTTCAATTGATTACTATTTTCGTACTTTGAGTAGTCTTTCAGCTGCGCGACTTGCGCAATAGGTTTCGGTCGACCACGGGTCAGCCGCTACTTCCACTTTTTTATTCCACCAGGGTGGTATCTCAAGCATTCAACGCCGGCTACGTTGTTAACATACTGAGGGCCAATGACAGCGGTCAGCAATTGGTTGGCTTGCGCCGTAAAGCCCTACTTGATGGCTACCTTTCTACAGGCGGATCCACGCGACGCTGTGCGATCAGTCGATGAATTTCTCGGAGAAGGTGGTGCTCCGTCTGATGAAGCAGGAGTGCTTGGTCGTCTCCACAGGCAAGCGCCGACGATATGGCTCGTACATGGGCGAGATCAGTCCGGCACCAGAAAACCTGCTAAACCGCGACTTCAGAGCCGCGGCTCCAAACGAGAAGTGGCTCACCGACATCACGGAGTTTCAGATCCCGGCGGGCAAGGGTTACTTGTCGCCCTTGATCGACTGCTTCGACGACATGGTCGTGATTTTTTCGATCGTAACGCGACCGAATGCCGAGTTTGTCAACACAGTGCTGGACGCCGCCATCGACTAGATCTATGTCGCTGGCGAGTGTCCCGTGGTTCACTCGAATCGCGGCGGGCACTATCGCAGGCCAAACTGGATCGTTCGATGTCGCGCACGGTCTGCTCACCGGACAATGGCGTATGCGAAGGCTTCTTCGGTTGACTGAAGGCCGAGATGTTCTTGTCGCGCGACTGGCTCTCCACGAGCATTGAGGAGTTTGTGACTGCCCTAGACGCCTACATTCGCTGGTCCAACGGCGCACGGATCAAGAGTTCACTCGGCTTATGCAGCCCGATTGAATACCGCAAACGCCTAGGGAAAGCTGTTTGACCAGTCCAAGAAATCATCCGCATCCCCGCCATGCCGTTTGAATCGTGAGCCAGGGACGGAAGCCGACGAGGTGATGGTCGGCTGTGGAAAGTTGTGCGGTGTGATTGGTCAACTCGGCGTTGAGATGCCATGCGGCCTCACCAAATTTGCCTATCCCGGCACTCGCGAGGCTTGGTCCAGGGCAAATATTTGATCTACCGGTGCCCGCCTCGCATCATGTCCATGAAGGACTGGCTTGCTATGGGCACCTGCACTTGGTGTTTGTCGTAGGCATAGACAGGGGGCGCCGTCTGGGCCTTGAATTCGTCGGTCGCTCTGTGTGCCTGAGTGGTGTTACCACTAAAGCCATAGGAGAGGAGCCCGATCGCAAGGAGTGCGAGGCATGTCCGACCGAGTCGGCGGGTTTTTCTGCTGTCTGGCATGGTTGTCTCCTCTTCCGTGTTTCAGCCCCTCGCGTTCGCATCTCTGTGCGGACTTTGTCTTTGTGGGTGCCGGCTTCGGAAGTGGGGCTAGATTTGCACTCATGCCGGGGTGCCGCCTCGTCCAAACGGACTAGATGGCGATTTGCTCGCCTTCGGCAACCCGGCCCAAAGCCGCCGGCTGCGGCAAACATCAACTGGCTCAATCAACGCTGAAACCTCCAGTCCCTGAATTTGGGCTGCCCCTATCGCTCTAACCTTGGCTGGAACTGCCCGCCGATTTAGTCCCCTCGGACGATGGCGCGCCATAGCGCGTTCGTTAGTGTGACCGTCATGACCCCAGGCGGGATGACATGGCAAACGAGCGAGACAAGGATATGAAGCTGACAGGCAAAGTGGCGCTGGTAACTGGCGCAGGGCAGGGCATGGGCCGCGCGATTGCGCGCCGATTCGTGGCTGAGGGGGCGACCGTTGTCGCGCTGGATTTGAATCTGCAGGCGGCCCAACAGAGCTTGGACGGACTGCCCGGGCCGCACTTGGCACTGGCTCTGAATGTGGCGGACTCCGCCGCTGTCAATGCGGCCGTGGAGGAAGTGCTTGCGAAGTTTGGCCGTATTGACGTGTTGGTCAATAACGCAGGCACTGGCGGCGTCGACAGCTTCACCGAAATCAGCGACGAGTCCTGGGCGCGCGTGATCGGCGTCAACCTCAATGGTGCCTTCTATTGCGCCCGCGCGGCGGTGCGGGCCATGCAGAAGACGGGTGGCGGCGTGTTGATCAATCTCGGCAGCACGGCCGCCGTCAGCGGCGACGGCCCGGCGCACTATGTGGCCTCCAAAGCCGCGCTGATGGGCTTGACCCGCAGCATGGCCAAGGAATTGGCCAAGAGCGGCATCCGCATCAACACCCTGGTGCCGGGCCCCACCAATACGCCCATGATGCAGGGCATCCCTCAGGAGTGGGCTGACGCCATCGTGGCCGGCGTGCCCATGGGGCGCATGGGCGAGCCGGACGACATTGCCAAGGTGGCTGTGTTCTTGGCCAGCGATGACAGTGGCTTTGTCACCGGGCAAAACCTGGCCGTCAACGGCGGCAGTGCCTTCATCTGAGGAGCCACGCAATGAGCAATAAACGCATGCAAGGCAAGGTGGCCTTTGTTTCCGGTGGTGGCAGCGGCATTGGTGCTGCCACCGCCATTCGGCTGGCGCAGGAGGGTGCCACGGTGGTGATCTGCGGTCGCCGGCAGGCGCCGCTCGACGAGGTGGTGGCGCAGATCCGCGCGGCCGGTGGCCAAGCGGAGGCGGTGCTGGCCGATGTCGGTGACGAGAGCCAGTACGTTGGCGCCATCGAGGCCGCGGCGCAGCGCCATGGCCAGCTGGACGTGTTGGTCAACAATGCCATGGCCTATACCTGGGGTGCCATCGACGCCACGTCGACGGCCGATTGGCTGGCCAATTTCAAGACCACGGTGGACGGCACCTTCTGGGGCACGCGCACTGCCCTGCAGTTGATGAAGGCGGGCGGCAAAGGCGGCGCCATCGTCAACGTCTCCTCGATCTGCGGACAGTTGGGCACGTCGTGGATGGCGGGGTATTCGGCGGCGAAAGCTGCCGTCGACAATTTCTCTCGTGCGGCCGCGGCTGAAGGCGCGGCGTTTGGCGTTCGTGTCAATGTGGTGATTCCGGCGGTGGTTGAAACCCCGGCCACGGCGGGCATGTTGGCCGACGAGGCCAGCCGCAAGAACACCGAACGATTGATCCCCATGGGGCGAGTCGGTCGGCCCGAGGAACTGGCCAATGCCATCGTGTTCCTGGCCAGCGATGAAGCCAGCTACATCACCGGGGCTGCACTGCCGGTCGATGGTGGCCGCTCGGCCGTACTGGTGACGGCGCTGTGAGCGAGGCCAAGATGAATTGGCCCACCACGCTGGAAGAGCGCATCGACAGGCTGGAGTCACTGGACGCGATTCGTCAGCTGGCGGGCAAGTATTCGCTGTCGCTGGACATGCGCGATATGGACGCGCATGTGAACCTGTTCGCGCCGGACATCCGCGTTGGTCGCGACAAAGTGGGGCGCGAGCATTTCAAGGCCTGGCAGGAAAGCACCTTGCGTGATCAGTTCACCGGCACCTCGCACCATCTGGGCCAGCACATCATCGAGTTCGTCGACGCTGACCATGCCACAGGCGTCGTCTACTCCAAGAACGAACATGAGTGCGGCCCTGAGTGGGTGATTATGCAGATGCTCTATTGGGACGACTACGAGCGCATGGACGGCGTGTGGTACTTCCGGCGCCGCTTGCCTTGCTATTGGTATGCCACTGACCTGAACAAGCCGCCCATCGGCGATATGAAGATGCGCTGGCCGGGCCGTGAGCCTTACTGGGGGACCTTTCAGGAACTCTTCCCGAGCTGGAAAGAGTTCTGGGCCCAGCGCCCCGACAAGGACCAACTGCCCCAGGTGGCACCCGCCGCGCCGCTGGAGCAATTCCTCAAGACCATGCGCCGCGGCACGCCGGCGCCCAAGATGCGCGTGCGCTGAAAGCAAACATGTCCCTGAGCAAAATTTTTGAGCCCGTCCTGCTGGGCGATTTGCAGCTGGCCAATCGAATCGTGATGGCGCCGATGACGCGCAATCGCGCCGACGTTGATGGCACACCCAATGCGCTGATGGCGGAGTATTACGCGCAACGCGCCGGCGCGGGCTTGATCGTCGCCGAAGGCGCTTGGCCCAGCCCTGAAGGCCAGGCCTATTGCCGCCAACCCGGCATCGCCACGACCCGCCAGGTTGAAGCCTGGCGTCAGGTGACCGATGCGGTGCATGCCAAAGGTGGGCGCATCGTGCTTCAGCTGATGCATTCGGGCCGCATTGGTAGCCGGCACATCAAGCCGGGCGGCGTTGAAACCTTGTCCTGCTCGGCCCTGCAGGCCAGCGGAGAAATCTGGACCGACGCTGCTGGTATGCAGCCCTTTGACATGCCGCGTGCGCTCAGCACCGATGAGGTTCGCGCGGTGGTGAGCGAGCATGCGCAGGCGGCGAAGAATGCCTTGGTGGCTGGCTTCGACGGTGTTGAGTTGCACGGCACCAGCGGCTATCTGGCCATGCAGTTCCTCAGTTCGGCCACCAATCAACGAAGCGATGAATACGGTGGTGCGGCGCCAGCGCGCGCGCGCTTTGCTCTTGAGTGCCTGCAGGCGATGGCGGCTGCCATCGGTGCCGGCCGCGTGGGCCTGCGCCTGAACCCAGGCAATACCTATAACGACACGGCCGATGAAGACTCGGCGGCCACCCATGCCGAGCTGATGCGTCAGGCCTCGACCTTGGGCCTGGCCTATCTGCATGTGATGAAGGCCCCGACGGTCGAGATCGATGCCTTTGCCTTGGCTCGCACGCATTTCAAAGGGCCGCTGATTCTCAACGACGGCTTCGATGGCGACAGCGCCGAGGCGGCGGTGCGAGCCGGGCAGGGCGAGGCCGTGTCCTTCGCGCGGCACTTCATTGCCAACCCGGATTTGCCGGCACGGCTGGCGCGTGAGCAGGCGCTGGCACGCTTTGATCGCAAGACCCTGTACTCGGCCGGCCCGGCCGGCTACACCGACTATCCGCAGGCCTGAGGGCCTTTTTGCGGTCGCATCGGCGGCTATGCCGCAAGCTCGTTCCGGCGCGATGACGCGTTAGTCTCAACGGACGATGTTGTGTCTGACCTGCCTCAACAGAATGCGTCTTATGGGGTTTCTCTGTGAAGCCCGTTGGGGACAAGCAATGATGGACATTCGCGGACTGGCTTATGTGGTGGCTGAAACCACCGATCTGGCCAAGTGGAAGAACTACGCCGAGAACGTGCTCGGCATGATGACCGTCGCAGCACCTGATGGCGGCTTGTATGTGCGCATGGACGAGCGCCAGTTCCGATTCGCCATTCAAGCCGGCCAGCGCAATGCCTATGTGGCATCGGGCTGGGAAGTGGCGAATCAACAAGCCTTCGACGCCGCCGTTCAGACCTTGCGTGATGCCAAGGTTGAACACACGCTTGAAGACGCCGCCCTCTGCGCGCTTCGCCGCGCTCAGCAGGTGGTCAGCTTCCAAGACCCTTCCGGCAATCGGCATGAAGTCAGCTGGGGTTTCACTTCAGACTTCGCGCACTTTGCTTCGCCCGCAGGTGTGTCCCGCTTTATCACCGGCAATATTGGCATGGGCCACACCGTGCTGCCGGCGCCGAACTTTGCGCAGACGGCCGAGTTCTTGAAGGCGGTGATGGGCTTTGAGCTCTCGGACATCTTCAACTTCAAGCCGCCTGGCACCGAAGGCCTGGTGCTGCCGATTCACTTCCTGCACTGCAATAACGCGCGTCACCACAGCCTGGCCATCGCGGGCTTCCCAGTGGAGAGTGGTTGCGTGCATGTGATGGTCGAGGTGGAGGACATGCCCGAGGTGGGTCGCGCCATGGATCGCATGGCCTCCCACAAGGTGCGCCAAAGCGCCACGCTGGGCCAACACACCAATGACCGAATGACTTCCTTTTACATGCGTACGCCGTCTGAGTTCGACATCGAGTACGGCTATGGCGGCGCGGTGGTGGATTGGCAAGAGCACATCGTCCATGAGTTCACCCGTGTGAGCCTGTGGGGCCACGATTTCAGCGTTTCACAGAGCGATCTGCTCAAGCAAGAAGGTTGACTCGGCGATGGCAAATAAGCAGATGAGCGCAGCGGCAGTCGTTGCGCAGCTCAAAGACGGCATGACCATCGGCATTGGTGGTTGGGGACCGCGGCGCAAACCCATGGCTTTGGTGCGCGAGATCCTGCGCAGCCCCCTCAAGGACCTGACCATCGTGGCCTATGGCGGCGCAGATGTCGGCATGCTGTGCGCGGCAGGCAAGGTTAAAAAGCTGGTGTTCGCCTTCGTTTCGCTGGACTTCATTCCGCTGGAGCCTTACTTCCGCGCCGCCCGTCAGTCCGGGCAGCTGGAGGTGATGGAGGTGGACGAAGGCCTGTTCATGTTGGGCCTGAAGGCCGCAGGCATGCGGGTGCCCTTCATCCCAACGCGGGTGGGTCTTGGCACCGATGTGCTCAAGCGTAACCCTGAGCTGAAGCTGACCGGCTCGCCCTATGACGGCAAAGACTGGGTTGCTATGCCGGCGCTGCGTTTGGATGCCGCTTTGCTGCATGTGGACCGCGCCGATGTGCGCGGCGTTTGCCAGATCAAGGGCCCCGATCTGTACATGGACGATCTGTTTGCGCGTGCCGCCAGACAGACCTTCGTCAGCTGCGATGAGTTGGTCGACAGCAGCTTCTTCGAGACGGGGGACGAAGCGCGCTACGCGTTCTGGGAGCGTTCCGAGACCAGCGGCGTCGTGCATCTGCCCTTTGGCGCACATCCCAGCTCTTGTGCGCCCTTGTACGGCTTTGACCTCAAGCACTTCAAGGAGTACGTGGCCAGTGCCAAGGAAGAGGGCGGTTGGCAGAGCTACGCAGACCGCTATGTGAATTGCTCGGAGGCCGAGTACATCGATCGCGTCGGCGGTGCCGAGGCGATCAAAAAACTGCCGCTGCCGGTGTTCTGAGGGCTGATGACGATGAGTGCTGAATTCTCTTTGGTTGACCGCATCATTTGTGCGGCAGCCCAGTCCTGGAAGGACGACGGCGAAGTGCTGGCTACCGGCATTGGCATCGTGCCTCGCCTAGCGGCTTCGCTGTGCATGCTGTCGATCAATCGCGATTTGATGATGACCGACTCCGAGGCCTGGTTGGTCAGCGAGCCGGTGCCGGTAGGCCCGCGCAATGGCTACCAGCCCAAGCGTGAGACCTGGATGGGCTTTTCGCGCATCTTCGACAACGTCTGGGGCGGCAAGCGCCATGCCATGGTTGGACCGACGCAAGTGGACCGCTTTGGTCAGGCCAATATCTCCATGGTGGGCAGCGACTACGCCCGCCCCAAGTCGATGATGCTGGGCGTGCGTGGCTTCCCCGGCAACTCGATCAACCACGCCAACAGCTTTTTCGTGCCCAACCACAGCCCCAAGGTGTTTGTGGCGGGTGAGGTCGATATGGTGGCCTCGGTGGGCTATAACCCCGCGCGCTTGGAGCGCGGCTGGAGTCTTGAAGAGACCACCGATATTCGCTTCATCTTCACCAATCTGTGCGTGATGGATTTCGGTGGCCCCGAGCATCAGGTGCGCTTGGTGTCGCTGCATCCGGGCGTCACGGTCGAGCAGGTCCAGGCCGCCACCGGCTTTGCGCTGCACATCCCCGCCGATGTGCCGCTGACGGCCGATCCCTCGCCTGCGCAACTGGCCTTGCTGAACCAGCTCGACCCCAGCCATCTGCGCGCCAGCGCACTGGGCTGATCGCCAAGGAGCCGACATGAGCAGCAGCACCGACCCGGGCGACGCTTTCGTCCAGCGTGAGGACAAAGCCGTCTACGAGACCGATGCACCGGTGCTCTATGAGGTCAGCGAGGGCATCGCCACGCTGACCATGAACCGGCCCACGTTCAACAACGCGCAGAACTCGCAGATGACTTATGCGCTGGACGCGGGCTTTCGCCGCGCCGTGGACGATGACAGCGTCAAGGTCATCGTCTTGCGCGGTGCCGGCAAGCACTTCAGCGCCGGGCACGATATCGGCACGCCGGGGCGCGACATCAACAAGCCCTTCGAGCGCGAGAGCCTGTGGTGGGACCATACCAACAAGCCGGGCGCCGAGCAGCTCTTCGTGCGTGAACAAGAGGTCTATCTGAGCATGTGCCGGCGCTGGCACGATGCGCCCAAGCCCACCATCGCCATGGTGCAGGGCGCCTGCGTTGCCGGTGGCTTGATGTTGGCCTGGGTGTGCGATCTGATCGTTGCCAGTGACGACGCCTTCTTCCAGGACCCCGTGGTGCGCATGGGCATCCCGGGCGTCGAGTACTTCGCGCATGCGCATGAACTCAACCCCCGCGTGGCCAAGGAATTTCTGTTCCTGGGCGAGCGCATGACGGCCGAGCGCGCCTACCAGATGGGCATGGTCAACAAGGTCGTTGTGCGTGACGCGCTAGAAACAGCTTGCTACGACTGGGCGCGCAAGATCGCCCAGCAGCCACGCCTTGGCTTGGCCCTGACCAAGACCGTCATCAACCGCGCCGAAGAGCTGCAAGGCTTGCGCACGACGATGGATGTGGCCTTCGGCTACCACCACTTCGCCCATGCCCACAGCCAAGTGCTGGGTGCAGGTGCTCTGGGCGGGCATGACGCCAAGTCCATGGTGCAGGCCAATAAGAAAGACGAGAGCCAGGCGTGAACTCCGAACAAGTTATCCGTACGCCCCTGTGCGATCTGCTGGGCTGCCAGTACCCAATCGTTCAAACCGCGATGGGCTGGGTCGCTGGCTCATCCCTTGTGGCTGCCACGACCAACGCAGGCGGCTTCGGCTTTCTGGCCGGGGCCACGATTGCGGCTGACCAGATCGAGGCTGAGATTCTGCGCGTCAAGGCACTGACGAATGACAAGCCTTTCGGCCTGAACTTCCATATGTTTCAGCCGAACGCGCAGCAGTTGTTGGACCTGGCGGTGAAGCACAAGCTGCGTGCGGTCAGCTATGGCCGTGGGCCCGACAAGAAGACGATTGCGCGGCTGCGCGATGCTGGCATTCATTGCATGCCCACGGTGGGGGCGCTCAAGCACGCGCAGAAAGCCATCGAGATGGGCGCCAACATCATCACCATCCAGGGTGGCGAGGGCGGCGGTCATACCGGTAGCGTGCCGACGACGGTCCTGCTGCCCCAGGTGGTGGATGCGGTGCAAGTGCCTGTGGTGGCCGCTGGCGGCTTTTACGATGGCCGCGGCCTCGTCGCCGCCCTGGCCTACGGTGCCCAGGGCATCGCCATGGGTACGCGTTTTCTGATGACGCGCGATTCCGGCGTACCGGAAGCGACGCTGCAGCGCTATCTGGCGACCAAGGACGCCGAGAAGATCCAGGTCTCCTATCTGGTGGACGGCATGCCCCAGCGCATGATCCCGAACGAATACCTGGCCATGCTGGAAAAGGCCTCGGCCTTCAAGCGCCTGCGCATCGCGCTGAACCTGGCCTTGCAGTGGAAGGCCCAAACCGGCATGACCCTGGGCCATGCCTTCGGCGTGATCTGGCAGGCGATGCGCGAAGACTCAGCCAGCGTGGCCCAGACCGTGATGGCCGCCAACGCGCCCATGCTGCTGCAGAAATCGATGGTCGACGGCAAGCCCGCCGAAGGCGTGATGTCGGCCGGCCAGGTGGCCGCGCTGATTGGTCGGCTCGATAGCTGCGATGAACTGATCGGCGCCATGGTCAAACAGGCCAGCGAGCGTCTGGCAGGCCTGCAAACCCTGGCCGCCTGAAGAAAGAAGCGAATGACAAGTACAACTCAGCAGTTTTCTTCCCTCTTGCACGATAACGGCGTGGCCGAAGTTGTCATCAACAGGCCACCCGTCAATGCGCTGAATGCGGCCGGCTGGTACGGCTTGGCGGCCGAAATCGAGGCCCTGGGTCAACGCGCCGAGGTGCGCGTGATCGTGATCCGTGCCGAAGGGCGCGGCTTCTGCGCCGGGGTCGACATCAAGGAGTTGGCCGCCAATGACAAACTCATCGTCGACGTCAATGCCGGCAACTACGCCACCTTCAAGGCGGTGCATCTGAACAAGGTGCCGGTGATTGCTGCGGTGCATGGCTTCGTGCTGGGTGGCGGCATCGGTATCTGCGGCGCGGCCGACATCGTCATCGCGGCTGAGGACGCCAGCTTTGGCCTCCCCGAGGTGGATCGCGGCGCCATGGGCGGTGCGGCGCATCTGCAGCGCATGTTCGGGGTGCAGAAGACGCGCTATCTCTTCTTCACCGGCGACATGATCGGCGCGCCCGAGGCGCTGCGCCTGGGGGCCATCGAACGCGTGGTGCCCAAGGAGCAATTGCGCGATACCGCCATGGCTGTTGCCGCCAAGATTGCCGCCAAGAGCCCGGCCATGATCCGCATCGCCAAAGAGGCGCTGACCGGCATTGAGGACGGCGATCTGGAGGCCAAGTACCGCTGGGAGCAAGGCTTCACTCTCCAGGCCTATATGAGCCCGGATTCCTCTGAAACCCGCCACGCCTTCGTCGAGAAGCGCGACGCCAAGTTCTGATCGAGGCCGCTGCATGCATCTGAGTTACACCCCTGCGCAAGAGGCCTTCCGTGCCGAAGTCCGCGACTGGCTGCGTCAACATGTCCCGCGCCAAGCCTTTGCCAGCTACGACACCCGCGAAGGCTTTGAGCAGCACCGGCAATGGGAAGCCACGCTGGCCGAGGCGGGCTGGAGCAGCGTCACCTGGCCGACCGAATTGGGCGGCCGCGGCTGCGACTTGATCGAGTGGCTGATCTTCGAAGAGGAGTATTGGGCCGCCGATGCGCCGATGCGGGTCAACCAAAACGGCATCCTGCTGCTGGGTCCGACGCTGATGGAGTTCGGCACGCCCGAACAGAAGGCCCGCTTTCTGCCCGCCACCGCACGCTGCGAGGCCATGTGGGCGCAGGGTTGGAGCGAGCCCAACGCCGGCTCGGACATGGCCGCGATCAGCAGCCGTGCCATCCTCAGCGCGGATGGAAGCCACTACGTGCTGAACGGCCAGAAGACCTGGTCCACCCGCGCCCTCTTTGCCAACTGGTTGTTCGGCCTGTTTCGCAGTGACCCGGCCTCCAGTCGCCACCATGGCCTCACCTATTTGATGGTGCCTTTGGATGCGCCCGGCATCACCATTCGGCCTATCCAGGCCCTCAACGGCAAGCAGGCCTTTGCCGAAGTGTTCTTTGACGATGTGCGGGTGAATGTGGACAACCGCCTGGGCGAGGAGGGCCAAGGCTGGAATGTCGCCATGGCCACCGCAGGGTTTGAGCGCGGCCTGCTGCTGCGCTCGCCAGCCCGCTACCAACGTACCGCGCAAAAGCTGATGCAGCTCTACCGCAAGCACCAGGCCGAAGCGGACCGCGATCCTTCCATCCGCGATGCGGTGCTGCGCGCCTGGATGGGCGCGGAGGCCTACAACCTGGCTTCGCATCATGTGGTCGGGCGCTTGCTCAAAGGCGCCCATATCGGCGCCGAGGCCAGCACCAACAAGATCTTCTGGTCAGAGCTGGATCTGGAGATGCACGAAACCGCGATGCGCATTCTGGGGCCGCGTGCCGAGCTCTGCGAGGACCCCGAAGTGGAGGAGTGGCTGGAAGGCTTTCTGTTTGCGCAAGCCGGCCCGATCTACGCGGGCAGCAACGAGATCCAGCGCAACATCATTGCCGAGCGTCTGCTCGGCCTACCCAAATCCTGAGCAGGCGAGCGAGACATGGATTTCACCTTCAACGCGGACCAGCAAGCCTTCCGCGACTCGGTCAGTCGCTTTCTGATGGTCGAGGCCGCGCCGGAGAAGCTGCGCGACATCTGGCAAACCGATGTCGGCCGCTCGCCCGAGATGCGCGCCAAGATCGCCGAGCAGGGGCTGACGGCGCTGTCGGTTCCTGAGGACTTTGGCGGTCTGGGCCTGGGCGATGTGGACTGGGCCTTGATGACGCAGGAGCTGGGCTATTTCGCCATCCCAGACTCACTCGCAGACAGCGCCTATTTGGCGACCGGCTTGCTGAACGCATTGCCCGAAGGCCATGAGCTGCGCCAGACCTGGCTGCCGCGCATGGCAGATGGGAGGGTCCGCGTTGCCGTGGGGCATGCGGTCAACCCTTGGGTGGCCGACGCCCACTTGGCCGATCTGCTCTTGTTGCCCCATGTCAGCGCGGCCGGCACGCAGTGGCATGCCTTGACCCCGGCGCAAGCCCGCATCACGGCGCTGCCCAGCATCGACTCCTCCCGGCGCTTAGCCACAGTGGAATGGACGCCGAGCGAGGCGACCCGGATTGCTGATGCCGAATCGGGTCAGGTCTTGGCCGACGAACTGCTCGACCGTGGCGCGCTGAATGTCTCGGGCCAGTTGTTGGGTCTGGCTCAGCGCATGCTGGACTTGACGGTGGACTATGCCGCCCAGCGCAAGCAGTTCGGCAAGGCCATCGGCTCTTTCCAGGCCGTCAAACATCAGCTGGCCGATGTGGTCACCAAGATCGAATTTGCCAAGCCGGTGTTCTATCGCGCGGCCTGTGCCTTGGCCAAGGGCGAGCCGAATCGCGCTGTGCGTGTTTCGCATGCCAAGCTGGCTTGCGCCGAGGCTGCTTGGCTGGCAGCGCGCAAGGGCATTCAGGTGCATGGCGCCATGGGCTACACCTGGGAGGTGGACCTGCAGATGTTCATGAAGCGGGCCTGGGTGCTGGACTCCGCCTGGGGCGACCGCACGTTTCACAAGGCCCGCCTGGCCGACGTGCTGCTTGCCGATGGCGCGCCGCTGGGGCCCGGCAATACCTTCCTCAACCTCTGATTCGAGCGAGTACCCTGATGGCTCAAGCCTATATCGTCGACGCGCTGCGCTCCCCCACTGGCAAGCGCAAAGGTTCATTGGCCGATGTGCATGGGGCCGATCTTGGCGCCCATGTCATCAAGGCCTTGGTCGAGCGCAATGACATCCCCCCGGCCGACTATGACGATGTGATCTTTGGTTGTGTGGACACCATCGGCGCCCTGGCCGGCGACATCGCCCGCACCAGTTGGCTGGCCGCCGGCATGCCGCTGAATGTGCCCGGCACCACGGTGGACCGCCAGTGCGGCAGCTCCCAGCAAGCCGTGCATTTCGCGGCCCAGGCGGTGATGAGCGGCACTCAGGATGTGGTGCTGGCCGGTGGTGTGCAAACCATGAGCGCCATCCCGATTTCTTCGGCCATGCTGGCCGGCCAGCCGCTGGGCTTCACTACCCCATTCGCCGAAAGCCTGGGTTGGCAAAAGCGCTTTGGCAATGCACCCGTCAATCAGTTCTATGCCGCACAGCGCATTGCCGACCATTGGGGGGCCAGCCGCGAGGCCATGGAAGTGTTCGCCAAAGAAAGCCATGACCGCGCTCTGCGCGCCATCGCTGAAGGCCGCTTTGACCGCGAGATCGTGCCCTTTGTGCGCGCCGACGGCAGCGTGTTCAGCATGGACGAAACGGCGCGCGCCAGCACGCTTGAAAAGATGGCGACGCTGCAGCCGGTGGACCCGGCCTATCCCGGCATCACCGCAGCGGTTTCCAGCTCCACTTGCGATGCGGCCGCCGCGGTGCTGGTGGTCTCGGAAGCCGCTCTCAAGCGCTACAAGTTGACGCCGCGCGCGCGCATCCATCACCTCAGCGTCTTTGGCGATGACCCGATTTGGCATTTGACGGCACCGATCCCGGCGACCGCCCGGGCGCTGAAGAAGGCCGGCATGAAGATCGAGGACATCGATCTGGTCGAGATCAACGAGGCCTTCGCCTCGGTGGTGATGGCCTGGCTGAAGGAAACCGGCTATCCGCATGAGCGCACCAATGTCAATGGCGGCGCGATTGCGCTGGGCCATCCGCTGGGCGCTTCCGGGGCCAAGCTGATGACCACGCTGCTGTATGAGTTGGAACGCCGAAGCGCCCGCTATGGCCTGCAAACCATGTGTGAGGGCGGCGGGCAGGCTAATGTGACCATCATCGAGCGCCTATGAGGAGCTCGGCGGGTGAGGCGGCGCTGGCAATTCCAGCTCTGCTCTACCGATATGCCGACGCGATCGACAGTGGCAGATTTGCTGAGGCCGCGGCACTGTTTGAGCACGCGAGCTTGTTGGTCGAGGGCCGGCGCATCCAAGGCGCCGCCGCCATGGAAGCCATGTGGCAGCGGTGGGTGCGCATTTATGAGGATGGCACGCCGCGCACGCGGCACCTCATCAGCAACCCCTGCATTGAACTCGACGCTGACCTGAAGGGGGCGAGTTGCCGATCGCAGTGGACGCTGCTGCAAAAGGCGGGCGCGGCACTGCCGCTGCAATTGCTGGCGACTGGCCGTCACCACGACCGATTTGCCTATATTGATGGGCATTGGCGTTTTACCGAGCGCTGCTATGCCGGCATCGACCTTGCCGGCGATTTGAGCGCGCACTTGCTGCTACCGCCTGAGGGCGGGAAAGGAAACTGACTATGCGAATTTGCGAAGCACGAACAGTCATCATCACAGGCGCCGGCGCCGGCTTGGGCCGCGCCTACGCCCTGGCCTTTGCGGCCGAGGGCGCTAACGTGGTCGTCAACGACATTCGCCTGGACGCGGCCGAAGCCGTCGCCGCCGAAGTGCGTGCAGCCGGCGGCCACGCCCTGGCCAATAGCGGCGACATCTGCAGCATTGAGGGTGCCCAGGCCATCGTCGACGCGGCCCTCGCCGCCTTTGGCGAAGTGCACGTGCTCGTCAATAACGCCGGCATCCTGCGCGACCGCATGTTTCTTTCGCTGACCGAGGATGACTGGGATGCCGTGATGCGCGTGCACCTGCGCGGCCACTTCTGCCTGGCCAATGTGCTGGGGCGGCGCTGGCGCGATGCCGCCAAGGCCGGCCAGAAGGTGGACGCCCGCATCATCAACACCAGCTCCGGCGCTGGTTTGCAGGGCTCAATCGGGCAGAGCAACTATGTCGCGGCCAAGGGCGGCATCGCTGCCTTGACCCTGGTGCAAGCCGCAGAGCTTGGGCGTTACGGCATCACCGTCAACTGCTTGGCCCCGGCGGCACGCACGGCCATGACCGAGGCAGGCATGCCCGATATGGTCAAAAAGCCGGAGAGCGGCTTTGATGTTTGGGACCCAATGAACGTGGCCGCCATTGTGGTCTGGCTGGGCAGCCCCTTGTCGGCACGCGTCAGCGGGCGCTGCTTCGAAGCCAAGGGCGGCGAGATCTCCGTTGCCGAGGGCTGGCGCACCGGCAAGATCCGCGACAAACGCGCTCGTTGGGAGCCGGCCGAGCTGAGCCAGGTGGTTGAGGAGCTGATCAGCGAAGGCATTCCCCCGCAAAAGGTCTACGGCAGCTGAAGGGCGGGCGCCAGGTGGCCCAGGGTGCGCCTTGGTGGCCGGTGGGTGGCCACCGCGCTGGCGCCTAGGCGACGTGAATGCCCAGCTCTTGGACCAGGGCGGCAGCCTGACGTGCCGAGATCGTTGCGCCTTTGAAGAGCGCGGCGTTGGCGAGTTTGAGGCCGCCTAAGTCCGCTTCCCGCAGGTCCGCGCCTTCGAAGCGCGCGAGTTTTAGATGCGCATTGCGCAGGCTGCCACCCTCGAACACCGTCTCGCGGAAGTCGCAGGCCGACAGCTCTGCTTCTGAAAAGTCCAGCGCTTGCAGTGTTTGCTTGCGGAAGGAGAAGCCGCGCAGGTCGGCGCCTATCAGCAAGGACTCCTTGAAGGTGAGGCCGAGGCTGCTGTTGTCGCCAAACTGCGCGCCGGTCAGCTTCACGCCGGTGAAGCTGGCGGAGGCCAGCTTGGCGCGGCCCCAGCGGCTATTGTTCAGATCACAGTTGAGGAACTGCGCGTCACTCAGATCAGCCAGGCCGAAGTCGGCCTGACGGGCGCGGCAATTACGCCAGCGGCTGCCAGCCAATTGGGCGCGGCTGAGGTCAACTTCGGCCATCTGGCAGTCCATGAACTCGGCGCCCCGCAGGTCCAGGCGGCTGAGATCCAGGCCTTCAAGATCGCAGCGCTGGAACCTTGGTGCCTGCTCGCCTCTTGTGTTCAATAGCGCTTCGATGGTGGCGCGGCTCGGGTTTTGGTCAAGCAGGACGCAGGATGTGATGGGGCTCATTCTTTGGGGCGATGGAAGGTGTTGTGCGTTGCGGGCCGTGCGGCTTGGGCCGACAGCATGCCATGTCGCGCCTGGCCCCGGCGCCAGTTCGCGCTGCACTGTGCCTCGCTAGTCTCATCAGACGATGAGTGTGAAGGCGCCAGTTGTGACACTGGGCAGCCCAGCAGTGCCGCCGCTTGCGGCCACTGTTGCTCGCTCCACTTTTTGCGTCGCAGCCAAGGCCATCATGAATTTTTCTTTGACAGACGACCAGCGCATGATTCGCGATGCGGCGGCCGACTTTCTGGCACAGACCCACGACAGCGCCGCCTTGCGTGCCGCGGCGGACAGCGCAGGCGGCTTTGATGTGCGCCTATGGACTCAGATCGGTGCAGAGTTGGGCTGGTGCGCCACCGCCATTCCCGAGGCCTATGGTGGCCTGGGCTTAGGGCAGGTGGAATTGGCGCTACTGCTTGAGCAAATGGGGCGGCGCCAACTCTGTTCGCCGTTTTTCTCTAGCGTGGTGCTGGCGGCCACGGCCTTGCAGTCGCTCGGCAGCGCGGCGGCGCTGAGTCAATGGCTGCCCCCAATCGCGTCTGGTGAGCTGCGTGCCACGCTGGGCTTGGCCGCACATGGCGTGGCGGTGGCCGAACCGGGTGTCAGGGCGCGTCGGGAGGGGCAGGGCTGGCGCCTCGACGGCGATCTGGCCCATGTGCCCGATGGCGTAAGCGCCGAGCTTTTACTCGTGCTGGCGCGCCTTGATGAGTCCGAATTGGCGCTGTTTGCGCTTCCTGCAGGGACGCCCGGATTGAGCTGCAGCCCATTGCAGACCTGGGACCAGACCCGCCGCCTGGCTCATGTGGGATTGAAGGATGTGCAGCTTGAAGCGGCCGCGCGTGTCGACCGAGGTGATCTCAGTCTGGCGGCGCTGCAGGACTTTGAAGCCTGCGCTGCTTTGCTACTGGCGGCCGAGCAGTTGGGCGGCGCCCAACAATGCTTGGATCTGACGCTGGCCTACACGGCCGAGCGTGCCCAGTTCGGCCAAAAGATTGCTGCATTTCAGGCCGTCAAGCACCGCTGTGCCGAAATGATGGTGGCGATCGAATCCACCCGCTCCTTGGTCTATGGGGCCGCAGCGCAGGCCGACTCGGGCGCCGAGCCCCAAGCCCAATACCTGGAAGCCGGTGCCGCCAAAGCGCTGGCCAGCGAGACCTTCTTCTTCTGCGCCCAAGAGGCCATTCAGCTGCATGGCGGTGTGGGCTTCACCTGGGAGTACGACCCCCAGCTCTATTTCAAACGCGCCCAGGCCGGTAGCCATTGGCTGGGCACTCCCGAACAGTGGCGTGAGCGCATCGCCGCCGCCTTGTTCGATTGACTCTTGCACCTAGGCACTGTCATGCGACTCGATTTCTCTCCTGAAGATGAAGCCTTCCGCCGCGAAGTTGCGGGCTGGCTGAGCGAGCATCTGCGCGGCCCATTTGAAGCTCTCAAGCATCGCGGCGGGCCCGGCGATGAGGGCGCTGACCCAGCCTTGCGCAAGGCCTGGGAGCGCGAACTGGCTCAAGGTGGCTGGACCTGTGTGGCATGGCCCACCGCTTGGGGTGGCCGAGGGCTGAGCATCGAACAGCAGCTGATCTTTCACGAGGAATACGCGCGCGCTGGTGCCCCCGGGCGCCTGGGGCATTTGGGTGAGGGCTTGCTGGGTCCTACGCTGCTGGCTTTGGGGACAGAGGCGCAGCGCGAGCGCTTTCTGCCCGGCATCCGCGCGGGCACCGAGTATTGGTGTCAGGGCTATAGCGAACCGAGCGCCGGCTCCGATCTGGCCAATGTGCAGACGCGTGCTCAGCAGGATCCGCTCAGTGGCGACTGGCTGCTGCATGGCCAGAAGGTTTGGACATCCTGGGCGCTTGAGTCGGATTGGATCTTCGTGCTGGCGCGTAGCGAGCCCGGTTCCAAGGGGCACAAGGGCTTGAGCTTTCTGCTGCTGCCGCTGGATCAGCCGGGCGTGGAGATCCGCCCGATCCGGCAGATGACGGGCGGGGCTGAATTCAACGAGGTGTTCTTTGATGGCGCGCGCGCCCAGGCGGCCGACATCATCGGCAAGCCCGGTGAAGGTTGGGCGGTAGCCATGGCCTTGCTGGCTTTTGAGCGCGGTGCCTCCACCTTGGGTCAGCAGATGCATTTCACGCAGGAACTGACCCAGGTGATTGAGCTGGCGCGCAGCAACGGTGCGGCCCGCGACCCGCATCTGCGTGGTCGCATCGCCCAGGCGTGGTCGGGCTTGCGGGTGCTGCGCTACAACGCCTTGCGCATGCTCTCGGGGGCGCAGGACGGCAGCTTGCGCCCGGAGGCCATGATCTACAAATACGGCTGGTCCAACTGGCACCGCGACCTGGGCAAGCTGGCCTTGGACGTGATGGGCGTGGCGGGTGATCTGCGTGAGCAGCCCTTGCCGGTGCAATTGCTGCAGCAGTCGGCGCTATTCGCACGCTCGGACACCATTTATGCCGGCACCAATGAGATCCAACTCAATCTGATTGCCGAGCGTGCCTTGGGCATGCCTAGGGCGAGTCGGCCGGGCTGAAGCCGCCCGAATCGTCCGCCTGGACGATGTGCGCGGGTGCGGCCACCGCGACCATGGTGGACAAAGTCAGAGAAGGATCTCCCCGTGTCGATGAAGCCCGCTCCCGAATACGTTCCCGCGCATGGTCTGCTCAAGGGCAAGTCCGTGCTGGTCACCGCCGCTGCCGGCGCCGGCATCGGCTTTGCCGTCGCCAAGCGTGCCGCCGAGGAGGGTTGCCGCGCGCTCTTCATCTCTGACGTCCATGAGCGGCGCCTCAGCGAGGCCGTGGAGGCCATCAAGCGCGAGACCGGATTGCAGCAGGTGTTCGGTCAGCTTTGTGATGTGAGTCAGCAAGCGCAGGTCGATGCCCTGATCGCTGCTGCCGAGACACAGCTCCAGGGCATTGACGTCCTGATCAATAACGCCGGCTTCGGTAGCGCCAAGCGCCTGGTCGATATGAGCGACGAGGACTGGCAGCGGGTGATGGACATCACCCTCACCGGCACCTTCCGCATGACGCGGGCGGCGCTGCAGCAGATGCAGCCGCGAGGTCGTGGCGTGATCGTCAATAACGCCTCGGTCCTGGGCTGGCGCGCGCAGGTGGAACAAGCCCATTACGCGGCGGCCAAGGCTGGCGTCATGGCGCTGACCCGTTGCGCAGCGCTGGAGGCCGCTGAATTTGGTGTGCGCATCAATGCGGTGGCCCCGTCCATCGCTATCCATGCCTTTTTGAAGAAGTCGGCTTCGGAGGAATTGCTCAGCCAGTTGTCCGCCAAAGAAGCCTTCGGCCGTGGCGCCGAACCTTGGGAAGTGGCCAATGTGATGGTCTTCCTGGCCAGCGACTATTCCAGCTATATGACGGGCGAAGTCGTATCGGTCTCCTCGCAGCAGGCCTAAAGCGCATGAGTACACAGTTTGATTCAGTGGCTGCCGTGCTGGCGGCAGTCGGCCAGGCGCTGGGCTCGACCGAATGGCTTGATATCGACCAGCAGCGCATCCAGCAGTTCGCCGACGCCACCGGCGACCATCAATGGATTCATGTGGACCCTGAACGCGCAGCGCAAGGCCCATTTGGGGCTTGCGTGGCGCATGGCTATCTGACCTTGGCTCTGGCCAACTTCTTTCTGCCCCAACTTGTCAGCTATCAGCGCCTGAAGATGGGCGTGAACTATGGCTGCGAAAAAGTCCGATTCCCGTCGCCGGTCAAAGTGGGTGCGCGGGTGCGCGGCCGCGGCGAGGTGGTGGCCGCTGAGCCCATCAAGGGGGACGGCGTGCAGGTCACGGTGCGCATCAGCGTCGAGATCGAGGGCCAAGACAAACCGGGCTGTGTGGTGGACACCATCAGCCGTCTGTATTTCGAATAAGGATCCGTTTCCATGAATGAAGCAGTCATCGTTTCGACCGCACGCACGCCCATTGGCAAAGCCTACCGGGGCGCTTTCAATGACACCGAGGCACCGGTACTGGGCGGCCATGTGATCCGCGCCGCGTTGGCCAAGGCCGGCGTTGAGGGCAAGGATGTCGATGATGTAATTCTGGGCATTGCCGCTCAGCAAGGCACGCAGGGCTATAACCTGGGGCGCTTGTGCGGCTATACCGCCGGCTTGCCCGAGAGCGTGGGTGGCATGGCGATCGACCGCATGTGCGCGTCCGGCCTGATGAGCATCGCCGCAGCGGCCAAGGGCATCATGTGTGGCGAAATGGATGTCGCGGTGGCGGGTGGCCTGGAGTCGATTTCGCTGGTGCAGAACAAGCACAAGAACAGCTACCGCGCCCAGTCGCAGGCGGTGCTGGCTGCGGCGCCTACTGCCTACATCCAGATGATTGAGACGGCTGAGATCGTCAGCCGCCGCTACGGTGTCGCGCGCAGCGCCCAAGACGAGTACGCGCTGCGCAGCCAGCAGCGCGTGGCTGCAGCGCAAGCAGCGGGACTGTTCGCGGATGAAATCGTGCCGCTGAGCAGCACCAAACAGCTGTTCGACAAAGAGGGCAATGTCATCGGCAGCGAAGCGGTTACGCTGAGCCAAGATGAGGGCAACCGTGCTGACACCACGCTGGAAAGCCTGGCCAAGCTCAAGCCGGTGTGGAAGAGCGGCCAGTGGATTGCCGAGGGTGAGTTCATCACCGCCGGCAATGCCTCCCAACTCTCCGATGGTGCGTCCGCCTCGGTCTTGATGAGTGCGGCCGAGGCCAAACGTCGCGGCTTGAAGCCACTGGGCATTTACCGGGGCTTGGCGGTGGCGGGATGCGGTGCTGATGAGATGGGCATTGGCCCGGTGTTTGCCATCCCCAAGCTGCTGCAGCGGCACGGCCTAAGCGTCAACGACATCGGCTTGTGGGAGATCAACGAGGCCTTCGCTTGCCAGGTAATTCACTGCCGCGATCAGCTGGGAATTCCGGACGAGCGCCTCAATGTCAATGGCGGTGCAATTGCCATTGGCCATCCTTTCGGCATGTCGGGGGCCCGCTTGGTCGGCCATGCTTTGCTGGAGGGGCGCCGCCGCGGTGTGCGCTATGCGGTCGTCAGCATGTGCATTGGCGGTGGCATGGGCGCTGCAGGCCTGTTTGAGATCGATTAGATGTGCGCTACCAGGCCCAAAACGGCACATTCCAGGGTTGTCTCTGATGGTGAATTTTTGCCTTGCGGGCTTGAATGGTGTCATAACCATTCAAAGGCCATAACGGCATGACAACAGAGACAAGCTTCTTCGAAAAGTTGCGCGAAGAATCGTGCGCGAACTTTGATTCATCAGCGCCACCTTCTATGACTCAAATGATGATCCAGGCGCCCTTGTCCTCGGTCGAGCGATTCAGTGAATTGCTGGGATTGATCTACGAAGTGGCCATGGATACCTCGGCCTGGGGCCGCGCTTTGGAGGCGATTTTGCATGCGCTGGGGGGCAACTATGTCTCCCTGATCGTGCGCCCGGGCAGTGGTGACGATTTGGGCTGGATCGTCTCCGCGTCCAGCGATCGTCGCGAGGTCAATTCCCACCATCCGCAGATTGCGCTGAGCCCCTTTACTGGCTTGCAGCCGGACAAGCTGGTGACCATCGCCGACATCCTGCCCGAGGCCGAATGGCGGTCTTCGCAGTACTACCGCGATTGGTGCGAGCCGCATGGCGTGTTCCATGTGCTGGCCTGCGATATCGCCACCAAGGACGGCGGCATTTACGGCTTTCGCGTCACCCGCCCCGAAGGCGCACCAGCTTTCTCTTTGCAAGATCGCGCAGACGCGAAGTTGCTGCTGCCGCACCTCAAGCGGGCGCTGAATCTGCACCTGTCCATCAATCAGGATCGCAAGGTCAGTGCCTTGTACAGCCATGCGATGGCGCAGCTGATGGTGGCCGCGGTGGTGCTCGATGAAAACGGTCTGGTCTTGGATTGCAATCCAATGGCCAAGGGCGTGCTGGAACTCGGCGACGGGCTGCGCATCGTCGGCAATCAGCTGGAAGCCACCTACGCCAACGACAACCGCAAGTTGCAGCGCCTGGTGCGTGATGCGCTGTCGGGCAAACAACAGTCCGTGGGCCTGATCGAAGCCATGTCGGTGAGCCGCCCGTCGGGCAAGGTCAGCTGGGGTGTGGTGGTGCAGGCCATGACACCGGACCAGTGGACCGTGGGCAAGCATCGCCCCTGCGTGGCCGTGTTTGTGCGCGATGCCGAAGGCAAGGCGCATCCACCTGTCAAACTGGCACAACAGTTGTTCCAGTTGACGCCGGCCGAGACCGCGTTGGCCATTCAACTGGCCAATGGCTTGTCGCTCGAAGAAGCGGGTGAGGTGCTCAACATCCGCCGCAACACGGCACGCGCGCATCTGCGCTCGATCTTCTCCAAGACGGGCGTGCGCCGGCAGACCGAGTTGGTGCGCATCTTCCTCAATAGCGTGGCCTGGTTGGGTGTGCACGATTCTGAGTAAGGCGCCAAAGCGGCAAAGCCCAGTGTTCTTTGTATGTTGAAAGCCCGGCCTGCCGGGCTTTTTCTTGCCTGATGGTTTGGTGCGTTAGTCTCTTCGGACGATGAGGGGCTGCGGTCCCGGCGGCAAATTCGGCTTTGAAAAAAACGCCTGTGCCAAACGGCGGCAGGTGCCATAAAGCCGGAGACCCCACCCATGTACACCCCACTCAAGCAGCCGCGGCTGCGTCCCATCGCGCTGGCCCTGGCCAGCCTCTTCCTGCTCGATGCGAGCCATCAGGCTCACGCCCAGACTCAGCCTGAAGCGCAGAGCGAGGCCAAAGACATGGCCAAGCTCGATGCGGTGGTCGTGACCGTGCAGCGCCGCAAAGAGAAGCTGCAAGATGTGCCGGTCGCAGCCACGGCCATCACCGCTGCTGACATCGATGCACGGGGCATCAGCAATGTGGCCGATCTGGCTTCGCTGGCGCCCAATCTGCAAATCAGCCCCACGCCCGGCAATTCCACCGCGGTGCAGATCGCGATCCGAGGCTCGGTGACCACCAACCCGGCCCTGTCCTGGGATCCGACCGTGGGCATGTATGTGGACGGGGTTTACGTCGGTAAGAGCCAGGGCTCGGTGTTTGATCTGGTCGACTTGGAACGCGTGGAGGTTCTGCGCGGTCCGCAGGGTACGCTGTACGGCCGCAATACCTTGGCCGGCGCCATCAACCTGGTGACCAAGAAGCCCAGTGGCCAGTTTGGTGGTCAGGTCAGCGTGGACGTCGGCAACTACAAGGCCCGTGTGACCAAGCTCTCGCTGGATCTGCCCTCGGCAGGGCCGCTGAAGGTCTCCGTGGGTGGCCGTACCGAGCAGCGTGATGGCTGGGTCAAAACCGCGCCCGGCAGCTCGGTGACGCAGCTCAACAATCGTGACAACCAGGCCGCTCGCCTGGCCGCGACCCTGGAGCTGAGCCGCGATCTGGTGCTGGACTACCGCTACGACAAAACTAAGGTTGACCAGAATTCGCGCTTCTCGCAGGTGGTGCGATCCACGGTGGACAAGGACTTCGGCTTCCCCTCTGGCATCGTGGTGTCCACAGGGGGGCGGGTCGAAAACGCAGCCGTGGACGGCCCAAGCTTTGAGCGCATGAATATCCAGGGTCATGCCCTGACGGCCGAGTGGAAGCTCAATGCCGACAACACGCTCAAGTACATCGCCGCCAAGCGGGACATGGACTGGAAGGATGCCTTGGATCTGGACGGCTCACCGGTGGCTTTTGCGCACACGCAGCGCCTGTCGGACTTCAAGCAGACCTCACACGAGCTGCAGTTGATCGGCGCTGCCGGCCCGGTGAACTATGTGGGCGGCCTCTACCGCTTCGAGGACGAGGGCTTCACTTCCAACCCGCAGACCTTCTTCTCTGGCGGCGCCAATTTTGATTCGCGCTATGGCTTCAGCACCAAGGCCGATTCCGTCTACGGCCAGGCTGACTACAGGTTTGCGGACGCCTGGACGCTGACCGCTGGCCTGCGTCACACCAGTGAGACCAAGAGCACCGAGCGCTACAACGCCGCGGTGTCGCCCACAGGCGCGGTGTTGGCGGTGATCGTTCCGCAGGGTACGGCCGCCAGTACCAAGTTCACCGCCACCACGCCGCTGCTGAGCCTGGGCTACAAGCTGAGCAATGAGGTCAGCGTTTATGGCCGCTATTCGGAGGGTTTCAAGAGCGGCGGCTTCAATGGTGAGGCCGGCACGGTGCAAGAGGCCACCACGCCCTTCAAGCCCGAAAAGCTGAAGTCCTTTGAGCTGGGGGCCAAATCCACACTCTTGGGCGGTCGCATGATGCTCAATGTGGCGCTGTTCAATAACGACAGCACCGATCTGCAGCAGGCGGTCTTCACGGCCACCGGCGCGGCGGCTTCGGACATTCGCAATATCGGCAAGGCCAACTCGCGGGGCATTGAGCTTGAGGCGGTGGCGCGTGTCACCCGCGACTTCAAATTGCAGGCCGGCTATGGCTATCTGCAAACCCGTTACAAGGAATATCCCGACGCGACGGGCAAGAACGTGGCCGACAACGTGGCGGTGGTGCATGCGCCGCGCCACACCCTGAACTTGGTGGCCAGCGGTACCTTGCTGCGCACCAGCCTGGGCGAGTTGCGTGGCACGGCGGACTACAGCTTCACCAGCAGCCACTACCTCTATCCCTACCAGCTCACCACGGTCAATCCGGCTTTGCAGACGGCGGCGAACACGCGGGTGGATGGTGTTGGCCTCGTCAACTTACGCCTGAGCCTGTCCGAGATCGAACTGGGCAGCCAGGCCAGCGGTGAGCTGGCGCTTTGGGCACGCAATGCCATGGACAAGCAGCACATTGCCAACAAGATTGACTTCGGCCCGGGCTTCGGCAATCTGACTCAGGCCTACTACGTCGATCCGCGCACCGTGGGCGTTAGCTTCAACGTGCGCTGGTAAGGCACTTTTGCACCGGCCGCGGACGCGGCTGGTGCAAGGACGAGCGGATCCGTCACAGATCCGCGCGATGACTCGCCCTTTGCGCGGTCTCAAGTGCGGGCGGCGCATAGGGCTCAGTGGGCGCAGCGGGTGATATCCCCTCTATGGGCGCTGGCAGTGGCGTGCCCTCGAAACAAGCGCGCAGGTTGGCAATGGCCAGCTCCAGCATGCCTAGAACGGTAGCGCCCGTGGTGCTCGCCATATGAGGTGAAAGCACCACGTTGTCCAGCGCAAGCAGCGCCGCTGGCACATCGGGCTCATGGCAGAACACGTCGAGGCCAGCGGCCAGAATCCGGCGCTCTCGCAATGCCTCCACCAAGGCCTCTTCATCGACGATGGCGCCGCGCGCTATGTTGATCAGGATGCCACTTGGACCAAGCGCGTTGAGCACCTCGCCGTCAATGAGCGCGCGTGTCCCTTCGCCGCCGCTGGCGCAGACCACCAGGAAATCGACGCTTGCAGCCAAGCTGCGTGCATCCGGGCACCAGCGGTAGACGAGGTCTGAGCCTTGTGTCCGGCCGGTGTAGGCAATGCTCATGCCGAATGCCTGTGCACGCAGGGCCACTGCACGTCCGATGCGGCCAAGGCCGACTATGCCCAGGCGGCTACCGGAGACGCGCCGCGTCATCGGATATCGACCCGCAGCCCAATCGCCTCGGCGCACAAAGCTGTCGGCGCTCACGACCTGTCTCGCGGCCGACAGCAATAGCGCCATGGCGAAATCGGCGACGTCGTCGGTCGAGACGCCTGGCGTGTGGGTGACGCAAATCTTGCGCTCCCGCGCGGCCTCAATGTCGATGCCGTCGTAGCCGACACCGAGCACCGAAACGATCTCCAGCGCAGGCAAGCGCGCGATCATCTCCCGGTTCACGACGGATTCACCCGTTGCCAAGATGCCGCGCATCAGCGGCGCTAAGGCTTGCAGCTCGGCGCTTGCTAGTTGCGCGTAGTCATGACAATCGAAGTGCAGATGCAAGCGCTCGGCCAGGGCTGCCGGCAATTTGGCGAGCAGCAAAACCTTGGGCTTCATTGCTCACTCCAGAACGCTTGGGTCGCGGCGAATTTCCTCACGCGCCATGGCTTCCCAAAGAAAGGGGAAACCATTCGCATCCGGCCGCTGGCCAGTCGCTGTAGCGACGGCAGCGGGTAGGGGGTTGCCGCCGCCCAAGTGCTCAACGCGCCAGGCCATCCGGCAACGCCACTCCAGCGTGATGGCCCGCAAATGCGCTTGACGGATTCCGTTGGCGACCAGCAGCACGCCGTGGTTTGCCAGCAAGGCCCACTTGCTTTCGCCCAGGGCGTCCGCAGCGGCGCGGCCAAGCGCGCCGTCTTCGACCGTGCCGCGGTATTCGTCATAGAGAACCGGATCGCTATCGACCAGAGCCGAGGTTTGATCGTAGATCGGCGGAACGCGGCCCACCGCAGACCAGACCGAGCCCCACTCCGGATGGTTATGAATCACCACGCTGACGTCGTGCCGGGCGGCATGGACATCCATATGCAGATTGATAGCCGGCGTGATGTTCCAAGCACCCTCGATGACCTTGCCCGTTTGATCGAGTCGAAGGATGTCGGAGGCGGTCAACTCGCCCCAAGTCAGCTCCCAAGGATTGGCCAGGTAGCTGCCATCGTCCTGTCGGACTGTGATGTGGCCGGCAATGTGATCGCTATAACCCTCGCGATGCAAGACCCGGCACAGCAGCGCAACTTGCTGCTGAGGGCTGAGTTCGGGCAGCAGTGCATGCCGGCCAGGCCGAGGGGCGTAGCGGGCGAGCATTTTAAGGTTCAAGTCAGGCTTCATCTTTTTCTCCTTCCAAACGAGGCGGGGTCGACAAGCTGTCGATCAAGAACTGGTGGACGCGGTCGCAAAGACAGAGGCGCGATGCATACGCCGCTGATGCGGCTTGTAGTCAAGGATGGCGTTGTGGAGCACGCTGCGGTTGTCCCACAGCACCATGTCGCCCAGCGCCCAGCGATGGCGGAAGCCGAATTGAACTTGCTGGCAGTGCCGGTGCAAATAGGCGAGGATCGCGTCGCTTTCCTCGGGTGCGAGGCCATCGATATGGGTCGTATAGGTCGGGTTGATGAACAGCGCTTTTCGGCCGGTGATGGGGTGGACGGTGACCATGGGATGCAGATGGCGCTGGCCAGCTTTGATCACTTCGACATAACGGTCATGTGTGACGACACCCTGGCGCAAGGCAGTCGTCATCGGGCCATTCATGTCGTGCCATGCCATTTGGCCATCGAGATACTGCTTCATGCGCGCGGAGAGTGCGTCGTACGCCGTGGTCATGCTGGTCCAGCATGTATCCCCGCCAATGGGCGGCAGGATCTGGGCGTGCGTCATGGTCACGATGGGCGGGCTGGGGAGAAAGCTCTCGTCGTGGTGCCACATATCGGCCCGGTCACCGAGCTTTGAATCGATGACGGTGATCTGCTCGAAGCCAGCACCCAGATTCGGGAAATAGGTGTGAACTTCCGGGTCACCGAAGTGCTTCGCAATCGCGAGATGCTGTTGCGGCAGCAGGTCGGGAACATGCAGCACAAGTGCTTCATGTTTGACCAGTGCCGCTTCGATAGCTGCCAGCGACTCTGCTGCGAGCAAATCGGCAAGATTGAGGTCCAGCACTTCGGCGCCAATGGCCGTACCGAGTGGGCGAACATTCAAGGGTGAGGGCACGCTTGTCTCCTGGTAAATTTTTTTGACTTTTTAGGCAGTTGGCCCGAAGCTGCGCCGCGCAGGACCTTGGCTAAGGTCGATCTTTGGCGGCTTATGGATGCCAATTGCAGGTGTCGGCCAGCCCACATGCGCTTGTCCGCGAAGTGAGGCGGCGGGGCCACGCGGTGCTGATCGACGGCGCTCAGTCTAGGGTGGCCATCCGCTTTGCAATAGTCGCGTTCCTAGGCAATAGCCAACCTGCCTAAGTCAATGATTTGATTGGTAAATTAACGGCCGGTGGCTACCTCAGAAAGCAGCACTCGCATTTCCATGCTCAAGAAACGAAACACACGCTCTGCCGCTAGCGGCCCGTCCGCTGAGCCACTGCCCGCACCACGCAAACGCCCGAATCAATCGCGCTCCCGCGCGCTGGTCGATGCCGTCGAGCAAGCTTGTCTGCGGATTCTTGATGAAGCGGGTGAAGAGGCGCTGACCGTCGCACGCATCGCTGAAGTTTCAGGGGCCGCGGTTGGATCGATCTACCAGTACTTTCCGAACAAGGACGCCATCGTTGCGATGCTTTATGAGCGCGTGCTGGACGAGGAGTCTGAGCAACTGCTGGTGGTCCGAGACCGGCTCATCGGCGTGCCCTTGTCGAGCGCTTTGCGCGAAGTTCTGGCCAACATCATTCGCGTGGAGTTGCGGCTCTTCAAATTGAACCAAGCCTTTCATCTGCGCTATCACTCGGCTCTCCATCTGGGCATGTGGCGCGGTCCCTACCAAACGGCCGGCGAATTCATCGAGGCGACCTGGCTGCCGTTCCTGAAGATGTACGCGCATGAGATCGACACGCCCCATCCTGAGCTAGCGGCCTTTCTACTGGGACAGGGATTGCGTAGCGTGATCCGCTCGCTGCTGGAGGAGAAGCCCGGCGAGCTGGAGTCCGGCGCCTTGCTGGACTGCTTGGTCGCCATGGCCCTGGGCTGCCTGCGCCCAATGGCCTTGCAAGAGCAGCAAGTCCTCCCCTGAGCTGGCTGAAGCGCTTGAGGCTTGAGATGGGCAGGCCTGCTACCGCGCAAAGGCTCTCAGGCGCAGGCGCCCTGGTCGCGCAGGGACTTGATGTCTGCACTGTCCAAGCCCAGCGCTATCAGCAGCTCATCGGTGTGCTCGCCGCAACGGGCTCCGGGCGTGGGTCTGCGGGCCGGTGTGCGTGAGAGGCGGGGCGCCGGGGCCGGCTGACGTTGTGGCTTGCCATCGACCTTGATGTCAACAAACACGCCGCGCGCGGCATTGTGCGGGTGCTCCGGGGCTTCGGCCAGACTCAGCACCGGGGCAAAGCAGACATCACTGCCTTCCAGCCGCGCGCACCAATCGGCGCGTGTGCGGGTCTTGATCTGCGCCGCGACACGGGCTTTCATCGCAGGCCATTCGCGTGTGTCGTATTGCCGCTTGGGGTCAGCGTCCAGCCCCAATCTTTGCAGCAGCTCGGCATAGAACTGCGGCTCAATCGCCCCCAGCGAAATCTGGCCACCGTCGGCGCATTCGAAGACTTCGTAGAAGGGCGCGCTGTTGAGAAAGAAGTTGTGCTCCGCCTGGTCTTGCCAGTAGCCGATGTGGCGCATTTGATGGATCAGGCCGCTCATGGCTGAAATGCCGTCAACCATGGCGGCGTCCACGACCTGGCCGCGCCCAGAGCGCTGCGCCTCAAAGATGGCGCACATCAAGCCGAAGCAGAGAAACATGGCGCCGCCACCCATATCTCCGACCAAGGTGGGCGCAATGCTTGGACGCTCGCCCGGCCGGCAAGAGGTCGACAGCGCGCCACTCAATGCGACGTAGTTGATGTCATGCCCGGCGGCCTGCGCCAAGGGGCCGTCTTGGCCCCAACCGGTGATGCGCCCGTAAACCAAGCGGTGATTGCGCGCCGCCACCTGCTCAGGGCCAAAGCCCAGGCGTTCCATCACGCCGGGGCGGAAGCCTTCAATCAGTGCGTCAGCCGATGCCAGCAAGCGCCAAACGATGTCGCGTCCGGCCTCGGACTTCAGATCGACGGCGATGGAGCGCTTGCCCCGGCTCATGGCCGAGCGTGGATAGGCCGCCGCCTTGGCCGCGTCGGCCGCACGCTCCACCACGATCACGTCGGCGCCCATATCGGCCAGCATCATGCCGGCGAAGGGGCCTGGGCCTATGCCCGCGAACTCGATCACGCGCAGGCCCGCCAGGGGGCCGCTCGTGTTTGCAGGTGCTTGGGCTTGAAGTGGCATGGGAATTCTGGCTCAGGTTTTTGAGGAAATTCGAGCCCACGTCACTGGGCCTAACTGGGGATTACCGCGGTGGCAGCTCCAAGCGTCGATGCTAGAGTGATTGAGGCGTAAAGCATTGTCGAAAACCCATTCTGAGCAATCTCGATCGAATCAGCACCATGGCCCTAGTGAAGCCCCCGACTGCCCAGATGGAGCGGCATGCCTACCAAATTTCGCATCTGATTTCAGCCTTCACCGTGCCCATGATGGGGCGGCTTTACCGTCAGTTCGACGGCGACATGGTGCAAATCATTGTCTTGGGCGAGATCTCACTGCGGAATGTGGACCAGTTCTTCCGCAAGGGCGGCGCCGACGTGCCTGAGAAATTGCTCGACGACGCCGAGCGGCGCGGCAAGCTGATGCAGTCCTGCAATGTGCTGTCCATCGCCGAGGCGACCGGCATACCGCGTGAGACCGTGCGACGAAAAGTGGCCCAGTTGATTGACAAAGGCTGGCTGGCACGCGATGAGCGCAAGCGCCTGATCGTCAAAGCGGGCTCGGGCGAAAAGTTCGTCAAAGCCAATGCCAAGACGGCGCTAGAAATCATTGAGCTGGCCGCCAAGCTGCACGAGCTTTTGCGCCAAGTGGACACCGACCAGGACTGATTTCGTCGGTGTGCCCAATTTGGGTCGCAGCCATCCCGGAAGGGCCGAACAAGCCCGAGACTTTGCCTCATCTGCTGATGAATTGAAGAAACGCCGAGATGGAAAACACATTGATTTACGACCACGTGCGCACGCCGCGTGGCAAGGGCAAGCCTGATGGCAGCCTGCATGAAGTGACGCCGGTCTGGCTTGCCAGTCGCCCGCTGGTGGCGCTGCGCGAGCGCAATGGCCTGGACACCCGGGCGGTGGACGATGTGGTCTACGGCTGCGTCGTGCCGGTGGGCGAGCAGGGCGGCAATATCGGCCGCATGGCCGTCTTGCAGGCTGACTTTGACCAAAGCGTTCCGGCCTTGCAGATCAATCGCTATTGCGGTTCCGGTCTGGAAGCGGTGGCGTTTGCCGCGGCCAAGGTGATGGCGGGCCAAGCCGACCTTGCGATTGGCGGTGGCGTCGAGATGATGTCGCGTGTGCCCATGGGATCGGACGGTGGCGCCTGGGCGCAAGACCCGCAAGTCGCCAACAAGACCTATTTCGTGATGCAAGGCATCTCGGCCGATCTATTGGCTTCGCTGCGTGGCCATAGCCGTGCCGATGTGGACGCCTACTCGGCCGAGAGCCACCGCCGTGCTGCCCGCGCCTGGGGCGAGGGTCGATTCGACAAATCGGTGCTGCCAGTCAAGGATTTCCTGGGTCTCGAATTGTTGGCGCGTGACGAGACCATTCGCCCCGACACCAGCGTGGAAAGCCTGGCCGCGCTCAAGCCTGCTTTCACCGAGATGGGCCAGAAGTACGGTTACGACAGCGTGGCCTTGCAACGTTACCCGCAGGTTGAGCGCATCGAACACATCCACCATGCGGGCAATAGCTCGGGCATCGTGGACGGTGCGGCGGCCGTGCTGCTTGGCAATGCGGAGGCGGGCACGCGCCTCGGGCTCAAGCCGCGCGCGCGCATCCGCGCTTTTGCGGCGGTGGGCTCGGAGCCGACGCTGATGTTGGATGGCCCGGCCATCGCAGCACGTCGTGCGCTCGCACGCGCCGGCATGCAGGCGAGCGATATCGATCTGTGGGAACTCAATGAAGCATTCGCCTCGGTGGTGCTGACCATGATGGAGGAGCTGAACATCCCTCACGAGCGCATGAACGTCAACGGCGGCGCCATCGCGATGGGCCATCCGCTTGGCGCCACCGGCGCCATGATTCTCGGCACCGTGCTCGACGAGTTGGAGCGCACCGGCAAGCAGACCGCACTGATCGCGCTGTGCGTGGCGGCCGGCATGGGCTCGGCCATGATCATCGAACGCGTTTGAGTGAGACAAGAACAATGAGCCAAGAAATCATTCGCTACGCCGTCGATGCCGACGGTATCGCCACCCTGACCATCGACTACCCCGGCAAGACGATGAACGTCATCGATCAAGCCTTCATGGACTGCCTGGATGCGGGCATTGCCCGCCTGGTGGCCGACCCCGCCGTCAAGGGCGGCATCATCACCTCCGGCAAAGAGGCCTTTGTGGCCGGCGCCGACTTGGTGACGATGGAAGAAAACCTGGATGGCATGGCCGAAGACAGCATCCAGGCGATGTTTGAAAAGTACGCCTCGCTCTCCCGCGTTTATCGCCGCGTTGAGACCTGTGGCAAACCACTGGTCGCAGCGATCAACGGCATTGCCATGGGTGGCGGCTTTGAGCTTTGTCTGGCTTGCCATCACCGCGTGATGGCTGACGCACCCGGTGTGGTGGTGGGCCTGCCCGAAGTGCAGGTGGGCTTGGTGCCCGGTGCCGGTGGCACCCAGCGCTTGCCGCGCCTGGTCGGGGTGAGCGCCGCGCTGCCTTGGTTGCTGGAAGGCAAAAGTGCGGATGCGGCAACGGCCTTGAAGACTGGCCTGGTGCATGAAGCGGTGGCGCCGGACCAGTTGATGGCGGCTGCCAAGCGCTGGCTGCTGGATGCACCCAAGGCCGTGCAGCCTTGGGACGAGAAGGGCTTCAAGATTCCCGGCGGTGGCCCGCTGGACCCCCGCGTGGCACCGGCCTTTGTGGTTGGCAATGCCATGGTGCAAGCCAACACGTATCACAACCTGCCTGCGCCGCTGGCCATTCAGAGCTGTGTCTACGAAGGCAGCCTGTTGCCGATCGACAAGGGCCTGCGCATCGAGAGCAAGTACCTGCTGCAAACGGCCCAGCTCAGCCCGGTGTCGCGCAGCATGATTCGCACGCTCTTCATCAACAAGAGCAAGGCCGAGAAGGGCCTGCACCGGCCTGCCGGCTTCGCGCCTTTCAAATGCGCCAAGCTCGGCATGATTGGTGCGGGGATGATGGGCGGCGGGATTTCGCTGAATGCGGCGCAGCGCGGCATTCAGGTCGTGCTGATCGACCGTGATCTGGAGGCCGCCGAGCGCGGCAAGGCCTATGCCGCCAAGGCCCTGGCCAAGCAAGTGCAGCGCGGCCGCATGACACTGGACAAGGCCGACGCCATCCTGGCTCGCATCATGCCCAGCACCGACTACGACTTGCTGCGCGACGCCGATATGGTGGTGGAGGCGGTGTTCGAGGACCGCGCCATCAAGGCCGAGGTGACCAAGAAGCTCGACGCAGTGCTGCCACCGACCTGTGTGCTGGCCACCAACACCTCTGCGCTGCCCATCACCTTGCTGGCCCAGGCCAGCAGCCGGCCTGACCGCTTCATTGGCCTGCACTTCTTCTCGCCGGCAGACCGTATGCCCTTGGTCGAGGTGATCCGCGGCAAGGCAACCTCGGACGCCACCCTGGCCCAGGCACTCGACTTTGTCGGCCAGTTGAAGAAGACGCCCATCGTCGTCAACGATAGCCGGGGCTTCTTCACCAGCCGTTTTATCGGCGCCTTTGTGGACGACGCGATCGGCATGGTGGCCGAGGGCATCAATCCGGCCCTGATCGACAACTGCGCGCGCCATTGCGGCATGCCGGTCGGGCCGCTGGCTATCACCGATGAGCTGTCCATCGAGTTGTCGGTGCACGCGGGTGAGTCGCAGAAGAAGGAGTTCCCTGAGAGCTACAAGGAAGGCCGCTCGGTGCCTGTGCTCAAGCGTTTGTACGAGTTGGGCCGTCTGGGCCGCAAGAACGGCAAGGGCTTTTACGACTACGACCCCGAGAGCGGCGGCAAGCGCTTGTGGACGGGTTTGGCCGAGCTCTATTCGCGCCGCGCCATTCAACCCTCGCCGCATGATCTGAAGCAACGCATTCTGTATGTGCAGGCGGTCGAGGCTGCGCGTGCGATGGAAGAGGGCGTTTTGCTGAACCCTGCTGATGGCGATGTGGGTGCCATTCTTGGCGTGGGCTATCCGGCCTATACCGGTGGCCCGTTCTGCTTCATCGACGGTGTGGGACTGAAAGCCTTTGTCGCCGAGGCCGACCGTTTGGCCGATTTATTCGGCGAGCAGCTCCGCCCACCCTTGTTGTTGCGCGACATGGCCGAGTTGGGCCAAACCTTTTATGGCAAGACCGCCCGCCCCGTGGCGGCGGCGCTTTCCTGAACTTTGCCGCGACCTAGACGCCATGAACTTTGAGTTTTCTGCTGACCAAGATGCGCTGCGCGAGCAGCTGCGCAAATATCTTTCCAAAGAGTGTCCGCTAGGGCTGTCGCGCCAACTGATGGACGGTGAGGCTGGCGCCGTTGAGCGTGCCGACGCGGTGTGGCGCGGCCTGGCCGACTTGGGCGTGACCGCGCTGATGCTGCCCGAGGATTGCGGTGGCATTGGCCTGGGCGCCATGGACTTGTGTGTGGTGGCCGAGGAAATTGGCCGCCAGCTCTGCCCGGTTCCCTTGGCTTCGACGCTTTACTTGGCCACCCAGGCCGTGCTGCTGGGGGCGAGCGCGGCGCAGCGGCAGCGTTGGTTGCCGGCGGTGGCGGCTGGCGCGGCGGGTACGCTGGCGGCACCGCTGGACGGCGTGATCGATGCGCCCACGCTGCCCCGCTTCGATGCGCAAACCCTCAGCGGCAGCGTTGCCTTGGTGGCCGATGGCTTGGCTGCGCAATGGGCAGTGGTGCTGGCGGCCGACGCCGCCATGCAGCCCTGCTGGGTGCTGGTGCGCCTTGATGCGTGTCTGAGGGGGCGCAGCTTGGCGACGCTCGATGCCGCCAAGCCTTTCGCCGAACTGCGATTCGAGTCCACGCCCGCCGAGCGACTGGACGGCGTCGCTGATGCCGCCCAGGCGGCCGCGCTGCTGGCGCGTGTGCGCAACCGCGCCGCTGTGCTGCTCGCCTTCGAGCAACTGGGCGCGGCCGAGGTGGCGCTGGAAATGGCCAGCGCCTATGCCCGCGAGCGCAAGGCCTTTGGTCGTGCCATCGGCTCTTATCAGGGCATCAAGCACAAGCTGGCTGATCTCTATACCGACATCCAGATGGCTCGCTCGCACTGCTACTACGGTGCCTGGGCGCTGGCGGCCGATGCCGCGGATGATGCGGCTGCGCAGGGCGCGCCTGAGCTGGCAGCCGCAGCGGCAGCCGCACGCGTCAGCAGCAGCCGCGCCTTCAGCCTGATGGCGCAGGAGAACCTGCACATCCATGGGGGCATGGGCTATACCTGGGAGCTGGACTGCCATCTATTCCTGCGCCGTGCGCGCCAGCAAGCGGTGTTGCTGGGCCATGAGCAGCAGTGGAGCGAGCAGTTGGCGACACAGCTGGCGCAGTGGCTGGAACAGCCTCTGCCCAAGCGCCAGCGCGCGCTGGCCGGCGAGGGGGCAATGGACTTTGACGACGCGCCAGAAGAAGCCGCGTTCCGCGCCGAGTGCCGCAGCTGGCTGGATGCCAATGCCTCGCTGAAGCAGCGCCCGGATGACTTCTTCGAGCCACATCTCGACGCGGCCCAGCGTATGCAGCTGGCGCGCGCCTGGCAGGGCCGCAAGGCGGCAGCCGGCTTCGGTGCCATCACCTGGCCCCAAGTGCTGGGCGGGCGCGGCGGCACGCCCATGCAGGAGTTGATCTGGCGCCAGGAAGAGGGGCGTTACAACGTCCCCACCGGCTTCTTCAATGTCAGCCTGGGTATGGTCATTCCTTCGGTGATGTCGCACGCGTCCAAGGAGGTGCTGGCAGCGCACATCGCGCCGGCGCTGACAGGTCGGCATCTGTGGTGCCAGCTGTTGTCCGAGCCCGGTGCCGGCTCTGACCTGGGCATGGTTCGCACGCGCGCTGAGCGTTGCAACGACGGCCGCGATGGCTGGATTTTGAATGGTCAGAAGGTCTGGACCTCATTGGCGCAGTTCGCTGAATATGGTCTGGTGCTGGCACGCACTGACCCGGAGCTGCCCAAGTTCGACGGCCTGACGACCTTCTTCATCGACATGAAAAGCCCCGGTGTCACGGTGCGGCCGATTCGCCAGGCCAGCGGCGAGGCGGAGTTCAACGAGGTCTTTCTCGAAGATGTGTTCGTGCCCGACGCGCAACGCGTTGGCGCGCTGAACGCAGGTTGGAAGACCACCTTGACCGGCTTGATGAATGAGCGCTTGTCCATCGGCGGCGTGATGCCAGCCGAATTGTGGAAGCTGGTCGCTGAGTTGCTGCGCGATGCGCGCTTTTTGGGTCGCAGCGCCTTGGCTGATGGCCGCATGCGTGAGCGGCTGACTGACTTCTATTTGAACGCCCAGGCCTTGTGGCTGCTGCAGTGCCGCGCGCTGACCGCGCTGTCCAAAGGCCGCATGCCGGGGCCGGAGATGAGCGGGGCCAAGAATGTGGCGGCCCTGACTTTGCAGCGCATCGGTGCCTTTGCCATTGATATGCAAGGGCCGCGCGGCGTGCTGGCGGCCAGCGAGTTGGGTGAGCGCTTTGCGCTGATCGAGCGGCTCTGGTTCGGCGCTGCCGGTATGCGGATTGCGGGCGGCACCGACGAGATTGTGCGCAACAGCATTGGCGAACGCGTGCTGGGCTTGCCTGGCGAGCCGCGCACCGACAAGGGCGTGCCCTTCAGCCAGCTCGCGCCTTAAGCCAACAAAAGAAAACAAGCCGGCGCAAAAGCAGCTGGCACGGAGACAAACGCATGAGCAAGCCTGCCAAGACTTTCAATCTGGCTGATATTTTCAGCACTGTGGCCGAGCTGCACCCGCAGCGCCTGGCCTTTATCTGCGGTGAACAGCGCCTGACCTTTGCCGAGTTGGACCAACGCTCCACCCGCTTGGCCAGCGCGCTGCGCGCTCAAGGCCTGCGCCGGGGTGACAACGTCGGCATCGAGCTGCACAACTCTGCCGCCTATCTGGAGAGTTACTTCGCCTGCTGCAAGATTGGCGCGGTGCCGGCCAATGTCAACTACCGCTACGTGGCCGACGAGCTGCGCCAGCTGTTCAATTCCTTGCAGTTACGTGGCCTCATCTATGGAGGTGAGTTTGCGGCCGAGGTGGCGAAAGTGGCGCCCCAGGTAGACAGCCTGCGCTGGCTGGTTCAGGTGGGCGCTGGCGCGGGCCCGGCCCAGGCGCTGGACTATGACAGCTTGCTCGCTGGTGGCAGCGCCGAGCTGAGTGATCCCGAGCGCAGTGATGAGGACCTGACCCTGCTGTGCACAGGCGGCACCACCGGCCTGCCCAAGGGCGTGATGTGGCCGCACAAGAATCTCTTCATGGGTGCGCTGGGCGGTGGGGGCATGTACTTCCGCCGCGGGCCGGTGCAGAGCCTGGAGGAGCTGGCTGCCCTGGTGGCTCAGGCGCCGGAGGCCCGGTACTTCGCGCTGGCCCCGATGATGCACGGCGCGGCCATGTGGGCCTCGCTGATCAGCTTGTTCGCGGCGCAGACGGTGGTGGTGAATGACCAGCAGCACTTTGACCCCGAGCATGTGTGGCAGCTCACGCAAGACCAGCAGGTCAACATCCTGTCGGGCGTTGGCGACGCGATGGCGCTGCCCTTGGTGCAGGCGCTGGAACGTCACCCCGGGCGCTGGAATCTGCAGCGTGTGATGGTCTACGGCAATGGTGGCGCGCCGCTGTCGGCCCATGTGGTGGCGCGCATTCAGGCGGCCTTGCCCAAGGTCATGGTGAATAACGGGCTGGGCTCATCGGAGGCTGGCTTCATGGGCGGTGGCGACAAGCCCACGGACGGTGAGGGTTTGTTGGTCCTGGCCCCGAGGCCGGATCTGGCCTTGATCGACGCTGCCCATCGCATGGTGACGTCGCCCGGCGGCCGAGGCATTCTTTCGCGCACCGGCTTCACCCCAGTTGGCTATTACGGCGACCCGGTTAAGTCGGCGCAGACCTTTGTCACCATCGAGGGACGCCTGTGGGTGCTGACCGGAGACGAAGCGCGGGTGGACGAGCAGGGCCGCTTTGTGCTGCTGGGTCGTGGCTCGCAGTGCATCAATACCGGCGGCGAGAAGGTCTTCCCTGAGGAGGTGGAGGAGGCCGTGCGCCGCTACGCCGCGGTGCAGGATGTGCTGGTGGTGGGCTTGGCTGACGAGCGTTGGGGCCAGCGCATCACGGCCGTGGTGGAGTTGGTGCCTGGCGCCGACTTTCAGGCCGCTGAGCTGGATCGCATCTGCCGTGAGCATTTGGCCGGCTATAAGGCGCCGAGGTCGGTTTTTGTGGCCGAGAAGGTCGTGCGCAGCCCGGCCGGCAAGGCGGACTACCGCTGGGCCAAGGACTTTGCAACGCAAGCCGCCAGCAACGCTGAGTCCTTGAACTGAACGCGCCCGGCCCCAGGAGAACTCCAGAATGCAAAGCAACTTCGCGGATGGCAGCGACTACATCATCATCGGCTCCGGCTCAGCCGGCGGCACCCTGGCCGCTCGGCTCAGCGAGGACGCACAGTGCCAGGTCTTGCTGCTGGAAGCCGGCAGCGGCAGCCACAAGCAACTGATGGTGGACATGCCAGCGGGTTGGGGTGCGATGACCTACAGCCCGCGCTATTCATGGATGCACGAAACCGAACCAGAGCGCTGGGCCGGCGGGCGCCGCATGGCCATGCCGCGTGGCAAGCTGCTGGGCGGCTCCTCATCGATCAACGGCATGATCTATATCCGCGGCCACCGCCAGGACTATGCCGATTGGGTGAGCGCCGGCGCGACAGGCTGGAGCTGGGAGGAGCTGCTCCCCCACTTCGTTCGCACTGAAGACCAGCAGCGCCTGCAAGGGCCACTGCATGGCCGCGGCGGCCCACTGACGGCGACCGATTTGCCGAGTGTGCACCCGGTGACGCGCGCCATGATCGAGGCCGCCCGTCAGTCCGGGCTCAAGGTGGTGGACGACTTCAATGATGGGCAGGCCGAGGGCGCGGGTACCTTCCAAGTCAACTTCCGCAATGGCCGTCGCTCTTCGATTGCCAGCAATGCCATCGAGGTGGCGATGCGCCGCAGCAATCTGCGCGTGCAGCAAGGCGCGATGGTGGAGCAGATCTTGTTCGAGGGCCGGCGCGCGGTGGGCGTGCGCATGCGCTTGTCGGACGGCACGGTGCATGAGGCGCGGGCGCGCCGCGAGGTGCTGCTGTGCGCCGGCGCGATCCAGTCGCCGCAGCTGCTACTGTGCTCGGGTCTGGGCCCAGCGGCGCAACTCCAGCAGTTCGGCCTGCCAGCGGTGGCCGATCTGCCCGGCGTGGGCGAGAACCTGCAAGACCATGTCTGTGCGCCCATGTCTTGGCGCCTCAAACCCGGCGTGCGGGGCATGAACGGGCGTTTCCGTGGCCTGGGCCTGCTGGGCTCGGTAATGCGCTATCTGCTGCTTCGCAGTGGGCCGATGATGAGTCCGCCGGCCGAGTTCGGCGCTTATCTGAAAAGTGATCCCGCCCTGCCGTATAACGACATCCAAGTCTTTGGCCTGCCTGTCACCGGCAAGCCTGAGATCGGCGGGGCCAAGACCAAGGCCCCGGTGCCTGATGCCTGGGAGGGCATGACGTTGGCGCCCTTCCAAGTGCGGCCCTATTCGCGTGGCCATGTGCGGCTGAAAAGCCCGGACATTCATCAACACCCGGCGCTGACGATGAACTATCTGGACGATGAGCGCGACCGCAAGGCGCTGCTGTGGGCCTTGCGCCAGATGCGCGAACTGGCACGCCAGCCGGCACTAGCGGCGCTGGTGGAGGCTGAAGCACGCCCTGGACCCGAGGTGCAGACCGACGCGCAGTGGTTGGACTGGGCCGCGCCCATGCTCTCGACGGGCTATCACCCGGTCGGCAGCTGCCGCATGGGCCGCGACGACGATGCCATGGCCGTTTGCACGCCCGACCTGCGCGTGCGCGGCGTCGAGGGTCTGCGGGTGATTGACGCTTCGGTGATGCCCAATCTGATCTGCGGCAACACCAATGCCACGGCGGTGGCGATTGGTGACAAAGGGGCCGACTTGGTGTTGGGGCGCGCGCCACTGCCGGCCTTGCAGGGCTAGGGCTGAGTCCTGTTTGGTGCGCCAGGCACACCGACGACTTGCATCAGCAGCAGCCCCTAGTCTGTTTGCAGGGCGTGCGTCTCGCACGACTTTGACAGAGTCGCGTCATTCCCGGGCTATCGTCTCCGGGTTCCATTGACTGCTTACACCGAACCCATCGATGCAACCCACTTCCGCCCACGGCTGGCGTAGCCACTACACCTTGGTTCTTTTGATGCTCGTCTACATGATGAGTTTCATCGACCGGCAGATCATGGGCATTCTGATGGAGCCCATCAAGCGGGAGTTTCAGGTCAGCGACACCGCCATGGGCGTGCTCAGCGGTTTGACTTTTGCGCTGTTCTACACCGCGCTATCGATTCCCTTCAGCCGCTATGCGGACCGTGCCAACCGGCGCAACTTCGTGGCCTGGTGTTGTGCGGCCTGGAGCGCCATGACGGCGCTGTGCGGCGCGGCCACCGGCTACTGGTCTTTGGCCTTGGCTCGGGTGGGGGTGGCTGTGGGTGAGGCCGGAGGCACAGCGCCTTCTTTGTCGATGGTGGCCGACCACTATCCGCCCGCTCGGCGCGGCCGCGCCATGGGCGTGTTCTGGTTGGGGCCGCAACTGGGCATTCTGTTTGGCCTGACCCTGGGTGGCTGGATTGCGCAGAACTACGGCTGGCGTGCCGCCTTCGTCTGGATGGGGCTGCCGGGTGTGGCCCTGGCGCTGCTGTTGCGCTACACGGCGACTGAGCCGGGCCGCGGGCGTTGGGAAGGCACCAGCGGTGATGCCAAGGAACCGATTGGCGTGCTGATGCGTGATCTGATGGCTTCAAGCGCCTTCAAGCGCATCACCCTGGCTGGCCTGATGATGGGCCTGGCCGGCTACGGCATCGGCATTTGGACGCCGGCCTTCCTGGTGCGCTCGCATGGCATGAGCTTGCAGGGTGCCGGCATCGTGATGGGCCTGCTGGGGGGCTTGATGGCGGCCTTTGGCGCGCTGATCAGTGGCTGGTTGTGCGATGTGCTGGCCAAGCGTGATGCGCGCTGGCGCGTCGGCGTGCCGGCGCTGGGCTGTGCCATTTCCTTGCCGTTCGCGCTGGCCTTCTACACCTGGCCGGCCGGCGATGTGTGGATGCTGGGCAGCTTTGCGGTGCCCAAGGCGGTAGCCTTCTACATGGGCTTTGGCATCACCGCCGCATGGTGGACAGCACCGGTCTATACCGTCTTGGCGGATCTGGTGCCGGCCCATCGCCGCGCCACCGCCATCTCTATCTTCAATCTGGGGCTGACCATGGTGGGCGCTGGCTTGGGGCCCTTGATGGTGGGCATGTTCAGCGATGCCCTGGTTCCGCAGTTCGGCCAGGAGGCACTGCGCTGGGCCCTGGCCATCTGCGTGGTGGCCTGCTACGGCATGGGGCTGATGGCCTTTGTAGCGACGCTGCAGCCTTATGGGCGCGAGCGGCAAGCGGCAGCGGCCTTGGCGGTATCCGCCCGCTGAGCGTTTTGCATCAAGAAAGCTTCGTCCTTCAGGCGGCGTTTGGCCAGGCGTGAATCGTCGTTGATGGCCTGGGTGGCGCCATCTTTCTTGGCCTGCTGCTTGTCGTTGACATGGATGTAGCCGCTGAACACCGCACGCATATCGCGGGCCGCTGCTGACACCGGTGTGCCGGCGAATGCGACGAATGTGGCATCGGGAAAGGCATCGCGTAAATCCTGGGGATATCAGCGAATGGGCGATACGCCCTTCCTCCGGAAGCGTTACCGCCAGTGGCGGCTCCGCCTATGTTTTCTCGACGCGGGAAGGCCCCTTGTGGCACTCGGATTGCTCGGGTCTGTTTGCAGAGAGGGCATGAATGACCGTGAGGGCGCCGTGCTTGCCGCTCATTGGGTCATGGCCTCCAGATAGGGCTGCATGACTCGTTCAACCCGGTTGATCTTGGCGAATCGGCTCAGCTCAGCCATGGTGACCTTGCGGCTCCGCCATGCATCCTTCAGTGCCTCTAGTGCCACGTCCAGGCCAATCTTGTTGCGGAACTTGAAGCAGTCGGTCACTGTCTTGGCGGCGCTGTACACGCGGATGGGGGCGCCATGCTCGGACACCGTCTCGATACCGTCGCTGTACGCCGTGCCGCGCAGGCGCGTGATGCGCAGCGTCGGATAGTTCATCGCCGGGGTCTGTGTCGCCTCGGGCAGCGCGATCCACACTTCGTGTGGCATTTGCGTGCCGATCTCATGGAATTGCAGCGCACTCAGCAGGCACAGCACGCTCTTGGGCACACGCTGGCAGACCTCGATCAGCGTCTGGTGTTCGGTAATTTCGGCGTCGGGCAGTCCATACAAGCCACGCGCGATGCGTTGTAGCTTGCCGGTTTGGTGCAGCCGGATCAGCAGTTGTGGAGACCAACCGTGCGCACGCACATCCGCTGCCCGCAGTACACGCTGGTGCTGGGCTAGGTCGAGGATGCGGTCAGACTGGTTCATGAGACCGAAGTTTAATATTCGCATTACTTATATTCAAGTAATGCGAATATTAATCAGGCTGAGTTGTGCACTCAAAGCTCGCGTTCTGCGCATGGCTCCCCTTGCTTCTTCGATGGCACTGCGAACGAGTGCAACGATCAAACGGGCAGAGGCCTTTGCCAGTGAGCCCTAGTAAGTGATCGACTTTTCTAGTGTGACCGCTAGGCAAAGGCGCCCACTTGAGTCTCCCGATTGTCCACTTGGATGCTTGTGTCGGCGCTCTTGGGCTCAGCCGTGAAAGCGCACGCTGTCCGTCAAACTGGCGCGGCCCACACGGCATTGGTTCGCAGCCACGCCGGGGTCTTCGTAGCCGAAGGAAATGCCCAGCAGCAATTGCCGGCCTTCTGGCACGCCCAGAAGCTCGCGCAGGATGTGGGGCTGAAAACTCAGCGCCGTCTGCGGGCAACTGGCCAGGCCATGGGCCGTCAAAGCCAGCATCAAAGTCTGGGCGTACATGCCGCAGTCGGCGGCCTCGCGCAGGCCGAAGCCCGGCGGCAGGTAGATGAAGGCCGCATGCGGTGCATCGAAGCAGGCGAAGTTGCGCAGAAAGCCCGCGGCCCGGCCGGCCTTATCCTCGCGAGGAATCTGCATCGCGGCGTAGAGCTGCGCGGCCGCGTCGAACTGGCGCTCTTTGTAGACGCCGTCATAGCGGCCGTCGTAGGGCAGGTCGGGGCGGTGCTGGCTCGGATCAATGGCTGCGGCTTGCAGACGCTGGCGCAGTTGCTGCAACTGCGCACCGGAAACCACTTCGACCAGCCATGGCTGGGTATTGCAGTTGGACGGTGCGCGTTGCGCCAGCTCGAATACCTCGCGCAGCAGCGATTCGGGCACGGGTTTGGGCAGGAAGCCGCGCACTGCGCGGCGCTGCGTGATGGCCTCGGCCGTGTTCAAAAGCGTCGTGCTTGGGCTCATTGCTTGTTCGCAGTGCCTGCGCGCTCGCTGGGGTTGAGGCTGCCGCCCACCTGGCGGGGTGGGAAGGCGCGCAGGCTCATCGCGTGTTCGGTCAGCAGGTCTTGCATCTGGCCGCCGATCCAGGCCTTACGCAAAGCCAGGCGGTTGGAGTCCTTGCCAGTCGCGCTGCGCTCGTAGGGGTCCATGCGCAGATTGAAGAAGGCGAAGCTGGGCTTGAGCGGGTCGAAGAAGCCCTCACGTTCTTTGAACAGCCCCTTCCACGGGCCGATGCGTGCACCCACCAGCTCACGCTCGTTGTAGTAGACGAAGTGCTTGCGCGGGCCGGGGGCCTTGCCCTGCCAGTGTTCCAACTGGTCAATGCCGTCGATCTTGACCTTATGACTCTGCAGCAGTTGCTCATCCACCTTAGGAGCGCCGGCGGCATGGGCCAGGGTGCTGAACAGGTCGTAGTGGGTCTGAATGGCGTTGGACACGGTGCCGGGCTTGATCGCAGCTGGCCAGCGCACCAGCATGGGCACGCGGTAGCCGCCTTCCCAGGTGGACGACTTCTCGCCACGGAAGGGGGTGGTGCCGCCGTCCGGGAAAGTGAAATTCTGCGGGCCGTTGTCCGAGGTGAAGACGACGATGGTGTTCTTTGTCAGGCCCAGCTGATCCAGCTTGGCCAGGATCTGGCCGATATGGCTGTCCATCTCCATCATGCCGCTGCCAAACACATCCTCTTCCGATGAGTAAGCGGCTGCCAAATGGCGCGACTCTGGTTTCAGATGCGTGTTGACATGCATGCGCGTCGGGTTGTGCCACAGGAAGAAGGGCTGCTTGGACTTGGCCGACTCTTCCAGGAACTTGAGTGAGCGCGCCGTCGACTCGTCATCAATGGTCTGCATGCGCAGGGCCGTCAGCGGGCCTAGGTCCTTGGGCGTTTCGCCGGCGCGGGCTTCGATCACGCCGCGCGGGCCGTACTTTTTGCGAAAGGCCGGGTCCTGGGGGTAGTCCTTCTGCTCGGGTTCCTCTTCGGCATTGAGGTGATAGAGGTTGCCAAAGAAATAGTCGAAGCCATGCGAGGTGGGCAGGTGTTCGTCGCGGTCGCCCATATGGTGCTTGCCGATGTGCGCGCTGCGGTAGCCCAGCGGCTTGAGCACTTCGGCCAGTGAAGGATCGCGCTTGTCATGGCCGATGGGCGAGCCGGGCAGGCCGACCGTGGTCAGGCCGGTGCGGATGGGCATCTGGCCGGTGATGAAGGCGGACCGGCCGGCGGTGGAGGTGGGTTCGGCGTAGTGGTCGGTGAACAGCAGGCCTTCGCGCGCGATGCGGTCCAGATTGGGCGTTGGCGCCATCATGCCGTGCGTGTAGGCGCCGACATTGCTGGGGCCCACATCGTCGGCCATGATGACCAGGATGTTCGGCCGTGTGCCTGAGGCCTGCTGGGCCGAAGCTGCGTGCAGGCCGCCCAGCGCCAGGGCGAGAATGGCCGCAGCAACGCGGGTCTGGTGTAAATGCTTGCTCATCGTTGTGTCTCCTCGGAAGGCGGGGCGTTCTTGTTGTTAGTTGGCGCGTAGCTGCACCACGAAACAGCATGAGTCATGTCCATGCTACGGGTCGGGCGGGCAGCGCCGCCGCGAGATTACCCAAGATGGGCAATTCGGTGCCCGAGCCCTTGGCCCGGCGGCGAAATATTTTTTCGTGGGGATGGAATCGAAACGTCTTGCCGCTGCTCTTATGCATATGTTCGCCGCATTCCAGTCCGCAGAAAGCCGCTACCAGCAATGGGTGGCGGAGCACTATCGCTTCCTGCTGCGCAGCGCATGGGCGCTGACCGGCTCACGCGCTGTGGCGGAAGACGTGGTGCAGGATTGTTTTGCGCTGGCCTGGCGCCACCGCAAACAGCTACGCGATCCCACACTGGCGCGCGCCTGGCTGTTCCAGATCATGCGGCGCCAAGTGCAGCGCCATCGCTCGCCGGAGCAGCTACTGCCCTTGCATGAAAGCGAGGAGGCCGCCAGCGTACCGGCCCCTTGCGATGGGCTGGAGCTTCGCCTGGATGTGCTGAGCGCCATGGCGCGGCTGGCGCCCATCCACCGCGAAGTGCTGGTGCTCTATTACTTTGACGATATGCCGACCCAGCTGATGGCCGAGGCGCTGGAGATCGCGCCGGGCACGGTGTTGTCGCGCCTGGCACGCGCACGTGATGCCTTGCGCGCCGTGCTGGAACCGCCGTCGCCCGGGCGTGCGCCGGTGCCGGCACCGGCTCCCATCATGGCGCCCAGCGTGGCGCCGAGCGTCATAGCGCTGAGAAAGGTCTGAAAAGGAATCGCGATGGCCAGCAGTATCAACAAAGACGAGGACGACTTCGACCTGCGCGTGCGCATGGCCTTGCTCGACCAGACGCCGCCGTGCGAGCCGCCTAAGGCGCTGCAACGCGTCATCCCTTGGCATGCCCGGCTGCCGGCCCGTTTGGGCGGCGTGGCATTCATGCTTTTGGCACTTTTATTGCCGCTGGAGTTGATGCGGCCCGAAGCGCTGGTGCGTGACGCCATCGAGCACGAGTACTTTGAGCGCACCCTGCGCGGCCAGTTCATGTCGCCCCGCCCCTTGCTGGATCAGCTGGGTTTGGCGCCTGCCGCTGGTCTGCCTGGCTATTCGCAACTGGTGCGGCCTTGTGAGATTTCCGGGCGCGCCGCCTATCACCTGACCACCTTCTTCGAGAAGGGTGGTTTGGTGACGCTGTTTGCTTTCAAGGAGCCCACCACGCTGGCCGACGGTTCGGGCTGGTGGGGCAATGTGCATTGGCAGGTCATCCGCTCCCGCCATGGCCAGCCGCTCATTTTGGTGGCGCAGAAGCGCCAGGCGCTGGAGGCCGCGCAGCTGGCATTCAAGCAAAGCCAAGCGCCGCACTCCTGAAATTCCGAAGTTCCTGCCATCGGCGCCGTTACACACGGCGTCGGGGGATCGCTGCAGTCTGTTTCATCCAAACCAAGTAGAACAAGGAGACCCGATGTCTGACAAATCACTTCTGTCTGCGCCAGCACGGCGGCGCCTGCTCACCGGCAGCGCCACGGCCCTGGCCGCGGCTGGACTCGGCGGCTTCAGCCGCTTGGCACAGGCCAGCGGCGCTGCACCCAGCGGGCCGGCCCCCAAAGCCCTGCCGGCCTATGTGGGCTGGAAGGACGCCAACGCGCTGATCATCCACAGCAGCAGCACCATCGAAACCAAGCGCAGCGCCTTCGGTGCAGGCCTGATCACGCCGGTGCAGCAGCTCTATGTGCGCAACAACCTGCCCGCACCGGCGCCGACGATTCTGGAACAGCGCGAGGACTGGAGCCTGACGCTGGAAGGCGTGAAGTCGCCGCGTGCGTTGTCGCTGCGCGAACTCAAGAGCCTGGGCAGCGAGACCCTGCCCATGGTGCTGCAATGCTCGGGCAATGGCCGCGGCTTCTTCCCGAGCAAGCCAGCGGGCACCCCCTGGCAGGTGGGTGCGGCCGGCTGCGTGGTCTGGACGGGTGTGCCCTTGCGCACCGTGGTCGAGGCGCTGGGCGGCGTGCTGGATGGCATGCGCTTCATCACGGGGACTGGCGGCGAGCAGCTGCCAGCGGGCATCGACCCGCTGAGCATCATGGTCGAGCGCTCCCTGCCGCTGAAGGCGCTGGGTGATGCCATGCTGGCCTGGGAGCTCAATGGCGAGCCCATCACCCTGGCCCACGGTGGCCCATTGCGCCTGGTATTCCCCGGCTACACCGGCGTTAACCAGATCAAATACGTCAAACGCGTGGCCTTCACCGCCGAGGAAACTCAGGCCAAGATCATGAGCCACGGCTATCGCATCTCGCCGCCCGGCGGCAAGGCGGATCCGGCCCAGCCCTCGGTGCTGGAAATGGGCGTCAAGTCTTGGATCAACACGCCGCTGCCCGAGCAGGGCGAGCTGCGTGCCGGCCGCCATCAAATCCAGGGTGTGGCTTTTGGTGGAACGGAGGGCATTCGCAGCGTTGAAGTCTCCATCGATGGTGGCAAGACCTGGAAGCAAGCCCGTTTCACCGGCCCCGAGCTGGGCAAGTTCGCCTGGCGCCAATTCGCGCTCGCGGTGGATCTGCCGGCAGGTAGCCACGCCTTGGTGAGCCGCGCGGTGGACAAGGCTGGCCGCGTTCAGCCCGAGCAACGCATCGAGAACCTCAGCGGCTACAACAACAACAGCTGGGCTGACCATGGCGTGACCGTCACGGTTGCCGCCGCTTAGCGCCCCGCACGAGCTAAGCCCTTTTATCTGCGTATGCCCTGCGCCGCCAACGGCGCGGCAGGGCCGCGCCATGCCTGAAAACGGCCAGGCCCGGCTATTCCCCCTCTATTCCCTGAAAGCGCTCAGCGCCTGAACCCCAATGACTCCGACCATGAAAAACCGCTTTTCCATCCTGGCCCTGCTGTCCCTGTCTGCTCTGACTGGTGCCGCTCAAGCGGACGCCGAATTGGCCCTGGGCCGCAAGATATTTACCCAACAGGCCCAGCCGGCCTGTGCGCTTTGCCACACGCTGAAGGACGCCGGCGCCGAGGGTGCCATCGGCCCCGTTCTAGACGAAATCAAGCCGGATGCGGCCCGCGTGAGCCGTGCCGTCAAAGACGGCATCGGCGCAATGCCGCCCTTCAAGCAGCAGCTCAGCGATGCCGAGGTCAAGGCCGTGGCGCGCTATGTCTCGGTGGCCACCGGTGCAGCCAAGAAGTAACTTGTAAGTTCAACGCCCCAGGCGTTGACGCAGGGCCGGCATATCGGCCTGGACGCGTGCATAAAAGCGCATGAGCGCACTGCACAGATAGTTCAGGCCGGCCTCGCCATCGGGCGTACGCAGCAAGCGGTTCTTCGGGCATTCACCCCAGCACAGCTTGAGCTGCGGACAGCGGCGGCAGTAGGCCGGCAGGTTCTCGCTCTTGGCCAAGCCAAAGCGCACCTGTTTGGGCGAGAAGGCCAGGTCACCCTGGTGCTGCTCGCGGATATTGCCTAACTTGTATTCCGGGTAGACAAAGTGATCGCAGCTGTAGAGGCTGCCATCATGTTCCAGCGCCAAGGCCTTGCCGCAAATTGGGCCTGAGGTGCACATCTGCGCCGGCATGCCCAGCGACTGAGCCACGGCGGTTTCGAATAGGTTGACGTGCACGCGGCCAAAGTCTTGTGCCAGCCATTCTTCCCAAACTTCGCACAAGAACTGGCCGTAGTCTTCAGGATCCACTGACCAGTCGGTGACGATGGACAGCGGGTGGCCGGGCCGGGCCCGCTCGCTGCCCAGCTGTGGCAATTGCTCGGCCGGGATCAGCGCCGGCGCTTGTTCCTTGAACACGCGTGGCTCCACGCAGGGCGTGAACTGGATGCGCCAGCTGCCCACTTCGTCCACCAGAAAGCGGTAGACCTCGCGCGGCGCGCGGGCCACATCGCGATTGACCACGCACAAGGCCGCGAAAGGCACATCCGCCTGGCGCAGCAGCGCGGCGGCCTGCATCACCTTGTCGAACGTGGGCGTGCCGCCCTTGGTGGGCCGGTACTTGTTGTGCAGCTCGCGCGGGCCGTCAATCGACAGGCCGACATGGAAGCCCTCGCGCTTGAGGAAACCCACCCAGGCCTCGTCCAGCAGCAGGCCATTGGTCTGCAAATCGTTCTCGATGCGCTGGCCCGGCTTGGCGTGGCGGCGCTGCAGTGTCACCACCATTTCGAAGAAGGCCAGGCCCATGATGGTGGGCTCACCGCCTTGCCAGGAAAACACGACGGAATCGCCGGTATTGGCCTCGATGTACTGGCGGATGTGCTGCTCCAACAGCTCGGCATCAATGCGCGAGTTGGGCGTGTGCCCCAGCAACTCAGTTTTGTGCAGGTAGAAGCAGTAGGGGCAGTCCAGATTGCACAGTGCCCCGGCCGGCTTGACCATGGTGTGGAAGCGGTAGGCGCGGCCTGGCGGCAGGGCGGGTAACTGGCAGTTCGGCAGGCTTGAGGTCTCAGCGGGCATGGGAGGCGTGGGCTCGTTCCAGATCGTCGCGCACCGTGCGCGCGGCGCGGCCGAACAGTAGCACGGCAGGCAGGGTGATCAGCAACAGGGAAACCATGGCCCAGCGCACTGAGGCGGCACCGAATTGCGCCGCAAAACTGTCGCTCAGCACACCCGCCAGCGTCGGCCCGACACCGACCCCAATCAAGTTGAGCAGCACGATCAGCACCGACATCGACAAGCCGCGCATGCGCAGCTGCACCAGCGATTGCGACAGCGCATACGTGGGCCCGTTCAGGCCCGCCACGCAGGCGGCAAAGACCGCCAAGGCCAGCGCCACGGCAATGATGGAAGGCGCCAGCGCGACCACGCAGCCGGCCAGTGTCACGCCCAGCGCCAGGGCTGCCATCAGGTGCAGCTGGCGGCGCATGTCCGCAGCGCCAAGGCGGTCGCTGGCCCAGCCGAATAGCAAAGTGCCAAAGGCGCCGAAGCCGCCCATGCAGATGGCCGTTAGCAGGCCCACGCTGGGCAGATCAAGGCCGTGGCTGCGGATCAACAGCGAGCCGATCCATGACATCACCGCCGATGAGCTGATCGTCACCAGCACCGAGGCCGCGAACAGCTGCATCAAACTGGCCTGGCCGCGCATAAAGCGCAGCGTCACGGCCAATGGGGGCGGGGGCAGCGCGCTGACCTGGTGCTGGCCATCGCTGGCGCCGCGCACCGGCTCACGCACCAGCAGCATCAGCAGCAGGGCCAGCAGCGCGCCCAGCAGGGCCGCCACCATGAAGCCGCTGCGCCAGCCGTAGTGTGCCGCCAGCAAGGCGCCGCCCATGAAGCCACCCGCCATGCCCAACGGCACGCCCGCGTACAACACGGCCACAGCGCCGGCCCGGTGCTGGCGCGCATAGTGGTCGGCAATCATCGACACCGAGCAAGGTTGCCCGCCAGCATCCGCCGCACCTATGCCTACACGCATGCTCAGCAGTGCCAAGAAGCTGCCCGATTGACCGCAGGCGGCCACCAGCGCGCTCCAGGCCAGCAGCAGCCCGCTCAGCAAGCGCTTGCGGTTGACGCGATCCGCCAACCACCCCAGCGGAATACCCGCCAAGGCGAAGGCCACTGCATAGCTCAAGCCCGACAGCAGGCCCAACTGGGCATCACTGAGGCCGAACTCTTGCTTGACGGGCTCCATCACCACCACCATCAGCGCCCGGTCAAAGAACTGCACCGTCGCGATCAGGGTCAGGAGCATCAGGGTCAGATGTCGATGCATGGCCGGTCGCTCCAATCTCAGCGCGGTGCGCGCAGCGATTCAGTGAGGCGCTTGAGCCCGGCCAGCTGCGGCCCATCCACCAAGGCTGCGATGGGCTGCGGATGGCTGCTCAAGAGCACCACCACCAGCTCATCGTCTGGGAAGACATAAAGCCTCTGCCCATAAGCCCCCATGGCGGCGAATGAGCGCGGTGCTTGCGGGTTCACCCACCATTGGTCGCGGTAGGACCAGCCGGGGCGGGATTTCTCCAGGCCGGATGCCTTGAAGGCCTCGGTGCTGCCGCCGCGAATCAGTTGCTCAATGACTTTCTCAGGAATGATTTGTTGGCCGTCCCAGCGGCCGCGCTGCAGCAGCATCTGGCCGATGCGGCCGAGGTCGCGTGCGCTGGCGCTCATGCCGGCGAAAGCCACTTCGGTGCCAACCGGGTCCAGCATCACATTGCCCTCATGCTCCATGCCGAGGCGGCTCCACAGGCGCTGCTGCAGCCAGTCGCTGAGTGATTGCTGTGCCGCACGCGCCGCGATCCAGGCTGCCACATCGGTGGCGGCGCTGCGGTAGCGGAAGGCGCTGCCGCGCGCCTCGGGCTCCACCCGTTTGAGCGTGGGCAGCATGGCCTGAATGCCGAAAGGACTGCCTGGCTTGCGGAACTCGGGCGGCACCCAGCCCATCGCGGCAACGTAGGGAAAGATGTCCGAGCTGGGGTCGGTGTAGACCTCGGTGAAGCGCACGCCGTCGGTCATGTCCAGCACCTGGCGAACGGTAGCATCGGCCCAGGCGCTATCGGCCAACTCAGGCAGCACGGTGCCGACCTTGGCGTTCTCATCCAGGCGGCCTTCGGCAATCAAGGTGGCGCCCATCAGGCCCGCCATGCTCTTGGTGGCCGAGAACATCAGATGCGGTTCATGCGCCTGCATGCCCTTGAAGTAGCGCTCGTCGATGATGCGGCCCTTGTGCAGCACCAAGGCCGCATCGACATGGGTGGCGGCCAGCATCTGCGGCCAGGTCAGTGGCGCATCCGCGCTGCCGACTTGCAGCTGCGCCAGGCTGTCGCGGCTGCTCAGCGGCAGCTCGCGCACCGGGCCGGTGGGCTTGAGCGGGCGGGTGGGAAAGAGCTCGCGGGTATGGCGAAAAGACCAGAGCTTTTGCGGGTTCTGCTGCCAGTTGCCAATGTGCACGCGGTACTCGGGCGGTGGCGGGAAGCCCTGCATCAGTTTGCTCGGATCTAGAGCGGGCGCGGCAAGCTGCGCCCAGGCGGGCACGGTCAGGGCCAATGTCGCCATCGCTGTCACGGCGCCGGCAAGCCGGCTGGCTCGCCTCGCTAGGGCATTCGAAGGGCTCGTCATGGTCAGGTCTCCTTGCTGTTGTTGTGTTGGCATTGCGGCCTCGTGCCGGGCGACTGTAGGTCTTGCCCTCGGCCCGGCATCGTCCGCGCGGACGATGCTGTGCGCTTAGTGACGCGGCCAAGATAGGCGCATGAACCAGGCGCCACCCACAGCCCCGCCGAACGGCCAGGCGCACTCAGCTCCACGACCGCAGCTGCAACAGCAAGCCCAATCGCACTACACCTTGGCGCTGCTGACTTTGATGTCGGCCGTCGCCTTCATGGACCGTCAAATCCTGGCCGTGTTGATTCAACCGGTGAAGGCGGAGTTTGGCCTCAGCGATTTGCAAATTGGCCTGATCACGGGCCTGGGCTTTGCGCTCAGCTTTGCCATGCTCGGCGTGCCCTTGGGTCGCTTGGCTGATCGTGGGCGGCACCGCCGCTTGATCGTCGCTTGCCGCAGCCTGGGCGGCTTGTTGGCGGCCACCGGGGCGGCCGCTATGGGCTTTTGGAGCCTGATGCTTTCGCGCTGCGGCGGTGCCGTCAGCGATGCTGGCGCAGGCCCGGCTTCGATGGCTTTGTTGGCCGAGCTTTATCCGGTTGAACAGCGCTCCCGGGTGCTGAGTGTGTTCGGCACCGGTTCCAGCCTGGGCGCGCTCTTGGCCTTGTTGCTGGGCGCCTGGATTGCGCAGCAGTGGGGTTGGCGTTGGACCCTCGCCATTGTTGGTGCCAGCTCCATCGCGCTTGCGCTTTTGTTGCGCTTGAGCGTGGCGGAGCCGCAGTCAGCCAGTGACGCGTCGAACGCAGGGCGGGCCGGCCAGCAGCCCGGCGCGGTGCGCGAGCTGCTGGCCTTGCCCCTGACTCGTTGGCTTTTGCTGGGCGCAGCCTGCGCCTTTCTGGCCGGCTATGGCTTTGGCACCTGGAACTTCTCGCTGCTGGTGCGCCGCCATGGGCTGAGCTTGGCGCAGGCGGGCATGGTGTCGGCCGGCGCGGCCTTGGTCTCGGTGCTGGGTGGCTTGTGCTCTGGGGCGCTGACCGACCGCCTGGCCCGGCGCGACCCGCGCTGGCAGATCGGTATGCCGGCGCTGGGCCTGTTGTTGGCCACACCGTGTGGCCTGGCCTATCTGCTGCTGCCGCCCGGCCCCTTGCTGTTGGCAGGGCTGCTGATCTGGGCTTATGCCTTTTTTGTGATCTGGTGGGTGGCGCCGGTGTTCGCCGCCTTGAGTCTGGTGGTTGGGCCGGCGCGCCGAGCCACGGCCAGCGCGCTGATTCTGTTGACCGGTGCCTTGATCGGCAATGGCCTGGGGCCAATTGCCGCCGGCTGGCTCAGCGACATGTTGACTCGCACGCTAGCACTCAGCGGCCCCGGCGACGGCCTGCGTTGGGCCTTGGTGCTGATGGTTCTGACCTTGCTGCCGGGCGCCCTGGCTTTTGTGATGGCCTTGCGCAGCTATGGGCCCGCCTTGCAGCGTGCCCGCGCAGATGCTGCGCTGCGGGTGCAGGCGTGAGCGGACAACAGCAACAGCCTTTGCGTTAGGCCTTGCCTGCCTGCGTCTGAATTCGCAGTCGGGTTCTGGCACAAGGACTGCCCACAACCGACACCCACTACCTTTTCATCTTCACCCCTCACGAAACCATGAGCATCACGACGAGCGAAGCCCAGCGCGCCAGCGCCTGGAAGATGATCTATCTGGCGCGCCGCAACCCGCGCCTGGCCGCTGCGGACTTTGCGCAGGCCTGGCGCGAGCATTCGGCGCTGGGCCGGCAATGCCGCAATGTCGGCCAGCGCGTCAAGCGCGTCACGCAATGCTCACGCGTGCTTGATCTGCCCGCCCAGCCCGGCATCAGCCAGAACTATGACGGCGTCAATCTGCTGCTGCTGGCCGACCGTGAGGCCGCCACCGCGATTTGGAACGACCCGGAAACTCTGGCCATCATGAAGCCCGATGAGCCCCGCGTGTTCGACCGCTATGTGCGCGAGTTCAGCCTCGTCTGCGCCGAGCATGTGCTGCGCGACGGGCCGCACAGCGCCGTCGTGCTGCACGGCTTTCTGCGCCGCCGGCCTGCGCTGAGCTCAAACGCCTTTCGTCTGGCCTGGCGCGCCGCCAGCCCAGGCCGCCAACTGCTGCGCGGGGCGCTGGGCCAGGCCGACCGCTTAGTCGTCAACGAGGTGGTTGACGCGCCGCCTGAGGGCTACGAGTACGACATGGTGGTCGAGTGGTGGTTCGATTCCACCGAAGAGGCGCAGCAAGCGCTGGCCGGGCAAGACGTGCGCGCCCATCTTGCGCCCGCGCTGGCTGCACTGCTGGATGCTGACACCTCGGTCTTCGTGCTGACGCGGGTGACGCATGCGCGGCCGTGACATCCAGCGGACGGTTTGGGGATGCTCGTGGCCTCTGTTGCTGGCGGAGGTTTCGTGCCCGGAGCCGCCGTTCGCTGGTCAGCCAAAACGTCGTCGCGGAGTAGATGTGGCCTTGAGATTTAAGGCCTGACCCTCGCGCCTCGCATGCGCGGCCGTGACTGCTAGCGGACGGCTTCGTGCCCGGATCAGCCGTTCGCTTGCCAGCCAAACCATCGTCGCGGAGTAGATGTGGCCTTGAGATTTGAGGCCTGACCCTCGTGCCCCAAAGCCGTGCCTTGGGCTAACGCGAGGTACAAGTGGAAACGAGCGGGCCGACCTCGGCCACCTTGGTACGCGCTGCTATCTATGTATGAGATAGCCAGCGGCATGCGCCAAATTGTTGATGGTCACGAAACTGGTCGTGACCTCTTTGGCGACGAGGTTGTGATTGCCAGCAACAAGAGGCGGGGAAAGAGACTAAAGGCAAAGAAGGCGATGCAGCCTAACGTCGATCCCGAATGACTGAGAGAATGACTTGACCGAGCAAAGGGAGATATTGAATTGAACGAAAAGGAATGGTGGCTAGCCCCCCTAGGGGCTGGGCTTACTCTTTTGATTCTCGCCAGCTTTTTGTTGGTTGCCGCCGGGGGATGGGAGTGGTTCGCAGGCTTCCTGACTGGGCAAGCGTCTGGTTGGGCTCAGGCATTCGGTTCGATTGCCGCAATTCTGGCTGCTTACAAGATGGGGCGACATCAGATTGAAGCTGATCGCTTGCTTGAGGCTTCACGCCGAGCGGCTGAGGATTCGCGTCGACTCATGATCATCGACGCCATGCTTGCAAATGTCGGGACTAGCCTATCGCCCCTGATAGAAAAACTCCCTCAAGACCGCATCCCAGTCCGATACTTCTGTGTGGTTGATCACCTAGCACATACGTGCAAAGTCGTGAAGTCGATTGATCTTTTCCAATGTCCTTCGCCAGAAGTTGCTACAGAACTTGCATATCTTCCGACCATCTTGGACCACCTCTTTATCGCGATAGAACAGTACGACAAATCATTTGACGATTACAAAGGTGACGTAATGAAGGGGCATATCGGCCTTCAAAACTCCCTGACAGTGACCAGCATGTACATAGATAGGGCAAGAAAAGCATGTAGGAAGGCTCTTGCGGAGCTGCAGGCTGCACACGAGTAACACGGAATGCCATCAGAGGCCCTCTCATGCAAACTTCAGATCAAATCAACCTCGTCATTGCTGTCGCGACTTGTCTTTCGGTCTTAGGCTCACTGGCCGTTGCCTACCTAACACTGCACATCACCAAGGCCAATCGGCTCACCGCAGAGTTGATGAAAGAACAGCTAGAAGCCAGTACTCGCCCGTACATCCAAATCAGTCCTGCAGTACGTATAGGCTCCCAACTGATCGAGCTGCGCATTGCAAACACGGGCCAAAGCAATGCAGAGGATTTGAAGCTAGACCTTGCTCAAGACTATTACTTCAATGCAGAACCGAGCGAGGCAAAGAACATCCGCAAGTACACCGCGTTTGTTCATCCTATCTCGTCATTCTCACCTCGGGCTGAACTCGTGTTTGACTTAGGTGTGGGGCCCAAGATTTTCACCAACAGTGAGCGATGCCCTCAGCGTTTCACGATCACGGCAACGTACAAGCATGGCTCCAAGCAATACAGTGAATCGACAGCTGTTGACCTACAGCCTCTCCAGCTAACCTCGGTGCCTCATGATCCTGTCGCAGACCATCTTGAGGAACTTGTGAAAGCCGTTAAGCAAATTAGTTCAGAACTCAGGAGTCATCGAGACTGAGTAGCGAAGCTCAACGCCGTCCTCGAACATCCAGCACCCACTACTTGCCCATCGTTTGTGATCGGCCAAAACATGACCTCATTGACTCCGCCGTTTTCAGCTCGATTGGCCGGGCAGCATCGAAAGATCAACGAAGATTTCCCTGATGCGGCAAGGATCGGGCTACTGCACCTGATGTTGGACCTCGTGGAAAGAAACTACATAGCCGATTGGGCAGTTCTGGCGCGAGAACTGCACCGCATTGGCCGAAGATCGATCAAGACATACGATGTATCCTCGCTGAGAAGTATCGAAGAAGCCCAAGTTGACGTTGACTCAGTCCTGATGAAGCTGCAGTGGCCCAAAGTTTTCGACTTTTGCGAGCGACTGCACGGACACTTGGCAAACGAAGTAATTCACGAAGACAACTATGGAGGCCAAATAGTTGAGATAGCGCGAAGTGACTCCCAGGCATACATCGCCAATGAACTTCAGCGCCTTTTCTTGGAAGAAGGACTGGTTTACGAGTTTTCTGATGGCGCGGTCCGGCGTACCGGGCGCAAGCACACGGTGGACAAGCTAACCAAGTCACAGGCAGTACTTGGTGATCCACGACTGATCGATGCCCGCGGGCACTTTGATAAGGCCTTGAAGTTCTTTCGCCACGCGACAAATCCCGACCATGAAAACGCCGTAAAGGAAGCGGTCTGTGCAGTTGAGGCCGCTGGCAAAACACTGTTCCCGAAGGCAAGAGCTACAACGCTGGCCGATGTTATTCGGTGGCTGGAGCGACCATCTGAGGTCGCGTTGCCGAAGACGATTTGCCAAACGCTCACTGGCGTTTACGCCTTTCGCAGTGGCGGCGAAGGTGTCGCTCACGGAGGTGCAAACGGGGGGAAAGTCACACCAGAAATCGCTGAGTACATCCTGGCTATCTGCGCTTCTCAGATCATCCTGCTAGTCGACTTGGAAAGTGCGTCTGAAGCAGAGATTCCGTTCTAGTCATCAACTCCGAACCGGCACCCTCTCCTGTCGGTCCTTGCACATTGCCTCTTCCCAGGCCTCCCAAGTTGAATCGCTGACTTCGAGACCACGGATCGCTGGCTCACGGCGAGAGGGTCACCCATTAGCCGCCCCCGTCAAGTAGCAAACACACGCCCCTGCACCGCAAGAGCGCACTTGGTCTCCTCCTCATTCAAGACTGCATTCCCTGCTCGTCGAACTCACCGCGCACTTGGTTCTCAATGCATGGTTGCGCCGCAGCGCACCAGTCACCCATCAGGATCAAGGCTGCGCGTATTGGTTGACACGCGCGCCCCTGGCGGCTTGGGCCGCCCCAGAAAACCCTCTGTGCCGCGCCGTGTCCAATCATCGCGGGCATTGGGCCCCGCACAGGTCTTGTGGCTACGCCGCCGTGCCTCACGGTCTTGGCGCTCCAACCCCATTTGGCTCACGTGTCCGGGCATCAGGGTCAGGCCTTAAATTTCAAGGCCACATCTACTCCGCGACGACGTTTTGGCTGGCCAGCTAACGGCTGCTCCGGGGCACTCAGCTGCCTTAGGTGCGTTGCAGGCGATGTCTGCATCGGTACGACGCTTTGCCACTACGGGGCGTGCTTTCGTTCCCGCGCTGCTAGCCTAAACACCGCATGGATCAGCTGTCGGTCCACGTGTAATCGCTCCGGCCTCCGTGCAGGCGACATGTTGACGCGGGCGGTTAACGTCGTAGCCACCCGACTTGGCACCAGTAGTGGCAGAACAGCAGCTGGCAAACACAAGGCGCCTGCTTGCTTGTTGGTTGTCGCGATTCAAGGCTCGAAGCCCGAGTCCTGATGAGCTGGCAAGGCAAGACCAAGCAGCTTCATTGCCAAATGCGGGCGCGGGGAACCTGCTTGCGACGTGCAGGTTCTCGCCAGCAACAACTTTCAGTGCGCTCGTCTGGGAAGTCTAAGCAAGACGACGTATTCGTTCCTTGCCCGCGCCGCATCCTCACTGGGACAGTGCTGCCCGGACGTGCTACCCGAAATGGGTAACTGGACCCTCAGGGTCGTCTGATCGGACGATAGCCTTGCGTGGCTTCGCGCAGACCATTCACGCCTGCACGTTTGCACAGAACAGCGTCAAAGGAGACACGCGCATGGACACCACTGAAGTTGACATCGTCAGCCCTCATCTCTACGCCGACCCGGCGCTATTGCATGAGCGCATGGCGCGCTACCGGAATGAGGCGCCGGTCGCCTGGGTGGCGCAGGAGCCCTACCGCCCATTCTGGGCGGTCACCCGCCATGAGTTGATCGCTGAGGTTGAGCGGCAGAACCAGCTTTTCATCAACGAGCCTAGACAGAATCTTGTCCCGCGTGAAGTCGAGGATCGCACCATCGCCATGATGGGCAGTCGCACAGCTGCTGTCCGCACCATCATTGACATGGACGAACCGGATCACCGCAAGTACCGCAGTGTCACGCAGCAATGGTTCCTGGGGCCTGGCGTAGCGCGCTTCCAGGGCCGGGTGGAGGCGATCTGCAAACGCTGGATCGATCACATGCAGAGCCTCGGGACCGAGTGTGACTTCGCCGCCGATATTGCCAACTACATCCCTCTGTCAGTGATCATGTCCATCCTTGGCCTGCCAGAGGAGGATATGGAGTTTGTACTGCGCAGCACCCAGCAGCTTTTTGGTGCCAGTGATCCGGATATGCGCGGGGATGTGGATGACTATGGCGTGACTGTGTTCACCGAGCTGATGGCCTATCTGAGCCGCTTGGTCGAGGCGCGTCGCCGTGAGCCGACAGATGACCTCGCCAGCGTGATCGCCAATGGCATCGTTGATGGTGCCCCGATGGCAATGTTGGAAACCTTGTCCTATCTGTTGATCGCGACAACGGCTGGTCATGAGACTACCGCCTCCGCGATGGCCGGTGGCCTGCTGGCTCTGCTGCAGCATCCCGATCAGTTGCGGCTAGCCACCGAGCGTCCGGAGCTTTGGGACAGCACCGGCGCCGACGAGGTGGTGCGCTGGGTTACTCCGATTCGCCACATGTTCCGGACAGCCACTGAAGACTACGTGCTGGCTGGCCAGCAGATTCGCGCTGGTGACAACTTGTGTATGTTCTACCTGTCCGCCAATCGGGATGAGCGCGTCTTCTCGGAACCCTTTCGCTTTGATTTGCAGCGTGCCGCTGGCCGTCACTTGTCCTTCGGCATCGGCAGCCACTTTTGCCTGGGCCGCTTGCTGGCATTGACCGAGATTCGGACGTTGTTCAAGCAATTGCTGGCGCGCCTTGAATACATTGAATTGGCTGGCGAGGCTTTGCCTGCGCAAAGCAACTTCATTGGCGGACTGAAAAAGTTGCCGGTGCGTTACCGCTTCCGTGCCTGACCCGCGCCATGAACCAGGAAGTGTTCGATTACATCGTCATTGGCGCCGGTTCGGCGGGTGCCGTGCTGGCCGCCCGGCTGAGTGAAGACCCGCAATTACGGGTGTTGCTACTTGAGGCCGGAGGTAGCCATCGTCACCCGCTTGTCAATATGCCCGCAGGCTGGGGGATGTCTATGTACATGCCGCGCTTCAGCTGGTGCTACGAAACTGAACCGGAGCAATGGGCCGGCGGCAGGCGCGTCAAGCTGCCACGTGGGCGTGTTTTGGGCGGTTCCTCATCGATCAATGGCATGTTGTATGTGCGCGGCCACCGGTTGGACTACCAACGCTGGGTCGATCTGGGCGCCGAGGGCTGGAGTTGGCCAGAGTTGTTGCCTTACTTCTTGCGAAGCGAGGACCAGGGCCAGATCCGCAATGCGCTGCACGGCCGCGGGGGCGTGTTGGTGGCCGATGACCTGCCTCATCCGCATCCGGTCAGTCAGGCCATGGTGACAGCGGCTGGGCAGAACGGCCTAGCTTTCAGACGTGACTTCAATGATGGCGAGAACGAAGGTGCCGGCCTCTTGCAGGTTAATGCGCGCGGGGGGCGACGTGCGTCCGTGGCTCGCCTGGCGCTAGAGCCAGCGATGCGCCGCCCCAATCTGACGGTGCTCAGCCAAGCCCTGACGACGCGCATTGTGATGCAGGGTCGCCGTGCTATGGGGGTTTGTTACCGTCGCGGCGGCCGCGACATCGAAGTTCGTGCCCGGCGTGAGGTGCTGCTGTGCGGGGGCGCTATCAACTCGCCGCAGTTGTTGATGCTTTCAGGCATAGGCCCGGGTGAGCATCTGCAGGCTATGGGCATTCCGGTGCAACACGATCTGCCAGGCGTTGGTGCGAATCTGCAAGACCACGCCATCGTGCCCATGACCTGGAAACTACGGCCTGGCGTGGGCAGCCTCAATGAGCAATTGCGCGGCATTGGACTGCTGAAGTCCTTGCTGAGCTACGGTGTGCGCCGTCGGGGGGCGCTGACTTTGCCCGCAGCCGAGTTCACAGCCTTCTTCAAGAGCGACCCCGCACTCGCGCACGCCGACATCCAGGTCTTCGGCCTGCCGGTGACTGGTGACGTCGAGAAAGCCGTGCGAGAGGGCACTGGCCCCGCAACGGAGGCATTTCCAGGCTACACGCTGGCTCCCAATCAGGTCCGGCCCTTCTCGCGCGGCAATATCCGGTTGAAGTCAACAGACGCTGCTGCGGCGCCGGCCATACGCTTCAACTATCTCGCTGACGAGCGCGATCGCCAGGCGCTGCTGATGTCCATGCGCTGGCTGCGCCGAATGGCCCAACAGCCGGCGCTGGCCGCTCTCACCGACATCGAGACTCGACCTGGCCCGGCCGTGGACAGCGATGAGCAATGGCTGCAATACATCGCCGCCAACCTAACCACAGGGCACCACCCGACTTCGAGTTGCCGCATGGGCCGTGCTGATGACCCCATGGCAGTTGTCACTCCCGATCTTCGGGTGCGCGGCATCGAGGGCTTGCGCGTGGTCGACGCTGCCGTGATGCCGGAGTTGATCAGCGGCAATACCAACGCGACATCGGTTGCCATTGGCGAAAAGGCGGCTGACCTGCTACTTGGCCGCCCGCTGGCCACGGCCTTGGCCGTTCACACATCAAGAGGAGACACAAAATGAACCTGATTACCTGGATAGGACCCTTGCGGGCTAAGCTGATGCTGAGTCTGGTCTTGCTATTCGGCATGACTAGCCTGCGCGCCGGCCCGGGCGAGCTCAACGCGGCCTTCATCCGCAGCCAACAGGCGCATCACATTGGCACGCTGGCATATGTCTACGGCTATCCAATCGTCGACATGCTGCGGCAGATGCACAACGAAACGCAGCGCATTGCTGCCGGACAGCAAGCCTATGCGGCGCTGAACCATTTTTACAGTTACGACTATCTAGTCACGCCGAGTACGGCAGGCAACCTGCGCGGTCCCAACAATGACACCTTGTACTTCGGTGGCTGGTTTGATTTGAGCCGCGAACCAGTGATCGTGCACGCACCCGATACGGCCGGGCGCTACTACACACTGGCCGTGACCGATTTCTATTCGGAGGTCAGCCATGTCGGCCGTCGCACCACCGGGACGGGTCGCAAGTACTTTGCTCTGGTCGGGCCGGGCTGGAAGGGCACGCTTCCTCCCTATATGCACATTGTCAAGGTACCTACCCCACATGCGTGGATTCTCGGCCGCATGCTGGTCGATGGTGAGCCAGACTTCGCGGTCGCGCGTTCGCTTGTCAAGGCCTTTTGGGCTGCGCCTTTGTCAGACTTCAAGCCCGATGGCCCTGCGCCCGCGCCGCCTGCCGAGCGCCGTGCAGCGCCGCTGGAGCCGTTGGGTAAGCTGGAGTTCTTTGCTCAGCTCAACCGCTATTTGCGGCAGCACCCTGGTGAGCCGGGTGAAGCAGCCTTGATGGGTTTGTTTGACCAGATCGGTGTCGGCCCTTCGAAGGAGTTCCGTACAGAGTCCCTGGACCCCGACACCCGTGCCGGACTTGAGCGCGCCATCAGTGATGCCGAAGCCATGATCCAGGCAGCCCAACATCGGCCGATGCCTGATGTACGCAACGGCTGGATCTTTCCCACTGGGCTGGGCCGGTACGGTCAAGACTATTTGCTGCGCGCCGGCGTGGTCAAGGGCGGCTACGCCAACGCGGCCGAGGAGTCCACTTACGCGGCTAAGGTGTTCGACGATGCCGGCCACCCTCTCAGCGGAGCCAAGCGCTATGCGCTGCGCCTAAAGCCAGAACAGATTCCACCCGCAGGGGCCTTCTGGTCGCTGATCGCCTACGACTTGCAGACCATGCAGATGATTGAAAATCCGCTGCGCCGCTACAGCTTTGGCGATCGGACGCCCGGTGCCAAGCGCAATGCCGATGGCTCGCTGGACATCTGGATCCAGCGGGATCAGCCTGCTGAGGGAACATCGAACTGGCTCCCGGTCGGTGATCGGCCTTTCTATCTCGTCATGCGCATCTATGAGCCCGGCCCGGCCGTCTTCGATGGGCGATACCGGCCAGCAGCCTTGGTTGAACGTCGCTGAATGCCTGGAGTTCATTTCGCCATGTCACGTACCTTCAATTTGGCCGATCTATTCGAGATCGTCGCCGCAGCCGTCCCTGATCGCCTAGCCATCATCTATGGCACGCGCACGCTAAGTTTCGCCGCGCTCGACCAGCGGGCCACCCGTCTGGCCAACGCCATGTTGGCGAGCGGCGTAAAGCGCGGCGACCGCGTTGGTATCCAACTTCACAACTCGCCAGAGTATCTGGAGAGCTTTTTTGCCTGTTGCAAGATTGGCGCTGCGCCAGTCAATGTCAATTACCGTTATGTCGCCGAGGAGCTGGACTTCTTGTTGCGGTCTTTGGAGGTCAATGCCTTAATCCATGGCAGCGAGTTTTCCTCCACGGTGGCATCGGTTGCCGCAGCCTTGCCCGGGCTGGTGTTGCGCCTGGAGGTGGGCCCCAGTACAGAGGAGAGCCGGGCCGGCAGTTATGAGGCCGCCCTTGCTGAAAGTTCGGATCAACTACCAGTGCAGGCCCGCAGCGATGACGATCTCTACATCATTTGCACCGGTGGCACCACCGGTGCCCCAAAGGGGGTGATCTGGCCCCATAAGTCGATCTTCATGGCGGCCATGGGTGGAGGCGGCACCTATTTCGGTCGTGGCCCCATTGAACGGCCTGAGGAGCTCTCCGCCTTGGTCCAGCAAGGGCCGGCGCTGCGCTATTTCGCTGCCGCGCCGCTGATGCATGCTGCCGCCATGTGGGCTTCGCTGATCAGCCTGTTTGCCGGCCATTCGGTGGTTCTCAACGATCAGCAGAATTTCGACGCTGAGCATGTATGGGACTTGGTCTCGCAGCAGAGGGTTGACATCTTGTCCATCGTCGGAGATGCAATGGCCTTGCCCTTGATTCAGGCCTTGGAGCGTCACGCACAGCGCTGGGACTTGCTGCCACTGCGCATCGTGGGCAATGGCGGAGCTGTGTTTTCACTGCAGCTTCAGCAGCGGCTCAAGGCTCTGTTGCCCCACATTGCGATCAACAACGGCATGGGTTCTTCTGAATCTGGCCATATTGGCGCGGGAAACAAGCCGGCTGAGGGTGATGGCTTCATGCATCTGCCGCCGCGACCAGACCTAGCTATCGTGGGCGACCACGGTGCTTTGCTGCGCGTACCCGGTGAGGAGGGCATCTTGGCGCGGAGTGGCTATACGCCAATTGGCTACTACGGCGATCCCGTAAAGAGCGCCGAGACCTTTGTGCGCATCGAGGGCCGACTCTGGGCCCTCACTGGTGATCGAGCCCGCCTGGCAGATGACGGGGGCTTCATCGTGTTGGGCCGCGGTTCGCAATGCATTAACACCGGGGGAGAGAAGGTCTTTCCAGAGGAGGTGGAAGAAGTGGCTCGGCACTATGCTGCTGTGCATGACGTGCTAGTCGTCGGGCTGCCCGATGAGCGCTGGGGCCAACGGGTCTGTGCTGTGGTCGCCGTCGAGGCTGGGCAGCGCTTTGAGCTTGATGAGTTTCAGCGCATTTGTCGCCAGCATTTGTCAGCCTATAAAGTGCCAAAGCAGATTGTGTTGGCCGAGAAAATCGAGCGCAGCCCCGCCGGCAAGGCCGACTACCGCTGGGCGCGGCGTCATGCGCTAGAGGCAGACGCCTGAGCGGCTCTCTTGCGGCAGTACGACCCCTGCAACGGGCGAGGCCCTTGCCTCGGGGCGGCCTCGCTCTTTCGGATATCAGCTTTTCGATCGGCCGATCCTCAATCACATTTGGGCTCGTTGAACCTCTGACCGCCTTTCCACGGCGGCAATCGGTGTGCGGCCCGATGTGACGTATGACCCGAGGCGTTTCGGAATTTAAGATCTTTTTGTATTGGAGCGTCTAGGGGCGAGTTAGTTTCGGAATTTGATGAATTACAGGTTGTAAGAGCGAAGATGTGGCATGATTTCGGAATTCAAGAAATCGACCTTCTGGGCACGCACAGAAGGCCATCATCCCGGAAATTCCGAAATGACTTCCACCCCTGCTGCCCTACACAACCTCTTGCGCGTTACCGACGCCGCCACCGTTGGGCCGGCCATTCGCGCTCGTCGACGTGAGCAGTCGCTTCGAATCGACGACGCAGCTTCTTTGAGTGGCGTCTCCGTCGACCTGCTCTCTCGCCTCGAGAACGGCAAAGGCTCCGTTCGATTGGACAAGCTGCTGGCAGTATTGGACAGCCTCGGGCTCGCACTGATGCTCGGCCCCAAGGACCATCCCAGCATGCAAGCTGCCTCGCGTCCCGCCGTCGTGCGCCCGGAGAAGTCATGAGTTCGGCAACCGGCACATTGACCGACGCACCGAGTTCGCATGCTCTCAAGCTCTGGGCGGATGGCCGGAAGGTGGCGACGCTGGGCTACGAGCCCATGAACGACCGGTGGTCGCTGGACTACGACGCAGACTGGGTCGCGACGCCGGCGGCGTTTCCGCTATCGCCAGCGTTGCCCTTCCACCCCCCTGCCGAAGGCTATGCCGTCGGTGCTGTGAAGCGCTTCGTGGAGAACCTACTGCCCGAGGGCCGCGCGCTGGACATCGCGGCCACGACCTACCGGGTCTCCAAATCGAACATCTACGCGCTCATCAGCGCGCTAGGGACCGAGACCACCGGGGCATTCCGGTTCTGGCCTTCGGACGAAGTGCCACCCGCCGTCGCCGCCAAGCCGCCGCGTGAAGTGACCCGCGATGAACTGGACCAACGAATCGCCGACCGCGATGAGCTGCCGCTGGCGGTCTGGGATGGCAAGGTCAGGATGTCCATCGCGGGAGTGCAGGACAAGTTGATGGTCTATCTGGACCATCCGCTGGACGACGGTGGGCGCCTGTTCCTGGTCGAGCCCCCCTTGGCGTCGACACACATCCTCAAGCCCGACCCCGCGCGGCAGGTAACGCCCCATCTGGTCATCAACGAACACTTCTGCATGTCCCTGGCCCGGCGCATGGGGCTGCCCGTCGCAGACGTCAGCATCTACCGAACGCCGCGGCCGGTACTCGTCGTGCGCCGATTCGACCGGGTTGTCGTGCAGGGTGTCGGACAGGGCGCTAACGAGCCCACCGTGCAGCGCCTGCACATCATCGACGCCTGCCAGGCCTCGGACCTGCCCGAAAGCTTCAAGTACGAGCGTAACTTGGGGGGCGCAGAGCATGTCCGCAATATTCGGGAAGGTGTGAGCTTCGAAATGTTGTTCGAACGCGTGGAACAGACCGTGAACAAGGCCGTGGCAAGCATGACCCTGGTCAGGTGGGCCTTGTTCCAGTTCCTCATCGGCAACAGCGACGCGCATGGCAAGAACTTTTCGTTCTTCGTTCGACGCGAGGGTCTCGACCCGGCGCCTTGGTACGACCTGGTCAGCGTGGTGCAGTACCCGGACATCGACCACGAACTGGCAATGGCCTGGGGCGATGCCTTCTCGCTGGACGAGGTGGGGGCGTTCCAAGTGGCGGACTTTGCGCAGCGATGCGGCATCGACAGAAAGCTGCTCAAACGCGAGGCCGCGCGGCTAGCGAAGCTGGTCATGCAACACGCGCCGGCGCAGGCTTTGGCAGACGACTATATCGACGCCGGTGAGCGCGCGTTCGCGGGTCAACTCCGTGATTTCGTGATGGGACAGGCCGCCCGCCTGACCCAACTCGCCGGCGAGGCGGCCAAGATAAAGCCTGAATTTCTGTGACTTGGATGCCCGCCGGAGTGACGCGCCGTCGCGACCTGGCTCGCCTAATGAGCTACCGTCGGTCTAACCTTCTCTTCGACGACACGATCCTTCCGGTCGCGATGGGTCAATTCAAGATGGGATGGCCGGACGCATGCACCAAAGCTAGGTCTCGTGTTAGTTCTCAGTCGATTCACTGGCCTCTTGAGGCTTGGACAAAAGAGAATCCAACTTAGCTGATGTCTCGCGCAAGCGCTGTTGAGTCATTTTGCTCAGGTCATCGAACTCGGTTGCCACGTGGGGGTGCACATACAGATGCCCGAGCGCATCACGGTAGACCCAGCCCCGAGCGATCAATGTCTCGACACGGCGTCGTACCGTTTCGCGTGGTATGCCTGTTGATTCTGCAATCGACAGCGCATTACAAGGACGCAATACATCGCGGTAGCGACCTTGATCCTCCAGAGCGCTGGCGTCGTTGTCCCTATCTGAGAGCCAGACCCCTACATTGCGGACGCCGATCTCGCCCAGCACGATTGCAGCAATCAAGTCGCCATCGAAGCGGTGGTAGACGTCGAGCATCAATGGCAATGTGAACTGTGAGATCGTCTGCGTGATGCGGTGACGCTGGCGTTCGTAACGGCTGTTGGGATCTTCTTCGGCTTTATCCATCGCTTTTGACCAGCCTTTTGCTGCTGCCACTTTTCCTTGCTTGTTTGCGACCCAGCTTGTCGAGCTCGAAGTGAGCTGTCTGTGCAGAACAGTCAACATTGTCGTGCAAGGGTTTGGCACACGCAATTCGGTATGGCCGCGACGGTCTAGCAAGACGTTCACTCTTGGGAACGACTCTCGGCGTCAACTCCCGTCAGAGCTTGAAAGTCGCCACCGCCCCCTGCAGCTGTTGCGCCTGCTGCTCCAAGCTGCTGGCAGCTGCGGCGGCTTGTTCGACCAGGGCGGCGTTTTGCTGGGTCATTTGATCCAGTTGCACGACGGAAGCGCTGATGCGGACGAGGCCGCTGCTTTGCTCGCTGGTGGCGCTGGAGATTTCGCCAATGATGTCGGTGACCCGCTGCACGCTGCCGACGATTTCGTCCATGGTTTTTCCGGCGTCTTGTACCAAGCGGCTGCCGGCTGCGACACGCTCGACACTGCTGCCGATCAGACCTTTGATTTCGCGTGCGGCTTCAGCTGAGCGTTGGGCTAGGCTGCGAACCTCGCCGGCCACCACGGCGAATCCTCGGCCTTGTTCACCTGCACGGGCGGCCTCCACAGCGGCATTGAGCGCCAGGATATTGGTCTGAAAAGCGATGCCGTCGATCACGCCGATGATGTCCGAGATCTGCTTGGAGCTGCTGTTGATCTCGTCCATGGTCGTCACCACGCGGCCGACCACGTCGCCACCGCGGCGCGCCACATCCGTGGCGGAGCCGGCCAGTTGCTTGGCCTGGGCGGCGGCGTCTGCGCTGTGGCTCACGGCCTCGGTCAGCGCTTGCATGCTGCTGCTGGTCTGCTCCAGCGAGCCGGCTTGCAGCTCGGTGCGCACGGAGAGGTCGTGATTGCCGGAGGCAATTTCACGCGAGGCCAGGGTAATGGAATCGGTGCCGCTGCGCACCCCGGCCACGATGGCGGACAAGCCGGCGCTCATATCGCGCACGGCGGACAGCAGGCTGTCCTCAGCACCTGGCGCCACCTGAATGCTTTGCGACAGATCGCCACCTGCCATCAGCCGCATCACGTCGCGGGCGTATTCCGGCTCACCACCAAGTTGCCGCCAGACATTGCCAATCAGCAGCACCGAGCCCAGGCCCAGCGCGGCAATCACCACCACGGCGCTCAAAACAATGGCCCACAAGCCGCGCGTCACGCCCGCCCGGGCGCTGTTCAGCTCACCGGCGAAGCCGGCGGAGGCTTCTTCGCGAATCTGCTTCACATCGGCCTGCACGGCGCTCAGGGCTCGCTGCATGGGGTCGATGGCCGTCTGTGCGTCACCGGGCTTGATGCCAAGAATGAGTTCCGCTGCATGGATGGCCGCGGCCTCGTAGGCGCTGAAGCTGCCGCTCAGGCGGGCGACGGAGTCTTTGTGCGCGTCGAACCGGCCCATGCTGTCCAGCAGCTTGCGCAGTGCGCCAGCGCGTTCGCGGACTTCGTCCAGGCGCTTTTTCTCGCCTTCGGCCACGGCGCTCTGAATCGTCACGCCCATTGCCTCGAGCTGGTTGGCAAACTGGGTGGAATCGTCGAGGTAGGGGTAGGCGGTGTTGTGCACGGCATCAATCGCCGCAAGGGTTCGGTTAGACAGCCCCAGCACGATGGCAATGCCGATGGTGAAGATGATGGCACCGAACACCGGCAGCAGGGTGATGCGGGTTTTGATGTTCATTGAAACTCCTGGAAATCGGATGCGCGCAGCCCCGGTCTCGCCTGCTGGCGTATGACCGGGGCCGCTTGGCTTTACTGAACCGTCAGAACGACTTTGACGCTGCTGTCTGCGGAGCCGGCCGAGATGTAGCCGATGGCGCCTGGCTTGGCGGCCACTTGCTTCTTGACCTCCGCGTCATTGGCAAGCGCTTGTGGCGGCTTGGCCTTGCCGGTGAAGGTCAGGCGGGCCCAGTAGGCTTTGAGCTGAGCGGCGTCGCGGCCAGCGGCGGCTTTGTAAAAGCTGTCGCGCACGGCGCTGCCTTCGGCTTGGTCGATGGCGGTGAGATTGCTCGCGCCGCCCACGGCATCGCTCTTGCCGAGGAAAACATCGGCGATCTGCTCGGCCTTGGCGCCGCTGATCGACATGCTGGGATGCACGATCACGGCCACTTGCGCCAGCCCCAGCGAGGGCAGGGCAGCCAGGGCGAGTGCGGCGGCGGCGTGTTTGAGTTGAGTCATGGTTGTCATGTGATGGCTCCTCAGAACACGAAGTCCAGGTTCAGGCCCAGCACGTCAAAGCTGTCGCCTTGCTTGGGTCGGTTGGCCGGGTTCAGATTGGTCAGGAAGCTGACGCCTGATTTCGCATCCACGGTGACCCGGTCGTACTGCAGCTTGAGGGCCATATTGGGCTGGAAGTCCCAGCGCAGGCCGGCCGACACGGTGTGTTGAGCATTGGCGGTGTTGGCGGCATAGCCGGTGAAGGCGGCATTGAGCTGGGGCACGGCAAACTCGCTGACGACGCGCGGGGCGTCGGTCTTGCGCTTGGCATAGATGGCGTAGGGCGTCAGGGCGCCGGCGCGCCAGCCGCCCATCACGTAGAACGCATCTGCGCCAGGGACGACGGACTTGGCGCCCAGGCCCCAGCGGGTCATCGTGTACTCGGCCTGAATCAGCCAGCTGCCCGGGTCATAGACCAGGCCCAGGCCGGTGAAGGAGACCTTTTTGTCCGTCAGGCTGAGTTCATCGGCCAGGGCCGCGTTGACCAGCCCAGCATTGGTGTACAGCGGCTTGGCGGCGTTGGCGCTGAAGTCGCTGTGGCCGGTGTGATGGCTGAGCCTGAGCAGCAGGGCGCCGACTTCCCAGTTGATGTCGGCAAACATCAGCTTGCGGTACTTGCCCTTGTCCTCATCCGCCAGCGCGGCGTTCGAGGTGGGGTTGCCGTAGCTGGCCTCGCCCATGCCCGCTGTCATCACGGCATTGCCGCCGCCCAGCGCCATGCGGTGCGAGAGTTGCACCACGTCAGAGTTGTAGATCTGCGATTGGTTGTAGACCTCAGAGGGGCCGCGGGCAAAGGTGTTGGCGAAGCCGATCAGGCGCGTGTCCGATGCCAGGAAGAACGGGTGTGCGATGCGGCCGACGCGCAGGGATGTGGATTTGCTGAAGCTGTACTTCAGGTTGAGCATCTCGATCGAGGGCTTGTAGTTGTTGAAGCGGTTCTGCCGCGTCATCACCTGGCCGACAAAGTCCAGCTGCTCGCTCAAGGCGGCGTCGACCTGCAAGGCCAGGCGGCTGTCTTTGGCGCTGGTGGCGGCGCTGCGTCCGGCGCCATTGGGGACATCGGCGAAGGCGCCTTTGAAGTCGGCTTGGTCGCTGGACATATGGGTCAGCGCCAACGAGCCGAAGCCGCTGAACTTGATGCTGTTGTCGGCCATTGCCGGCAGGCTGGCGATGGCAAGGCAACTCGCGAGTGCGGCGCCTGTCTTCTTGAAACTACTCAAGGTCTAACTCCTGAAATTATTGGACTTGGGTTCGGCGCTGTGTCCCGCATTCGATGTGGACATGTGGGCTGCGCCCCTGCGGTGCCGAGGACGCGGGGGACTGCGTCTGCGGTGCGCTCATGGTCAGCGGGGGCTTGTGCCGAGAGAACCTGTAATCGGACATTGCCGCATCGGTGTGATCGTGTTAGCCAGCCCAGCAAAAGGCAGGGGGGCTCAGTCGCTGCGGGTACAGCGGAGGCCTGTTTTCATGGGAGAGGGGCGGCGAAGCTGGCGTGCGTGACCGGTTTTCTTGCGCTCGCTGCGCAGGGTTACGCCTTGCCCGTTTCGCCTGAATTGCCAGGACATTTCGGCCTTACTTGTGGCGGAGTTCTCAGTGCTGCTGCCGCGGCCGATGCCCGCTTGTTGCATCGAACCGACTGCCTTGCTTGGAACAAAGGCAGGCTTCGGGTGCATTTCAATTCGGGCCTTCCGCGCATGTTCGCGGGGCAGAAATTTCCTCGACCGAGGCCGCGCTTTTGTGGGTGTTCCTGCAGCTCATGCAGGCAGCTTTTGCAGGCGAAAAAAAGCCCGTCCAGGGACGGGCTTTTTGCTTGGCAGCGCCGCTATGTGATCGCAGCGCCATGCCAGTTCAGGCGGGCATCAACTAGCCAGCTTGGTCCGCCGTTTCGAGCGTGTACGCCGGGATGCCCTTGGGCACGTAGAGGCCCTCGCACTGCTCCAGATACTCGCTCTTCTTGGCGCGCGGATTGAAGAATTGCTTGTACCAAATGCGGGCCTTCATGAAGGCGCCATCGCTGGGAATGAACAGGCCGTTCAAGCAAGGGGCCTTGTGGTTCCAAACGTCCATGTCTTGCACGAAGGCGGTCAAGGCCATTTGCTGGAAATGCGCCGCCTCGATGGTATCGGTCTTGCTGGCAACGGCCTGGCCGCTGGGCGACTTGACCACCAGGGAGTGCCAGACCTTAACCACGCCATCGTCGATGGGCGTGTGGGTGATCAGCATCACCCCTTCGTACATGCCGGTGAGGTTGGAGATCAGGCAACCCGGGCCGTGGTAAATCGTGATGGTGTGGAGGTCGGCACTCACGCCATCGGGGCCAACCAGCGTGCGGTGGCCGCCGCACTGACGCTGAATTGCCAAGTGTCCCTTGAACTCGTTCTCGAAGCGGGTCACGGTGGAGCCATGGATGGGGCTCAGGTGGCCGTAGTCACAGATGTTGTCCACCAACTCCTGCGGGTGTTGGTTCAGCACACCCAGGTGATCCCATTTGGGGTGCACCCAGGCCGGGTCGCTCCACTGGGGAATGCTGGGGTGCGCCCACTCAGGCTCGCCACCTTCGGGGTCGTACCAGACCCAGACGGCGCCCAGGCTTTCCACCACTTGCCAGCTCTTCACGCATGCGGCGGCGGGGATGGGGCCTTCGTGATACGGGATGTCATCGCACTTGCCGTCCGGGCCGAAGCGCCAGGCGTGATAGGGGCAGCGAATACCGTCGCCTTCGACATTGGTTCCCATGCCATCCAACACCACATAGCTGGTGGTGTTGGGCGCGGCCAGATGGGTTTTCATATGCGGGCAGTAAGCGTCCAGCAGCACGACCTTGCCAGTGGCGCGGCCGCGATAGAGCGCGAAGTCTTTGCCGAAAAAGCGCACCGCCAAGGGCTTGTGCGTGTCCAGCTCGCAGGCCTCAGCGATCATGAACCAGCCGCGCGGGTAGGTGAATTCGCCGAGTCGATAGTCTTTGGTGGTGGCCATTGCTTTTTGTCTCCATGCCTAGGGGTCAAGATAGGGTGATGCTGAGGCGCCGCGGCTTGATGTGCATACCCTGTTTGGACGATGGGCGCGTCGCACTTGATCTCGCGCAAATGGCGCCTGCCTGCCGACTTGCCAATCTGGCGCTAGCGCGGCGTTCAGCTGAGGCTGTGCTGCTTGACCAGGTCCTGCAGATCCAGCATCACCGGGCTGCGCGCCAAGGCGGGTGCAGCGGCGTCGGTGGCCAGCCACAGCAGGGCGGCGGCAATCGCCTCCGGGCCGACGGCGCCGAACTTGCGCGCCAGCGCGCCGTCGTCGCCGAGCGTGGCTGTGACCGCCTCGGTGTTCACCAGCCCGGGGTTGACGCTGTAGGCGCGCAGCCCTTTGTCGCCATGCTCTCGGTTGATCACGCCGGCCAGCCGAGCCAGCGCTGCCTTGGACGCACCATAGGCAAAGCCCCAGCCGCCTTGGTCGGCCGGCAGCGGTGGATCGAACTTGCCTGCGCCGGAACAGACATTGATGACTTGGCCGCTGCCCTGGGCCAGCATGGCGGGAAGCAGGCGGCGCACCAAGCGGGTGGGGGCGGCGACATTGCCTTGCAAGGTGCGCATCAGCGCGGCGTCGTCCAACTCGGCCAGCAGGGCATTGGACTCGCGGTCCTGGTAGACCGCGTTGTTGATCAACAGGTCCACCCGGCCGTAGTGTGCGAGCACGGCATCGGCCGCATCGTCCAGCGAAGACGGATCCAGCAAATCCATCGGCAGGGCCAGGACCTCAGCACCCAAAGCCCGGATCGCCTCAGCCGTCTGGGCTAGGCTGCCGGCGAGCAGGCTGCCGTCAGGGCGGCGCAACTGGTGGCTCAGTTGCTGCCCGGCAAGCTGGGTGCGTGCGCTGATAGCGATGCGCCAGCCAGCTCGGGCAAAGTGAATGGCGGTGGCGGCACCGATGCCGCGGCTGGCACCGGTGATGAAAACGATGGGAGAGCTCATGGTGGAGATGGGTGCGCCAATTCGGGCGAGGTGGGCTGGCGGGCTGTGAGCGCGCCGGGATGAAGTGCGGGCTGGCTGAGCAAGTCCAGGGCATCGCGCCGCAAGGTGTCGCACAGCTGGATCTGGCCGCCATCCAGCCACAGCTGCTGGGCGCCCAGCAGTTGATCGAGCTGCTGCAGGCGGGCGCGCAATTCGGCGTGTGAGAGATGCAGCCGCCGTGCCAGATGGGCGAAGTCCGGAAAGGCGAGCGCCGTGCGCAGGCAGCGCCAAGCCGAGCGATGCTGAATTCGCAGCAGGGTCAGCGGGATAGGTGGCGTGCGGGTAGCGCAGGCCTTGGGTGCAGTGGCTATGGGCTTGCGGACGGGCGGCGTAGGCATGTGCGCATGCTCAAGGCTGGGCTGGGTCTCGCCATCGTCCTTTCGGACGACGCTGGGGCAAACCTCTAGCGGTAGCGTGCGCAGCAGCAGGCAAGATCGCGCCCGCACTCGCTTGACGAGATCAACCTCCCCAAGGAAACCTAGAAATGACCACAGCAGCATCCACCCGCGCCCTGCTCGATGTGCAGCAGGCCGCATTCCGCGCCGAAGGTCCGGTCAGCGCGCAAACCCGCCGAGATCGCCTGCAGCGCGTGATCGATATGCTGGTTCGCCATAGCGATGCTCTGTGCGCGGCCATGGGTGAGGACTTCGGCGGCCGGCCGACCGTGTTCTCGATGATGAACGATGTGGGCGGCTCCCTGTCTTCGCTCAAGCATGCGCGCGACCACTTCGAGGCCTGGATGCCGGACCAGCCGCGCGCCAGCGTGGCGCCCTTCGACAATTTCGGCGCCAGCGCCTGGGTCAAGTACCAACCCAAGGGGGTGGTGGGCATCATTGGCACCTGGAATGCGCCGCTGTTCACCTTGTTCTCGCCTCTGGCCTGTGTGCTGGCGGCGGGCAATCGCGCCATCCTCAAGCCCAGCGAGATCACGCCGCGTACTGCCGCCGTCGTTGCGGCTGCGGTGGCTGAAAGCTTTTCGCCTGAGGAATTGACGGTGGTGCTTGGCGGCCCCGAGGTGGCCAGCGACTTCGCGCACCAGCCCTTCAATCACCTGGTCTTCACGGGTGCCACGGCGGTGGGCAAGCTGGTCATGAAGGCAGCGGCCGAGAACTTGGTGCCAGTGACCCTGGAGTTGGGCGGCAAGTCACCGGTGCTGATTGGCCAAAGCGCTGATATCCACAGCGCTGCTGAGCGCATCGCGGTGGGCAAGGCTTTGAATTCCGGCCAGCTTTGTGTCTCGCCGGATGTGGTGTGGGTGCATGAGTCGCAACGCGAGGCCTTGATTGACGGTTTGCAGACCTGCTATGCCGGGCAATACCCCAGCATGGGCGGCAATGGCGATGTGACGCCGGTGGTGAATGAGCGCCACTTCGCTCGCGTCGAAAGTTATGTGGCCGATGCCGGTGCGCGCGGGGCGCGGGTGGTGATCGCGGGTGACTGGCCCAGTGAGGCGGCCGTGGCTGAGCGCCGCATGCCGCTGCGCATTGTGGTGGACCCGCCGGCCGAGGCTGAGATCTCTTGCCACGAGGTGTTTGGCCCGGCCATCGTGCTGCGCAGTTACCGGCAACTGACTGAAGCCGTGGCGGCGCTGAACCAGGATGAGCGCCCGCTGGCCCTGTATTACTTTGGCCAGGATGCGGCGGAACAGCAGTGGGTGCTGGATAACACCCTGTCGGGCGGCGTGGCCATCAACGATGTGACCATGCACGCGGCCTTGCATGACGCGCCTTTTGGCGGTGTTGGTGCCTCGGGCATGGGCCACTATCACGGCCGTGAGGGCTTTCTGGAGTTCAGCCATGCGCGTTCGGTCTACAGCCATTGCGCACATGACCCACGCCGCGAGTGGGGCATGCTGCCGCCCTATAACGACAACTTCGTTCAGATGATTCGCGGCACGATCACGCCCTGATGGGCTGGCCTTTGGTGTGGGCCGGGCGCAGCGCGGCAAACACTATGGTCGGCTGCAGGGTTAGCGTCAAGATGGCGGCATACGCCGCCTTCAGCCAGGCGTAGTCATGGCCTGTGAAGGCCGGTTGACCGAGCAGGCTGGCCGCCAGTGCAGCCGTGCCGCCCAGCAAGATCATGCCAAGCAAGCCAATCGTTAGGCAGCCGCCCCAGCGCGAGGACGGCATCCAGGCCAATAGACGTGGTCGCCGCAAACCGTTCAAGCTGGGTGCCGTGCCCTGTGTGCGCTGGTGCTGCAGCAGGGGCAGCAAGATCAGCCAGCTGATCGCCGGCAGCAAGAAACCGGTGGCCAGCAAGTCCGTTCCGTAGGCGCCGCTATCCCAGAGCCCAACGGCCGGCGACTGGGCGTGCTGCGCCCAGGCGATGCCGCCGTTCAGTGCGGCGTTGATCAGGCCGGGTATCAGTTGCTGGCTGAGGAAAAAGCGAGAGGGCGTCATACGGTCGGCAGGGTGAGGCGATCAGGGACCTGCAGGGTAGCGCCCCAGCGGTGGCTGCCATCGTCTGTTTGGGTGAGTTCAAACCCTTGGCGCGGCCTGAGCATATGGGCTCGCTGCTTCATTCCTTTGTTCACCTACTCCTTGCTGCTATCAGCACCCTGACCATGAGTTCTCAAGTTTTTCCCGCTGGCCTTGACGCTTTGTTTTCACTGCAAGGCCAGGTGGCCATCGTCACTGGCGCCGGCCGCGGCATAGGCCGGGCTTGCGCATTGATGCTGGCCCGGGCCGGCGCCGATGTGGCGCTGGCGGCCCGCACGGCCGCAGACTTGGACGCCGTTGCGGCCGAGATCCAAGCCCTGGGCCGCAAAGCCATCGTTGTGCCGACCGACGTCAATGACGACGCGGCCTTGGATCAGCTGGTGGCTCGCACCGTGGCCGAACTTGGCCAGATCAATATCCTGGTCAACAACGCCGGCGGCGCCGGGCCCAACAACCCCCGCAAGATGAGTGGCGCCGAGCTTGGCGCGGTGCTGGCCTGGAATGTGGTGCCGGCCTATGCCTTGACGCAGAAGTGCGTGCCGGCCATGAGCGCGGCGGGCGGCGGCGCGGTGGTGAATGTCTCCTCCGTCGCCGCGCGCTATGCGCAAAAGAGCTTCAGCGCCTATGGTGCGGCCAAGGCGGCGCTGAATCAGCTGACGCGTAACTTGGCACAGGACTTCGGCCCGACCTTGCGTGTCAACGCGATCGAGCCCGGCACCATCATGACCGATGCCCTCGCACCCTTCCTGACGGCTGACCGCTTGGAGCGCATGACCCGCAGCACGCCCATGGCGCGGCTGGGTCAACCAGAGGACATTGCCGCTGCCGTGCTCTTCCTGGTCAGCCCGGCCGCCGCCTGGATCACCGGCAAGGTGCTGGGCGTGGACGGCGGCGTTGAGGCGCCCAATTTCTGAGCGCAGCGGCAGGCGCGCGGGGGGGGGCTGCGGGGCACCACGCCAGTAGCCGCTCGATACCGTCTTGTGCGCAGGGGTAACTGCCCACCATGCCCTGACGCCGTGCCGGGTATATTCCCCGAGCGGTTGCTCGCGAGTGGGGAGTTAGCAGATGGCCGAAGTGCCCTTGCAGGTGAACGAGTCGATGAGCTTTCGTGCCGACCGGCGCGTGCGCTGGTTGCGCCTGCTGGCGGCGTTGGCGGGGCTGGCGGCGCTGTTATGCCTGTATTTTCTACCGACCCAGCGGGTGCTGCTCGGCTTGGCCGGCGGTGTCTGTCTGACCTTGTTGGTGGGCGCCCAGCAATTGGCACGTGCCGGTGTGGCCTTGCGGCAAAGCGCGGATCGCGCCTCTCGCAGTGAGCAGCGCCTGCGCCTGATCTTCGACGCCTTTCCTAACCCGGTCGTGGTGTCCACGCTGGCGGAGGGCCGCTATTTGGAAGTTAACCCTGCGGCAGCGAAGCGCCTGGGGCGTGAGCGTGGCGAGTTGATCGACCACACCATGCGTGATGTGGGCGTGGTGATATCGGAGTCGGAGCGCTTGCTCAGGGTCCGCGAGTTGGAGGCTGCCGGCCAGATTGAAAGTGCCCAGTCGCGCATACAGCTGCCCGATGGCCGGGTGCTCTGGTCCCTGTACTCGGCGCGCTTGATCGAGCTCGACGGGGTCAAGTCGGCGATTTCCGTCAGCACCGACATCACCGCCTTGAAGCAGGCTGAAGAGCAGTTGCGGCAAAGCGAGAAGAGTTTTGAGGAGCTGTTCGAGAGCGCACCGGTGGCGATGTCTTATTCCCTGCTGGGCGCTGACGGCTTGCCCGAGGCCAGTTACTGGAACCGCGCCTGGTGCGAGACCTTTGGCTTTGAGTCCGCAGCCGTGCAGGGCCGGACCGGCGTCAGCCTGAATTTCTGGATCGAGGAGGCGCAGCGCCGCAGCTTCCTGAAGCCCGCCGCCGAGAACAAAAGCGTGCTGGCTACTGAGGTGCAGCTTCGCCATGCCGACGGGTCGGTGCGCACGGTGGTGGTGTCGGCCCGTGGGATCGATCGATTGGGGCGGCGGCAATTGCTGGCTAGCTATCAGGACATGACCCAGGCGCGGCGAGCCGCACGGCGGCTCAATGAGTTAGCCGAGATGGTGGAGAGTGCGCATGACGCCATGCTGCTGATCGACGACGGCCTGATCGTCGAATGCAATGAGGCGTCTGGCCGGATCTTCGGACGTAGCCGTGCCAACGTCCTGGGTCGCTCGCCGGCAGAGCTTTCGCCACTGCTGCAGGATGACGGCAGGCGCTCCGATGAGCTTGCTCGGGTCTTTCTGTCGGCAGTTTTCGAGGGGCACCCGCAGCGCTTTGTCTGGCGGCATCTGCACGGTGATGGCGGCAGCTTCGAGGCCGAGGTGTCACTCGTTGCGGTTCGCGCAGCGGATGCGTCGAGTGCCAGTGCCAGCGCCAAGCGGTGTATCGCCGTTGTGCGCGACATCACCGAAGCTCGCCGTGCTGCGCAGGCCCTTGCTGCGAGCGAGCAGCGTTTTCGGCAATTGTTTGAGCATTCTCCGGTGGCGCTGGTTCTGTTGGCGCCGGGGGGGCGCCTCGTCATGGTGAACCGAGTCTGGACGAGCTTGCTGGGCTATTCGGCACAGGAGGTCGGGTCGATCGAGCAGTGGTGGACGCTTGCCTACCCGGACCCTGAGTACCGGGCCCGATCGAGAGAGCGCTGGACAGCCGAGCTGGCGCGTGCAAAGAGGGCTGGCGGAGAGCCGGAGGCGGCCGAGTACGAGATTTGCTGCAAAAGTGGCGAACGTCGCCATGTGCTGATCGGCGCCGCATGGATTGGCGATGACTTGCTGGCCAGCTTCCATGACATCACTGAGCAAAAGCTCGCCCAGGCGCAGTTGGAGGCGCTCAACACCGGGCTGGAGGGGCGAGTGAACGAGCGAACTCGTGAGCTGAGCGAGGCGCTCGAGGTGCTCAAGCAGGCGCAGGAGGATCTGGTGCGGACGGAAAAGCTGGCCGGGCTTGGTGCATTGGTGGCGGGTGTTTCCCATGAGCTGAACACACCGATTGGCAATGCGGTGATGGTGGCATCCACCCAGCGCGAGCGCCTGCAGCGCTTCGAAGGGGAAACGGCTGCGGGCCTGCGGCGCTCACAGCTGAGTGCCTTCCTCAGTGACGCTAAAGAGTCTGCGGAGGTTGTGGAGCGTAATCTTCAGCGTGCGGCAGAGTTGGTGAATAGCTTCAAGCAGGTGGCTGTTGATCAATCTAGCTACCAAAGGCGGGGCTTCGGCTTGCAAGATTTGCTGCATGAATTGAGCTTGATGCTCAGCCCGACCTTGCGGCGTAACCAAGTGGCCCTTTGCGAGGAAGTGCCAGCCGGACTGTTCATGGACAGCTATCCCGGACCCATGACGCAGGTGCTGATGAATTTGGTCAATAACTCGGTGGCGCATGCCTTTGATGGCATTGCCGATGAGCGCCGGGTGCGCATTGTGGCGAGTGCCCTGGGGGCAGATCGGCTGCGCGTCGCGGTTGAGGACAATGGCGCGGGCATTCCGGCGGAGCATTTGTCGCGGGTCTTCGACCCTTTCTTTACGACCAAGCTCGGACGCGGCGGTTCGGGCCTGGGTTTGCACATCGTCTATTCACTGGTGACTGAGCTCCTTGGGGGGACGGTGCGCATCGCGAGCAGCGTCGGCAAAGGCACGCGGGTGATTCTCGAATTGCCAAGGGCTGCGCCCGGCGCAACGGCAAGCCATCAACAGGGGGTCTCCAATGAGCGGCAATGACGAAACGTCCAAGCCTTTGATCGACGACGACTACATCCTCATCGAGGACGAAGCGACGGCCTTGTTGCCACCCCGGTGTGAAAGAGAATGGTTGGTCCTGGTGGTGGATGATGACCCGGACGTTCACCAGGCCACCGAGTTTGCTTTGCGCGGAATGGAAGTCGAGGGGCGATCCTTGCGATTGCTGCATGCACACTCCGCTGCTGAGGCCAGGCAGCGCATCGTTGAAATCGACGACCTCGCCGTCTTGCTGCTCGATGTGGTGATGGAGTCCGAAGACGCTGGGCTTAAGCTAGTGGAGCATGTGCGGCGCGATCTCATGCGCAAGGCCCTGCGGATCGTGTTGCGCACCGGACAGCCTGGCTATGCCCCCGAGCAAGAGACTATTCGTGATTACGACATCAACGACTACAAGACCAAGTCAGAGCTGACCCGCATCCGCCTGTACACGATGCTGACAACGGCGGTGCGCGCCTACCGACAGATGCGCGCGCATGAAGATATGCGCAGGGGCTTGGAAACAGTGGTGCGGGCCAGTACTGAACTGACCAAGTTGCGCGGCATGCAGTTGTTCGCGCAAGGCGTGGTCGGGCAGCTGTGTGCCTTGCTTGATGTGCAGCCCGCAGGATTGATTTGCGCGCAGGAAGCGCATCCCGGCGACTTGATGTCGGCGCGGGTGATCGCCGCAGCGGGGCCCTTCCAACACTTGATCCAGCGTCCGTTGGAAGAGCTTGAGGTGGCTGAGATCCAGAGCTCCCTGAAGGCATGCCTCGCAGAGCGCCGCAGCTACTTCGGAGCGACGCTGACACTCTATTTCGCCTCCGAATCAGGCTGCGGCCTGGCTGCCTACGTGGAAGTGCGGCGTGAGCTCGATGAGCTTGATCGGCATTTGCTAGAGGTGTTTTGCGCCTCGATGGCCGTAGGCTTCGAAAACGTGCAGCTGTATGCGCGCTTGGTCGATCAGGCCTATGTTGACCCGCTGCTGAAACTCCCCAATCTCAATCGGCTGCTCGAAGTCCTGGATCAGGCTCAGTCCGCGAGCGGGGATTTGACGCTGGCCCTGCTGGACGTGGATCAGTTTTCGGCCATCAATGACACGCTTGGCCATGCTTATGGCGATATGGTGCTGCGAGCTATTGCGGCCCGACTGATCAAGGGCTTGCCGGGCTGCACGGTCGCACGCATCGGCAATGACGTGTTTGGGGTTCTCGGCCCCGGCACTCAGGTGCATGCGGATGCGCTAACCCAGTTGCTGGTCGAGAACTTCGAGATTGAAAGCCAGCCGGTACGGCTGACGGCTTGTCTCGGGCTCGTCGAGCAGGCTGGCAGTAAGCGGCGTGGTAATGAATTGCTGTCGGACGCCCACGTGGCGCTCAAACAGGCCAAGCAGCATCAGCGTGGCAGTTCGGTTTGCTACTCGCAAAGCATGGGGCAGGATGTGCGCGAGCGCATGCACTTGCTGACGGGGTTGCGCGATGCCTATGGGGCGCATCACCTATTCCTCGTTTATCAGCCCAAGGTGAAGCTGTCGGATGGCTCGCCTAGCGGCATCGAGGCTCTGATGCGCTGGCGCAAAGACGACGGGCAATATGTTTCGCCCGACCGCTTCATTCCACTGGCCGAGCAGGCCGGCATGATGGCCACGCTGGGTACTTATGTACTCCGATCTGCTTGCCAGCAACTGGCGCGGCTGCGCGTGGCTGGCTACACACAGCTCTCCATGGCTGTCAATGTGTCGCAAGCCCAGCTCCGAGAGCCCGATTTCATCTCCGTTCTGCGCAAGGCCATCGAGGACAGCTGCCTTCCTCCGGAGCAGCTTGAGCTTGAAATCACGGAATCTATGGCTGCCGAGGACTTAGCGCTATTACGCCATCTGCTAGGCGAGATCTCAGCGCTGGGAGTTAAGGTGGCGATCGACGATTTTGGCACTGGCTTTTCGTCCTTGAGCGTCTTGCGCCATCTGCAAGCTCAGCGCCTCAAGATCGACCGCAGCTTCATCAGTGAGATGGCGCAGGACGACAGCATTGCGCGCATGGTGATTGGGCTTGGCCACACCCTGGGCATGAGTGTGACGGCGGAAGGCGTCGAGACGCCCGAGCAGGCCCAGGCTTTGCGCGAGATGGGTTGTGAAGAGGCGCAGGGTTTCCATTTTGGCCGGCCCATGGAAGAGCTAGCCTTGCTGCAGTGGCTGGCAGCGCCAGGGCCCAGAGTCTGAAGCTTTGAGCGCTCAGCGCAGGCTGCGGCCAGCCCCATTCCCCGCGTGCATGGCCCCTTCGATATAGCTGACGCTGGCGCAGTCGCCGATGCGCTGCAAAGGCAGGCCGCAGTCGGCCAGGGCTTGTGCCACGCTGTCATCGGCCTCGGCGCCGATGGCCAGCACCACCGAGTCGGCAGGGCTGCTGTGCTGAACTCCGCCCTTATCGGTCCAGACCACCGCTTTGGCGGTGATGGCCTCGGTTTGTGCTTTTAGATGCAGCGTGCCATGGGCCTTGACGGCCTCCAGCACGCGCCAGCGGCGCACGATGGCCAGTTCGCGGCCGGCGTGGCTGCCGGGCTCCAGCACCGTCACTTCGCGGCCGCGTGCAAGCAGGAATTCGGCCAGTTCCAGGCCCACCAAGCCGCCACCCACCACCACCACGCGCTTGCCCAGCGGCATCCATAGCTTGGACAGGCTCTGTATCGCCTGAGTGCTGTCGGTCACCTTGAGCATGCCGCCCGCTTTGAACATGGCGCGCTCGGCGAGGTTCAGCTTGGCTTTGGCGATTTCATCGGCGCGGTCGCCGGTCATCAGGCGGCGCAATTCGTCGCCGCTCCAGACATGGCTTTGCTCGGCCCCCGGAATGGCCGGTGCCGCCCGTTTGGCGCCTGTGGCGACGATGATTTCGTCGGGCTTGAGTTCGGCGACCAGTGCGGCATCGGCCGCACAGTTGAGGCGCACGGTGATGTTGGGATGCTTGACCTGCCCCAGCAGATAGTCGAGCAGGCGGCCGTTCTCCGGATAGGCCAGGGCGGCAAAGAACAAGGTGCCGCCCAGCCGGTCGCTGCGTTCCAATAGCGTGACGTGATGGCCACGCAGGGCCGCGACCCGTGCCGCCTCCATGCCCGCGGGGCCGCCGCCGACGATCAGCACATGGCGCGGGCTTTGCGCGCGAACGAGCGGGTACTCGTACTCATGCCCGGTCATGGCGTTGACCGCGCATTTGACGCGGCGGCTGACGAAAATTTCACTGACGCAGGCGTAGCAGTAGATGCACGGGCGGATGTCCTGGGGGCGGTTCTCGCTGAGTTTGAGCGGGATCTCAGGGTCGGCCAACATCTTGCGTGCCATGGCCACGAAGTCCAACTCACCTGCCGCGATGGCGCGGGCACCGGCCTCCGGCTCGATGCGGCCGGTGGTGATGATGGGCAAGTTCACGGCCTGCTTGAAGGCGGCGGCATAGCTCAGAAATGCGCCCGGCGCTTGCGGGATGGGCGCTTCGGTGAAGGCCGAGCCATTGACCATTTGGGCATAGGCCGAGACGCTGATGGCGTCGGCACCTGCCTCTTCGCAGAGCTTGGCCGTGCGCAGCGCTTCGTCCATGCTGATGCCGCCTTGGGTGTGCAGTTCTGCCGCGTCCAGGCGCACCCAAAGCGGGAACGCCGACCCGACGCGCTGGCGCACGGCGCGCAGCACCTCCAGCAGCAGCCGCACGCGGTTCTCGTAGCTGCCGCCGTACTCGTCCTCACGCTGGTTGTAGTAGGGGGAGAGGAAGCCCGCGAGGATGTAGTTGTGCGCGGCGTGAAGCTCCACGCCGTCGAAGCCGGCCTTGACGGCCCGCTCTGCTGCGGCCGCGAACCACTCGATCATCTGGGCGATATCGGCCTGGTCCATCACACGCAAGCGCGGCTTGTGTGGGCCTACGCCGACAAAGGTGGCCAGCTCTTCGCGGGTGACAGCCAACATCGCCTCATTCGGTGGCGGTGGCTTCGGCGTGGAGGGCACCCAGATCTCGCGCCCTTGCGCCAGGCAGGTGACGGCGTTCTTGCCGGCATGTTGCAGCTGCATGGCGATCTTGGCGCCATGCGCGTGGGCGCGCTCGGCCAGGCGGGCCAGGCCGGGGATGAAGCGGTCTTCGGACACGCCCACCTGGTAGGGCTCGCAGCTGCCAAGCGGAAAGGCCACACCGCAGACGCCCATGATCAGCAGGCCGGCGCCACCCTTGGCACGGGCCTCGTAATAGGCCTGAATGCGCTCGCCGCAGCTGCCGTCGCTTTCCGCGAAGTTGGAGCCCATGGGCGCCATGATGATGCGGTTGCGCAGTTCCAGCGTGCCGATGCGGCCCTGTTGCAAGAGCGGGGAATAGGGGTTGGCCATGAGCGGAAGTGTCCTAGCGAAGCAAGGCCTTGATTGTGTGGGGCGGGCGCCGGCGGGCATCGTCCGTTCGGACGCTGACCGCGCGGCCTTGATGCTTGACAGTGCACAGCAAACAAGCGCCCCCGGCAGCCCGGCCGGGGGGCATTTTTTCTGGAGTTACCGATGAAAGCACTCGTCGCTGTGAAGCGGGTGATTGATTACAACGTCAAGGTGCGCGTCAAGAGCGACGGCTCTGGCGTTGACCTGGCCAATGTGAAGATGAGCATGAACCCCTTCGATGAAATCGCCGTCGAAGAGGCGGTGCGCTTGAAGGAGAAGGGCGTGCTCAGCGAGGTGATCGCTGTTTCCTGCGGCCCGGCCCAGTGCCAGGAGACCTTGCGCACGGCCTTGGCCTTGGGGGCGGACCGCGCTATTCTTGTGGAAACCGAGGCTGAGTTGCAGCCGCTGGCCGTGGCCAAGCTGCTCAAGGCTCTGGTCGACAAGGAGCAACCCCAGCTCATCATTCTGGGCAAGCAGGCCATTGACGATGACTGCAACCAGACCGGCCAGATGTTGGCCGCCTTGGCCCATTTGCCGCAGGCGACATTTGCTTCCAAGGTCGAGGTGGCCGATGGCCGTGTTGCCGTGACGCGCGAGGTGGATGGCGGGCTCGAGACCCTGAGCCTGAGCCTGCCCGCCGTCATCACCACCGATCTGCGCCTGAATGAGCCGCGCTATGTGACGCTGCCCAACATCATGAAGGCCAAGAAGAAGCCCTTGGCCCTGTGCACGCCCGCCGAACTGGGCGTGGACGTAACGCCGCGCATCAAGACCTTGAGCGTGCTCGAGCCAGCCAAGCGTGGCGCTGGCATCAAGGTGGCCGATGTGGCCACGCTGGTGCAAAAACTCAAACTTGAAGCAAAGGTGATCTGAGCATGAGCGCACTCGTTATTGCCGAACACGACAACGCGACCCTCAAGGGCGCAACCCTAAATACCGTCAGCGCGGCGGCCGCCTGTGGTGGCGACGTCCATGTGCTGGTGGCCGGCCACCATGCCGGTGCTGCAGCGGCTGCTGCGGCGCAGATCGCCGGCGTCAGCAAAGTACTGCACGCCGACGACCCCGCGCTTGCCGACGGCTTGGCTGAATGCTTGGCGGCGCAAGTGGTGGCGCTGGCGGGCAGCTACCAGCACATCCTGTTCCCAGCCACGGCCGCGGGCAAAAATGTGGCGCCGCGTGTCGCGGCCTTGCTGGATGTGGCGCAACTCAGCGATGTCAGCCGCGTCATCAGCGCGGACACCTTCGAGCGGCCGATCTACGCCGGCAATGCGGTGGCCACGGTGCAAAGCAGCGACGCGATTCGCGTCATCACCGTGCGAAGCACCGGCTTTGATGCCGCACCGGCGAAGGGCGGAGCCGCCGCTATTGAGGCGATTGCGGCGGTGAGCGCCAGTGCTGCCAGCCGCTTTGTGAGCCGTGAAATCAGCCGCAGTGACAGGCCGGAGTTGACCGCCGCCAAGATCATCGTTTCAGGCGGACGAGCCCTGGGCTCCAGCGAGAAGTTCGCTGAAGTGCTGACGCCGCTGGCCGATCAGCTCGGCGCCGCCTTGGGCGCAAGCCGCGCCGCCGTCGATGCGGGCTATGCGCCCAATGACTGGCAGGTGGGGCAGACCGGCAAGATCGTGGCGCCGCAGCTCTATGTGGCCTGCGGCATCTCTGGCGCCATCCAGCATCTGGCCGGCATGAAGGACTCCAAGGTGATTGTGGCCATCAACAAGGACGCGGAAGCGCCGATCTTCGCGGTGGCCGACTACGGCCTGGAGGCCGATCTGTTCACCGCCGTGCCTGAACTGGCGAGCGCACTGGGTGAGGCGGGCTAAGGATTGCGCCGGGGCTGGCGCGCCAGCCCTGCAGGTCTACAAGCTCAAAGCCAGCTGGGTGCCTTGCTCGATGGCGCGGCGGGCGTCGATTTCCTGCGCGACATCGGCGCCGCCGATGACGCTGACAAGCGCGCCGCTGGCGCGTAAGGGCGCGGCCAGCCCGCGCACGCTGTCCTGGCCGGCGCACACCACCACATGGTCGACAGGCAGGCAAAGCGCTTGTCCGTCCTTGAGCAGATGAAGGCCGGCATCGTCGATGCGTAAGTACTCGACGCCGCCTTGCATTTGCACGCCGCGCCGCTCCAGGCGCAGCCGGCGGATCCAGCCGGTGCTGCGGGCGAGGCGCCGGCCGGGCTTGCCGGGGCTGCGCTGCAGCAGCCAGACCTCTCGGCTGGATGGCCGTGCCGCCGCCGGCTTGAGGCCGCCCGCGCTGCCGGTGCCGCGGTCTATGCCCCATTCCTCAAGATAAGCGTGGACCTCGGCTTCATTGCGTGGGGGTGTGCTCTGGCCGCAGCCTTCGGCTTCACTGAGCAGTTCCGCCACATCGAAGCCGATGCCGCCGGCACCGATCACCGCCACCCGCTTGCCCAGGGCTTGCGGTGCCATGATGGCCTGCGCATAGCTGCGCACTTTGGCGTGGGCGATGCCGGGAATCTCTGGCGTGCGTGCTTGCACACCCGTGGCCAACACGATGTGGTCGAAGCCGGCCAGCTCGGCCAGGCCTGCGCGGGTGCGCAGGTGTAGACGGACGCCGTGGCGCTGCAGTTGGCCGCGCCAGTAGTTCAGGGTCTCGGCAAATTCCTCCTTGCCGGGAATGCGCCGGGCCAGCTGGAACTGGCCGCCGATCTCGTCACCGGCTTCGAACAGGGTCACCAAGTGGCCGCGTGCCGCCGCTTGTGTGGCGCAGGCCAGGCCGGCAGGGCCCGCGCCCACAACCGCGATGCGCCGCGGCTGCTGTGCGGGCACGAGCTGCCATTCTGTTTCGCGGCAAGCCAGTGGGTTGACCAGGCAAGAAACGGCGCGCTGCTCGAAGGCGGCATCCAGGCAGCTTTGGTTGCAGGCGATGCAGGTGTTGATCTGCTCGGCCTGGCCGGTGGCGGCCTTGCGCATCAGCTCGGGGTCGGCCAGAAAAGGCCGCGCCATCGAGATCAGGTCTGCATCGCCGCGTGCCAGGATGAGTTCGGCCACTTCCGGCCGGTTGATCCGGTTGCTGGCCACCACTGGGATGCTGACGGCCTCGCGCAGCTGGCGAGTTGCCCAGCTGAAGGCGGCGCGCGGCACCAGGGTGGCAATGGTCGGGACCCGCGCCTCATGCCAGCCAAAGCCGCCATTGATCACATCCACACCGGCTTGCTCCAGGGCACGGGCGCAGGCCAGCACCTCATCGCGGCAACTGCCGTCCTCCACCAGATCCAGCAGCGAGAGGCGAAACATTAGGAGGAAGTCTGGGCCGAGGCGTTCGCGGATGCGACTGACGATGCTGAGCGCAAAGCGCCAGCGACCCTCGGGGCTGCCGCCCCAGCGGTCGCGGCGCTGGTTGCTACGCGGCGCCAGGAATTGATTGATCAGATAGCCTTCACCGCCCATCACCTCAACGCCGCCATAGCCGGCCAAGCGCGCCAGCGCGGCGCTGTCGGCATAGGCCTGAACCAGCGCCTCAATCTCGGCCTCGCTGAGTTCGCGCGGCGTATGCGCCGACAAGGGCGAGCGCAGCGCCGAGGCCGAGACGCCGCCACTGGCATGGTCATAGCGGCCCACATGCAATAGCTGGGCCAGCACATGGCTGCCTTCACGATGCACGGCCTCGGTCAAGAGGCGGTGGCGCAGGGCCTGCGCCGGGGTGCACAGCGTCGAGTGTTCGGCATGCTGGGGCATGCCCAGGGCCTCGGGGCTGATGCCCAGGCCGCCGGTGATGATCATGGCCGCACCGCCGCGCGCCCGAGCCGCGTAGAAGGCGGCCAACTTCGCCATGCCGTCGGGCTGCTCCTCCAGGCCGGTGTGCATGGAGCCCATGATGCTGCGGTTTTTCAGGGTGAGGCGTCCCAGTTGGTAGGGGGCCAGCAGATGTGGAAACTGGGCGCTGGCTTCAGCGGGCTTGGGGTTTGTGTGCAATCTCATCGTCCATCACGAAGAGGACCCTGCTGATCCGATGCGGCAGACTACCGAGGCGGGGGCATACGGCATCGTCCGTTTGCATGTGGTGCGGACATGGGCTCTCGGGTCAGATAGACGAGTGAAATACGAATGACGAGTGTGCCGAGCGTGCACCCCAGGGCGGATCGGGTGCCAGCCAAGCTCACATCACAGCCACGACAGCATTGAATTGCCACAGGACCAGAACACTATGCCAACTACTCTCATCACCGGATCGGCCTCGGGCATCGGCGCGGCCTGCGCTGCGGCATTGAAGGCGGCCGGCCATCAAGTCATCGGCCTTGACCTGCGCAATGCCGACATCATTGGCGACCTTTCTACCCCGCAAGGCCGCGCGAGCGCCATCGAGCAGATTCTGGCGCGCTGCGAAGGTCAGCTGGACGGGGTGCTTTTGTGCGCGGGCTTGGGGGCGCAGGTCAATCCGGCCTCGCTGACCGTTTCGGTGAACTACTTCGGTGCGGTCGAGTTGCTGGACGCGCTGCTGCCGGCGCTGCGGCGCGGCAGCCAGCCCTCGGCGGTGGTGATTTCCTCGGTGGCCTCGGCCCATCTGCCTTGGGACAAGAACCCGCTCGCGGCCGCGCTGGAAGCCGGCGATGAAGCCCATGCGCATGCCATCGTGATGGGAGCCGGCCCCGCCGGTGGCCACCTGGCTTATGCGGGCTCCAAGAATGCCGTGACCGTGGCGGTGCGCAAGCGTGCCCAGGCCTGGGGGCAGGCCGGCGTGCGCTTGAATACGGTAGCGCCGGGCGCCACCGAAACCCCGCTGCTGCAAGAGGGCCTGAAGGATCCGCGCTTCGGCGAGGCCATCAAGAACTTCGTCCCGCCACTGGGCCGCCGCGCCGAGGCGCAGGAGATTGCTGCGGTCGTGACCTTCCTGTTCAGCCCGGCTGCAAGCTATGTGCATGGCGCCCAAATCGTCGTTGACGGCGGCATTGACGCGGCCGGCCGGCCGACTCAGTTCTGATGCGCCAGGAGCTAGCGATGCCAGATCCCGCTCAGATGGAAGCTGCGGTGCATGAGTACCTGCGCGCACTCAATGCCGCGGACCTTGATGCGGTGCTGGCCTTGTTCGATGCCGATGCCAGCGTGGAAGATCCCGTGGGCAGCCCGCCCAAGCGCGGGCATGCCGAGATCCGCGCCTTCTACGCGACCTCGCTGGGCATGCAGCTGACCTTGGCTTTGGAGGGGCAGGTGCGCGTGGCCGCCAAGGAGGCCGCGTTTGCATTCAGCGTCAGCTTGCAGCATGAGGGCCAGCAGATGGTGATCCGGCCCATCGATGTGTTTCGCTTCAATGAGGCCGGCAAAGTGGTGTCCATGCAGGCCTTTTTCGGCCCAGCCAATATCGGCGCAGGCTCTTGAGCCTGCTGATGTCGTTCAGCGCCCCTCGAACTTGGGGCGGCGCTTTTCGATGAAGGCTTGCATGCCTTCTTTCTGATCGCGGGTCGCGAACAGCAGCTGGTTGGCTTTGCGCTCAAGCATCAAAGCCGTTTCCAGTGAAGCGTCTACGCCGGCCAGCACCACTTCTTTGATCTGCTGGGCGGCGAGGGGGGGCATGGCGGCGATCAGCGCGGCCATCTTGATGGCTTCATCCACCACCTGATCATCTGCCACCACCTGGCTGACCAAGCCCATCAGCCGCGCTTCGTCGGCGCCGATGGGTTTGCCAGTTAGCAAAATTTGCATGGCGTTGAACTTGCCCACCGCGCGAACCAGGCGCTGGGTGCCGCCGATGCCGGGCATGATGCCAATGCGGATCTCGGGCTGGGCAAAGCTCGCGCTGGTGCCGGCAATGATGATGTCGGCGTGCATGGCCAGTTCCGCGCCGCCGCCAAAGGCATAGCCGCAGACGGCCGCGATGATGGGCTTGGGGCAGCGCTCGATCGGTGCCCAGACGCGTTCGGTGTGGCGCTGCATGATCTCGATCGGGCCGCAGTCGTCCATGCTTTTGATGTCGCCGCCGGCCGCGAAGACCTTGTCGCCGCCGGTCAGCACGATGGCGCGCACCGCCGGATCTTGGCTGAGTGCGTCGAAGGTGCGCGACAAGGCTTGCTGCAGTGACAGGCTCAGGGCATTGGTGGCCGCGGGGCGATTCAGGCGCACGAGGGCGACGCCGTCTTCAGGGGTTTCGAGCAGCAGCTCGTCGGTGCAGGCAGTAGCTTGGGTCATAGAGATCTCGTTCGGGATGGCCCTGCGTTGGGGCGGTGTCCATCGTCGGCGCCGCAGCCTTCGACAACATCGTCCTTTTGGACGTATCTGCGCCGGCGCGGCTTCTCTAGATTCCAGGGCATGAACCCGAATTCTCAAGAGTATGCGCAACGTGTGGTGCTGGTCACCGGCGGCACCAAAGGCATTGGTCGCGGTATTGCCGAGCACTTCCTCGCCGCAGGTGCCACCGTCGTCGTGTGCGGCCGTAATGCCCCGCCGGAGTTGCCGGCGGTGATTGATGCCGGCGTGATGCGGCAGGCCGAGTTTCTGAGCTGTGATGTGCGCGAGGCCGAGGCTGTGCGTGCCATGGTGGCGGAAGTTGTGCGTCTACATGGCCGGCTGGATGTGCTGGTCAATAACGCCGGTGGTGCGCCCGAGGTGGAAGCGGCCACGGTGTCGCCGCGCTTCCATGAAGGCGTGCTGCGTCTGAATCTCTTCGCCACCTTGCATGCTGCTCAAGCCGCCAACGCGGTCATGCAGCAGCAGGACGAGGGCGGGGTGATCGTCAATATCGGCAGCATCAGCGCCTTGCGGCCTTCGCCAGGAACTGCGGCCTATGGCGCGGCGAAGGCGGCTGTGCTGAGCCTGACCGGCTCGCTAGCGGTGGAGTGGGCACCGAAGGTGCGCGTCGTGGCGGTGAGCCCGGGCCTGGTGCGAACCGAGCAGTCGCATCTGCACTTTGGCAATGAGGCCGGCATCACTGCGGTGGCCGCCACCATTCCCGCCGGCCGCTTGGCCGAGCCGGCCGACATCGCTCAAGCCTGCCTCTACGTGGCCTCGCCGCGAGCGGCCTATATGAGCGGTAGCAATTTGCTGCTGCATGGCGGCGGTGAGCGACCCGCATTCATGTCCGCGGCCAAGCCCACGGACAAGCACACGGACAAGTCCTGAGCCCGGCGCGGCTCGCTACGCAATAACAAGGAGCATCTCTTGGCCGAACAAGATTGGATGAAGCGGGCACGAGCCCTGGTGGGCAAGCAATACGGACGTGTCTATGCCTGGGACAAGGTCAATGCGCCGATGATTCGCCAATGGTGCGAGCTCATGGGTGTGGCCGTGCCGGTGGATGCCGACGGCACGGTACTGGCGCCAGCCGCCATGCTGCAAGTCTGGTGCATGGAAGGACCGGTGGCGAACAACTACCCGCCGGGTTCGACCACCGAGAACCCCTACGAAGTCCTCAAGCTCATGGAGACCGAGGGCTTCGCGTCGGTGGTGGCGGTGAACTCCGAGCTCAGCTTCGAGCGCATGGTGCGTGAGGGTGAAAAGCTCTACTACACCACCCGACTCGATTCGGTGGGCGAAGAGAAAACCACCGCCTTGGGTACAGGATTCTTCGTCACCCTGGTGATGACTTTTTTCTCTGAGCGGAGCGCTGGGGACGAGAAGGTCGGCGAGTTGCTGTTCCGCGTCTTCAAGTTTCGACCGGCCAATCCGGTCAAGCCTGCTGATGGCAGCAGCGGCAGCAAGGCAGATGTGCCAGCCGGCCCGCCCAAGATCAAGCGCTCGGCCCCCGGCATCAGCGATGACAACCGATTCTTCTGGGACGGCGTGCGTGAAGGGCGGTTGCTGATTCAACGCTGCAAGAGTTGCGGCAGCTTGCGCCACCCGCCCGGCCCGGTCTGCCCGAGCTGCCATTCCTTCGAGTGGGACACGCTGCAGGCCAGCGGCGGCGGCACGGTCTATTCCTTCGTGGTGATGCACTACCCCGAGGTGCCGCCCTTTGACCATCCCAACCCGATCGGCCTGATCGAGCTGGACGAGGGCACCCGCCTGGTGGCGCAACTGGTGGGCATTAAGCCGAGCGAGGTGCAGATCGGCCAGCGCGTGCAGGTCGAGTTCAACGCCTTCAATGACGGTGAGCTGGTGCTGCCGCAATTCCGGCCCGTGCCGGCCTGAGCGAAAAGGGTAGAGCCATGGATTTCCAATTAAGCGAAGACCAGCGGGCATTTGCCGATATGGCGCAAGGCCTGTTCGCTGACTATTGCGGCGACGAGCAACTACGTGCCCATGACCTCGGCGGCAGCGCCTTCATGAGCGCGCTGTGGCAGCAATGCGTGACTTCAGGTCTGCACAGCATTCTTGTCCCGGAAGCCTTGGGCGGTCTCGGCCTGGGTATGACCGAGTTGATGGCGGTGCTGGAACAGCAGGGTCGGGCCCTGGCCTTGGTGCCTCTGTGGGAGCAGCAACTGGTGTGCGCGGCCTTGGCGCGTTATGTGCCTGAGGCGTCGGCTGCGGTGCTGGAACGTGCCATCCAGGGCGAGGTGATGGCGCTGTCGCTGACCGCCTTGATGGCAAGCCATGGCCCCAGCCTGCGGGTTCAGGACGGTGTCTTGCATGGCAGCACTCTGGCTGTGCCTCTGGGTGACCTGGCGGGCCATGCTTTGCTGGCCGTTGAAGCGCGCGGCCAGTACCGCTTGGCGCTGGTTGACTTGACGCAGCCTGGTGTCACTCGCGATCCCGGCTTGAGTCAGCATCACCAGGGCCTGGCCGACTTGAGCTTCGCCGGCGTGCCGGTGCTGGCCCTCTTACCTGCGGAGGCTTGCGCCTGGGTAGAGCAGCGCGCTATTGCCTGCGCCGCAGCGCTGCAGCTGGGCGTGACCCAGCAGCAGCTGCGCGCCACCGTGGCCTATGTCAGCGAACGTCAACAGTTCGGTCGTGCCATCGGCAGCTTTCAATTGGTGGCGGGGCAGATGGCCGATGGGCATATCGCCACCGAGGCACTGCGGGCATCGCTGTGGCAATTGGTCTGGCGTCTGGATCAGGGGCGCCCCAGCGCACCGCAGGCTCATGCGACGCGGGCCCTGGCCAATGAACTCGGCCACCGTACCGGCCATATGGCCCAGCACGTTCACGGCGGCATCGGTGTTGACGTGACCTATCCCATGCACCGCTATTTGTATTGGAGTCGCGCGCTCGGCGTTCTGCTGGGTGGCAGTGAACACCATCTGGCCATTCTGGGCGACTGGTTGGCCGACAACGACACGCTGGGCTGGAAGTACGACCTGCCCGAAGACTGCTGAGTAAGTGAGCGAGCAAGCAACCATGACGACTAAAAATCAAAACTCCGCAACGCCTCGCTTCGATGCCGTCCAGCTCGGCGATGAGCTGCCCGGCCTGGCCGTGCCAATCACGGTGCCCCTGATCGCCGGTGGCGCCATCGCGACGCGCGACTACTTTCCGGGCCATCACGACCTAGAGGCCGCCCGCGCCCTGGGTTCGCCCCACATCTTCATGAACATCCTGACCACTAACGGCTTGGTTCAGCGCTTCATTGAGTCCTGGGCAGGTCCACAAGCCAGGCTCTTGGATCTGAAGATCAAGCTGGGTGCGCCCAACTATCCGGGCGACACCATGAGCTTCAGCGGCGCCATCACCGACAAGCGCGCCAGCGACCGCAGCGTCGATATCACGCTCAAGGGCAAAAACTCCATGGGCAGCCACGTCACCGGCACGGTACGTGTTGCCCTGCCTTGAAGCGAAGGAATCTCGACCATGACTGACTTCAATATTTCCGGCCGCACGGCCATTGTTGGCCTGGGCGCCACCGAGTTCTCCAAGAACTCCGGCCGCACGGAGCTGCGCCTTGCTCTGGAAGCCACGCTACAGGCCTTGGCCGATGCCGGCATTGACCCCAAGGACGTGGACGGCTTCTCGTCTTACAGCGTCGACAAAGTGCCCGAATACGAGATTGCCCGCCTGCTCGGCGCCCGCGACGTCAAATTCTTCTCCCAAGTGCCGCATGGCGGCGGCGCGGCCTGCGGGCCCGTCTTGCATGCGGCGATGGCGGTGGCCAGTGGCATTGCCAAGACGGTGGTGGTTTACCGCGCCATGAACGAGCGCAGCTGGTACCGCTTCGGCACCGGCAGCTATGGCTTCGGTGCTACGCCCTTGTTCGATAACGTTAATTACGGCTGGTATATGCCGCACGGCTTTCATACGCCGGCGGCCTGGGTCGGCATGTTCGGCCGGCGCTATATGCATGAGTTTGGCGCGACCAGCGAGGACTTCGGCCGTGTGGCCGTGGCCGCGCGTGATTTCGCTGCCACCAACCCGGCCGCCTTTTTCTACGGCAAGCCGATCACGCTGGAAGAGCATCAGGCCAGCCGCTGGATCTGCGAGCCGCTGCATCTGCTGGACTGCTGCCAGGAGAGCGATGGGGCGGTGGCCATGGTGATCACCTCGGTCGAGCGCGCCCGGGACCTCCGCGCCAAGCCGGTGCTGATCAAGGGCGCAGCCCAAGGCATCAGCGATGGCCAGCAGAGCATGACCTCCTTCTACCGCCCCGAGATCACCGGCCTGCCCGAGATGGGCTTGGTGGCCAAGCAGCTATGGGCTCAGAGTGGCCTGGCGCCTGAGGATGTGCAGACCGCGGTGATCTACGACCACTTCACGCCTTTTGTGTTGCCGCAGCTGGAGGAATTTGGCTTCTGCAAGCGAGGCGAGGCCAAGGACTTTGTCCGCGCCGGTCATCACGCCCGCGGCGGCCGACTGCCCATCAATACCCACGGCGGCCAACTCGGCGAGGCCTATATCCACGGCATGAATGGCATCGCCGAAGCCGTGCGCCAGGTGCGTGGATCGGCTGTCAATCAGGTGGCCGATGTGCGCAATGTGGTGGTCACTGCCGGCACCGGTGTGCCCACCAGCGGCCTGATTCTGGGCCAGGCCTGAGCGCCGCAACGGGAGCACTGCAGATGTATATCGACCTGAGCCCTGAGCAACATGCCCTGCGTCTGCGGGTGCGTGACTATTTCAATGAGCTGATGACGCCTGAGCTGCGCGTCAAGCTGCGCGGCGCCGAAAGCGGCACAGAGTTTCGCGACACCATTCGCAAGATGGGGCGGGATGGCTGGCTGGCCGTGGGCTGGCCCAAGGAGCATGGCGGGCAGGGTTTTGGCCCGACCGAGCAGCTGATCTTTTTTGAAGAGGCCAATATCGCCGGCGCGCCGCTGCCCTTTGTGACCATCAGCACCGTCGGGCCTGCCTTGATGGCGCATGGCACCGAGGCCCAAAAGGCGGCCTATTTGCCTGGTATTGCCAGCGGCGAGATCATCTTCGCGATTGGCTACTCCGAGCAGCAAGCCGGCTCTGACTTGGCGACGCTGAAGACCACTGCGCGGCTGGAAGGCGATTTGCAGAGCGGACACTTTGTCGTCAATGGCGCCAAGCTCTGGACCTCCGGCATCGAGGCGGCTGACTACCTCTGGCTGGCAGCGCGCACCAGCCCCGAGTTGGCGCGCCACAAAGGCATTTCCATCATGGTGATGGACACGGCCGCAGCCGGCTTCTCCCACACCTTGATCGAGACGGTGGGCAACTTCACCGCCGCCACCTACTACGACAACGTGGAAGTGCCAGCTGGCAATTTGATCGGCGAATTGCATGGCGGCTGGAAGCTGATCACTGCCCAGCTCAACCATGAGCGGCTGGGCCTGGGCTCGTGGGCCGACAAGGTGTTTGGACCCTTCCGCAAGGTCTTGCTATGGGCCAAGGCGCGGGACGAGCAAGGCCGTCGCGCTGTTGACCAGGCCTGGGTGCGGCGCGCTCTGGCCGAGTGCTATGTGAGGCTGGAAGCCATGCGCATCACCAACTTCCGCATCGCCGCTGATTTGGAAGCGGGCGGCATGGATGTGGCCCTGGCCTCGACCACCAAGGTCTATGGCTCCGAGAGCGTGGTGGAAATTCTGCGCCGCTTGATGGACATCGTTGGCCCCAGCGCATTGGTGCGCTCAGGCAGCAGTGCGGCCTTCCTGATGGGTGAGCTGGAGTTCGAACTGCGCGCCGCAACCATCAACACTTTTGGTGGTGGCGTGAATGAGATCCAGCGCGAACTGATCGCGCAATTCGGCCTCGGCATGCCGCGGCCGGTGCGTTAAGCGGCCACTGCCTTGCTGCAAAAACTGCCAGAACAAGGAGCTTGCGTGATAACTAGCGAGACATCGGCCATCGTGCCGCGGGAAGTGACTCAGGCCAAGCTGGACCGACGTGCTGCGATTGCCGCGAGCTACCTGGCCTCCAGCCCCTTCACCACGGCGGACCGGGTCGAAGCCAGTGCGCGCGAGTTTGGCCAACGCCCCTGCGTGCGCTATGGCGAGCAGACCTGGACCTATGCCGAGTTCAATGCGGCCGTTAACCAAGCGGCGCATGCGGCCAAGGCGCTTGGCGTGCGCTGCGGCGATGTGGTGGCGTTGGCCCTGGAAAACCGGCCGGCCTTCTTCTTCGCTTGGTTGGGGCTCAGCAAGATTGGCGCCGTGGTGGCGTTTTTGAATACGCATCTCAGTGGCAAGCCTCTGCTGCATGCGCTGGAGGTCACGGCTGCCCGGACGGTGATTGTTGGCGAGGAATGCCTGCCCAATTTTTCTGCCAGCGGCGAGCTGCCGCCGCAGTTGGCGCTATGGCTCTGGCCCGATCCTGAGCGCCCGGCTGACGCCCAGGCCCAGGGCCTGTGTAGTCTGGACTTCGCTGCCTTGGTGGCCCAGAGCGGCACTGACAACCCACCTGCTGACTGGCGCGCTGGCTTGAATGCTGGCGCCACGGCGCAATACATATTCACCTCTGGCACCACCGGCCTGCCCAAGGCCGCCATCATCAGCCACGGCCGTTGGCTGATGGCCGGCGACAGCATGAAGACGGTCTGGGAGATCACACCGGATGAGGTGTTCTATTGCTTCTTGCCGCTCTATCACGGCGCTGCGTCAATGTCGGCCACGGCCACGGCCTTCAGCGCTGGGGCCAGCTTGGTGCTGCGGCGCAAATTCAGCCGGCGTGAGTTCTGGCCCGATGTGCGCCGCTACCGCATCACCATGTGCCAGTACGTCGGCGAGATCTGTCGCTTCTTGTTGAGCGCTGCACCGGCAGCACATGAGCGCGATCACAGCCTGCGCAAGATGACAGGCACCGGCTTGAGCCCAGAGATCTGGACACAATGGACGCAGCGCTTCGGTGAAATGCAAATCTACGAGGGCTGGGGTTCCACCGAGTCCAACACCAGCACCCTCAATTTGGAGAACCGGGTCGGCGCTTGCGGGCGGGTACCGTTTTGGGAAAAGACCAATCTGCGCTTGCTGAAGTACGACCAGGAAAACGGCTGCCATGTGCGCGACGCGCAGGGCTTCTTGCAACTGGCCGCGCAAGATGAGGCTGGCGAGGCCATCGGCCAGATTCACAGCTACCCCGACATCATCGGCGGCCGCTTCGAGGGCTACACCTCCGCCGAGGCTTCCGAGAAGAAGATCCTGCGTGATGTGTTCAGCAAGGGCGATGCTTGGTGGTCCTCGGGCGATCTGTTGCGCTGTGATGGCGACGGCTATATCTGGTTCGTTGACCGCATTGGCGATACCTTTCGCTGGAAGAGCGAGAACGTCTCCACCACCGAGGTGCAAGACGCCTTGGGTGACTTCCCGGGCCTGGATGCCATCAATGTCTACGGTGTGCGCGTCCCCGGCTGTGAAGGCCGTGCCGGCATGGCCGCGCTGGTGCTGAACGAGGGCGCCCACTTCGATCTCCAGGCCTTCTGGGCGCTGGCGATGGCGCGCCTGCCCAACTACGCGGTGCCGCTTTTCCTTCGGCTCACGCCCACGGCCGATATGACCGGCAACTACAAGCTGCGCAAGGTTGATCTGCAGCGCGAGGGCTTTGATGCCAGCCTGGTCAAGGATCCGCTCTTTGTGCGCGATGACGGCGCGCAGGCCTATGTCGCTCTCAGCCCTGCAGCGCTTGCGAAGGCCATCGGTGTCTGAGGCGGGCGACAGCCCGGTGGGCCATACGCGGGCAGCCCGTCTGCCGCGGCGCGCCGCGAGCGCGGCGCTGGACTACCCCTTCACGCCGCCGGCAGCGGATGGCTCGGTGGTCGAGGTGGCGCCGGGCATCTTGTGGTTGCGCCAACCCATGCCCATGTCGCTGGATCACATCAATGTCTATCTGCTGCGCGATGGCGAGGGCTGGACTCTGGTGGACACCGGCCTCAACACAACGCGCAGCCAGGAACTGTGGCGGGAGATTGTGGCGACCCGGCTGGGCGGCCTGCCGCTCAAACGGCTGATCTGCACGCATAGTCATTACGACCATGCGGGTCTGGCCGCCTGGTTGATGGAGAGCTATCAGATTCCGCTGCTGATGAGCTATGGCGAGTACTTCATGATGCGCGGCGTCTCCACCTTGCCCGAGCCGCTGCCTGACAGTCATCTGCGCTTTTACCAACAGGCCGGTATGCCGGCCGATGTGGTGGCGCGCATGTTCGAAGCGCTGCGCCGTGACCCCTTCATGCCCGAGGTGCCGCCGAGTTTTGAGCGCATCCGCGAAGGTGAGCTGATCCGCATTGGCAGTCGCGACTGGCGAGTCGTGATCGGTGAGGGGCACTCGCCCGAGCATGCATGCCTGTATTGCGAGGATGAGCGCATCTTGCTGGCAGGCGACCAACTGCTGCCGCGCATCACCTCGAATGTTCTGGTCTCGCCCATCGAGCCCGAGGCCGACCCTTTGCGCCTGTGGCTGGCCTCGCTAGATCGTTTGGATCAGTTAGCGCCTGACACCTTGGTGCTGCCCTCTCATCAGGGTGTCTTTCGAGGCTTGCATGCCAGGGTGGAGGAGTTGCACGCCCACCACCAGCAGCAGTTTGAGCTGCTCTTGGCGGCGCTGGATGAACTGGGTGCCGCCACGGCCTATGAGTTGATGCTGCGCCAGTTCCCCAAGCGTCGCCATCCGGTCGATGACTTGATGGCGCTGGGCGAGACAATCGCGCACCTGTCCTGCCTGCGCTACCAGGGCAGCTTGCGCCGAGTTCTAGAAGAAGATGGATGCCATCGGTTCAGCCGCTTGGTCTGAGGAGACATATTCAGTGAGTGAGATCGAGAATTTCCGCGTCGACATCCGGCAATGGCTGGAGACGAACTGCCCGGCCAGCATGCGCAAGCCCATCGTGCCGGATGAGATGGTCTGGGGCGGTAGCCGCTTGGCTTTCAATAGCGAGGAGCAACGCCTGTGGTTCGAGCGCTGCCGCGAACGCGGCTTCTTCGCACCCGGCTGGCCTGCAATCTATGGCGGCGCTGGGTTCAGCCCCAAGGAGGAGCGCGTCTACGAGCAGGAACTGGCGCGCATCGGCGGGCGCCAGCCACAGTACAACCTGGGCGTGTGGATGTTGGGCCCGGTGCTGCTGGAGTTGGGCACGCCGGAGCAAAAGCTGGAGCATCTGCGCCCCATGATGCGCGGTGAGCGGCGCTGGTGTCAGGGCTTTTCCGAGCCGAATGCGGGCTCCGATCTTGCGAGCCTGAAGACGGCCGCCAAGCTGGACGCAGACGGCACGCACTACGTGATCAACGGCGGCAAGATCTGGACCTCGGACGGCGACAAGGCCGACTGGATGTACGCCCTGGTGCGCACCGACAGCAGCGCACGCAAACAAGACGGCATCAGCTTCGTTTTGATCGACATGCAGGACCCCGGTGTCAGCGTCAAACCAATCGAGCTGATCAGCGGAAAGTCTCACTTCTGCCAGGTCTTCTTCGACAACGTGCGGGTGCCTGTGCGCAATCTGGTGGGCAAGCCGGGCGAGGGCTGGGCCGTGGCTAAGAAGCTGCTGCAGCATGAACGTGCGGCGATGGCCAAATTTGCCGAGGGCGGGGCGCCTTCGCACGACGCGCTGGAAGTGGGGCGGCCCTATCTCTACGCGGCGGATGGAGCGCTGCGTGAGCCCGCCTTGCGCGATCGGCTGGCTCAGGTACTGATGGATGCGCAGGCCTTCGCCTTGACCAGCCAGCGTATGAAGGAGCAAATGATGGCGCGCCAAGACGTCAGCGGCCTGGCTGCCATCATGAAGCTGGTGCAGACCGAGCAAGAGGTCGCCAAGTACGAATTGCTCCAGCAAGCCATGGGCTTGCGTGGCCTGGGCTGGGAAGGGGATGACTTCAGCGCCGATGAGCTCGCGGTGTGCCGCGCCTGGCTCAATACCAAGACCTACACCATCGGTGGCGGCACCTCGGAAGTGCAGCTCAACATCATTGCCAAGCGCGTGCTTGGGCTGCCAGGCTGAGAGATCGAGGGAAACTGACCATGACGATGTTGTTGAACGAAGAGCAGACCATGTTGCGCGACAGCGCACATGATTTTTTGCAAGCGCAGTCGCCACCGAGCTTGCAGCGCAAGCTGCGCGATGAGGGTGCTGACCTGGGCTTTGATCCCGCGCTGTGGCAGCAGGCGGTCGAGCTGGGCTGGACGGCGGCCGTGATCCCGGAGGCCCAGGGTGGCTTGGGCGTCGGCTTTGCCGGGCTGGCGGCTGTGTTTGAGCAGATGGGGCGAAGCCTGGCGGCCTTGCCGCTGCTGTCGCATGTGGTGCTGGGTGGCGGCTTGCTCTTGGCCGCGGGTGACGCGACGCAACAGGCGCGCTGGCTGGGCGCGGTGCTGGACGGAAGTGAACGCTTTGCCTTGGCCCTGGATGAACACAGCGGCCGCCACGCTCCGCAAACCATCGACACCGTCGCCCGGCGTGAGGTGGGTGGCTGGGTGTTGGACGGCGACAAGTGGTTTGTGGCCGATGGCATCGGCGCGCGCTGGTTGATTGTGGCGGCGCAGCAAGTGGACGCCGCTGGCCAAGATGAAGGCCTTGGCCTCTTCGTGGTGGAGCGGGCACGGCCGGGCGTGGACTTAAGCCCCTTGCATTTGGCCGACAGCCGCAACCACGCCCGCTTGCAGCTGCGTGGCGTTCGCCTGGCCGAAGACATGCGCTTGGCCCAGGGCGATGCAGGGCAGGTGCTGGAACAGGTGCTGGACCGCGCCCGTATCCTGCTGGCCGCTGAGACTCTGGGGCTGCTGCGCCAGGTCTTCGAGTCGACCTTGGCGTACTTGAAGGAGCGCATGCAGTTCGATGTGGTGATCGGATCCTTCCAGGCCTTGCAACATCGCATGGCCCGCTTGTTCACCGAACTGGAGTTGCTTGAAAGTGCCGTGCGGGGCGCAGCCGCCGCGATTGATCAATCCGCAGCCGACTTGCCCTTGCTGGCCAGCCTGGCCAAGGCCCGTGCGGCCGACCTTGCGGAGAAGCTGTGCAATGAGGCCATTCAATTGCACGGCGGCATCGGTGTGACCGACGAGCTTGATCTTGGCTTGTTCGTGAAGCGTGCACGGGTGCTGCAGCACAGCCTGGGCGACGCCCATTTCCATCGCTCGCGTTATGCCGCATTGAAGGGTTTCTGAGTCATGAGCAATAGCAATATGCAGGCCACCACCACCTCATTGGCGGCTCAGGCGGCGGGCATGCGCGCGCAGCTGACGGGGCCCGGCGCCCCCTTCGAACTGCAGCAACTGGATGTCGCGGGCCAGCGCTTTTCCGTCTACAAGAATGCGTTCACCGATTTGCCCGCATTGATCCAAGCCGGTCGTGCACATGCCGCGCGTGAGTTCATCGTCTATGAGGGCGAGCGTTGGACTTTTGAGCGCTTCTTCGCTGCCGCCGATGCACTGGCTGCCCGACTTCAGCAGCAAGGTCTGGTGCCTGGGGCGCGTGTGGCCATTGCCATGCGCAATCGTCCCGAGTGGGCGGTGGCTTTTGTGGCCACAGTGCTGGCCGGTGCGGTGCCTGCGCCGCTCAATAGCTTTGGTCTGCGCGATGAGTTGTTGGCGAATCTGCGTGATGTGCAGCCCGCTTGGCTCATCTGCGATGCCGAGCGCCACGCCCATGTGGGCGCGGACCTGGCTGCACTGCGTTGCCGTGCCTTGGTGGTGGATGCACCCGCCGCTTCGGCAGCGGCCGGTGCGACCGACTGGCAGCTGATGACGGCCGCTGCCAATGCGCCCGCCTTGCAGCCGGTTGCGGTCCAGCCCGATGACTTGGCCTTGATCTTGTTCACCTCGGGGGCTTCCAGCCAGGCCAAGGGTGTCTTGTCCAGCCACCGCTCGGTCTGCCAAGCTCTTTTCAATATTGATTACATCGGTGCCATTTCCGCCATGACCTCGCCCGAGATCGTGGCGAAGGTGATGGCCCGAGGCCTGCAGCCAACCACCCTGACGGCCGTGCCCTTGTTCCACGTCAGCGGCTTGCATGCGCAGTTGCTGACCGCGCTGCGACACGGGCGGCGCTTGGTCTTCATGCGGCGCTGGGAGCCAGTCAGCGCGCTGGCCCTGATGCAGGCGGAAAAGATTACGCAGTTCAATGGCGCGCCGGCCATGGTGGGGCAGCTGCTGGCTCAGCCGAGCTTTGCCGAAGTGGCCCGGGACGGCTGCTTGGGCGGCGTGGGCTTTGGCGGCGCCGGCTTGCCGCAGTCGCTGATCGATGCGGTGCTGTCTTTGCAGCGCGACTCCATGTCCGGCATTGGCTTTGGCATGACGGAAAGCAATGGTGTTGGGTCCGCTGCTTCGGGTCGTTTGTTTGCGGCCCGCCCTGAGGCTTCCGGCCTGGTTTCGCCCATCATTGATGTGCGCATTGCAGACTTCGATGGCCAGCCTATGCCTGTTGGGGAGCCGGGCGAGATCTGGCTGCGCGGCGTGAGCGTGATGCAGGGTTATTTGAATCAGCCTGAAGGTGCTGAGGCCGCGCTGCGCGGCGGCTGGCTGCGCACGGGGGACATCGGTGTGCTTGATGCCGACGGCTATTTGCGCGTTGTGGATCGCATCAAGGATGTGATCAATCGTGCGGGCGAGAAGATTTCCGCCGCCGAAGTCGAGTCCTGTTTGCTGCAGCATGCCGCGATCGAAGAGGCGGCGGTGTTCGGTCAAGCCGATGAGCTGACCGGTGAAGCAGTCGTCGCGGTGCTGGTGATCAAGCCTGGCTGGGAACTTGATGCCGTGGGCGTTCAGCAGCATGTGCGCGAGCGCCTGGCTGCGTACAAAGTGCCTGCTGCCGTGCACCTGCGCACCGAGCAGTTGCCGCGCAATCCCGCCGGCAAGATGCTCAAGTCCGCCTTGAAGAAGCTATACGCCGTGCATTGACGGAGCGGGTGTTTCCGGGCGTGGTGCGCCACGCTATTCGGAGCATCAAATTCTGCCTTCGCCGCTCACCTAGCGGCGAAGGCATATCTTCGCTTTAGCTGCTGCTATGGCTGTGGTGTGCGCCTTGCTAATGCTCGGGAACCCACCGACTTCTCTCTCTCCTCTCCCCATGAAGCAACAGGATGGCTCAGGCATCTCAGGTGCCGGCTGCGCTGTGTTCGTTCCCCGCGCGTTTGGGGATTGCCAGTAGTCCCATCAGACGATGGAGATTGCTGCTCGCGCTCAAACAATGAATTGTCACAGAGGGCTCAACGCCGGATGTCCCGCATGCGCGGCCAGGCGGGCGTGCTGAAGCCTTTCAGCCCGAGTTCTGACATTTCTGAAGAACGATCGCCAATAGGAGACACAGATGAAGAGATCGATGATCCATGTGCCGGCAGCCATTGCCGCCAGCCTGCTACTGGCAGCTGGCGCTTCGGCCAAGGTGCCTGCCGCCGAAGCGGACAAGTTGGGCAAGTCCCTCACCTGCGTGGGTGCCGAAAAAGCCGGTAGCGCCAGCGGCGTGCCCGAGTACGTCGGCAAATGGCAGGGCGTGCCGCCTGGCATGAAGTACACGCCTCACGTCGGCCAACATCCAGTTGACCCCTATGCCGGCGAAAAGCCCTTGTTCACCATCAGCAGTGAAAACATGGCCCAGCATGCCGAGCGCCTGACCGACGGTCAGAAGGCCATGTTTGCCAAGTACCCCAAGACCTATCGCATCGTGGTCTATCCCGGGCACCGGGACTTCCGCTATCCGGACAGCATGTGCGCAGTGGCGAAGAAGAACGCGCTGGAGTCGGAGATGAACGCCGACGGCCTGGGCGTGAAGTCATTCAAGGGCGCGGTGGCCTTCCCCATCCCCAAGAGTGGCAACGAAGCCCTGTTCAATATGCTCTTGCCCTTCCGTGCGTTCAACGAGCACACCATCCGTGACACCGCCAACGTTTTGTCCAGCGGTAGCGTGGCTTTTGGGCGTGCCGAAAACAAGAGCATGGATCACACCAACAAGCCCGAAGACATCGGCAAGCCGCTCGAAGGCGTGATGGCGCAAACGCTCAATGTGATCATGCTGCCGGAGCGAGAAAAGGGCACGGTCAGCGTGTCCTCAGAGCCGGTCAATTTTGGTGTCTCTAAACGCCTTGCTTGGTCCTATGACCCGGGCACACGGCGCGTGCGCCAAGTGCCGCTGTTCGGCTTCGACAATCCCATGCCAGGTACCGGCGGCAAGATGACCACCGATGCTGACCGCTTCTTCAACGGTTCGCCCGAGCGCTACAACTGGAAGCTGGTGGGCAAGCGCGAGGTCTATGTGCCGGCCAACACCTTTGGCCTGCACGCCAATACCGTCAAGTACGCCGATTTGCTCAAGCCAGGGCACGCCAATCCGGATCTGATCCGTTATGAGCTGCGGCGCGTTTGGGTGGTGGAGGGGTCGCTGAAGGAAGGGTTCCGCCATCTCTTCGGCAAGCGCGTGCTGTTCCTTGATGAGGACACCTGGCATGCCGTGCTGACCGATCTCTACGACGCTCGCCAGCAGCTGTGGCAGCACGCCGTCGCCGGCTACTACTACACGCCGGACACGCAGGCTTGGCACTCCGGTAACAGCTTCTTCTACGACATGAACTCGGGTGGCTACGTGGCCTACAACCTGTTCCAGGAACGCCCCATCGGCCCCCTGTTGAACAAGGGCAATTTGACGCCCGACATGTTCACCCCAGATGCGGCCCGAGCCGCCGGCAATTGACCGCAATCAGGAGACAACAGCCATGCAAATGAAAAAAACGCTGCCAGCGCTGGCGGCCGCGACCCTGGCCTTGAGTTTGTGCGCTGCCTCGCAGGCGGGTGAGACCATCGAGCTGAGCGACGGCGTGAAGCTGGACTGGCGCCTGACCGGCACTTATACCAACTCGATGCGCATGTCCAAGCCGGATCCGCTCTTGACCAGCCGTGTCAGCAATTCAGGCGGCAATGACGGCGACAGCAATTTCGCGTATCACGCCAACACGGCCAATCGACTGGCTCTCAACTTTGATGCCAAGGTGTTCAGGGGCGATAGCGGCGTTGTGCTGTCCGCCAGCAGCTTCTACGACGCGGCCTATCGGCGCGCCAACGACAACAACCCGGCGGCCAACAACCCAGGGGGCGTGAACAAGCCCGCGCCGTTCAATGAATTCACGCCTGAAGCCAAGCGCTACCACGGCGGCTATAGCCGCATCCTGGATGCTTATGGCTACACATCGGTGGACACAGGCAGTGTCGGACGCTTGACGCTGCGCGGTGGCCGGCATGTGGTGTCCTGGGGCGAGGCCCTGTTCTTCCCCGGCATCTCGCTGGCGCAAGGCCCCGCGGATGGCACCAAGACCGGTGTGCCGGGCACCGAAACCAAGGACCAGTTGCTTCCGGAAGATCAGATCTCCGCCATTCTTGAGGTGAACCCGAATTGGTCCTTGATGGCCCATGCGCAGTTCAACTGGCAGGAAACTCTGGCCGCCGCACCGGGCAGCTTCATGAGTGCGTCCGACGCCACCGGCCCAGGTGCTAACTGCCTCGGCCCCTACACCGCGATTCCGCAGGTGCCGCCCTTGTTTGCAGGCTTCAATGGCTGCTCCTTCGGTGTTCGTGGCGCGGACATCACGCCGAGCAAGACCGGGCAATGGGGCTTGGGGACGCGAGTTCGGATCAGCGATGACACCGAGTTAGGCTTTTACTACCTGAACTATCACGACCGCACGCCGCTGCCCGAGATCAATGCCTTCACCCCTGGCACGGCGATTCCTGCGCCGCTGCAGGCGGCCTTCGGCGGCATCAAGCAGATTGGCAACGGCAGCTATCGCATCCGCTACTTCGACAATATTCCGCTCCTGGGCGCTTCATTCAACACCACGGTGGGTGCGGTGGCCTTTGCGGGCGAGTTGTCGCACAAGCGGGGCGCCCCAGCGCTGGTCAATACGGTGGTGAACCCGGCCACGAATGCCACCATGCCCAGCCCCACGCGCGCTGATGTGACTCAGCTCAACCTGAACGCCTTCTACAACGCCGGGCGTACGCCTTTGGCCGATAGTGCATTGTTGCTGGGTGAAATCTCCTACGTGAAGGTGGGCAATGTAACGGCGCGCAAAGCGCCTGGCGCTGAAGCCTTCCCGGCGAACTTTGGCTTTGGGGAGAGCGATCAGCTGTCCTTCAAGACCAATCGAGGTTTGGCCATCTCGGGCACCTTGTCGCTGAGCTATCCCGGCGTCTTCGAAGGCTGGGATCTGGGCGTGCCGATCAGCGTTTCTCGGCAACTGAAGGGCCGCACCATTCTGGGTGGCGTGGGTGGCGAAGGCGACACGCGCTACGCCTTGGGTGCCACCTTCACCAGGCATGGCAACTTCTCGGTGGGCTTGACCTATCAGGGCTTCCTCGGCTCTCCCTCGTTGGACTTGTTGACCTACCGCCCATTCACTGATCGCAATCAGTTGTCTCTGGTCATGAAGTACGCGCTCTAAGGAGCCATTTGTTGCAAGGCGGTCTCATAGGGACGCAGCTTTTCAGGGCGGCTTGGTAACAGGCCGCCCTTTTTTATTGTGGAATGCGAAGTTTTGGCGCCGTTCTTCTTGGCTGCGTCGGCCAACAACAGCAAGACGAGCTGCACGGCTGAAAACACAGGTTCAGTTGACCCGCGCTGGTTCAAATGACGTATGCGTCTGGCCTCGGCAACTCGCATCGAGCAAGGCCGAGCGCCGCTCTCCACAGTCGGGATCATGCCCATTTTTTTGAAAAAGTCGCTTTGTGTCTTTTGTGGTGCATGTTCTGGGATGAGTTGACCTTTGCCGTTATTGAGATCGCCAACCATGGCTCGATCTGAGAGCTTGTTTGTGGTAGCAAGGCGGCAATTCATCCGGGGGTTCAAAGTGGAGGCGTTGAAGCTGGTCAAGGAGCGCATTGAGTCGATCACGCAGGCAGCGCGTGACTTGGACATTCACCAGACGATGCTGCGGACATGGATACCTGAGGTGGCAGCCGATCCGCAGCAGGCATTTCCAGGTAAAGGCATGATGAAGCCTGAGTAGTCCGAGATTGAGCGGCTTAAGAAGGAAGTGGCCAAACTCAAGATGGAGCGCGACATTTTGAAAGGTGCCGCGGCCTGCTTTGCAAAGGAGTCATTGCGATGTTCAAGTTCGTGGCGGAGCACCGGGGGGCTGGCCGGCGGTGGTGATTTGCGGGGCGCGCGGTGTCTCGCGCAGCGGCTCTTATGCCAGGCTGAAGAGGTCGCGAAGACCTGCTTTTAAGTCTGCAGTGGCCCCATGGAACCCCTTGAAGTTTGTCTAACTTCTTAGGGTCAGTTTAAAAAACTGGGCGATTCAAATTTTCGTTCGTACCCAGCCTGGTGACAGCTTAAAGTTTGGGCGTTTATGCCGAGTGGCGCCGCATAATGAAACGAGGAGCAAACCAAAGTGATTCTCGCCTCAGCAATCCGCGTTAAGAGTCCTTCTGCTAGATCGCGCTGACATGCCTGAAATTGAAAAGCTGAAAAGCAAGCGAGAGAGAACTCCAAGGCTCTTTGCCGCTGGGGCATGCATTCTCATCGGAGCTGTCGTAGGTACCATCTATTGGGCACTTCGTACTAGCTACGAAAGCTATAGCGACCGGGCAAACCAAGCTGCGCAGATACTGGCACAGATGGTTGGCCTGACCGTTGAAACTGAAATACGTCTGATTGACAACGCGTTGGTCACAGTTGTTCAAGCTCTAGAGCACGCATCTCGGTACGACAGAACTGGGCCAGAGGCGCTGAAGATGATCGTCTCGGACCAACTTCGCCTCGTGCCGCAGGTTGACGCGATAAGAGTTACAGATGAGAACGGGTTGGTGCTGAACACCGGGCAAACTGACGATGCTTCTGTGGCAGACCGGGACTATTTTGAGCAAGCGCGCCGTGCTCAAGGGGCGCTGGTGATCTCTGAGCCGCAACAGGGGCGTGTTATCCAGAAATGGGGCATGGTTTTGGCCAGAGCCATAATCTCTGCCGATGGTAAGTTTCTAGGCGTGGTCTATGCGGTCGTCTCTTCAGCGCATTTCGTTGACACCTTTGATGACGTCAAGATTGGACCTCGCGGAACGATTTCACTGCGGTCTGGGACGCTACGACTGATAGCCCGATACACCCCGGAGACCGCAAAACAGGAACTTGGACTCGGGGCTTCCAACATATCCTATGACTTGCGGACCGTTATTTCTCAGTCGCCTAACCGTGGCCTCGTAATTTCGAAGGCAGGCCTGGAAGGCTCCGAAACCGTGTCGGCTTACCAAAGAGTCAGTGGGCATCCCTTGCAGGTTCTTGTTGGAATCGATACTGACCACTATTTCGGGCCGTGGCGCAAGTCAGCTAGCCAGTTGACGGGCATTGGTGTTTTCATTGTCGTCCTTATCGTCACTGTGATTGCATTGTTGGGGCGTCGACAGAAGGAGTTGATTGCGTCGCAAGCGGCCCTCAATCAACTGGCGGCGGAGCAGCACCTCATGCTCGACAACGAATTGGTCGGCATCGCCAAGTTTCACCGCCGAGTGTTCACATGGCACAACCGAGCTTTGGCCGCCATCTTCGGCTACGCGCCCGAGGAACTTGTCGGTCAGTCGGTTCGGCTGCTGTATCTGGATGACTCAGCATATGAGTTGGTTGGTGAGACTTACCCGCGGCTAGCGCTTGGTGAGAGGGCCCGCCTGGAGCTGCCTATGCGGCGCAAAGATGGGAGTACCGTGTGGATCGACCTCAGCGGAGTACAACTGCCTGACGGCCTCTCAATGTGGGTCATGGTTGATATCTCCAGTGTGAGAGCGCGCGAAGTCCAAGCGACACATCTTGCAAAGCACGACTCTCTGACTGGACTCGCCAATCGATCCACGCTAGACGCACTTCTTGGTGCAGCAATTGTTCAGGCGAAGGGTGCAGCGACGCGATTGGCGGTCGTATTCATTGATCTCGACGGATTTAAGGCGATCAATGACGCATGGGGGCATGAGGCAGGTGATCGGCTGCTTGTAGAAGTCTCTCGCCGTATTCAACATTGCATAAGAAGCGGTGATGTCGCGGCTAGGCTGGGCGGCGATGAGTTTGTTGTTCTGCTTTCAGAATTGGAGGGCCCCAGGCAAGTCGAGCAGGTTGTTTCACGGATGCTGGATGCAATTGCAGAACCGGTTCTTTTGGCTTCTGGGCAAAAGGTCAGTGTTGGGGCCAGCGCGGGCGTTTCACTGTTTCCGGACAACGGCACATCCAAAGATTGCTTACTCAACAGCGCTGACCGTGCCATGTACTTTGCAAAACGCAAAGGCAAGGGGCGAATGGAATTCACGTCCGACCAGGCTGAGAGTGTCACCATTTCAAATTGATCGAGGACAGCGTTTCAAGCTGATGCCGGACACTCCGAGAGTGCGCACAACTGACTTTAACCGTGGGCATGCTGACCGACTTTTCGGTCTCGCACGCCCACACCCAGGATTCGCATTCGCCACCCTCGCCAGCCAAAAAACACTTAACGACCTTGGGCTTGCACTTTTATTCATACTTCTCCTTGGGACCCCTTGAAGTTTTCCCAACTTTCTGGGCGTCGTGCAGCCCCCGGAAGTGATTCATGTTGCAAGCTGTGTAAATGCATTACCATTAGGACCGTTGGTGCTTGCTTCGCCTACTCAAGGCGCGCAGTTAAACGGGAATTGGCAAGGTGAGTCTCCGCATGGAGTGTTCTCCGAAAGTCAAGCTGCCCCCGCAACGGTAAGTGGAAGAGTGCGAGCGCAAGCTGCGCCTCAGGCCTGTCGAAGTCCCACTGGATGGCTCAGCCGTCTGGGAAGGGGATAGGTTGATTTCCACGAGCCCGGATACCGGCCAACACAGCGAGTCGTGTGCATGCACGTGCTCATTCTGTGCATGACCTGCGGGGAAGCGGGTCGGCGCGTTTGGTCGGGCTCCATCATGTCCTCAATCATCCAGAACTAGCCCCTGGCTTGTCAGCTTTGCTGACCGGCTGCGCAGCCGCGTTGCTGCGAGTTTCTCATCCCTTTTTTTTTGGATCCATCTTCCCGGGTCTGGCTGCTGCATGGGCGAAGGCCTTGTAAGCGTCGGATTCATTGACAACTGCCGCCTCTTCGTTTTCAAGGGGGGGCGCAAGGAGTTTTGTTCCATGCATATCGAACCCGGCTTGATCGCCCCCGCCAAACTCTTGTTCGCGGCCGTTGCCGCCACCGCTGTCCTGGCTTGTTATGTGCCGCGCCTGCTTAAGCAGCCGGCGCTGGCCTTGCGCACCTTGTTGGCGGCGCTGTTTTTCTCGGTCTTCATGCAGATCTTCCATATGAAGGCGGGTCCGTCGGAGCTGCATTTCCTGGGCGCCATTCCGCTCTACCTGAGCTTTGGTTTTGTGCCCACGCTGCTGGGCCTAGCCCTGGGGCTGCTGCTGCAAGGTCTTGTGTTTGAGCCGCAAGATCTGGTGCATCTGGCCGTCAACTCCCTGTCGCTGATGCTGCCCTTGATGTTGATGCACTACGGTTTGGCTCGCCGTCTCGTGGGCAACAAGGACAAGCCCATCGGCGTGGCCACTTTGGTCAAGCTGGACACCGCGTTTTACAGTGGCGTCGTGGCCATGGTGGGCTTCTGGCTTGCCCTGGGCCAGACTCAAACCGCCTTCGCCGACTGGGCCAGTTTTGCCGTGGCCTATCTGCCCTGGTTGGTTGTTGAGCCTCTGTTCACGCTGGCGATTCTGTGGCTCTTGCGCCCGGCCGGTGCCCTGCGTCGTTATGCCCTGGCCCGTCTGTGCTTTGACTTCAGCTTCACTTCTCGAGCTACCCTGGCGTGAGCGAGCAGGGGGCAAGACCTGGCACCGTCTGGTTTGTTGGTGCCGGCCCGGGCGACCCGGATCTGATCACCGTCAAGGGCCGTGAGCTGATAGCGCGCGCCGGCGCCATTCTGTTCGCCGGTTCCCTGGTCGATGTGGCAGCCACGCGCTGGGCGCCGCCCGGCTGCGAGATCGCCGATTCCAAGGGCATGACGCTCGAGCAGATGTCGGCCTGGCTGATCGAGCGCGCCGCCAGGCATGAAACCGTGTTGCGCCTGCAGACGGGTGATCCAGCTCTGTACGGTGCGCTGATGGAACTGGTTCAGCCCCTGGATGCGGTCGGTGTGCCCTTGCGGGTGGTGCCTGGCGTGTCCTCAGCCATGGCCTCGGCGGCGGCGGCGGTGGAGACTTTCACCTTGCCGGAGCTGACTCAGAGCGTGATCTTCACCCGCGTCGAAGGGCGTACGCCCGTGCCGCCGGGCGAGGATCTGGCGGCCCTGGCCGCGCACCGTTGCACCCTGTGCATCTTTCTTTCCATCACCTTGCTGGGTAAGGTCACGGCCGAGTTGCTTGCCGCCGGCTGGGCCGAGGATGCGCCGATTCTGGTGGTGCACAAAGCCTCCTGGCCGGGTGAGCAGCAGATTGTTCGCGCCACTCTGGCCGATGTGAAGCAGCGCTGCCGCGACGCGGGCATCGTCAGCCAATCCATGATCATCGCGAGCCCCACCCTTGGCTCGCGCCACTGGCCGGAGTTGGCCAAGTCCAAGCTCTATGACTCCAGCTTCACCCACAAATTCCGCCGCGCCTCGGCGCTGCCGCAAACCGCTCAAGAAGAACAAACATGACGACTACAAATCTGCATGGCACGGAAACCGTGCTGCTGGTGGGCCACGGCTCCCGGGAGGCCGGGGCGAACGAGGAAATCGAGCGTTTTGCCGATGCCTGGCGCTCCCGCCAGCCCGGCTGGCGCGTCGAGGTCTGCTTCATCGAGTTCGCACCGGTTATGCTGCACGCCGGCCTGCGGCACGCCGCCCAGGGCGCCCAGCGGGTGCTGGTGCTGCCGCTGATCCTCAACGCGGCCGGCCACGTCAAGATGGACATTCCGCAAGCGATTGACTCGGCTCGCCTGGATTGCCCCGATACACGGTTTCTGTATGCCCCGCATCTGAGCGCCTGCGATCCCATTCTGGCCCTGCTCAAGCGCCGCCTGCGCCAGGCCATGATGAGCTTGGATATGCCCGATCCGCACAGCACCGGCGTCGTGCTGCTGGGCCGCGGCGCCTCGGACCGCCAGGCCAATGGTGATGTGGCCAAGATGGCGCGCTGGCTGCATGAGGAGGGCGACCACGAGTTGGTGGACATCGCCTTCACCGGCATCACCTTCCCGCGCTTGGAGCGAGTGGTGCAGCGCCAGTCCTTGCAGATGATGAGCCAGGTGGTGGTGCTGCCTTACTACCTCTTCAGCGGTACCTTGATCAGTCGCATCCAGCGTCAGGTCGAGCATCTGCGCCAGCAATACCCGCAGATCCGCTTCGCCCTGGGCGACTACTTTGGTGCTGAGAAAGAGATATTCGAGCTGCTGGAACAACGTGCGCAAGACTTGCGCAATGAAGCACCGGCCGCCCTGATGCCTTGCGACGGTTGCAAATACCGCGAGATAGCCATCACCCTGGGCCATGGCGGACACCACCATGGCCAGGAGGTGTATACGCATGATCACAACCATGGGCATTCGCATGACCATGCACACGATCACCCGCACCCGCACCCGCACCCGCACCCGCACCCGCACGCCCACGCCCACGCCCACCCGCATGCCCACCCGCATGAGCATGCCCCGGCATGAGCGCCGTCCTGCCTAATCTCAACACCATCACCGAGCAGCTGACCGCCGCTGGGCGGGCCATCGAGCATGACTCGTTTGCGGTGATCGACCGCGAAGTCGGCCCGCACGCCTATGACGCCCAGCAATGGCCGGTGGTGCGTCGCATGATCCACGCCAATGCAGACTTTGACTTCAACGGCCTGACTGACTTTCACCCCGAGGCGGTGGCGGCCGGTGTAGCCGCTATCTGCAGCCGTGCCAGCCGGGTGGTCGCCGATGTAGAGATGATTTGCGTGGGCCTCTCGCGTCCACGGCTGAGCCACTTCGGCATCGTCGGTTATCAGTTCATCAGCGATGCGGATGTGATTGAACGCGCAACCATCGAGGGCACGACCCGCGCTGTTCAAGCCATGCGCAAAGCCCATGTCCATGGTCTGTTGAATGGCGCCATCGTGGGCATAGGCAATGCGCCCACGGCTTTGATCGAGCTGGTGCGCCTGGTCCGCGAAGAGGGGGCCAAACCCGCGCTGGTGGTAGGCATGCCGGTGGGCTTTGTCTCGGCGGCGGAGAGCAAGGATTTGATGGCCGAGCTGAGCGAGGTGCCGTGGATCATCATTCGTGGTCGCAAGGGCGGCTCCACGCTGGTGGTGGCGGCCATCCACGCCTTGCTGGGTCTGGCCGAAGCGGCTGAGCAGGCAGAGAAGGGCTTGCACCGTTCATGATGGACAAGACCGTCAAGCGCGGAACGCGCACCGGCTTCACCACCGGTGCTTGCTCGGCTGCAGCCGCACGCGCCGCCGTGCTGGGCCTGCTGAATGGCCGTGTGCCTGAGTTGGTGGAATGCCTGCTGCCCAATGGCCAGCGGGTGAGTTTTGCGGTCAATGACGGGGCTTGTGATTTGCACCAAGCCCACGCCATGGTCATCAAAGACGCGGGCGACGACCCTGACTGCACCGACAAAGCCCATCTCACCGCCGATGTGCGGGTGTGCCACGAGTTGCAGGGTCAGGTCTTGCTGCTGGGCGGCGAGGGCGTGGGCACGGTCACCATGCCGGGCTTGGGCCTGGCCGTGGGCGGGCCGGCGATCAACCCGGTGCCGCGCCAGAACATCGAAGACAACGTGCGCGAGGTGGGGGCCGCCTTGCTGGATGAGGTGGGTCTGGAGGTGACGATTTCGGTGCCGCAAGGACTGGAGATGTCCAGGAAGACGCTCAATGCGCGCTTAGGCATCCTGGGTGGTATCTCCATCCTCGGCACCACGGGCATCGTCAAGCCTTACTCCACCGCGGCCTACCGGGCCAGTGTGGTGCAGGGCGTGCAGGTGGCTGGAACGACAGGTGCGGGCATGGTGGCCCTGACGACCGGCGGGCGCACCGAGAAGTTTTTGATGGAGCAGTTTCCTGAGCTGCCGCAAGCCTGTTTTGTGCAGATGGGTGATTTCTTGCGATACGCCTTGGATGCGGCCGTCAAGGCCAAGCTCCCGCATGTGGTGATCGGCGGCATGGTGGGCAAGCTGACCAAGATCGCCCAGGGCGAGACGATCACCCATGCCGGTCGCGCCGAGGTGGACACCGGCTTGCTGGCGGATTTGTGCGCCGGCATCGGCGTGCCGCCCGAGGTCTGCGAAGACATCCGCAACGCCGAGACGGCGCGCTATGCCAGCGAACGCGTCGAGGCCTTGGGCCTGGTGCTGGAGTTCCACCAAGCCCTGGCCGAGAAGGTGGTGCAGACCGTGCTGGGTCGCTACCCCGGGCGCTTCCGCCTGACCGTGTTGGTGTGCGACTTTGATGGTCGCAAGCTGGCCGAGGCGCAGTGCTAATAGAGAAAGACCAGGAAGAGCCATGGATACAACACAAGAAGAAGTGATCGACGGGGAAGACTTGAGCTACGAAGGCCAGCGCTTCACCCGCGGGCCGCGTTGCCGCGTCATCGGCGTGCTGGATGACGGGGTGGCCAGTCTCAGCGGCGTGGCCCTGGGCCACTTGCGCGAGGCTGAGTGCGTCATCGGTGCTCGTCGCACTTTGACGTTGCTGGAATCACAAATCGCGCCCACGGCTGAGCGTCTGGATCTGGGCGTGGGCCTGAGCCAGGTGCCCGACTGGGTTCGGCAGGCGCAGAGCGTGGGCAAGCGCTGCGTGGTTCTGGCTACGGGCGACCCGCTCTTCTTCGGCATCGCCAGCTATCTGGCGGCGCGTCTGTGCGTGGACGCGCTGGAGGTGCTGCCCAATTTGAGTGCCGTGCAGATCGCTTGCGCTCGCTTAGGGCTCCCTTGGCAGTCCATCAAGCTTTGCTCTATCCATGCCCGTGATGCGGGCGAATGGCGGGTTGGCGCCCAGGCCTCGCACGGCCTGTACGAGCTGATGCAGACGCTGCGCTCGCATGAACGCGTGGCCGTGCTGACCAGCCCGGACAACAGCCCCGATCGCATCGCCCGCATGCTGCTGCTTGAGGGCCTGGGCGAAGAGTTTCAGATCGCGGTGGCTGAGTCCCTCCTCCAGCCTGGTGAGCGGGTGCGTGCCGAATTGAGCGCGGCCGAGGTGGCGCAGATGCGCTTTGCCGAGCTGAACATCGTGCTACTCCTGCGCCTCAAGCCGCGGCCCCGGCCGGTCTTGCTGGGTTTGGCGGACAGCACATTCGAGCAACGCCAGCCCGAGAAGGGCTTGATCACCAAGCAAGAGGTGCGAGCCGTGTCCTTGGCTCGCATGCAGTTGCGTTTGAACAGCATCATCTGGGACATCGGCGCCGGTTCCGGCTCGGTGGGTTTAGAGGCCGCGCGCCTGTGCTCCGAAGGTCATGTCTATGCCATCGAGAAGAACGCCGAGGACTTCGCCATTGCCGGGCGCAATCACCGGGCCATGGCGCTGTCCAACTACAGCTTGCAGCAGGGCAAGGCGCCTGCTGGGCTGGAGGATTGGCCGGATCCGGACGCAGTCTTCATCGGCGGCTCCGGCGGCGAGCTGGCCCAGCTGATCGAGCTGATCCTGTGCCGACTCAAGCCTCAGGGCATGCTGGTGATGAATTTCGTCACCATCGAAAACCTGGCCGCGGCGGTCGAGGCCTTGAATGCGGCCGGCGTGCAATGGGATGTCTTGCAGCTGCAGGCTTCGCGCAGCAAACCCATCCTGCATATGCATCGCATGGCGGCGGAAAACCCGGTGTGGATTGTCTGCGCACAGGCGGTGGTTGAACCATGAGCGCGCCGACTTGCCGTTTGATGGGACGATTGATCGGTGTCTCGCTAGGCCCCGGCGCTGCCGATCTGATCACTCGCCGGGCCTGGGACCAGTTGCAGCGTGCCGAGCCGCTGTGGACCTACCCGCTGCGTTCGCTCAAGACCGAAAGCTATGCCCTGGCCATCGCTCAGCGAAGTGGTCTGGCGCTGCCGGCCGACGCCCAGGCCCTGGTCTTCCCGATGACGCATGACGCCGAAAAGCTGGCCCGCGCCTGGCTGCGCGCCGCCACTCAAGTCTTGCCGGTGCTGCAAAGCGGGCGCGATGTGCTCTTCCTGGTCGAGGGCGATGCCTCCACCTACGCCACCTTCGGCCATCTGGAACGCACGCTGCGTGGCTTGGCACCTGAGTTGCAGGTCGAGATCATTCCCGGCATAACTAGCTTTCACGCCTCGTGCGCGCGCTTGCAGATTCCCTTCTCCGAGCAAGACGACACCGTGGCCATCGTGCCCGCGGCCTACGGGGTGGAGATGGTGGAACGTCTGCTGGACGACTTCGACACCCTGGTCCTGATGAAGGTCAAACCCTTGATCGATGAGCTGATCGATCTGCTGGAACGCCGCCAACTGCTGGAAAAAGGCTGCTTTGTTGAAAAGGCCGGTGCGCCGGAGGAGCGGGTGCTGCGCGGGGCGGAGCTGCTGAGCCTGCGCGGAAGCAAGGTCAATTACCTCTCTCTCCTTCTGGTGAAGAACGATCAGCGCCAACGCGGAGAGCGGATCAAGGGCTGCAAGAAGAAGTCTGCGCCCCAGTCCAACAACACGGAGGACGGGTCCTGACCCGCCCACAAGAATATGAGCATCACAAAACCCCGTACCGTCCTCGTCGCCATCACCAAACATGGGGCCGCTCAAGTGGCCAAGCTGGCGGCCCAGCTGCCAGCCGCCGAGCTCTGCGTCTCGGCCAAATTTTCAGCCCAGATGGAGGGGCTGGCGAACCCCTTGCAGGTCTACGACGGCGCCTTCAAGGACGAGATCGCGGGCCTGTTCGAGCGCTTCGATCAGATTGTTTTCTTCGTCTCCCTGGGCGCCGTTGTGCGCCTGATCGCCCCACACCTGAAAAGCAAGGATGAGGACCCCGGTGTGGTGGTGGTGGACGATGCTGGCGAGTTCGTCATCCCGGTGCTGTCCGGCCATGTGGGCGGGGCCAACGCCATGGCGCTGGAGATCGCTGCACTCTTGGAGGCCACTCCCGTTCTGACCACGGCCTCCGATGTGGGCAAGACCATTCCAGTCGACATCCTGGGCCGCGAGCTGGGTTGGACGGTGGAAGCCCCCAAGATCAATATCACCCGCGTTTCGGCCCATGTGGTGAACGAAGAGCCTATCGCGTTTGTGCAAGAGGCCGGCAGCCCGAACTGGTGGACCCGGCCCACGCCGCTGCCGGCCAATATCCACTGTTTCAAGCAGTTGGTGGATGTGGATCTGGCGCGTTACAAGGCCGTGCTCTGGGTGACCCACGCCGAAGTCAGTCCGGAGCTTTGGCAGCACATGCAGGAGCGCTTGGTGGTTTACCGGCCGCCACAGGCATGAAGCTCGGCACTCGCTTGACCCTGGGCCTGGGTTGCGACCGCGGCACGCCGCTGGAGACGCTCGCTCATGCGGTGGACCAGGCCCTGTCCAGTTTGGGCTGCTTGCCTGGCCAGGTCAGCGGTGCGGCCAGCATTGATCTGAAGGCCGATGAACAAGGCTTGCTGCGCCTAGCCGAGCAACGCGGCTGGCCGCTGCAGTTCTACAGCGCGGCCGCGCTGGAGGAGGTGACGGTGCCCAATCCGTCCGAGACGGTGAGGCGCTTCACAGGCAGCCCTTCAGTCAGCGAGGCCGCGGCCTTGTTGCTCGGGCAGGGCGGGCTGGGCGATTTGCTGTTGGAAAAATTCAAATACCAGGGCGCCGATGGCCGCAATGCCACCGTCTCGGTCGCCCTGGATCGACGAGAGGAATGAATCGATGACAGAACCACAGGAACCAAGCCTGGCCCAGGCTGGGAAGATCATGCTGGTGGGCATTGGCCCGGGCAGCGTGGAGCATATGACCCAGCGCGCCCGCGACGCGATTGCCGAGGCCGATGTGGTGATCGGTTATGTCACCTATATCAAGCTGGTGGCCGATCTGCTGGAAGGCAAGGAGATCATCCGCAAAAGCATGACGGAGGAACTGGACCGCGCCATCAGCGCCCTGGAGGCGGCCGAGTCCGGCAAGAAGGTGGCCCTGATTTCGTCCGGCGATGCGGGTGTCTACGGCATGGCCGGGCCGACCTACGAGGTGCTGTTCCAGGCCGGTTGGACGCCAGATCATGCTGTGCAAGTCGAAATCATCCCGGGCGCCAGTGCCATCAACAGCTGCGCTTCGCGCGTGGGTGCGCCGCTTACGCACGACTTTTGCTCCATCTCCTTGAGCGATCTGCTCACCCCCTGGCCGACGATTGCGCGTCGCCTGGATGCGGTGGCCTACGCGGACTTTGTGGTGGCGCTCTACAACCCCAAGAGCGGCCGCCGAACCCGCCAGATCGTTGAGGCCCAGCGCCTGTTTTTGCGCCACCGTCGGCCCGACACGCCCGTGGCCATCGTCAAGAGCGCTTACCGCAGGCGTGAACGCATCGAGTTCACCACGCTGGACCATATGGCCGAGGCCGACATCGGCATGCTCAGCACCGTGCTGATCGGCAATAGCAATACCTTTGTGCGCCACGGCTTGATGGTGACGCCGCGGGGTTATGCCAATAAATACGATCTGGAAGAGGGCGGCAGCACGCTGGCGGGCGAGAAGGCGGGGCGATCCCTAAGCACCGGCTTGCTGGGTTGGTTGGAGACTTTGCAGGCCGACTACGCCGCCGGTGCCAGCCTGGCGCAACTGGCGGCCCAGCATCGCCTGCCCGAGGCCTATATCCAGGCCACCTTGGATGAACCTTTGGAGCCCGCCGCTGCCGACGCGGCGGAGGAGGCCGAGGCCTAGTCAAGAAATTCCATTGAATCCTGCTCAGGTGCTCAGACCGCATGGTGTGAGTTAAACGGGAACGAGGTAGAGGCCGCGTGAATTCGCTGCCTCGCAAGCCTCGGCTGCCCCCGCAACGGTAGGCGAGTGTGGGTGCGTCAGGGGGTCTCCAAATGCGGGGGCGCCAGTCACTGGACTCTTGAGGTCTGGGAAGACGACGCATCAAGTCTCGCAAGCCCGGATACCGGCCAGAGCACAACTCCTGCGCGCCCCAAAAACGGGCGCTGCAGGCCATTAGCGGCGAGCCAAAAGCGGGGAGCGAAAGGCGTCGTATGTGGGCTGGCTGGGCGATTTCTTCGCTCCAGCATGTGGGCTTGCGTGCGTTCATCTTTCCAGGCTTGTGGCGCGCACTTTCTTCTTCAGCATGCAAGTTCAACACCACACCATTCAAGTTTCCGCCGCCATTTTGCTGACGGCCTCTTTGAGCACTCAGGCGCAAGCCAGTGCGCAGCCCGAGGCCGAGGCTCAGCGCCTGCAAACCGTGCAGATCGAGGCCAAAAGGGCCGAGGGCCAAGGCGCCCGGCAAAGCACCGCCTCGCGCCTGGGTCTCAGCGGCTTGGAGCTGCCCGCCAGCAGCGACATTGTCCTGATTGATCAACAAGCGCTGAAGGGCGTGACCGCCACGGCCGACCTGGTGCAACGCACCGTGGGCATGAGTTTTCAGGGCTCGCCCGGCTCGGGCTCGACCTTTCAAAGCCGAGGCTTCTCGGGCAATGACTCCATCGTTCAGGCCGAGGACGGCGTGCGCGTGCCCACCACCTCGGGTACCCAGTCCATGCCGCAAGATGGCTTCGGCTATGAGCGGGTGGAGGTCTTGCGGGGCCCGGCCTCGGTGCTGTTTGGCGATGGCGCGGTGGGCGGTGTGATCAATCTGCTGCGCAAGCAGCCACGCTTCGAGTTCGCGGCCAATGCGGAGGCGGGTGTGGGCAGCTTCGGCGCCTGGCGTGTGGGCTTGGGCCTGAATCAGCCCTTGAATTCTCAACTCGCCCTGCGCCTAGACGTGCTGGACAAGGGCGGCGAGGGCTTTGTGGCGCGCGGCGACTGGCGCCAACGCAAGCTGATGAGCACCCTGCGCTGGCAGGCCAGCCCCGATTTCTATTTGGACGCGATCCTGGACTTGCACCGCGACCGCAACAGCGCCTACTTCGGTACACCGCTGCGCGAGGGCCGCATCGATGCCCGTTTGCGGGAGCAGAACTACAACGTGGAGGATGCTTTCTGGCGGGTACAGCAGGACCGCGCGCGCCTGAAGGGCGTCTGGAGGCTGCCGTCGGACTGGCGTTTGGAGGGCGAGCTTCATCGCTTCACTATCGATCGCCAGTGGCGCAATTTGGAAGAGTACGCGCTGGCCGCAGATGGGCGCTCCGTCGACCGACTCGGTTACTTGGGCATTGCCCACCGCCTGCGCCAGGCCGGTGGTAGCCTGGAGCTGAAGGGGCGCAGCCAGTTGCAGGGCCGTGAGTTGGGCCTGGTGCTGGGCGTGCAAGGCCAGGGCCTGAACTTCACCCATATCAATGACGGCTACGAGTACGACACGACCAGTCGCGTGGCCCTGCTGAACCCGCAGCCCGGCCGCTATCTGCAGGAGGGGCCCTTGGTTCCACGTCAGGCCTCGCAAACACGCCAGTACTCCGCCTACGCCGAGGCCGCGCTGACGCTGGCGCCTGACTGGACCTTGCACGCCGGCCTGCGGGCCGATCGCATGAGCGTGGATCGCCAGGCTCTGCTACCCAGCCGACCCGATTGGAGCGCCAGCTTCCAGCCCACGACTTGGCGCTTGGGGCTGTTGCACGCACTGGATGCGGATCAGTCCGTTTACCTGAACACCGGTGTGGCGACCGACCCGGTGGCCAATATCGCCACCATCTCCAAGGGCAATGCCGATTGGCAGCTGAGCGCCGGCCGCCAGTGGGAGTTGGGTTACAAACGCGCCAGCAAGCAGTGGGACGCGACGGCGGCGCTGTACCAGATCAAGAAGGAGCGCCTGCTCACCAGCGTCAAGCTGCCCCGTCAGCAGGCCTACACGGTGCAGGGCGGCAGCTTGCTCTCAAGCGGCTTGGAACTGACGGCGCAACTGCGCCTGCCGGCCGGCTGGGCCTTGGACGGCAATATCAGCTGGAACCGCACGCGTTACGACAACGTGGTGCAAAGCGGCCTCGATCTGAGTGGAAATCAAGCGCCCTATGCCGCCAAGCAGATGGCCAATCTAGGCCTGAAGTGGGCTCGCTCAGACTTGGATGCGGGTGTGTTGCTGCGCGGCGTGAGTCCCCGCTTCACTAGCATCAACAACAGCATGCGTCTGCCCGGCTATGCGCTGCTGGATGCTTATTTGAACGTGCAGCTGGCGCCCAAGCTGAGCCTGGGTTTGTATGGCCGCAATCTGGCCGACACGGCCTATGCCACCAGCAGTTACAGCGGCTCGCAAGTGATGTTGGGCGAGCCCCGCAACTGGCAGCTCAGCGGTCAGCTGACCTTCTGAGGGGCCAGAGATGAAACGCTGGCTGCATCTGATCCACCGTTGGTTAGGGCTTGGCCTGGGTCTGTTGGTCTTGGCCTGGCTAGTTTCGGGCCTGGTGATGCTGTGGGTGCCGCGCCCGCAGCTGCAGGCGACCGAGGTCTTGCAAGCTCTCTCGCCGCTACCGACTCAGGGTTTGCTCGTGCCGGCCCAGGCCTTCGAGCGAGCAGGTTTGAGCGTGCCGGCCACCGGCGCGCGACTGAGCATGCGGGGCGAGGAGCCGGTCTGGCTGTTTCAGACCGGTGGGCCTGGCTGGCAGCCGGTTTCTGCGGTGTCGGGCCAGCGCCTGCCGCTCTTGCAAGAAGGGCAGGTGCTGGCCTTGGCGCGGACCCATGCGGCCGCGCTGGGAATTTCTGCGGCCAATCCCCGAGCCGAGCTGATTCAGCAAGACCAGTGGAGCATTTACGGCCGCTTCAATCCTTTGCGCCCGCTGTGGCGGGTCGCTTTGCAGGATGAAGCGGGCACCGAGCTCTATTACGCGCAGGCCAGCGGCGAGCTGGTTTTGGACACCTCGCGTTGGGAGCGCGGATGGAACTGGTTGGGCACGGTCACGCATTGGCTTTACTTCACGCCGCTGCGGGCATACGCCGGCCTGTGGCGGCAGCTGGTGTTGTGGAGCAGCGGCGTTGCGCTTTTGCTTTGCAGCCTCGGCTTAATTCTGGGACTGCAACGCCTGCGCCTGCGCGGCTATGCCAGCGGCAGCGTCTCGCCCTACCGTGGGCGCTGGCAGCGCTGGCACCATCTGCTGGGCCTGGGCGCGGGCGGGGTGCTGGCGGCCTGGCTGTTCAGCGGCTGGTTGTCCATGGACCCTTGGGGCTGGCCCTCCAGCAATCCCAAGGATCAGACGCAAGCGCCTTGGCAAGGGGAGAAACAGGCCTTACCCGCTGAGCTGCCGCGCTTGGATTTGCTGCCTGGCTTGAAGGAAATGGAATGGCAGCGCGTGCAAGGGCAGAGCTTTTGGCGCCTTAAGACCGAGCAGCAAAGCCTCTTGCTAGACGGCAGGGGTAAGGTCTTGGCCCATGGCTTGAGCGAGGCGCAACTCTTGGCGGCCCTGCAAGCCATGCATCCCCAGCAGCAAATCCGCAGCCATGACTGGCTGAGCGGCCCCGACCTTTACTACTACGGCCTGCGCCACCAAAGCCGCAGCTTCCCCGTGCTGCGTGCTTGCTTGGCCGACGCCGGCGCCACCTGCTACTACCTGGATCCGCAAGCCGCCCGCATCGCCCAGCGGGTCGATGACTACGGCCGCGCCGACCGCTGGCTGTTCAATGCCCTGCATCGCTGGGACTGGCCGCCGCTGCAGGCCATGTCCTGGCTCAGGGATGCCGTGGTGGTGGCTTGGAGTTTGGCGGCGGCCGGCTTGTGCCTGGCTGGCTGTGTGCTGGGCTGGCGCCGCCTGCGCCTTCAATCCGTTCGCAAAACAAACAAAGCAAAGGAAAGCAAGCCATGAGTATGGACAGTCCCAAGGCCGAGACGGAAATCGTCAAACCCAAAATCTCCAGTTACAAGCGTCATCTGCTGGTTTGCACCGGCCCGCGCTGCACCCAGGACGGCGAAGCCCAAGCCTTGTTTGATAGCCTGGGGGAAAAATTCAAGGCCGCCGGCCTGCACGAGGGGGAGTTGCGCGTCAAACGCAGCCGGGTCAGCTGCTTTGCCGCTTGCAAAGGTGGGCCGGTGATGTGTGTACAGCCCGACGGCATCTGGTACTTCAACGCCCGGGGCGAGAACCTGGACCGCATCATCACCGAGCATCTGCGTGACGGCCAGCCGGTGGCGGAGCTGGTGTTTCACCAAGGTCCCGGGCTGGAAGAGCAGCCATGAACGGGCGTGTGGACATCGTTGGCGCGGGACCTGGTGCCGCCGACCTACTGAGTCTTCGTGCCTTGCGCCGCATCCAGGCGGCCGAGGTGGTGGTGCATGACCGCCTGATCGACGTCGAGGTGATGGTCTTGCTGCCGCTGACTGCCCGCCGCATCGATGTGGGCAAAGCGGCCGGCCACCATGCCGTGCGCCAGGAGCAGATCCATGAAATCTTGATCGAGCAAGCGCGGGCGGGCAGACGGGTTCTGCGGCTCAAAGGCGGCGACCCCTTTGTCTTTGGCCGTGGCGGCGAGGAAGTTCAGGCTTTGCAGGCGGCCGGCATCGAGTGCGAGGTCGTGCCTGGTATCAGCGCGGCAAATGGCTGCGCTGCGGCAGCCGGTATACCGTTGACTCACCGAGGTTTGGCTAGCTCTTGTGTATTCCTATCCGGGCACTTAGCGGATGAGCTCACGCCGTTTGAGCAGCAATTGGACTGGCCAGCCCTGGCCCGAACGGGCCAAACGCGAGTTTTCTATATGGGCATGGAACGCCTTGCCGAGATCGCCCGGCAGCTGCAAGCTCATGGCCTGTCAGCCCAAACCCCTGCTGCGGTGGTGCAAGACGGCACCCGCAAGGGCCAGCAGGTGATCGCCCGGCCACTCGATCAACTGCTTGAGTTGGCTCCGGCCTATGGCCCCCGGCCCAGCCTGCTCATCATTGGAGAGACGGTCAGGCTGAGTCCATACTTCAAGGCATGAGGGAGTCACGGGAATCTATTGGATTGGTGTCCATGAAACCGGCAGTAGCCCTTAGCGCGTATGGCAACAACACTCATACCCGCGACCGAAATCAGCTATGAAACCCGAAAAATCGTTGTCCCTCGACGTTTGCCCGAAGACATCGCCTTGCGCGCGAATGGGTATTACGTAGTGGCAAGTTCTACATAGTGTCTTCGTGAAAGCGCATCCGCATCAAACTTTTCCATAACTCCGATGCTCATCGTAGTGGAATGTCCCTGACTTGTTGTGTGGGTCAGCCCGTTTAGAATCTGCGGCGGGCGCATGCGCTCCCTGCTTTTCCCTCCCTGAGCAGGTGCCCTCCCGTGATGACAGCGCGAGGGCTTTTGCTGCCCCGGCTCCATGCCGGGATTTTTTTCTCGGTGAGCGGCTTCAACCCTGTTGGACTTCAATGGGCTCCTGCTGTGGCCATCGTAAGCGCCCTAACACCAAGAGGCGGCGAATCGTGATCTGACTCGGGGCGCAAGATCTCGATAGGACCGACGCTTGGCGCGGGGCAGGCGGAGCCTTGTGGCTATGCGAATAACTCCGCCCTGAGGTAGGAAAACGTGGCGGCAAGCGCTTCAGGGCCGTGAAAGCCGTGCAGCATGCCGGCATTGAAGCGGTGGGTCACGGCGACGCCGGCGTCGCGCAGGCGCGCGGCGTAGGACTCGCCCTCGTCGCGCAGCGGATCGAACTCGCTGGTCGTGATGAAGGCCGGGGGCAGACCTTCTAGGCTGGTGGCCCGCAGCGGCGAGGCGAGCGGATGCTCGGCATCGGCGGGCGTGCGCAAGTAGTGCTGCCAGCACCAGGCCATGCCACTGCGCGTCAGCACATGGCCCTCGGCTAGGCGCAGGTAAGAGGGGGTGTCGAGATTGCAGTCGGTGACCGGCACGATCAACACCTGGCAGGCCAGCGGCGGCCCCGCGCGGTCCCGCGCCATCAGCGTGACCGCAGCCACCACATTGGCCCCGGCGCTGATGCCCATCAGGGCCAAGCGACCCGCATCGACATTGAGTGCTGCTGCGTTGTCCGCCACCCATTGGGCGGCCGTCAGCCCGTCCTCAGGGGCCGCCGGGAACTTGTGCTCGGGTGCATGACGGTAGTTGACCGAGACGACTACGCAGCCGACCTCCTTGGCCATCATGCGGCAGCTGGCATCTCCCGCATCAAGGTCGCCCACCACCCAACCGCCGCCATGGAAGAACAGGCACACCGGAAACGGCCCCGCCCCAGCCGGCGTGTAGATCCGGAGCGGGATTTCTCCGCCCGGCCCCGGGATGTGGCGATCAATGACGGCGGCGCAGTCCGGGCCCGCTGGCAGGCCCTGGATGAAGGCGCGTGATTGCGCCCGTGCGATTTCCGGTGAGAGTGACTCGACTGGATCCAGTCCGGCAGTGATGCGGCGCTGGATGTAGTCGGCGGCAAGGGGGTGCAGTGGCATGGTTGGTCCTGCTTTAGTGTGAACGCGTGAGCCGGGCTAGCGTGCGTGCTAGGTGGGATAGAAGCCGCACGCCACAGTTAGCGCATCGGCCAGCGGATGAAAACTCTAAATCGCAGCACAGCGCAGAGCGATTCATCGCGAGCGCCGTCGTGCTGCTATAGCCGGGCCTTGGTCTCAGGGCCTTGCTGTGTCAGCGCTTGCAGCGCTGATTTCAATCTCTTCTCCTTCAATCAAGACGCGCCGCAAGCGCAGATCGCGATCGAACACCACCACGTCGGCGGCGGCACCTGGCTGCAGGCGGCCGATTTGCGTCATGCCCAGATAGTCGGCGGCATAGGTCGACACGCGCCTTGCGGCGTCGTCGAGCGCCAGGCCGATGGCGACCAAGTTGCGCAGCGCCTGATCCATCGTCAGCGCGCTGCCGGCCAAGGTGTTGTCGGCCAGGCGCACACCACCCAGGCATTTGAAAACCCGGTAGCGGCCGAGCTGGTACTCGCCATCGGGCATGCCGGCGGCCGAGGTCGAGTCGGTGACGCAATAAGCGCAGGGGATGGCGCGCAGCGCCGCGCGAATGGCCCCGGGATGCAGGTGCAGCAGATCGGGGATCAGTTCGGCATGCTGTGCATGCGCCAGCGCTGCGCCAACCATGCCGGGCTCGCGATGGTGCAGGCCCGTCATCGCATTGAACAAGTGGGTGAAGCCGCGAGCGCCTTGCTCGAGTGCGGCAACGCCGTCGTCGTAGCTGCCTGCGCTGTGGCCGATCTGTACGATGAAGCCGGCCCGGTTCAGTTCGGCTATACGCGACTGATGGTCGTTGACCTCGGGGGCGAGCGTCAGAACCCGGATCGGCGCGAGCCGGCTCAGCGCTTGCAGTTGCTCGAGGTCCAGGGTGATCGCGAAAGCGGGCTGGGCACCGAGTTTGCCCGGGCTGATGTAAGGCCCCTCCAGGTGCACGCCCAGGACGCGCGCACCGCCACTTGGGCGGCGGACGCAGTGGGGGCTCAAGGCCCGCAGCGCAGCCTCGATCTCGGCGAAGGGTGCGGTCATGGTGGTGGCCAGCAGTGCCGTCGTGCCATGGCGGGCATGGCAGCGGGCCACCTGCGCGGCCGCGTCACCGCCTTGCATGATGTCGTGGCCGTCGCCGCCATGGACATGGCAATCGACAAAGCCTGGCAGCACGATCGCATCCGCTTCGCGCAACACGCGCTCGGTCGGGATCGGCGTGCCTTCAATGGCTTCGATGCGGCCCTGCGTATGCAGCAGGCGACCGTGCACAAAGCCCTGCGGTGTGAGGATGTGGCCTTCGATTGCTTGGCTCATGGCTGAACCTCCTGCGTCGCCGCCCAGGCCGCCACGCCCACCAAACCTGCGTCGCCGCCCAGCCGGGCCGGCACCACCTCGGCCGCACAAAGCGCCGGTTGGCGTTCCAGTGCGGCGCGAATGCGTGCCACCATGCCGGCGGCCAGGCCTACGCTGCCACCGACCACCACCGTTTGCAGATCGAGCTGGAGCTGGCTGCTGGCGATGCCGCTGGCCACGGCGGCCGCCGCGTGATCGAGCAGCGTGTTGGCGCGCGGCTCACCTTGAGCGGCCAGCTCGAAAAGCCGGGCCGCGTCCAGCGCCTCGCCGAACAAGACGCGCGACTGGCGCGCCAGGGCTGTGCCCGAAGCCACAGCTTCCAGGCAGCCGAGGCGGCCACAACCACAGCGTGCCGAGGCCTCGCCTTCGTCAAGGGGCGGCACCTCGATCGCCATATGGCCGAAGTGGCCGGCCAGCCCGCGCGGCCCGATGCGCAAGCGCCCGTCAAGCACAAGCCCGCCGCCCACTCCGGTGGACAGGGTCAAAAACAACAGGTCACGGCAATGGGTGTCGGGGCGCTGTAGATACTCGCCCCAGGCTGCCGCCTGTGCGTCGTTCAGCGCCGCCACCGGGCAGCCCAGCAGCTCGCGCAGGCGTGGCATCAGCGGGTAGTCCTGCCAGAAAGGAATCGTCGTGCGGTTGACACCACGAACTGACGTGCCATCGGTGTAACCCGTTAGCGCCACAGCAGCCCGCGTTGTTGCGCCGCGGCCGGACGCCAGGCTCTTGATGGCAGCCAGGAAATCCGGCTCGCTGGCCGGCATGGGTAGCTGCCGCCGATCAGTGCACACGCCGTCCACGATGGTGGCGGCGGCGATCTTGGTGCCTCCGATATCAAACGCGAGCATCACCGGGTCACTCCGCTCATGGCATCGGTAAACCAGCCGGTGATGTGTTCGATGCGCGTGATTGCTGAGCCCACGGTGACGCTGTAGGCGCCGCGCCGCATGGCTGAGGCGGCCTGCTCCGGGGTGCGCATGCGGCCCTCGGCAATCACCCGGCAGCCGGCGCGGGCCAGACGTTCCACCAGATCGAGGTCCGGCTCCGTGCCCGCGCGGTCGGCCGTCTCGGCCGTGTAGCCCGACATGGTGGTGCCGATGAACTCGCAGCCCAGCTGCCAAGCGGCCAGGCCGTCGGCTTCGGTGGCGCAATCGGCCATCGCCAGGCAACCGACATGCCGAGTCGCGGCGAGCAGGGCGGCGACGGACTCCGGCCGCTGGCGCGCCGTGGCATCGAAGGCGATGATGGCGGCGCCGGCTTCGGCCAGATCGCGCACATCTTGCGCGAAGGGGGTGATGCGAACCGGTGTATTGGCCAGGTCGCGCTTGACGATGCCGATCACCGGCACCGAAACGGCCGCGCAAACCGCACGCACCTGGGCCACGCCTTCGATGCGGAGTGCTGCAGCACCACCGTCCACGGCGGCAAGGGCCATCGCCACGATGATGTCGCTGCGGTCCATCGCGCTGCCAGGCAGTGCCTGGCAAGACACCACGAGGCGATGGTCAAGGGTGGCAATCAGAGCGGAGTGGGGTGATGAGGGTGTCATGGCGATTCGAGTGAGTCTGTTGGTTCGTACAGCCAGCACAGCACGCGGTGCCCTGGGCTGGTGTCAATGGCTGGGGGCTCTGTCACCGCGCAGCAGGGCAGGGCCTTGGCGCAGCGCGTGTGGAAGACGCATCCGGGGGGCGGCTTGAGCGGGCTGGGGATCTCGCCAGCCACCAGTGCCTCGTCGAGCATGCGCTGGGATGGATCGGCGAGGGGCGAGCTGCGCCAGAGCGCCTGGGTGTAGGGGTGCCGGCCGCCATCGGCCAGCGCGGCGTGCGGCGCCAACTCCATCAGCCGCCCCAGGTAGAGCACCAGCACGCGGTCGCAAAGCGTCTGCACCAGCGGCAGATCGTGCGAGATGAAGATGATCGAGAGCCCAAGGCGCTCGCGCAATTCCAGTAGCAGATTGGTGATCTGCGCCTTGACTGATGCGTCGAGCGCGGCGACGGCTTCATCGGCCACCAGCACCGTCGGCTTCAAGGCGAGTGCGCGGGCGATCACGACGCGCTGCTTCTGGCCGCCCGACAGCTCGTGCGGGTAGCGCGCCATGGCGCTGTCGGGGAGGCCGACCAGATCGAGCAGGCGGCGGATCTCGGTCAGCTGCTCAGCGCGCGTGCCGCGGCGATGCAGCTGCAGCGGTTCGCGCAGGCATTGCTCAATCGTCATGCGACCGTTCAAGGCGGAATTGGGGTCCTGGAAGACCATCTGCAACTCACAGCGCAGGGCCTTCAGTGCCGCGCCGCGGTAGTCGGCGAGGTCGTGCTGGCGAAAGCGTACCCGGCCCTGGCTGGGATCAAGCAAGCGCAGGGCCAGCTTGCCCAGCGTTGACTTGCCGCTGCCCGATTCGCCAACCACGCCAAGGATCTCGCCGCGCCGCAGCTCGAACGAGATGTCTTTCAGCGCGTGCAGCGGCCGGCTCTTGCTGAACAATCCTCCGCCGGTGGCGAACTGCATGCTGACGGCGTCGAAGCTCAGCATGGTCTCTGATTGATTGGGCATCATGCGGATTCCGGAAAGTGGCAGCGTGCCGGATGGGCGTCGCCGAGGTCCCAGTCGGGTGACCGCTGCGTGCACAGCGGCTGGACGCGCGGACAGCGGTTAGCAAAGCGGCAGGCCTTCGGCTCGCCGAAGACGACATCGATCTGGCCCGGTATGCCGAGCAATGCGCCGCGCCCACCGGGGCGCGGAATCGCCGCCAGCAGCCCTTGGGTGTAAGGGTGGCGCGGCCGCGCGAACAACTCAGTCGTCTCTGCGGTCTCCACCAACTGGCCGCCGTACATGACGGCGACACGGTCGGCGACCTGCGCCACCACGCCCATGTCATGGGTGATGAAGAGCACGCCCATGCCGACTTCCCGCTGCAATTGGCGGATGAGCCGCAGGATCTGCGCCTGTATCGTCACGTCCAGTGCGGTCGTGGGTTCGTCGGCGATCAGTAGCGCCGGTTTGCAGGCCAGCGCGATCGCGATCATGACGCGCTGGCGCATGCCGCCCGAGAGCAGGTGGGGGTACTGCTTCATGCGTAGCGCTGGATCGGACAGCCCCACCAGGGTCAGCAAGTCGAGCGCACGCCGCTGTGCCGCCGCCGCATTGGCGAGGCCGTGAATCTCCAGCGCCTCGGCCACTTGGTCGCCGATGCGCTTGAGCGGATTCAAGGAGGTCATGGGCTCTTGGAAGACCATGGCCAAGTGGCGCCCACGCACGTCCAGCATTTGCCGTTCGCTCAGCGCGAGCAGATCCATCGGGGCTTGGCCGTCGACCCGCAGCAAGGCTTTGCCGCTGACCTGGCCGCCGCGCAGCAGCCGCATCAGCGACATCGAGGTCACCGATTTGCCGCTACCTGACTCGCCGACCAGGGCCAGTGTTTCGCCGCGCCGTACGTCGAAGCTAAGGCGGTTCACCGCCAGCACTTCGCCGCTTGGCGTGCTGAAGCGGGTGCACAGATCCCGGACCTCGAGCACGGCTGCTGCGTCATTCAAGTCAAGCATGGCAAAACCTCAGCGATGCTCAGAGCAGATGGGTGCGGGCCAAGATGGCCTTGATGCGCTCGGCCTTTTCATCGGACAGCACCTTGTTGGGCCGGCTCATATGACGGTGGCTGATCAGGCCCATCAACTGCATCGCGGTCTTGAAGCCGCCAACGCCGGAGGCGTTGGGGCTGGTCTCGGGCACACCCTGGAAGACGATCTGGAAGAGCTCGATCAGGCGCTCCTGCTCCTGCCGCGCAGCCTCCCAGTCGCCGCGTCTCGCCGCGTCGTACAGGCGCACATAGCCGGCCGGGTCGACGTTGCCGAGGCCTGGCACGCAACCGTGGGCGCCGCCCAGCAGCGCGTAGTCGACGGTGGTTTCCGCACCGGTGAGTACCGAGAAGTCCGGTTGGGCAGCAAAGTCGCGCAGCACCATGCGCATATTGCCCTCGTCACCGCTGCTGTCTTTGAGCGCGCAGATCAGGCCGCGCTCATAGAGCGTACGCAACGTGGCACGCTCGAGCTTGGTGTGGACGCAGACCGGCAGGTCATAGGCCAGGATGGGCAGGTCCACGGCGTCGTGGATCATCTGGAAATGGTCGATGGTCTCGGCCTGGCTGGTGCGGGTATAGAAGGGCGCGGTCACGACCAGGCCCTGCATGCCGAAGTCGCGGGCCTGGCGCGCGTTGGTGATCACCCGGTCGGTGGTGGGGTCCATGGTGCCGGCCACCAGGGGCACGCGGCCATTGTTCTCTTCTGCCACGGTGGCCAGCACGTCGGCGCGCTGGTGGGCGTTGAGGAACACGCATTCGCTGGTCGAGCCGAGCACGAACAGGCCATGCACGCCGCCGTCCAGCAAGTGGCGCACGACCTTGCGCAGGCTCGGTTTGTCGACTTGGAAGTCGGGGGTCAGCGGCGTGATGACGGGAGGGACGATGCCATGCAGTTGGAAAGAAGTGCTCATGTGTGCTTTTAAGAGTTGGAGTCGGATTTGGGGTCGAAAGCCTGACGCAAGCCGTCGCCGATGAAGTTGGCCGCGAGGGCCGTCAGAACAATGAACAGGCCCGAGGGCAGCCATATCCACGGGTACTGTTTGATTACCGAGGCCTCGCGCGCGATGCTCAAGAGGCTGCCCCAGCTGGCCTCGGGCAACTGCACGCCTAGGCCCAGGAAGGACAGGCCGGCCTCGGCCATGATGGCGCCGACAAAGCCCAGGCTGGCGAACACGACCAGCACGTCGGTGGTGTTGGGAATGCAGTGGCGGGCGATGATGTAGAGGTCGCCCGCACCCATCACGCGCGCGGCGGCGACGAAGTCGGTTTCGCGCAGGCTCAGCACGCGCGCCCGCACCAGTCGGCAGACCAGTGGCCAGGACAGCAGGCCGATGATGAGAATGGTTTTTTCGGTGCCGGAGCCGATCACCGCGGCCAGAGTCATCAGCACGATCACGGTCGGAAACGTCATCACGATGTCCACACAGCGCATGATTACGGTGTCGATCCAGCCGCCGAAATAGCCGGCCAGTGCGCCCAGCAGGGTGCCGATGACCAACGCCAAGGCAACGCTGGCCAGGCCCACCAGCAGTGAGATCTGACCGGCCGCCAGGGTGCGCGCCAGCATGTCGCGTCCGATATGGTCGGTGCCCAGCCAATGCTGGGCCGAGGGCGGCTGGCGGACCACGGACAGGTCGATCGCGTTCGGCTCGTAGTGGCATATCTGGCGAGCGAACAAGCACAGCAGGGCGATGGCCAGGAAAAGCATGAGGCCGAACATGGCCGTGCGGTTGCTGGCAAAACGACGCAGCTTGCGCTGCAAGGGGCTTTGGGGCTTCATGAGTTCAGCGCAGCGAGATACGCGGATCGATCCAGGCGTAGATCAGATCGGTCAGCAGATTGACGAGCAGGATGGCCAGGGCCATGAACAAGGTGATGCCCATGATCAACGGGTAGTCGCGGGACTCGATCCCGTCGACGAACAAGGTGCCCATGCCGGGCCAGGAAAAAACCACCTCCAGGAAGACCGCGCCGCCGATCAGCGCGCCGAAGTTGGCGCCGATCACGGTCACGATGGGCACCAGCGCATTCGGGAAGGCATGGCTCAGCAGGGCCTGCGTGCGGCTCAAGCCCTTGGCATGCGCCGTTCGCATGAAATCCTGGTTCTGCACCTCCAGCACACTGGCGCGGGTGTAGCGCATCAAGATGGCGATGAATTGGATGGACAGCACGCCCGCCGGCAAAAACAAGTGATGCAGCACGTCCAGCCAATCGCCGCCGCCGGGAGTCGCATAGCCGCCGGTTGGGAACCAACCGAGCTGCAGCGCGAACAAGTACATCCCCAAGATGCCCAGCAGGAAGGCCGGGCTGCTCATCCCTAGATAGGCCAGCAGTGAAAGCAGCTGATCGATCCAGCCATACGGTTTGCGAGCCGCCAGCAGGCCCAGCCCCACACCCAGCGAGGCGCCCAGGCCCAGGCCGGTAGCGCTGAGCATCAGCGTCGGACCGATGCGCGAGACGATGGTGTCATAGACGGAGGCGCCGTCCTTGTAGCGATGGCCCAGCTCACCCTGTGCCAACTGCGCCAGCCACAAACCGAAGCGCACCGGCAGGGGGCGATCCAAGCCCATCTCGTGGCGTAGCTGCTCTTTCTGTTCGACGCTGAGCGACTGGTCCGGGGGGGTGAAGGCATCCACCGGGTCGCCGGGAGCGGCGTTGAGCAGCACGAACACCAGGGCCAGAATGGCCGCGAAGGTGGGGATGCTGACAAGCAGTCGTTTGATTAGAAAAGTTGGCATGAGGGATCCGGCCAGCCCGCCGGCTGGCTTGTGTTTCTCTGGGCAAAAAGGCTGCGGGTGTGACCCGCGCTCACATCAGGGCAGGGTCCAGGACTCGGCGTTGTCTTGGTAGCGGCCACCGCCCGGTGCCGGTGTCCAGACCATGTTCTGAACCTTGGTTGAGATGCCTCCGAAGCGGTTCGACACCCACAGCGGGGCCAAGGGCAGTTGGGCATTGGTGAGCTGGCAGACGTTTCTGTAGATGGCAGGGCGCTTGGCGGGGTTGACCTCTTTGCGACCCGCATCGAACAGTTGATCGAGCTCGGGGATGTTGATCCGCATGCGGTTGAGCCCTTTTGGCGGTACGAAGGCCGAGTCCATCAGCGGCGCCATGCTCTCGGGCTCTGGGCCATTCCCGGCACCGGCAAAGACCAGGGCAAACTTGCCGGCGTCAACCTGCTTGGTAAAGGTTGGTGCATCGACAAAGCGCGGCCGCAGCAGCACGCCGATCTCGGCCAGTTGGGCCTGGATGACCGCCGCCACGTCCTTGGACAGCTGATCGCCGTAATAGGTCAACAGCTCGATGGGGCTGTTCTTGTCCTGCGCCCAGCCTGCCTCGGCCAGCAGCTTGCGCGCCTTGCTCGGGTCATAGGCATAGGGGTTCAGGCTTGCCGGCAGGAACTGCTTCTGGGTGTAGATGCAGTTGCCCGCCTGCGCTTGGCCGCTGTAGAGGTTTTTGATGATGGCCTGGCGGTCGATGGCCATCAGCATGGCCCGGCGGACGCGCACATCATTGAAGCGCGGGTCCTTGTTGTTGAAGCCGAGGTAATTGAGTACCTGCGAGGCGCCCGAGACCGCTTTGAACGAGGCTGGCTGCGGGCTGCCCTTGACTTGGTCGAGGGTCAGATAGCTGAACTGAATCTCGCCAGCCTGCAGCGCGATGGCGGCGGTACCACCGTCCTTGAAATAACGGTTCACCAGTTTGTCGAGCTTCGGGCGGCCGCGATAGTAGTGTGGGTTGGCCGCCAGTTCGACGTACTGGTCGGGGACATAGCTGTGCCAGCGAAACGGTCCCGTGCCCACCGGCGCTTTTTGCCACCAGTCGCTATTACGCAGGTCCTTGGGCGACACATGGGCGAGATGATGTGCCGGCAGGATCATCAGGCTGGTCAGCGTATCCAAAATGGCCGTGTTGGCGGCGGCAAGCTCCAGCACGACGGTCTCGTCATCGGGCACGCGAACCGAGCTAATGCCATCCAGTCGTGCTGCGAAGGCGCTGCCGCTGTCTGGATGGCGGGCCAGGTCGATGGTGAATTTGACGTCTTTGGCCACCAAGGGCTTGCCGTCATGCCACTTCACGTCCTTGCGCAGCTTGAAGGTGATGGCCTTGCCGTCGGGCGAGACAAGCCAGCTTTGCGCCAGATCCCCCGAGATTTGCTGAAAGCCCGCGTCGTAGAGCGCCAGCGTGCCGAAGTATTTGTTGTACCAGGTGAAGCCGGCACTTGCCGTCAGGGGGTTGAACTTCTGAGGGTTGCCGCCTGGGCCCAGGTCGAAGGCGCCCACCAAGACCTTGTCGGCCGCCCATGCCGGCATGGCAAGGCCGAGGGCCAGCGTGAGCCAGCTCGCGGGCAGCATTGTTCTCAGAAAATTCATACCGCTTCCTGGTGGGATTCAAGAACTAGGAGGTTTTGATGCCGTCGAGACGGCCGGTGAGATCCAGTCGGCTCAGGGGCTCAATTTGCGCTTGCGCGGCGGCGGCGGCCGGTGGGTTTGCTTTGTCTTGCCCCTGTTCGAACCGGGCGAACACATCCTTGAAATGCTTCTGATGCGCGAGCACCAGGCCGGCTTTGTCGCCGCGCTCGATCATCTCGACGATGTTCAGATGGTCTTGCGCGGTGCTTTCGAGTGACCATTGCTCCGTGTCGATATGGCTGGCTTGGTTCATGCGTCGGAACACTTGCCAGAACAGATCGACCAAGCGGGATAGAAAGGCGTTGTCCAGGCAGCGGTACAGCGTCGCATGGAACTCGCCGTCCTCGCGCTCGAACGTGCGGTTCTCTCGGGCCGCCTCAAGCATGGCGTGGGCCAACTCGCGCAGCCTTTGCTTGTCCTCATGACTGATGTGGTCGACGATTTGGCTGATCACTCCGATCTCGAGTGCCGCTCTTACCTGGAGCAGGTCGCCAAGCTTCTTGTCGTCGGCCCCGATCGAATAGGGCAGGTTCTCGATGATGGAGTCGAAGGAGAAGGCGCTCACGAACACCCCTTCGCCATGGCGCGCCTCCACAATGCCCAAGGACTCCAAGGACTTCATGCCTTCGCGCAGAGAAGGGCGGCTGATGCCCAACTCCTTGGCCAGTTGAGCCTCTGGGGGCAACTGGTCACCCAGGCCGAGCTTGCGGGCCTCGATGAAGCGTTTGATCTCCATCTGCGTTTGTCGGTAGGCGGGAATACGAGTGGCCATGGCGCTTCCTTGGTTAGGCTGGAGTCGATCAAACATCAGACGGCAGAGGTCTGATTTATCGCTCGACACCAGTGTGCCCCACTCTGACTTGTTTGACTCAGCCATGGCTGACCCGGGCCTTGGCGCCATCCCACTCCAAGGCGATGCAGCTTGCCAGCGCGGTGCCACCCGTGGCCTCGCCGCCGAGCATCAACAACTGCTCGCCGTCGCCCAGGCAGAGGCCGTGGGCACGCCCCTGCGGCAGCCGGCCGGCCCATTGCCAGACGCCGTTCACACAGGCCCAGATGTCATCACGCCAGGTCTTGCACAGCCCTTCGTGGGCGTATCGATGCCCCGCCGCAAATCGCGTTTGCGCACCCGGAAAATTGCTGCCACCCGCCAGCAGCAAGACGCCATGGCTGTAGCCGGCGAAGGCACCGGCCAGGCCTTCTTGCAGCGCTTCACTCGGCCCTGGTGGCAGCTCCGGCATGGCTTGCCAAGTCAAGTCTTCATCACCGAGATGAGCCTGCCAATTGGCGCGACTGCGCAGGCCGGGCTTGAGCTCACCGCCCATCAGAGCAAGCGTGTTGCCGCAACTTGCCAGCGCAGCGCCCACGACCGGAGCACCCGGCACCCGGCCTAGCTCGCGCCAGGTGTTCTCGGTCGGGCTGAAGGCGCAAACCTCGGAACTGAATTTATAGGATGCAATGTCTGCGCCTAGATAGGCATGCGTCAGGCGCTGTCGCTGCGCCTCGTCGGCTGCGAGCGCCTGCTCAGCGAAAAAGCCATCGAACACCGCCTTGCAGATGCCGCCAACAAAGACGACCCGGTCGCCGTTCACCAGGGCTGAGGCACCCAGCAGGGCCCGAGGGCTGTCAACGGGCAATTTGGACCAGGTGTCGCCGTCAACGTCGTAGCGATAAATGTCCGTCAGTGCGCTGGTCGGGCTTCCTGCTTTCGCAATACCGGCGCCACCGAAGACATAGATGTGCGGGCCGACTGTCGCAGCGATGGCTTGCTCACGCAGTGGCCCCGGGAAATCGGCCATTCGCCTCGCGCCGTCCTGGCCCGAACCAGACTCGACTCGCCACCAGGCACGCCCTGCCGAGCCCAGGCCAAAGTACAAGCTCTCGCCGTGCAGGGCGCCCACACCATGCTTGAGAGCCTGAGGCAGGGTTTCCAGGCGAAACCCAGGCTTGGAGGCGCTTGAACCGGAAAATGAATGAGCCGAGGTCAGCATGATGGCACTGAAAGTCGTCGCTAGAGCAGTTGGGAGTATGAAGTCAGTTGTCAGACGTCTTGCGGCAAGTCTAAGGGAAGCGCAGGCGGTGTGCAAGCCGTCGATCTGGGTGTTAACCCGGGAATCTTGGGCGGGGTGCTCGGGCAGCAGCGCTTGTTTCATGGCGCCGGGCTCATTCCGCCGCTAGCCGCTGCTGCTGGTGCGGTTTGGGTCCAGGGTCAAGTTGCCAGTTCGATGAGGGACGAATAGGCACAAATGGCCCCAGGGGGCGGAGCCACTGTGTGGGATGACGCTGGCCCATAAGGAACTCACCGCGTTGATCAAGGGAGTGGCCAACAAAGCCAAGTGGCTGATCTGCTTGATGCGCTAGGATCCGGCCGGCGTCAGCGGCTCATGGCGGGGGCCCTTTCACCTGGTGTACCTGGTGCGCCTGGATCACCCGGAACGGGCAATTGCGAATCGGCCTAAGACCTGACCAAGGCATTGACGGCGTGCGCCAAGAGCTCCTTGGCCTGAGCCGCCCATCCGCCGCTGACGCCTGCTTCTGCGGCGCCCGGCTGTGGGTCACGGATCTTTGCGAACTGCCCGTGGACGCCTGACTCTGGGAACTCTTTTTTTGGCTGATGCACGGTCAGGCCGGTCGGCATCGACATTCACCGACGCACTCGCAATATCAAGATGAAAACAAGACTTGTGAAACTGGGGTTCGGGACCTTGCTCTTGGCTCTGGCATGCGCTGGGCACGCAGGGTCGCGCTGGCCAGAATTCCCCGTTGCCGCCAAGCTGACCGCCGGCGCACGCGTTGGCGATATGGTCTATGCGGGGCTTGGCACGGCGGGCAAATCATGGTTCGGACTCGATCTCACAAAGCCAGGCGCCTCGTGGCGCTCACTCGCCGATTTTCCAGATGCGCCGCGCGACAGTGCCACCGCCGTGACCGTTGGAGGGCAGATTCTCATCTTGGCTGGCCAGGGCAAGACTCATCCGCAGGACAAAGCTCTGCAGATGTTCGACACGGTCTATCGCTATGACCCTGTCAAAGACAGCTGGAGCAAGCTGCCGACCCGCATGCCGCTGGGTGGCTTGGCCAGCGCTGCGGTGAGCCTGGATGAGCAGCGCATTCTGGTTTTCGGTGGGGTCAACAAGGCAATCTTTGATGGCTACTTCCAAGACTACTTTGTGGGTGCCGGCGGGGATGCGGCTCAACAGGAGGCGGTTGCGAATGCCTACTTTGATCAAAGGCCGCAAGATTACCTGTTTACCGCACAGGTATTGAGTTATGAGCCAAGCAGCAATAAGTGGCGATTTGTCGGCATGGATCCTGCCAGGCCGACAGTCGGAGCGGGCCTTGCGGTCAAGGGCTCGCAAATCACGCTGGTCAATGGCGAAATCAAGCCGGGCCTGCGCTCACCTGACGTCAAGCAGGTCACGGTTGACGCTGCGGGCAAACTGACTTGGGAGGTCGAGAAACTGGCTGCACCCAATTCGGCAGAACCCCAGGAAGGTGTGGCAGGTGCCTTTGCTGGCTACAGCGCAAATGCGTTGCTTGTTGCGGGTGGTACCAACTTCCCTGGTGCATGGAAGCAGTTTTCTGCCGGCCAAAATTACGCCCACAAGGGTCTGAAGAAGATTTGGCGTGATGAGGTCTATGCCCGCATCGACGGCCACTGGCGTGTTGTGGGCAAGCTGCCGCAAGCACTGAGCAATGGCGCACATGTGCAGAGCAATGAGGGCTTGCTCATCATTGGGGGCGAATTGCAAGGCGGTGGCGCCAGCAAAGAAGTGATCGAACTGCGTTGGAATGGGACGGCGCTTGAAATCATCCGCTGAACGCGAGTGCCGGGGCTCGGCCATGCCGACGAGCCCGATGCCCTTGTGATCTCGCGAGCCCTTGCAGCAGATGCGCGACCCGTAACTGTCGCCGCACGTTGGTGTTTACGGCCTCGCGTCAGGCTTTTCCCAGCCCATCCAAACGTCCAGAGAGATTCATGGTCGAAATTGGCGCAATCTGCACTTGAGGCGCAGGTGACGCTGAGCCGTCGGTTCGGCCCTGGGCTTGTTTCATGCGCGTGAAGATGCCGTGAAAGTGCTTCTGATGGGCTTTGATCAAGCCGGCTTTGTCGCCGCGCTCAATCATTTCAACAATGTGCAGGTGGTCTTTGGCTGTGCTCTCGAGTGACCACTGCTCGGAGTCGAAGTCGCTCGCCTTATTCATCCGACGGAACACCTGCCAGAACAAGTCGACAAGTCGCGAGAGAAAGGCGTTATTCAGGCAGCGAAACAAGGTGGAGTGAAACTCGCCATCTTCTTGGTCGAACTGCTCGTTGCGTTGGGCCGCCTCAAGCATACGCGTGGCGATATCGCGCAAGCGCTTCTTGTCCTCTTCGCCAATTTGATCGGCAACCTGATCCAGGACGCCAATCTCTAGTGCTGCTCGTACCTGCAGCAAGTCGACGAGCTTTTTTCCGTCCGCAACGATGGAATAGGGCAGGTTCTCGATGATGGTGTCAAAAGAGAAGGCGCTCACAAACACCCCCTCACCATGGCGAGCCTCGACGATGCCTAAAGACTCAAGCGCCTTGACACCTTCGCGGAGCGAGGGGCGGCTAATTCCCAGCTTTTCAGCCAAGACGGACTCGGGCGGCAATGGGTCACCGAGACCCAGTTTTTGCGCCTCGATATAGCGTTTGATTTCCATTTGAGCTTGCCGGTAAGCCGGTATGCGGGTGGCCATCTCGAGTCCTTTGTGAGTGTGTGATTGAAGGCGAGCAAACATCAGACTGCCGAGGTCTGATATGTGCTGAACTGTATCGCCAACATTCGTGATCGAACTAGCCTGCCGTCGGTGATGCTTTGACCATCTTGCGCGGGATCAAGCTCGAGTGCGCAGCTTACTGCCGTTTCCATCGTGCTTTTGCTGCCAACTCGCCCGAGCTTGCCGATTCAATCGCAGCTCAGTCCATCTGGGCGTTCGCGATCATGGTCCGCCCGGTGTTCCGGCCCTTGCGCGATTGCTCCACCAACCGGTGGCCGCGAGCATCACATGCAGGGCGGGAAGAGCTTCTCCCGTTTTTCGGTGCCAACAAGCTGTCGCGTGACGCCAACGCCTGATATCTGCACCGGTCAGGGGCTCTTTGCTGGCGGCTGAGGCCTGGATGTGAGGTGCGGACTCTTGAAGGGCCACTGAAATTTGCGGCCCGGGCAAGCCAATGAGTTGTAAGGGAACGCTCGAACTCGCACTTCCCCTATTGACCATCCAACTGATTTGTTATCAGATTAGAGCTCCGACATCTGACATCTGGAGAATCTATGAGGCGCATCTCGAACTGGGAACAGTTTCAATTGAATCGACTGGCGAGTGCGGTCGCCACCCTCGTGCTGCTGGGCGGAACTCCGTCAGCGATGGCGCAGCAGGCGGTGCCGGACGGCGCAGCGAAGACCGATAGCGAGCGGAGTTTAGCGATGGGCGAGGCGGCCCCCGCCAAGCCGGCCGATGCACTGGCGCTCGACAAGGTGGTCATCACTGGCTCGCACATCCGCAACGCCAATGTCCACTCTTCAGCTCCGATCACCCAGGTGGGACGAGAGAGCCTTGAGGGGATCGGTTCAATTTCGGTCGGGGACGCCCTGAGCCGGATACCGTCTATTTCTGCGGGTTTGTCAGCGTCAAGCAACAACACCTCGGTCGGTGGCGATGCAGCCAACGTGGGTGTGTCATCAATTTCCCTGCGCAATCTGGGCACGGCACGCACGCTTGTGCTGGTCAACGGCCGCCGCTGGGTATCCGGCGTTTCGGCCAACACCGGCTACGGTGTCGATTTGAACAGCATCCCCGCCGCCATGATTGCGCGGGTCGACGTTCTTACCGGCGGGCAGTCGGCGATTTATGGCTCGGACGCGATCGCTGGCGTGATCAACATCATTACCAAGACCAACTTCAACGGTCTTGAGTTGAATGCGCTGGCCTCTGACTCGGCCAACGGCGGTGCCGGCAAAAAGAGCTTCGATCTCACCTATGGCCGCAATTTTGATGCCGGGAATGCCTGGGTTTCGGTCGGTCATTCTAAGCAGGAGGCCTTGCGCTCGCCCGATCGGCCATTCTCGGCCAACGAATTGAACTTCATCGATACCAATAAGGACGGCATCCGCGAGTCCATCGCGGTGCGCAATGGCCCGGCGCATATTCCGGGCGGCGCGCTTTTCTTCGACAAACTCGCCCTGCACGGCTCTGGGAAGCCCTTCAATACCAATCAGCCGCTGCTTGATTCGGGCTTCAATCGGCAGGGGACGACCGATTACGACAACCAATTTGCCCGTCGCTATCTCGTCGCACCTTACTCGCCCACCTACATTGCCTCGGGCTTGAATGTCGATCTCAACGATAAGTCGAAGCTCGAGTTCGAGTTGAACTACACCCGAACCACTTCTTCCGTGGCGCTTGAACCTGCGCCAGTCTCTGCCGTAGCCGATGTGTTCCGCGTGGCCCAAGGCGGAAGTACCGGAATCGACGTTGCTACGAGTCCGTACTTTGTCGGCAGCAGCGCTGGGGCCCAGTTGGTGGCCGCGATGGGCGCCAACACCTCGCTTGACCGCGTGCAAACCTTCCGACGCGTGGCGGAACTGGGCGACCGGACTGTTTCGAACCGCAGAGAAACGCTGCGGACTGCCGTCAGCCTTTCCCACGACTTCAGCGACACCTTGTCCTTGAAGTCCAGTGCGGTTTATGGCGCGACGACGGCACTCCAGACCAATACCGGCGACTTCAGCATCCCCAATTTCCGCAATGCCTTGACGATCGAGGCCGATGGGAAAGGTGGGTATCGCTGCGCCAACGCGCAAGCCCGCATTGAAGGTTGCGTTCCAGTCAACCCGTTTGGCACGACCGACAGCCTTGCAGGCAAGGCAGGGATCACCGGCATTTCACCGGAAGCGGCCAAATATCTGGGGATTTCCACCGGGCAATCAGGTGAAATCAAGCAGCTCGTCGTCAACTCCGTGCTCTCCGGTCAATTGCCTTTCTCGATTGCTAGCAACGCCCCAGCTAGCTTTGCGGCAGGTCTAGAGTTCCGGCGTGAAGAGGCCGAAGAAATTCCCGATGCTTACCGCCAGAAAGGCCTGTCGCGGGATCTTCAGGTATCCGCGATTTCCGGCTCCTTCGATGTCAAAGAGGCATTTGGTGAAATCGAAGTCCCCATCTCGAAGCGCTTGGTCCTGAGTGCTGCGGGACGGTTCAGCGACTACTCCAGCGTTGGTAAAAACTTTACCCACCGCTACGGCTTCAATGCGCCGGTTCTGGACATCTTGCGCCTGCGCGGCAGCTTCTCACCGCGCTCGGTTCGTGCCCCCAATATCAATGATCTGTACTCCAACGGGGTCACCAATGTGGCGCCGACGAATACCGATGTTTGCAACGGGGTGACCGCCGCAAGTACCGGAAACATCGCCGTCAACTGCCGTTCGATCCCGGCCATCGCCAACCGCATTGCGAACAAGGGCTCGTTCACCTTGGTTTCTTCCGAAGCCAACAATACCCGCTTGTTGCTCGCCGGCTCGCCGACCCTCTCTGAGGAAACTGCAAGAACGGTCACTCTGGGTGGCGTTTTGACTCCTTTGCCGGGCCTTTCGCTGTCGGCGGACTTCTACGATATCGACATCAAGAACGGCATTACGCGCATGACGCCAGATGCGTTGACGAAGAATTGCTATTCGTCTGCGTCGACGTCCTTTGACCCGACTTGCGGTGGAATTCTGGTTCGTGACGTGAACGATGGTCCGGTGCTGAGTCTGCGCTCCCCGCTCGTCAACGCGGCGAGCATCAAGACTCGAGGTATCGACCTTGAAGTCGGCTATGTTGGCCGCGGGTTCAATATTGGCGTGTATGCCAATTACCTGAATCATTACGACGTTGTGGATGCGACCGGTACGAGCACGCCGTTCGCGGAGCGTCCTCTGTACCCGAAATGGCGAATCACGACCAATGCAAGCTACAACGTTACGGATCGCCTCAATCTCTTCGGTCAGGCACGTTTCCGCAGCGCAACCAAAAATTTCCTGACGAAAAACGACTTCTCGGACGACCTCAACCAAATGAAGTCGGTCACTTACGTCGATTTGCGCTTGAACTACAAGGCGACTGAATCCATGAGCTTCTATGTTGGCTCAAACAATGTGTTCAACGTCCAGCCTGATATCAACGTGCGTGATGCGGCGGTCGGAACGAATACTGAGCCCGGCGCCTACGATGTGATCGGTCGCCAGTATTTCCTCGGGATGAAGGTGAAGTTCTAATCTTCTGACTGGGCCACCCCGCGCTCGCGGGGTGGCATTAGGTTGGTTTTTTGACATCAGTCCGTCTTGTCTGCCTGAGGGTAGGTGGCTAGACCCGTGAGACTCTTCACCCAGTTCAGTGCCTGTTTTGAAATCCTGGCGACCCTCAAGGGCAAATATGCCCGAACGCATTCCTCCATTCCTCGCCGTCGGGGAGGCGCTGACCGATTTGATTCGGGTCGAGGGCGAGCATTGGCTGAGCAAGACCGACGGCTCCACCTGGAATGTAGCCCGGGCTGCCGCCGCGCTAGGCCTGCCCAGCGCATTTGCCGGCGCCATCAGCCAATGTCATTTTGGCGATGCCTTGTGGCAGGCCAGCCAGGCGGCCGGCCTGGATCTGCGCTTTTTGCAGCGGCTCGATCGCTCACCCCTGCTGGCCGTGGTGCCGAAAAGTGCGCCGCCCAGCTACTTCTTCATCGGTGAGAACAGCGCCGACTTGCACTTCGACCCGCAGGCCTTGCCCACGGGCTGGCAGGCCGGCTGCCAATGGGCGCACTTCGGCGGCATCAGCCTGGCACGTGAACCGCTGGCGCATCGCTTGATCGCTTTGGCCGAGCAATTGCATGCGGCCAAGATTCCCCTCAGCTATGACCCCAACTTTCGCAATCGGATGGGGCCGGCCCTCTGACGCGCCGCCCAACCATCTGGCCTACGCCGTGGCGGCCGGCACAGCCGCTTGCATCCAAGCGGGCGCCACCCCGCCCCGGCCCGATGCCGTGCGGCGCCTCCAGGCGCAGATTGTCGTAGCAGAGCGCCTTTAGAACTTATCCGTGAATAGCTGGGCCTGGCGTGCGGACGCTTTGAACGGGCATGTTCTTAGACGCCAGCAATTTCAGCCGCGAGCTCTGAGGGCGCTGGGGCTGCAGCCGAAGCGGCGCTTGAAGGCGGTGGCGAAATTGGCCGCATTGCCGTAGCCAGCCAACGCCGCCGCCTGGCCCACGCTCAGGCCCTCGCGCGCCAGGGCCTCGCGGGCTGCATCCAACTTGCGGCCACGCAGATATTCGAACAGACCTTCACCGGCAAATGCCTTGAAAGACCGCTGCAAGCTGCTAACGCTCATGCCTACGCTGTTGGCGATTTCGGCCAGGCCGCCTTGCTCGAACTCACCCGCATCCAGCCGACCCTGTAGTTCGCGCAAGCGCCGGTGCTCGCGCAGGCTCAAGGCTGCCTGCGGCGGCGCTTCGCCCGCCACGACGGCCAGCCCTTCGGCCACGATTTCCATCACCCGCGCCTCCTGATACAGCTGTTCGATAAGGCCGGGCCGCTCCGGCCCATGCACGATTTGATGCGCCAGCGCGATGGCGCGTGCCGAGGGCCGCCAGTCCAGCCGCGCCAGATGGCGGGCGCCGAAGGCCTGAATGCGAGCCCGCGCACGCGCATCCTCGCCGCCAAGCTGTTCCAGCCAATCGGGTAGCAAGGTCAGCACCAGCTTGTGCTCCGCCTGCCCCCGGTGAGCTTGGCGGCGGTAGGCGTCGGGTTCGGCCACCGCCACCAGCATGGCACCGGCTTGCGCGCCGGCCTGCGGGCCCAGGCGGAAGGAATGCGGCCCGAGCCAGAAGTCCGAACGCCCCCCGACGACCAGGCCGATCTTCACGCCCGGCAAGACCGTGCCCTGAGTTTCCTTGTCCGCCAGATCCTGCACCCGCATGCGCTGCAGAACCAGGCCGGGCTTGATCTCCCGCATCTCCACCAAACCGGCAATATGGTGCTGCCCGCCGCCGGTGCGCGCCTGCAATTGCGGCTTGGCCGGCGGCTTTGACGCGACCGCAAAGGTTTCCGACCGGGGCGCAAAGGACTGGGGCATGGGCTCTGGTGATAATTGCATTTGAGAATCATTATCATTCACTCGTCCACCATGCCCGCCAAAATGCCCCTCATTTCTCCATTCCGCCTGAGCCCCGTGGCCGCGTTGGTCTTGTCCGGCCTGGCCGGCGCGCAAACGGCGCCCAACAAGCTGCCCGATGTGGTCGTCACCGGCGCCGCGATCGAAAAGCGCCTAGAAGATGCACCCGCCAGCGTTTCCGTCGTCACCCGCGCCGACTTGGAGCGCCGCCCGGTGCAGGAGTTGGCCGAGGTACTGGGGACAGTGCCCGGCGTTACGCTGACCCGCAATGGCAACGGTGTGCCGGGCGTTCAGATTCGCGGCCTGGGCAGCGCTTACACCCTGGTGCTCGTGGATGGTCGGCGTGTCAACTCCGGCTCGGCCGTGTTCCGGGGCAATGACTACGACTTGGGCTGGGTGCCTGCCGAGGAGGTGGAACGCATTGAAGTGGTGCGCGGGCCGATGTCCTCGCTCTATGGTTCCGATGCCATTGGCGGCGTTGTCAACATCATCACGCGCAAGGTCGGCACGCGCTGGCGCGGCAGCGCGCGGCTGGATGCCGTGCACCAGGAGAACCGGCTGGCCGGCGACAGCCAGATTGCCAGCTTCTCGGTCTCCGGCCCCTTGATCGCCGACCAACTGGGCGTGAAGCTCTATGGCGGCGCCGACAAGCGCGAGGCCGACGACCCGGCCCTCAACCCCGCCGCCGCCAACGGAACCCGCCAGGCTGCCTTGCCTGGCTTGAAGAACCGCTACCTAAGCGGCCAACTGGCCTGGACGCCCAACGAGCAGCATGCCCTCACGCTCGACCTGGACAGCAGCCACCGCGACCACGGCGGCTTTGAGCTAGAACGCGAGGCCCTGTCGCTGCGCCACCAAGGGCGCTTCGACTTTGGCCGCAGTGAGCTGCGCTTTTACCGCGACAACACTCGCAATCTGACCGGCACTGTCACCGGCCAGGTCAATCCGAACAAGTCCACGGTGCAGGTGCTGGACGGCAAGCTCAGCCTGCCGCTTGATCTGCTGGATCAACACCTGACCCTGGGCGGCGAGCTGCGCCACGAAGAGCTCTGGGACCCCGCAAACCTGGCCGGTGCCCCCGGCAGCGCGGTGCGCGCCAATCCCAACACCAAGGTGAACCAGAAGGCGGTCTTCATCGAGGACGAGCTCAAACTGCTGCCCGGCTTCACGCTGACGGTGGGCGATCGCTACGACCGACACGAGAACTTCGGCGGCCACCACAGCCCACGCGCCTACGGTGTTTGGCACCCGGCCAAGGCGTGGACGCTGCGGGCCGGCTGGGCGCGCGCCTTCCGCGCGCCTACGCTGCTGATCAACAGCCCCGACTGGGGTTCACCTTCCTGCGGCAGCGCCACCGTGGGCTGCTACATCATCGGCAACCGAGATCTCAAGCCCGAGACCAGCACCAGCAAGGAGCTCGGCGCGGCCTTCGACGGCGGCAGCTGGCAGCTGGGACTGACCATCTTCGACACCGAGCTGAAAAACATGCTGGACATCAGCAATCGCACGGCCAACAAAAAGCTGGCGCCGAGCTATGACAATTTTGTCGGCTTCCTGGCCGACGGCCGGCCCATGTTCCGCTACCAGAACATTGCCAGCGTCAAGAGCCGCGGGGCCGAGCTGAGCAGCCGCTTCACCCTCAGCCCGACGCTGAATCTGCGCGCCAACTACAGCTACACCGACGCCCGCAACAGCAGCGGCGCCATCGAGCTGCCGCTGACCTACCGCTCCAAACATGTGGCCAATCTGCGCGCCGATTGGCAGGCTTTGCCGGCCTTGGGTCTGAGTCTCTCCGGGCGCTACAACGGCGCGCAATACATCAGCGTGCCCGCGAATGGCCAGAATACGTTGCAGGCGCCGGCCTACGCGGTCTTCGATGCCAGTGCCGCCTGGACCGTGAGCCCCATGCTCACCGTTCGCATGGGCCTGGCCAACCTGGCCGACAAGACGCTGGACCGCGAGACCAGCAATGAGTTCAATGAGGACGGGCGCCGCATCTATGTGTCGGCCACCGCACGCTTCTGATGCGGACGTTCTTCTGCACGCTCTTGCTCGCCCTTGCGCTGCCGGCTGCGGCGACCCAGCCTTTGCTAATAAGTGCAGCAGCGGGTGATTACGTCGTCGCCAGCCTCAGGCTGGCCGAGGCCGGCGTGCTGGAGTTGCGCGGCCCCGGCCAGCAGTTGCTGCGCCGCCAGGCAGCGCCAGCCGGCGAGTCGGACTTCCGCTTCGTTGCCGGCGAGGCAGGTAGCTATCTCGCCAGCCTCGCCGGCCCGCAGGCGCAGGCCAGCTTTGCCCTGATCGAGCAGCGCCCGCTGGCCGGGCAAGTGCCCGAAGCCGCGCCGCCCGAGGCGCCGTTGGACAGCCCCAAGCTGCAGGCCTTGGCCAGCGAGCTGGGCGCTGGAACACCGGCCTTCTGGGCAGCGGTCGAGGCGCTGGGCATGCCCCTGATCGAGCCGCTGTCGGACAATCCGCAGGGTTGGCGGGTGAGCTTTCTATGGCGAGGCCATGCCACCACGCGCAGCGTGCGCTTGTTTTGGCCGGTGCGCCAAGGCGACCAAGAGCGCTTTGCGCGCGTGGCCGGCACCGACGTCTGGCACTACAGCCTGCGCCTGCCCTCGGGCACGCGCCTGGCCTACCAGCTGGCGCCCGATGTGCCGCAGCTGAAGGGGGGCAGTCGGCAGGCCCAGCGGCGTGCCATCCTGGCGCGCGTGCAAGCTGACCCGCTCAATCCGAGGCGCTGGACGGCCGGCACGCCGGCGCTGCCCGGCTTTGACAATCGCTTGGCCGAACATTCCCTGCTGGAATTACCCGGTGCGCCGGCGGAGCCCTGGCTGGCGCCGCGCGCCGAGGTGGCACGCGGCAGCCTGGAGCATTTTCCCTTCAAGAGCCAGCAACTCGGCAACGAGCGCCGCCTGACGGTCTACCGGCCGGCTCAGGCACCGGCCGGGCCGCTGCCGCTGCTGCTCTTGTTCGACGAAGACGCCTACCTGAGCCGGGTGCCGACGCCCACCATTCTGGACAATCTGATCGCAGCAGGGCGCATCCCTCCGCTGCTGGCGGTGCTGGTGGGCAACCCGACGCGCGACTCACGCTCTGACGAGCTGCCCTGTAACCCGCGCTTCGCCGACATGCTGGCCGGCGAGTTGCTGCCTTGGCTGGCGGCGCGCTACCCCATCACCGCCGACCCAGCGCGGACAGTGGTGGCCGGCTCCAGCTACGGCGGCCTGGCCTCGGCCTGGCTGGGGCTGCGCCATCCGCAGCGCTTCGGCCGGGTGCTGAGCTTGTCGGGCTCTTTTTGGTGGGCGCCGGCGCGGCCACCGGGCTTTGTCAGCGGCGGCCTGGATGATGTGGCCGAGGGCGAATGGTTGACGCGGCAGTTCGTGGCCGCGCCGCGCAGCGAGGTGCAGTTCTATCTGGCTCCCGGCCTGCTGGAGCGCAGCGCGCCGGCGGATGGCCCCGGCATCTTGGAGACCAACCGCCATCTGCGTGATGTCTTGCAGGCGCGCGGCCAGCACGTCATTTACCGTGAGTTCGGTGGCGGCCATGACTATGTGAACTGGCGCAGCGAACTAGCCGAAGGCTTGATTGCGCTGCTGGGCCAACCATGAACGGGCTGATCTACCACCCGTTGCGGGCGCGCCTGCTGCGGGTAGTGAGCGTGCAGGCGCTGTCGCCGCGGCTCCGTCGCATCACCCTGGGCGGGCCCGACCTGGCGGGCTTTGTCAGCCCGATGCCTGACGACCATGTGAAGCTGCTCTTCCCCCACCCGGGCGAGCGCCTGCCGGTCTTGCCGAGCTTTGGCGCACATGGCCTTCGCCTACCCGAAGGCGCGGCGAGGCCGGTGGCGCGCGACTACACGCCGCTGGCCTTCGACCTGGAGCGTCAAACGCTGACGCTGGATTTTTTGCTGCACGGCGACGGCCCTGCGGCCCGCTGGGCGGCGGCGGCCAAGCCCGGGGATGCGCTCGGTGTGGCGGGCCCGCGCGCCTCGCGCCAGGTCGACCGCCACGCCCACTCAGACTGGCTGCTGCTGGGCGATGAAACGGCTCTGCCCGCCATCGCACGCTGGCTGGCCTGGATACCGCCACATGCTGGCGTGCGCGTGCAGGTGCGTGTGGAAGTGGCCAGCCCGGCCGACCGCATGACCTTGCCTGCGCATGCGGGCCTGGACCTGGCCTGGGTGCAGCGCGCGGCTGCTGGCGAGCCCTGTGCGCTGCTGGCCGCCTTACGCGGCCTGGCCCTGCCGGCGCCCGTTGCCAGGCCCGATGCCAAGCCTTATGCCTGGCTCGCTTGTGAATCCGCCCAGATGCGAGGCCTGCGCCAGCATCTGCTGAACGAACGCGGCTGGCCGCGCGAACAGCTCTACGCCGCCGGCTACTGGAAGCGCGGCACCTCGGACCATGATGATGAACATTGAACTCTCGCGCCGCCAGTTGTTGCTGGCCACACTGATGGCGCCCACCCTGGCCCGTGCCCAGACCGTGACCGACCTGGCCGGCCGCCGCGTCGACCTGCCCCGCAAGGTCGAGCGCATCGTGCTGGGCGAGGGCCGCCAACTCTATACCCTAGCGCTGCTGGAAGACCCGCCGCTGGCCCGGGTGGTCGGCTGGCAAGGCGATATGGCGGCCTTCGATCCGCAGACCTACCAGCAATACCGGGCCCGCTTTGCGCAAATCGACGCCATCGCCAAGATCGGCAGCACCAGCGAGGCCAGCGTCAGCCCGGAAAAAGTCTTGTCGCTGCGACCTGACCTGGCCATCTTCAGCCTCAGCGGTCATGGGCCCGGCCGGCGCCATCCGCTGGTCGAACAATTGCAAAAGAGCGGCGTACCGGTGCTCTTTATCGACTTCCGCGAACACCCACTGGCAAACACCATTCCCAGCCTGCGCCTGCTGGGCCAGGCGCTAGGGCGCGAGGCGCGGGCCGAGAAGTTCATCGCCTTCTACGAGGCCCAGACGCGCCGCGTCACTGAGCTCACCCAGGGCGTCCCCATCAACCAGCTGCCACGGGTGCTGCTGGATGCACGAGCCGGCGATGTGGCCGGTGTGCTGACGGCCGGCCGTGGCAGCCTCGGCGAGTTGATCGAGATGGCGGGCGGCATCAATGCTGGCGCGGACCTCATTGCCTCGCCGCTGGGCGAAGTCAGTCTTGAGGCCGTTATAGCCGCCCGGCCAGAGGTCTATATCGCCACCGGCTACCAGCATCCCGGCGCCAGCGCTGCAGGCCTGCGCATGGGCGCCCAGGTGAGCGAATCGATGGCCCGCGAGAGCTTGCTGCAAGTGGCACGCCGCCGCCCCGAGATCGCCACCCTGCCGGCCGTGCGCGCCGGCCGCATCCACGGCGTCTGGCACCATTTCTACAACACGCCCTACCACGTCGTCATGCTGCAAGCCATGGCCCGCTGGCTGCACCCGCAGCGCCTGGCCGGCGTCGATCCGCAAGCGACCTGGCAACTCATGCACCGCGAGTTCTTGGGCATGGCGCCAAGCGGGCAATACTGGATTTCCGCATGAAGGCTCACTACGCCAGCCTGTTGCGGCGCCGCTTGGGATTGCTGCTGCTTCTGAGCTTGGCCATTGTCGCCAGCTTTGTGTGGGACTTCACGACCGGGCCCGCCGGTCTCAGCCCAGCGCGCCTACTTGACCTGCTGCTGGCGCCGCTGGACGGCACCGCCGGCATGGACGGCGACAGCGTCATCGTCTGGGACATACGCCTGCCGCAGGCGCTCATGGCGGTGCTTGTCGGGGCCGCGCTAGGCCTGGCCGGCGCCGAGATGCAAACCGTCCTGGACAACCCCTTGGCAAGCCCCTTCACCTTGGGTTTGTCGGAGGCAGCCGCCTTCGGCGCGGCGCTTGCCCTGGTGCTGGGGGCCGCCAGCGCGTGGGTGGTGGCGGCAGCGGCATTTGCCTTCGCCCTGCTGGCCTCGCTGCTGCTAGACCAAGTGGCCAGCCGACTGGCGATGAGTGCCGGCGGTGTCGTCCTGTTCGGCATCGCCTTGGTGTTCAGCTTCAATGCGTTGTTATGGCTGCTGCAATACATGGCCTCGCCCGAGACCCTGCAGGCCATCGTGTTCTGGATCATGGGCAGTTTGGTGCGCGCCAACTGGCCCATGCTGGGCGGCTTGGCGGCGGTGCTGCTGATCTGCCTGCCCTTGGCGCTGCGCGACGCTTGGAAGCTGACTGCCTTGCGCCTGGGCGAGGAGCGCGCAGCCAGTCTGGGTATAGCCGTGCTGCGGCTGCGCCGCTGGAGCTTGTTGCGCGTGGCCTTGTTGGCCGGTACGGCGGTGTCCTGCGTCGGTACCATCGGCTTCATCGGCCTGGTGGCGCCGCATATCGCGCGCCGCCTGTGCGGGGAGGACCACCGTTTCTACCTGCCTGCCAGTGCCCTTGTCGGCGCGCTGGTGCTGTCAGCCGCGGCTATTGCAGCCAAGCAAATCCTGCCCGGTGCCGCCCTGCCAGTTGGCGTGGTCACTGCACTGGTGGGCGTCCCCTTCTTTCTGGGCATCGTGCTGCGCCGCGGAGGGCTGACATGAGCCTTGAAATTACCAAGCTCGCTGCTGGCTACCCCGGCCGCCGCGTTCTGCAAGGCGTCAGCCTGCCCGAATTGAATGGCGGCAGCCTGACGGCCTTGCTCGGTCCCAATGGCAGCGGTAAATCAACCTTGCTCAAGGCCCTGGCGGGCCTGCTGCCCCATCAAGGCAGGATCAAGCTCGATGGCCAAGACCTGCACGGCCTGCCACCCGCGCAACGCCTGGCACGCCTGGCCTATTTGCCGCAGTCACTGCCACGCGGCGTGCATCTGCGCGTCGTGGAGGCCGTGCTGGCCGCCTTGCGAGCCGGTGGCCACAGTCGGGCCGATGACCTGAGCCGAGTCGAGGCCGTGTTGCAGCGGCTTGGCTGCGAGGCGCTGGCCCTGCAACATCTGGATGTGCTGTCCGGCGGGCAACGCCAACTGGTCGGCTTGGCCCAAGCGCTGGTGCGCCAGCCGCGCGTGCTGCTGCTGGACGAACCACTCTCCGCCCTGGACCTGCGCCACCAACTGCGCACCATGGCTTTGTTGAGCGCATTGGCCGCTGAGAGAGAAATGCTTGTGCTCATCGTGCTGCACGACCTCAATGTGGCACTGCGCCATGGCAGCCAGGCTGTGCTGCTACAAGCCGGCCGCGTCGCCGCCGCCGGCACCCCGGCCGAGGCCATTACCCCGGCCACCTTGGCTCAGGTCTACGGTGTGCAAGCGCGGGTGGAGGCCTGCTCGCAAGGGCATCTTCAAGTGCTGGTGGACCACGAGTTGACTGGGATGTAGCTCTAAGCCCTCATGCAGGGTCGCTGATCAGGCGTGCGGGCGGGGCAGAAGAGGCCGAAAGGACCACCTGGGCCTCAACCAGCCGAACCTGGAAACTCGCCCCTCCCCGCCTACGCGCCGCGAGCCAGACATGTCGTTGAACGGCCGGCGGCTCAAATCCATCGGTCTTGCTGGCTAGGCGCAGGACCATTCATAAAGCTCCCGAACCCTCAACGTGATTGACGAAGCAAACCGAGAGGCGCTGTCCATCGAGGTCGGCATCTCGATCTTGTCAGCTCGGTTGATGCCAGCCTTGGATCGCATGAGCGATTGGTTTGGCGGACCCGACAGCGTCCGCATGGACGACGGCCTGGAGATGACAAGCTATGTCTTCGTCCACTGGGTGGCGGCCAGTGCATCAAGCTCAATCACATTGAACCGGCCGAACCCAACCAAATCGCCTACATCGAAGGATTTAGCCGGGTCTACCGGCACGAAGTCTTGGACGCCTTGCTGCGGATGACTTAGAGTGTTCGCGACAGCGTCAGGAATCTACTCAATGGGAGCAGTGGTGGTGAGGTGGGGGGCAACGATCCGGGATCAACTGGTCGATCCGCATGACACCGGCCCGGATGCAACCATCGAAGGCATCCGACGCTTGCGACTCTTCCTGCCGCTCGTCATGGCGATCAACTTGGGCTATGCCCTGTACTTCTGGTTGCTCATTCCGCCAGCCACTAACGCCATCACCCTGCGCTACAACAACCTGATCGGCTTGATCCACGTCTGCAGCGGCTTGATGCTGTTAGTGGCCTATCCTTTCACGCAGTATTTCCATCAGCGACCTTGGCGCTTGCCCAGGTTCCAAAAGCTGTTGCAGGTTCTGCTCTGCGTTTGGGCACTGGCCTTTGGGATAAGTCTTGCCTTGACCGATCAACTGGTGGGCAGTAACACCACGAACTACGTGTTAGCTGCGGTGGTCGTCGGGATGATGGGCCTGCTGAGCCCTCTCATGGCCCTGGCGATGTTCGGAGTTAGCTATCTGGCGATGTTCCTGTTACTGCCCTTGGCACAAACCGATGCTGAAATGCTCGACATGGCGCGCAGCCACAGTTTCAGTGCCGTGCTGATCAGTTTTGCGGCGTCCCTCATGCTGTGGCGTCAACACGTTTCCGCGACCCTGCTTCGGCGCCAACTGACTGAACTGGCACAGCGAGACCCCCTAACAAGCCTGCTCAATCGTGGCGCCTTCATGCAAAGAGCGGCCTATGAACTCGTGCGTGCACGACGCTATGCCAATCCCACGGGCTTGCTGCTCCTGGACCTTGATCACTTCAAGAAGGTGAACGACCAGTACGGGCATCCGGCAGGCGATGCGGTGCTATGCGGCTTTGCCGCGCTGCTCAGGGAGCGGCTGCGTGAGGCGGATATCGTGGGCCGGTTGGGCGGCGAGGAGTACATCGTCATGCTTCCGAGCACTGATGTGGCGGGGGCAGCGAGAGTCGCCGAGAAGATTCTGCTGGGCGCGCGGCGATTGCGAATCGTGCATGACGGCGTTGTCATCTCTGTGACGACGAGCGTGGGCTTCACCGTCAGTTTGCCGACCGACGAGGTGGCCACGCTGGAAGAGCTATATCTGCGCGCGGACCAAGCTTTGTATGCCGCCAAAACTGCCGGGCGCAATTGCGCCGAACGTGGCTGATGGCTGAACGTCGGCCCTCAGGAGGAGGCGAGAAGCGCTTTACTGCACGTCTGCAACCACCTCGCGCAGGAGCCAGCAGGCGGCCGTTTGAGCGCCCCTCTGCCACAGGGGTGTTTCTCCCATTTGTTTATTCATGACCACTTCAACTGCCGCAATCTTCAAAGGCAAGTCACGCCGCAGGCAACTGACCCGCAACTGACGCCCGCATGACAGGCTCTCAGCCGTAGCTAAGTTTGGTGAACTGAAGGGTCAAATTGGGGGCCGGCGGAAGGCGGCTCCAGGCACCTTGCTTGCCGGCCTCCACTGTAGGGATCGTGCCGATGCCTTTGATCCGACCGCTACTGCCAACAAGTCCAGTAGGCTAGCCGTTATGAGCTACGGCCGTTCAGAACGTTCATTTGGTCAAGGTCTTGGGCGCCACTCATTCGCACACTGCCTTGCTCTTGGCTAGCCGACGAGCCAATCGCATGAAAGTGCTGGTGCAGGATCGCATCGGCATCTGCTTGGCCTAGCTGTTCGATTCCGTTGTCCAATCCGTTTCAGATCTGCATCGATCATTAAGGGAGTTCGCACTTGTCCAGAAGCGCAGCAAGGTCACATTAGATCGTCCTTCAGGCGGCTTTTTTACGTTAGCTCGCTTGATGGTGTCGACGCGCTGGCTCGACTGATACGAGCCGGCGCGCAACAACTGGTCGGTCCAGCCTGTGCATTAGCCCCGAGCGGCTCCGTGTCGGCGCACTAGCCAGCCAAGTGCCAGCAGACCTGCGGCCATCAAGGCTTAGCTTTGTGGCTTTGGTAAGGCGGTGATGTTCTCAAAGCTGATGCGATAAACCTCACTGTCAAATCCTAGCGGGCTGTTGAAGACGTAGTCGGCACCGGTAGCCAAACCGTTGAACCAGGCTAGCTCGGCAAAGTTGAAATTGACCACACCACCCTGGTCGGTGAGCAGGGCGTTATTGCCGACGAAGGCGGCTGCGGCGGGGTCGAAAACCTCAGAGCCGCCGTCCCAAATTTCGCGCGCCTTGATCGTGATGTCGCCCAGTTGCAGCCCGCCTTGCGCGTTGAACAAGCGGTATTCCGTGGGCGAATCATTGCCAATGATGAAGTCGTTGCTCCGCACCACCATGGCGCCGAAACTGAAGAAGGGGTTCAGCGCCGTATCCACACTGAAGCTCAGGCTGCGGGTTTAGCCGGGCTGCAACAGGCCGCTCACGGTGCGGCGCGTGGCGGTAGGGTCAGCCGCCGCGAAAGCCGCTTGCCAAGCGGTGGCACTGCAGCCTTCGGCGATGGATTGAATCGCTGCGGTCGACTCGTGACCGAGATTGAATACATCGAAACTGACGCTTTTGGTGGGGGCTAGCAGATCGAGGGCAGGTCGGCGTCAAGAAGTTCGGCAGCAGCCCACTTGCTGCTGAGTTGTGCAATGAATTCCTCCGCCTCCAGCGGCAATGGCGTCGATGTTGAGTTGAACCACTTCGCGACCGTGGAAGTGCTC